>NZ_BFBX01000011.1:176064-196349 GCF_003851045.1 Paenibacillus sp. 598K | reverse complement strand
CGCCGCAAATCCTCGGTGAGGCTCGGAATGAACTCGACGCTGCCGGGACGCCGGAACTGCTCATAGGCGGATTCCTTGCGGTAGGTAGTCACTTCATAATGCCCCTGCTCTGTAACGACAGTGACGGTGCCGTGCTGCAGACCGGTCGGCAGCGTCCGGGGGAATAACGCCATCACCTGCTCCGGCAGCGCCGAGGTAGCGATATCGACATCGGTCACGTCATCGCCTAGCAGCAGATCGCGCACGCAGCCGCCGACGAACACAGCCTCATACTCGCGATTGAGCGCGTCCAGGATCGGCAACGCCATCCGCATCAGTTCATTTCCGATCATGGACTCCCCTCCATTCCTTACTCGTAACAGGCAGTCACCGGGACAGGCGCTTCCAGCCCCAGCACGCGGTAGTAGATTTGCTCATACTCCGAAGTGATGCGGTCGTTGCAGAAGCGCGTGCGAGCCCGATCCAGACAAGCCTCGCGGAACCGCTCGTACAGCTGCGGGTCCTGTAGCAGCCGGATGCTGTTGGCCGCCATCGACGCCGTATCGCCGATCGGCGACAGATATCCCGTCTCCCCGTCGGTCACCAGCTCGGGGATGCCCCCTGCCTGCGAGCCGATCGTCGGCACCCCGCAGGCCATCGCCTCCAGCGCCACCAGCCCGAAGCTCTCCTTCTCCGAAGGCAGCAGCATCAGATCGGCGAGCGAGATCACCTGAGCGACGTCGTCCTGCTTGCCCATATAATGGACGCTCTCTGCCAGCCCCATCTCCTCCACCTTGCACTGGATGCGCGTCAGATCCGGACCTTCGCCGACGAGCAGCAGCTTCGCCGGCATCGTCTCGCGGACCCGGGCGAAGATATCGATCACGTCGCCCACCCGCTTCACCGGGCGGAAGTTGGAGATATGCATGAGGATCTTCTCCTCTGGCCGCGCGTAGTCGGCCCGCAGCGAACGGATATCGCGCGGATAATAGATCCGCTTGTCGACGAAGTTGTACGTCAGATCGATCGGCTGCGTAATATCGAGGAGCTCCCGCGTCTCCTTGATCAGATCGCCCGACACGGCCGTCACCGCATCGCTCTGCAGGATGCCGAGCCGAATCATATCCTTGAGCGATTCGTCCTGGGCGAGCACGGTAATATCGGTGCCGTGCAGCGTCGTGACCGTCTTCAGCCCGTTGCCCATCATCTGCTTGGCCAGGAAGGCGCAGATCGCATGCGGCACCGCATAGTGAACATGCAGCAAATCGAGCTTCTGCATCTTCGCGACCTGCGCCATCTTGCTGGCGAGCGACAGATCATAGGGCGGATAGCGGAATACGTAATAATCATTCACTTCGACTTCGTGATAGTAGATATTTTTGCGGAATTTGCCGAGCCGAAACGGGATGCTATGCGTTATAAAATGAATCTCGTGGCCCCGTTCGGCCAGCAGCTTGCCAAGCTCTGTCGCTACGACACCCGAGCCTCCCAAGGTAGGATAGCAAGTAATGCCGATTTTGAGCGGCTTCGCCATTACGTATGACACCTCATTTTTTTGCCGGCTTCTTTCGCCGTCTAATGATTGCTCTTATATATATTGGCGCAGCCTAGAATAAATGAATCGGATGCGGTCGCTTCACGGCGAAGCCTTCGGCGAACGTCCAGCCGCGCTGTGCGCCAAGCAGCCGATCTCGCGCTTCGACGTTGTCTACGTAAGCTCCGGTAAGCGGCGTCGCTACACGGTCCTCTCCCGCAGCCGCGCTGTCGAACTGCGAGCGGTAGCAGCGCAGCGCCTGCCGCTTCTGCTCGTACTGCTCGCTGACGTCGACCATCAGGCCGACCGACTCGACATCGTTAATATAATAGAAGATCAATTGCTCTACCGTCACCGGCGCCAGTGACGGCAAGTAGCGGCGCAGCTTGGCGTTGAAGACGGCTTGCTCGATCAGGGCGCTGCACGCCACATGATCCGGATGCCGGTCCTTCCAGTACGGCGCGAACACGATACGCGGACGATGCTTGCGGATCTCGGCCGTCACCGCCGCGAGCTGCTGCGGCGAGCCGTCGAGCCCCCGGTCCGGCAAGGCCAGCGTGCTCCTCGCGGATAGACCAAGCACCGCGGAGGCTGCTGCAGCTTCCTGCTGCCGCAGCTCCACGGTGCCATTGGACGACATCTCCGCCTGCGTCAGATCGCAGATGCCGACCCGACTGCCGGCCTCTATCTGCTTGGCGATCGTGCCGGCCATGCCGATCTCGACATCGTCGGGATGCGCGCCGAACGCGAGGATGTCCAGCTCTGCGGCCGTCACGACAGCTCCTCGCCGGGCTTGTACTTGTGGACAAGCTCCCGCCATGCGAAGTCCCCGCGCTGCAGCGCTTTGACCAGCAGCTCGGCGGTAGCGACATTGGTCGCTACCGGTATCCCCTGCACGTCGCATAGCCGCAGGAGGGCGATAATATCCGGTTCGTGAGGCTGCGCCATCAACGGATCGCGCAGGAAGATGATCAGATCCATCTCATTTTGCGCAACCATCGCGCCGATCTGCTGGTCGCCGCCCAGCGGCCCCGACATGAAGCGGTGAATCTTCAACGACGTCTGCTCCATGATACGCGTGCCAGTCGTACCCGTCGAGTATAACGTATGATTTTGCTTAAATACCGGTTCGTATGCAATGACGAAGTTTACCATTTCTTCTTTCTTGCGGTCATGCGCGATAAATGCGATGTTCATCTGCTTCTCTCCCCTGTCCGCTTCCCTGGTCGTCCGTTCAATTAGTCCAGCAAGTGCTCGAAGCCATAGATCATGCCGGTGTAGCCGAGCACTTTTTTGACGGCCACGTTGACGCCCGGCATGTACCCTGCACGCTCATAAGAGTCGTGGCGGATCTTCAACGTCTGCCCATTGCCGCCGAAGATAACCTCTTGCTGGGCAAAAACGCCCGGCAGACGCACGCTATGAATGCGGAAGCCGTTGTAGTAGCCGCCCCTTGAACCTTCGATAATCTCTTCTTCCTTCGGATTGCCCTGCCGCAGCTCCTCCCGCGTCTGAGCGATCATCTCGGCGGTTTTGATCGACGTGCCGGATGGCGCATCGAGCTTCTGATCGCCATGATATTCGATAATCTCGACATGAGGCATATATTTGGCCGCTTCCGCGGCGAATTTCATCATAAGCAGCGCGCCGATCGAGAAGTTAGGCGCGATCAGACCGCCGATCCCGGCGTCCTGGCACAGCTTGTCCAACTCTTCGATCTGCTCCGGCGAGAAGCCGGTTGTCCCAACGACTGGACGAACACCACACGTGATCGCGGTCACAGTGTTGCTATAAGCCGCCTGCGGGATTGTGAAGTCGACGAGCACCTGGGCGCCCGATTCGCGCAGCGCAGACTCAAGATCGTTGCTCACGATTACGCCGCATGCCGGCTTGCCCACGAGCGAGCCGGCATCGATCGGGCCCGCGGACGGATCGACCGCGGCCGCCAGGGTCAACGCTTCATCTTCCAATACCATTTTGACGACTTCGCGGCCCATACGGCCGCCTGCTCCGGTTACTGCTACTTTGATTGCTTCTGACATGACTCGATCACCTGTTCCTTCTCCGTATTGGCCTCCCTGCGCGAGACAGGGCGGTTCGATTCTTTCGTCTGTATTCGGCATACAGCCTGCGTCCGGGATCATGCTGTGGATCAAGCGCGAGCAGGCGCCTCATACAGGCTGCCGCCTCGGCATATCTCGCCCCCTCGGCCAATGCCGCGCCGAGCAGCAGATAGGCATCCGCTTGCAGCGGATCCAGCTCGAGCGCTTGCTCCAGGAGCCCGATCGCTTCGTCCAGCGGCTGCGGGTCCAGCTCCAGCCGTTGTGCCGCATCCAGCGCCAGCATACGAGCGCTGACCGTGTCCAGATGGTATCTGTACTCCTGCTGATCTCCATCGAGCCGGACCGCTTCCTCCGCATGATGCTTTGCCTTGCTCCATTTGGCGCTGCGAGCGCATGTGAGCGAGCAGCGGTAATGATAGTCTGCGCGCTCGGGGGCCGCAGCGATCGCCTGCTCGAACCACGACTCCGCTTGTTCGAAGTCTCCGCCCAGGATCGATTCGTAAGCTTTTTTGATCGCTTCGTCGCCGTTCATCTGCATCCCTCCTTATCGTACAGAAGTGATACAGCATATGTTCGGCGACGGCTTACGGTTCGTCTTTTCTCGTCCAGCGGGCGGCGTCCCTCGTGTTGAACTTGTGCATGACCTTGTCATGCGCCTCTGTCAGATCTATGCCAAGCGAGTTGGCAAAGCAAGCGAGGATGAACAAAATATCGCCGAGCTCCATCTCGATGGAGTTGTCGGCTTCCTCGCGCTTCTTCGGCTTCTCGCCGTAACTGTGATTTACTTCTCTGGCCAGTTCTCCGACTTCCTCGCTCATCCGCGCCAGCATCGCCAGCGGGCTGAAGTAGCCTTCCTTGAACTGCGAGATATAATCGTCGACTTCCTTCTGGATCATCGCCAGCGATTTCTCGGACATCGGTTCCCCTCTGCTTTCCTCAGGCAGTATCACTCCATATGTTAACGTAAAGCTTGCTTGAAGACAATAGTGCTTCAAACGTGGATGCAAGGCGCATACTAAGCGAGACTATAACCGGACCTAGAACAAAGAGAGGACGTTGGATGTTATGCTTCATCGAATTGCAGCTGCCTTTGGCACCGCTGTGGCCATTATATGCGGGACAGCAGTCTATGCGTTCGGCCTGCATGTATTTATTTTGCCGAACCAATTGATGGAGGGCGGCGTCACAGGCATTTCGCTCCTGCTCAACTATGCCTTCGGGTGGCGTTTGTCGCTGTCCACGCTGCTGCTCAACCTTCCTTTGTTCGCGCTGGGCATCTATGCGCTGGGCTGGCGTCAGATGATCTATACGATTATTGGCGTGCTCTCGCTCTCCGGCTCGCTCGCTGTAATGGAGCACGGAATCGCTGCAGGATGGCTTGCAACGTTCGCTACGTCTACCGATTATATGCTCGCCTCGCTCTATGCCGGCGTGACGATCGGGCTCGGGCTCGGCATCGTCTTCCGTTTCGGCGGTACGACAGGCGGCGCCGACATCATCGCCCGCATCGTCTCGGCGAGACTAGGCTGGAGCATGGGACAGATCATCCTTGTGCTTGACACGCTCATCATCTCGCTCTCGCTGCTCTACATTCCGATGGAGAAGGTGCTGTATACGCTCGTCGCTGTCTTCATAGGCTCCAAGCTGATCGATTATGTGCAGGAGGGCGCCTATGCGGCACGCGCCTTCACCGTCATCACCTCACAAGGGACCACGGTCGCAGCGGCCATCGGCAGCGGGCTGGAGCGCGGCGCTACGCTGCTGCCAGCCGTAGGCGCCTTCACTGGACAGAGTCGGGAAATGGTTTATTGCGTCGTCGCTCGCCACGAGATTCGCAAGATGAAGCGACTTGTCCGAGAAACTGATCCGACTGCTTTTATCGTCATCCACGACGTGCATGATGTGGTCGGCGAAGGTTTCCGGCCAGGCTAAAGGGCGACCAGCGCTGAAACGCACAGAAGCCTGAGCGCGCATATCCGCGTTCAGGCCCTTTGCTAGCAAGAGTCGCTCCCCCTCACGACCCCGTGTAGCGATTGCGATCATAGATATACCGTTGCCAGCCGGCATAGAGCAGCACAGCGACGATCAGCACGCCGAGCAGGAAGATGAAGCGCAGCGGCATCTTGCCTCTGTCGATGAAGATGACGGGATCAGGCACGCTGTCGACCGGCCGCTCGAAGAGGCGATCCACAGTATCGGAGAGCGCATGGATCGATCTCGACACCGAGGTGTACCGGCGTTGGTCTCGCTCGGCCTGCTCGAGCTGCGAAGTTATATAATGTAACGACATCTCCAGCGCATGCACCTGTCCGGACTGCTGTTGGAGGAGTGCTGCCGCCTCGATCATCCGATAATGCTCTCGCATCCCGCGCGCGACGGCAAGCGCCGCTGTCGCATAGTCCTCCGTCTGACGATGCCACGCCTTATTGAGTCGGCTGATGTCGTCCCGGATGACCGGATAGTAGGAGCGCCAGGCTGCCTCAGCTCCGCCGCTCAGCGCATCGAAGGCAAGCGACAGACGAGCGCTCGCAAGTCTCACCTCATAGACGCTGCCCCGCCCTTGCAGACGCGTCGTCAGCTCGCTCAGGACGTTATCGACCTCCTGCCAGCCCTCGGCTTGTCCGACCGCTCTCAGCTGCGGATCCGCCGCCTTCTGTCTGAGCCGCTGCACTTGTTGATAGACGAGCTGCCGGTTGCCCTCTGCGGCCGACCGATAGAGCGCCTGGGCCGCTTCCGACAGCTGGTCGGGGCTCGCCGCCGGGGCCGTCGCCCGGGACTCGGCTGATGTAAAGATCGTCACCCCTGTGATGGCTGCGACCATGATGGCCGTCCACATGATCCATCCCAGACCTTGCCTTCTCATAGGACATCCCCCCATATCATCCTATGGGGGGATCGGAGCGATTATGACAGGGACTGGGTTGGGGTTCCTCCCGCCCTGCTCCTGTGCGCAATGAGCAGGAAGATCCAAGCGAGCAGGATGCTGGCGATCGACAGACCAATCGTGAACATCTGGATCGCCGGCAGATCATCCTGCAACACCTTGGGCAGCCACGGGAAGATGCCATAGGTATAATCGAGCGTATCGTTGAGCAGCAGCCAGCCCCCTGCCGCGAGCAGCGCTACGCGACCAAAGGTCATGAATCGTACATAAAGCAGCGCCTCGAACGCCATCCCGAGATGCGAGAGGACGAGCATCCAATCCTGCCAACCGAGCGCATTGCCTTGCGCATAACCTGCGAAGATCATCGCCACTGCCCAGACGCCATACTTGACCGAGGTGGCGACAGCCAGCGCCTCGATCAGCATCCGCAGTCCGCGAGCCAGACGCGATGGCCGCTTCGGCGGGTAGAGCAGATAGAGCAGCGCGATCGTGAAGAAGAGGCTGGCTGTCGGACTGTCGGGCACAAACACGAGCTGCCAGAGCGGATGATTGGCTGCCGTATAGACGAGCTGATTGCCATACCACATATACCCGTAGATCGTACCAAGCAGATTGACGATGAAGATCAGCCACAGGAAAGGGCGACTCGTCAGCAGCGCCCGGCTCCAAAAAAATGATATCGACACCTCGCACGCTCCTCTGTAAAAGAAGAACCTGACCGCAGTTGCGAGTCAGGTTCATGCATCGTATTATTCGCCAGCCTCTGCCTTCTGCTTGGCGAGCCAAGCAGCGATCTGCTCGATCTCTTCGGCAGAATGCTTGTCGGCCTGCGCCGGCATGGCGCCTCGACCGTTGGTGATGATATCAGCGATCTCTTCCTGCGAGAGATGGTCGCCGACGCCGCGCAGCGATGGAATGCTGCCCTGGCCTTTCATGTCGGTACCGTGACACTGCAGACAAGTAGCTGCGAGCTCCATCGCCGGATCGTCGGCATCGACGATCGGCACTTCGGCTGCGCCAGCCTGCTGAATCGGATTCGGCCGTGGCTTGCCAGCCTCGAACGCCTGTCTTGCCTTCTCGGCACGATCGATATGCTCTGGCGTTACATGATTGATCTCCAGCTGATGCTGGTAGTGATCCCAAGAAACCTTGGTCAAGTATACGCAAGCGAGGACAGACAAAATCATCAAGGAAGCTGCAATCGGACGCTTGTAAAAGCGGCGTTCCTTGCCCGTATCGAGAAACGGTGCGAGCAGGAGCGCTCCGAACGCTACGCCCGGTATGCCCATCGTACCGAGCACGACATAGTCGCCGGATACGTACGGGTATTTAAGTAATTGATACAGGAACAGGAAGTACCAGTCCGGCATCGGGATAAAGCTGGCATTCGTCGGGTCGGCTGGATAGCCGAGCGGCGCCGGATGCGCAATCGTCAGCACGAGGAATCCGACCAGCGCAACTACACCGACCATCCATTCTTTCAACAGAAAGTTAGGGATGAATGCCTCGGACTTCCCAGGAAAAGCAGTGTAATCGACTGGCGTATTCGGCATCGTGCCCTTGCGGACGCGGGAATCGCCAACGTACACGACTTTTTCTGTGGATTTGTGGCCATGCGCCATGAGGAATCCTCCTTTCGTCTATAGTGGTCCGGAAATGCCTTGTCTGCGGATCATGATAAAGTGTGCCGCCAGCATCGCCAGCAGAGCGCCAGGCAGGAAGAAGACGTGAATCGCGAAGAATCGCGTCAGCGTCTGCGCGCCGACAATCTCGCCGCCCTGCATAAGCTCCTTCACATAGACGCCGATATAAGGGACAGACTCCGCAATCTGCATGCCGACCTTTGTTGCAAAGTAGGCTTTGTTATCCCAAGGCAGCAGGTAGCCGGTGAAGCCCAGACCGAGCATAATGAAGAAAATCAGCATGCCTACAACCCAGTTCATCTCACGCGGCGCTTTGTACGAACCGGTGAAGAAAACGCGCAGGGTATGCAGGAACATCATAACGATAACAAGACTTGCGCCCCAGTGATGCATACCGCGAACGATGGCGCCGAAGGCGACCTTGTGCTGCAGGTAGTCAACGCTTGCATAAGCATTGATGATATCCGGCACATAGTACATCGTCAGGAACATCCCGGAGAGGATCTGAATGATCGTGATAAAAAACGTCAGCCCGCCGAAGCAATACACGAAGGCGGAGAAGTGGTGGGCCGGATTGACGTGCTCAGGCACCTCATGATCCGCGACGTCCCTCCACATAGGCGTTATATCAAGACGATCGTCGATCCAGTTGTATATCCCTTTAAACATCTGATTCTACGCCCCCCTTATTAGACTCTTGTGTTTGCCTTCAGTGGACCGAGATATACGACGCCTTCCCGAATCTCGACCTCATACTCGTCGAGCGGACTCGGCGCAACCTTGAGGTTTTTGCCGTCTTGGTCATACTTCGCTTCATGACAAGGACAAAAGTATTGATTGTCGTTTTGCGAATTCCAGTTGATCGTACAGCCCAAATGCTTACAGATCGGAGACAGTGCGAAGATCTGGCCATCGGATCCTTTGGAGATCCAGGCGGTCAGCTCCGGCGTGCTCTCGTACCAACCGTCAACCTGGTTGATCTCAAAGCGGAACTCCTGCGGCTCGTCCGTTATGCTGCTCTCCTCGACGACCTTGACGAATGTCCCTTCCGCCTTTGGCATCAGCAGCGGGTCAACGGCAAAACGAATCATCGGCAGCACGGCTCCGACGCCCATAAATGCCGTGGCGCCACCGAGTGTATATGACAGAAACTGGCGTCGCGACATTTCCTTGCGACGGACAGGCTGATGCGCGGCCTCACGTTGACGCTCTTCATCTGGCATATGTGTGCGTTTCTTTTCTTCCATCTTCTGTTCTACCCCCCTTGGCAACCGTATCTTGTGTTCTGTTATGTAGACAAAACACAACGAACTAGGACATTACTTATAATAGCTCAGGTCCACATGAGCGTCAAGAATGAGCCGGTCGATTTAAGTCGATGTACAAAAATACACTCTGAATTTGTTGACGTTTTGTCACAATTGGCCTTCTCTGGAATATAGCTTCCCACGTAACAGCTGCTTTATACGTTTCTCATACGTTCCGAGGCCTGTCCGTCAGGAGGTCTGCGCGCGGCTTCGTGACCAATGTCCCATCACGACGTCGCGCACCTGCTGCGCAGCAGGCAGAGCGCCTTGCTCGTCAGGCATAAAGGTCAGGTCTGCCCCGGCCTCGTCAAGCGCGGTCAGCCGGACGCCGCTCGTCAGAATGACATGCTTGAATCCCGCTTCGCCCTCCTTGAGCGCGCGACAGAGTCGCGCCAGCTGCGGCAGGTCTTCGTCTCGCCAGTAATGATAAGCCGGATAGATGACGACGCGGCCCTTGAACGGCACCTCGACGAGATCGATCGCATCCGCCAGACGCTCCAGCGCCGCTGTCGTTGTCACCGGGTCCTCCCCGCCCGCCAGTCCGGTTACGGGCAGCAGACAAGTATCATAATAGATGCCGTTTTCCTGCCATTGCTCTTCTGTCATCTCGCTGAATTTCATGCTCTTTCCCCTGTCTGTTTTTCACCTATCGTATCATGAAGCCCCGCCTCAAGGCAAAAGGGCTTGCATGCGTTTTCTCGTCAAGAGATAACACATGCAAGCCCGGACGATGCGATGTGACTTGTTAATTCCGACTCAGCGATTTCCATTGCTCGGCGAGTCGGCGAAACGTATCCTTGTCCCCTGCCGCCAGCGCCTGATCGATCTCCTGCTGTATTCGCTCCTTATTGAAACGGTGGACGGCGTCGTCCAACACCATCTCAGCGGCAAGCCCCAGCATCGCCTCGTACGTGACTTTCATTCTGTCCATAGGATACATGCACCTCCAGACCGGGTTAAAGCCAAGCCAGATTGTTGTGTAGACAGCAGATGTTAGTTATATGCCGCTATACTCCTTGCCTTTGAGAACGTAGCTCTCCCATGTGGCCTTCATCCGCAACAGATCGGCTTCCGTCAACTCGCGGACCGGCTTGGCGGGAGAGCCGAGCGCCAGCGTGTACGGCGGGATGACCCGATGCTCCGTGACGATGGCTCCTGCTCCTATTAAAGCATATTCACCGATGTCCGCTCCGTTCAGTACGATAGCCCCCATGCCGATTAATGTACCCTTGCCTATGCTGCAGCCATGGATGATCGCAGCGTGACCGACGGACACCTCGTCCTCCAGCAGCAGCGGCTGCGACGTATTGACGTGACCGACGACCCCGTCCTGGATATTGCAGCGGCTGCCGATACGGATCGGCGCCAGGTCGCCCCGCAGCACGGCGTTAAACCAGACTGTGCTCTGCGCGCCGATCTCGATATCGCCTATCAGCTTGGCCCCTTCTGCGACATAGACTGAAGGGTCGATCTGCGGCAGCTTGCCTTGATAAGGGATAAGCAATGGGTAGACCTCCTTGGTAGCTCGAATGTGGAGGTCATTCTACCAGGCGCATCAACCGTTGTCAATTGCGACGGCCGACGGGGGGCGCAAGCTCGATGCGATCTTGGTCGGCGACATAGACGCCCGCGACGACCGCGTGCCCGACTGCCGTCATCCGCACGACTGAACCGCACTCGCGATGCTCGCCGATCCGCAGCAGTCCGAGATGCATCATCATCCCGAGTACGCGATTCTCCAGCACATCCACAGCGCTATCATAATAGAAGGGCTTGATATAAGGGAGCAGCTGTCCAGCCAGCGAAGCGGTCGTCACCCAGCGATCCGCCAGGTCATGCACCCAGTTCGCCAACGTCAAAATATTGGGCACCGCTCCCTTGTACAGCCTCAGCCAGAACCGATACAGCTCGGTGGGCTCAGGCAAGGCGCGGCTCGCCAGCATCGTCTCGCCCTGCGGCGAGATCCGCAGCTGCTGACCATCCTCCACGAGCAGCTGCTGATAAAACGCATAATCGTAGATGAAGGACAGCCGGTTCGGATAATCCTTCATCCGCCGCCCGTAGCCGAAGCGCCAGGCGCCGCGGGCCGGCGGCTCCTCGAGGATATGCATCGCCTCTAGCAGCTGCAGGATGCTGCGCTTGTACATGAACCCTTCGGCCGTGAGCGTCGGCTCATGCTGACGGACATAGCGGAGCAGCGTCAGCACATCCTCGGCCAGCAGTTGCTGCTCGTCTCGGAAGCCGTCCGGCTCGTCGATGTACAGCAGATGCTCGCGCATCGCCGTCGACATCTCGTCGCGGAATCGATCCCGGAGGTCTGTCGGGACGTGGAAGAGATACCGCGACGCCCCAGACACCCCGTTGAAGAGCCAGCCCGCCTGCTTGAACTTGACGATCGTCGAGCGTGGACCGGGCGGCGGCGCGGCCGCTTCCTTGCGTGTCTTCCGCTTGCCTGCCTTCGGCTGCTTGGTCGCACGCTTACGACCGGTCGCCGTCTCCGTCTCCTGTCCGCTGCTCGTCTCTTCGTCGAACCGTCCTTGCTGGACCCGGGCGACCAGCTCCTCCTGACTAAAAGCATATCGGCTATCGAATAACAGCGTGCTCAGAAATCGACGTTCCGAGAGCGATAATTCAGACAATTGCCGCTTGACGGCTTCTTTGCGCTGAATCGCCGCAAGGATCGATTGGATCAACTCGTTTTTGGAGTGCGTGTTGCATTGCAGCTGATATTGATCGGCGATCCGGTTCAACTGTTCGATGTCGGCATAGCCCAGCATCTCGGCGAGCTTCATCTTCATCCCTCCCTGGCGCTGTTACTACCAGTATAGGAAAAAAGCAAAATCTTAAACGTGTCCGCCGAAATCGCTCTGCAAGTGCAGCGCGCAATTATGAAGCAACGAAACCCATGCCCCCTCCTGCAGCTCGACAATGGAATACGACATATTGCAGATATAGCTGTCATCCAGACCGTCGCATAGCGAATGCAACAGCTGGTTCAGGAAGCTGCCATGCGAGACGACAAGCAGATTGCGCTGCGGCGCCTGCTCCCGCATATCGGCGATGAATGCCAATCCTCTGGCGGTCACGTCTGCATCCGACTCTTGTCCTTCATATGTCCGCCGCCAGTCCGGTCCCCATCGCGCCAGCCGCTCCTGCTCTGTCGTCCCTTCGATCTCGCCGAAGCCCCGTTCGCGCAGCCGGTGATCCGCTGGCAGCAGCGGTATGCCGAGCCGTGCAGAGATGATGCAAGCCGTCTCGCGAGCCCGTCTCAGATCGCTAGATATGATTGCGTCCCAACGCAGCTCATCTCCCGCCAGCCGAGCGGCCAGCATGCGCGCCTGGGCCGTGCCCTCCTCATTTAGCGGAATATCCGTCTGTCCCTGGATCTTGCCCTCTGCATTCCACGACGTCCTGCCATGGCGTATCCATCCCATCCTCACTTGGCAACCACCCCTTCTCTATCCTCTTTCATTGCGATAAAAAACCTCTATAAAATGAAAGACCTCCAGCACCATACGCTGGAGAGTCTTGTCATGTTCGTGTGCGCAGCAGCCAATTCATCGCCAGCAACGTCAGCAGCAGCGCCGCCACCGACATCGCGATTAGATAGGGCGATACGCTTGGCGTCATCTGCAGAAGGATCGGATCGCTGATGCTGGCCATCGGCACATGATCGTACAGAGCCGCGCTGACGGTCGTGGCGCCGCTGCCGTCGAGCACCCCGGGCATCTGGATGATCCCGGCTTGCGGAGGTGTCGACTCCGTGCCCGGCCACCATTGGGCAAATGCGGCAACGATCAGTATCATGCAGCAGGCCAGCACCGCTGCCCGCCGGCGCAGCTTGCCAGGCCGCATCCGACTCGGTCTGCGCTGGGGAGGCGCCAGGGGCTGCTCCTTGTAGATGCGCTCCATCACTTGCCGGTTCATCGCTTCGAGCTCGACCGCTCTTACTTGATGCTCCGAAGCAAGCGTACGGACGAGCAGCCGGCTCTCCTCCCACAGTCGAAATTCTTCCTTGCAGCAGACGCAGCCCGAGATATGTCGATCGACCGCCTGCCTGTCGGGATCATTGGTTGCGAGATCCCAGTACCATGCGAATTTTTCTTGCGCTTCTTCACATGTCATCTTATCTTCATCCCCTCGTACTCCACTATCGCACTTGTCTCGCCGAAATACGGCTCCAGCTGAGATTTCACACTCGCTCTTGCCCGAAACAGTAACGATTTGACGGAACTGACCGATTGCCCGAGAATCGCGGCGATCTCCTGGTACTCCAGTTGGTCATACTCTCGAAGGATAAGCGCGGAACGCTGTTTCTCGGGCAGATTATTGATAGCTTCCCTTACTAGCGACATCCGTTCGTTGAGCAGCATCTGCTGCTCGGGCACGGTCTCGATCGGCGCTACCGGTATGTATCCTGATTCATCCAGGGAGATGTTCCCCGACCTCTGCTTGCGGAGCTCGCTGAGCACGGTGTTGCGGGCGATCGTGTAGAGCCACGTCGAGAACGAAGCGTCCACCTCCCGGAACGAATGCAAGCTTCGATACGCTTTGTAAAACGTCTCCGAGCATAAGTCCTCGGCCATCGCCTCCATGCCGGCACTCTTCAGCATATGGTAGATGAAAGCCAGAATCTTGCGTTGATAACGACGCATCAAATCAGAATACAGCTGTATATTGCCATCCTTGATCTCGCGGATCAATTGGGAATCCAACATGTGGAGCGACCCTCCTTGGCCTTCGGAGTGATCATCCCGTGTTCGGATTGCTAGCTCGCGAGTATCCGCACATCCGCTCATGGCGGGATGATGTCTGAACGCTCACTATTACATAGTACCGAACCGGGAGAAAAAAGTTGCGGTGAATCGAAAAAAAACCAATCTATTATTAACCGATTTCCGTGGAATGGAAGCAAGAGGGTTCAGAAAAATAAAAAGACAGCTTTATTTTACCATACCAGGTCAAGGGTGGATTCCAAATCTTTTCTAAAGTTTTGACGGATGGAAGGCCGGACGAGTCGGCAGCACGCGATACTGCCGAGCACGAACTTCACAGGCTCAAGGAACATACGTATCGTTATCCAGCGAAAAATGAGCGTTTTGAGGGAAGTCAGGAACATGAGTATCGCTATTCTGCATGTACACCACCATTTCTCGCCTTTTTGCCGCATATAACGTTACCCATGTTCGCTAGCCCCTCCAAAACTGCCCAAATTGCCAAAATAGCGATATGTATGTTCCTTCGACCATAACGGGGACTTAAACGAAGATGGTGAGCCTCGGATGTGCAAGCACAGATTCGTTTCATCTCAAATGAGAACAAAAAAAAGACCACTTCGCAAAGTGGCCCATGCCTATTTTCGAGGCAAACAGTTGGATAGGAGTGGAGAGAAACCATACTGTACTTCTTATTATATGTATCCGTTTTCAATTTGTCAATAAGCGTTTTCATTTTTTGTGAAAAATAATTGGCGACCGTCCTAAACCTGTGACTGAGCCGCCATGAATCATATACAAGAAGGGGAACCTCAGGCTGACCTCAAAAGGCCGGAGAGGCACGGAATCGTTACTGGAGAAAAGCCTATGCTTCCGAAGTCGCTTTCTTTCAGAAAGCGTTTAAGCGTTCGCCTGAGAGCTTTTCGCAGAAAAGCTAGCTTCGAAAGCATACGCTGTCCCCGGATTTCAACCGCTAAAGCGGTGAATAATCAAGAAATCTGGGGACAACAGCGATCGGAAGAACGATACCGTGACCGTAGGCTTTGTTTTGAGGGCACCTGAAACCCCTATGAGCAGCGACTAGTCGTGAACGGCGTAGCCAAGCGACTCCAGCAGCTCGCGCGCCGCATCGAGGTCGGGCTGCTCGCGGAACGACAGCCTCAGGATGCCCGGCACGTCCTCCCTGCTCTCGATAATCCGCAGATTGCTCAGGTTGATCCGCTGGTCGCCGAGCAGCGTGGCGATCTTGCCGATGATGCCGGGATGGTCCGGGACGTCGACATAACACTCGAACAGAGAATGGATCATCCCCTTGCGCCGCTCCGGCAGCTGGTTGCGGAACGCTCCGGCGAGCCGGAAAGCCTCCTCGACGCCGTCGCCATCCTCGCGCTCCAGCAGCTCGACGAACTTGGCTGTCTCCAACTGCCAGTCCTGCAGCAGCTCCAGCAGCACCTGCTTGTTGTTGAGCAGGATGTCGCGCCAAACGACGGGCTCGCTCGCTGCGATCCGGGTAATGTCGCGGAAGCCGCCGGCCGCCAGCATGCCGTACAGATCGTTGCTCTGGTGATAGCCGCGGATTTGATTGACCAGCGCCACCGCGATAATATGCGGCAGATGGCTGATCGCGCCGACGATCTCGTCATGCAGCACGGGGTCAACGCTGACAATCTTGGCCTTGGTGTAGGTCAGGAGCGCCTGCAGTCGCGCCAGCGCCTCCGGCGGCGTCCCTGGCTCAGGAGTCAATACATAATAAGCATTCTCATACAGATGCGCCGTCGCCGCCTCGACGCCGGATCGCTCGGAGCCCGCCATCGGATGACCGCCGATGAAGATCGCCTCACCCAGCTGTAGCTGGCGTGCACAAGCGGCCACCGATGCCTTGGTGCTGCCGACATCGGTGATGATGCAGCCTGGCTTGAGCGGCAGCTTGCTCAGTTGCTCCACATATTCGGCGAGCGAGCCGACCGGTACGCAGAGGAAGATAAAGTCGGCCTCCGCTGCCGCTTCCTCCATGGAGGTCGTGGCATGGTCGACGACGCCGCGCTCGATGTACTTTGCTACTGACGACTCCCGCACCGAGTGCCCGACCACGTAGAGGTCGGGCTTGCCGCGGAAGCAGAGGGCCAGCGAGCCGCCCATCAGTCCGACGCCAAAAATCGCGATTTTGGTCATCGGCTATACTTGCACTGCCAGTTCCTGCAGCACTTCCTCCAGCGCCACAATGAACTTCTCGTTTTGTTCCGGGTTGCCTACTGTGATGCGGATATGCGTAGGGTAATAGGACCAGCGAGCCCGCGAGATGATGCCTCTGCGGAGCAGGCCGTCGAACACTTGCTGCGATGGATGCTTGGCGTCAAACATAATAAAGTTGCCGTTGGCCGGGAAGTAGCTCAAGCCAAGGCGATCGAACTCCCCGGTCAGGTAGCGAATCCCTGACGTGTTGCTCTCGCGACACATCTGAATAAATGAATCGTCGGCCAGTGCTGCGCGCGCAGCCGCCTGGGCAAAGCGTGTCGTATTAAACGGCTCGCGCACCTGATTGATCGAGCGGATGACGTCGGGGCTGCCGATGCCATAGCCGATGCGCAGCGAAGCGAGTCCGTAAATTTTGGAGAAGGTGCGCAACAATACCAGATTCGGGTACTGCTTCATGAGCGCCAGACCGTCCGGATAATCGGAGCCGTCGACATATTCACAGTACGCTTCATCGAGTACCACAAGTACGGAGTTCGGTACACGAGCCAGGAAGTCCGCTACTTCGTCATGGGTGACGATCGTGCCGGTCGGGTTGTTCGGGTTGCAGATCCAGACCGCCTTGGTCTTGTCGGTGACGCGGGCCAGCATCGCCTCCAGATCATGCTTGCCGTCCTTGAGCGGCACCTCGATCACGGTCGCGCTCTCGATCTCGGCATTGTGCTTGTACTGCGGGAACGTCTCGTCCGCCATGATCGTCTCGTCGCCAGGCACGAAGAACGCCCGGGCCAGCATCAGGATGACCTCGTCCGAGCCCGCGCCGAAGATCAGCTGCTCGGCGGAGACGCCAAGGCTCGCTGCCACATCCTGCGTCAGCGCCACGCTAGCGCCGTCCGGGTAGATGCTCGTATTGGAGAGCTCGGCAGTGATCGCCGCTTTGGCTTGCTCCGAGCAGCCGTACGGATTTTCATTGGAGGCGAGCTTGATGACTTCGGTCAGCCCGAGTTCGCGTTTGACGTCTTCGACAGGCTTGCCCGGCTGATAGACAGGCAAGTGAGTAATATTTTGTTTTGGCTTCAATTGGTTCACCTCATCGACAGTTGTACCGTCTATTGTCTCATAAGTTGACGAGGATTTAAACCTTCAGTTGCCGGACGAAGTCATAAATTTCACGCAAGCCTTCTTCGCGTCGCGAAGGGTCCTCGAGCAGCGGAATCGACTCCTCGATGCGGCGCACGATCGCGCTGCCGACGATGACGCCGTCCGCCTGGCCGGAGAAGCGCTCCACCTGCTCGCGACTGGAGATGCCGAAGCCGACAGCAATCGGCGTATCGGTCGCCGACCGCACCGTGCGCAGGAATTCGTCGATGCCGTCGTGGAAGTCGGCGCGCACGCCCGTAACGCCAAGTGACGATACGCAATAGACGAAGCCGCGAGCGTGCTCGGCGATCCGCTTCACCCGGTCATTGGACGTCGGCGCGACGAGTGGGATCAGATGAATGTCGGCGGCTTCGGCCATCGCCCGCACCTCGCCGTCTTCCTCGATCGGCAGATCGGGCAGGATGAGGCCGCTGATGCCATTGTCCTGCAGCAACTGGAAGAACCGATCCAGTCCGAGCCGCAGCACCGGATTGAAGTAAGAGAACAGAATAAACGGCAGCTTCACCCCGGCAGCCCGAGCAGCCGAGGCTACGCCAATGCAGTCCTCGACGGTAATCCGGTGACGGAGCGCCCGCCCCGATGCCCGCTGGATGACCGGTCCGTCAGCGAGCGGGTCCGAGTACGGGACGCCCAGCTCGATCATGTCTGCTCCCGCTTCCTCGAGCGTCTGGATGATCCGTACCGTTGTCTCGAGGTCGGGATCGCCGACGCTGATGAACGGGATGAGCGCCGTTTCCTTGCGCTCCTGCAGTTGCTGGAATGTCTCATCAATGCGATTCATGCGCGTTGCCTCCCAAGTAACCCATAATCGACTCTACGTCCTTGTCGCCGCGGCCGGACAGGTTGACGATGATCGTCTTATCGCGGCCAAGCGTCGGCGCCAGCTTCATCGTATGCGCGATCGCATGCGCCGACTCCAGCGCAGGGATGATGCCTTCCTTGCGGGAGAGCAGTTGCAGCGCCTCGAGCGCCTCCGCATCCGTCGCTGGCACATAGCTGGCGCGACCAGAGTCCTTCAGATACGAATGCTCGGGACCGATGCCCGGATAGTCGAGACCCGCCGAGATCGAGTGCGCCGGCAGCACCTGACCGTACTCGTCCTGCAGCACATAGCTCATCGAGCCCTGGAATACGCCGTGGCTGCCCTTGGTCATCGTCGCCGCATGCTCGTCCGTATCGACGCCCTTGCCCGCCGCTTCGACGCCGATCAACTGCACCGATTCGTCCTCGAGGAACGGGTAGAATATGCCGATCGCATTGCTGCCGCCGCCGACCGCTGCCACCACATAATCCGGCAGTCCGCCGTATTCCTCGAGCATCTGTGCGCGCGCCTCGTCCCCGATGATGCGCTGGAAGTCGCGTACGATCATCGGGTATGGATGCGGTCCGGTCACCGAGCCGAGGATATAGTACGTATCGTCGACATGGCTAACCCAGTAACGCAGCGTCTCGTTGCACGCATCCTTGAGCGTGCGCGTGCCGGAGGTGACCGGCACGACTTCGGCGCCCAGCAGATTCATCCGGAATACGTTGAGCTGCTGCCGCTTCGTGTCCTCCTCGCCCATGAACACCTTGCATTCGAGTCCGAGCAGCGCCGCTACCGTCGCCGAGGCGACACCGTGCTGACCTGCGCCGGTTTCGGCGATAATTTTCGTCTTGCCCATTCGTTTCGCGAGCACGCCCTGACCGATTGTGTTGTTGATCTTGTGCGCGCCGGTATGGTTCAGATCCTCCCGCTTCAGATAGATCTTGGCGCCGCCCAGATGCTCGGTCAGACGCTCCGCATAGTACAGCGAGGTCGGCCGACCCGAATATTTTTTCAGCCAATATCGAACCTCCGCCACGAACTCGGGGTCCTTCGCGTAATGCGCATAGGCTTCTTCCAGTTCAAACAAAGCATTCATTAACGTCTCCGGCACATAACGGCCGCCGAATGCGCCGTAACGTCCGTTGCTGTCTGGCATTTGTGTCATGCTTCCTTCACCCTTTCGATGAACTGCTTGATCAATCCGATATCCTTAACGCCATCCGTCTCTACGCCGCTGGACACATCGATGCCCCTCGGCGCATAGCTGCGGAGCAGCTCCTCTACATTGCCCGGATGCAGGCCGCCCGCCACATAGAGCGGCAGCCCCAGCTCCTGAGCGGCAGCAGCATAAGCCGGGATACGGTCCCACTGGAACGTCTGTCCGGTACCGCCGCCTGCCGTATCGATCAGTACCGCGTCGATCGCCCCTGCATAGGGCGCGAGCCGGACCACCGCATCCTCGTGCAGCTCGCCGACGGAGAGCACCTTCCATACATCGCGACCAAGCCGGTCGCGGACGTCCCGGCACAACTGCGGCGTCTCCTCCCCATGCAACTGGATGACATCAAGCGACGCCGTCGCCAGCGTCTCCTCCAGCTGCTCCAGCGTCGGGTCGACGAAGACGCCCACCGTCCGCGGCGCTTCTCCACGATGATTGCGCAAGCCGGCTACAGCGTCGATCAGCGCCTCTGCCTGCATCGGCGAGACCTGCCTGCGACTCTTGGCGAAGACGAAGCCGATCTCGTCGACGGCCAGCCCGTCCATCGCCCGGATCGTCTCCGCATCGCGCAGGCCGCAGATCTTCACCCGCACGCTCATACCCGCGCCGCCGGACCCATAATATGCTCGACGGCCTGCCCGACATCCGGCTGCCGCATGAACGACTCGCCGATCAGCACGCCGTGCGCGCCGATCCCCGCCAGATAAGCGATATCCTCCGGCGCCGCGATGCCGCTCTCGCTGATGATGGTCGCCGTCTTCGGCATCATGCCGATGAGA
>NZ_BFBX01000011.1:130482-175999 GCF_003851045.1 Paenibacillus sp. 598K | reverse complement strand
CATCATGCCGATGAGACGCTCGGTCGTCTTGAGATCGGTGACGAAGCTGCGCAGATCGCGGTTGTTGACGCCGATCAGCGTCGAGCGTCCGACCTCGAGCACCATCGCCAGCTCCTGCTCGTCATGCACCTCGACCAGCACATCCATGCCGAGACTGCGAGCCAGCTTGTCGTAGCTCTCCAACTGCTGCGCGGTCAGGATCGCCGCGATCAGCAGGATCGCATCGGCGCCCATCGTCCGCGCCTCGTAGATCTGGCGCTCATCGATGATGAAGTCCTTGCGCAGCAGCGGTACCCGCACCGCCTCACTGACTGCGGTGAGATAATCCGGCGAGCCCTGGAAAAACTCGACATCGGTCAGCACCGAGATACAGTCCGCCCCTGCCGCCTCATAGGTCCGAGCCAGCGCAACCGGCTCGAAGTCTGCCCGGATCAAGCCCTTGGACGGCGAAGCCTTCTTCACCTCGGCGATCAGTCCGAGCGAGCGCTGCCGCCCCGTTGTCAGCGCCCGTTCGAAGCCTCGGCACGGCTCCATCGCCGCGACCCGCCGTTCAACCTCGCTCAGCACGAACTGCTCGCTGAGCGTATCCACTTCACGCCGCTTGGCGGCTACGATCGTATCAAGAAACATGCGCGCACTCTCCTGTCATCTGTATCAATTGCTCCAGCTTAGCGGCTGCGCTGCCGTTGTCCAGCATCCGCATCGCGAGATGAATGCCCTCCTGCAAGGTGCCTGCGACGCCGCCTACATAGATGCAGGCGCCGGCGTTGGCCGCTACGATCGCCCGATAGGCGCCCTGCTCCTGACCGCTCAGCACCTGGCGGATCAAGGCCGCATTGGTCTGCGCGTCGCCGCCGAGCACCTCGCCCAGTGGATAACTGCGCAAGCCCAACTCCTCCGGCGTAATATCGTAGGTGCGCAGCTGTCCATCCTTCAGCTCGGAGATCTGAGTCGGCGCCGAGATACTGATCTCGTCCAGCCCGTCATGGCTGCTGACGACCATCGCACGCTGCAGGCCGAGTCGACCGAGCACGCCGGCTACCGTCTCGGTCCGCGAGCGATCGTAGATGCCGAGCAACTGGCGGTCGGCCCCTGCCGGATTGGTGAGCGGGCCGAGCATATTGAAGATCGTCCGCACCCCCAGCTCCCGGCGCGGCACAGCCGCATGCCGCATCGACGGGTGGAACAGTTGGGCGAACATAAAGCAGATGCCAATCTGCTCCAGACAAGCCCCCGCCTGCTCGGCGGTCAGCGCGATGTTAACGCCCAGCGCCTCCAGCACGTCGGCGCTGCCAGCCTTGCCGGACATCGCGCGGTTGCCGTGCTTGGCGACACGCACGCCCGCAGCCGAAGCGATGATCGCCGAGGCAGTCGAGATATTGAACTTATGGATGCCCGAGCCTCCTGTCCCGCAGGTGTCGAGCAAGCCGGTCTGCTCCGTCTGTACCCGGTTGGAGCGGCTGCGCATCACCTCGGCGAAGCCAGTGATCTCGTCGATCGTCTCGCCCTTCATTCGCAGCGCGGTGACGACCCCGGCGATCTGGGCCGGCGTCGCCTCGCCGCTCATGATGATGTCCATCGTCGCCGCCGCCTCGGTGCGCGTCAGATCCTTGCCTTCGATCAGTCGCGACAGCGCCAGCTGCATCGTCATCGTTTGCGTCGTCATCGCCATTCCCCCTTAAGCTTGAATATAGTAATCGGAATTGACCGCAATCGCGGCTGCGTTGCGCGCGTGAGCCGGGAACATTGCTTCCGCCGCCCGGATCGCCTTCAGCATCGCCTTTGCCTTGTTGACCGTTTCCTCGTATTCCTTCTCAGGTACGGAGTCCCAGACGATGCCGGCTCCCGCCTGGACATAAGCCTTGCCATGCTTGAAGATGATCGTCCGGATCGTGATGCATGTATTGAGACTGCCGCCGAAGCCGAGATAGCCGATCGCCCCGGCGTACGCGCCGCGCGCTTCGTTCTCCAGCTCTGCGATGATTTCCATCGCCCGCAGCTTCGGCGCGCCCGACACGGTGCCCGCCGGCATACAGGAGACGAAGGCGTCGAAGAAATCCTTGTCCTCGCGCAGCTTGCCCGACACATTGGAGACGATATGCATGACATGCGAGTAGCGCTCGATCTCCATGTAGGCGTCGCAGTGGACCGAGCCGAACTCGGCGACGCGGCCGATATCGTTGCGCCCCAGATCGACCAGCATCAGATGCTCGGCACGCTCCTTCTCGTCGGCGAGCAGCTCCCGCTCGAGCGCCTGATCCTCCTCGTCGGTCTTGCCGCGCGGCCGGGTGCCGGCGATCGGGCGCGTCTCGACGCGGCCGCCGTCGACCTTGACCAGCGCCTCGGGCGAGGTGCCGACGATGATCTCTTCGTCCATCTTCAGATAATACATGTACGGCGACGGGTTCATCGTCCGCAGCACGCGATACACATGCAGCGGGTCGACGGCGGTCTCGATGCTGAACCGTTGCGACAGCACGACCTGGAAGATGTCGCCGGCGCGAATATATTCCTTGGCCTGCTCGACGTTGCCGATGAACTGCTCCTTCGTCACATTGGACTGGACCTCGCCGAGATCGGGATCGGAGAGCAGCTCCCCGCCCGCCAGCATCGGCACGGCCAGCGGCTGCTGCAGCCGCGAGATTGCCGCATCGATGCGGGAGAGCGTCGCTTCATACGCTTCGGTAATCTCGGCATCCGTCGCCCCCTCGGGGATATGGACATTGCCAATGACCTGGATCTGCTGCTTGAAGTGGTCGAAGACGACGATCTGGTCGCAGAACATAAATTGCAGATCGTTCATCTGCAAGTCGTCGATCCGATGCGCCGGCAGCTTCTCGTAATATTGCAACAGGTCGTACCCGAAAAATCCGATGGCGCCGCCGGTGAAGGAAGGCAAGCCCGCCATCTGCGGGCTGCGGTAGCCGCGCAGTCGGGCCTTCAGCAGCTCCAGCGGCCGCTCCTTGCTGGACTGCTTGCCGTGTCTGTCCTCGATCGTCATCTCGCCGTTTTTGCCAGAGATCAGCATGAACGGGTCGGTGCCGATGTATGAGTAGCGCGCCCACTTCACGCCGCCCTCCACACTCTCGAGCAGGAATGCATGGCGCTCCTGGCTGAAGTGCTGGAACAGCCGGATCGGCGTCTCCGTGTCGGCCAGCGCATGCCGGGCGATCGGGATCAGATTATATTGTCTGGCCAAAGCGATGACATGCTGCAATTCGGTGGTCATGGGTTATCCCTTCCTTCATCTAAGTGTCCTGATACGCGAGCGGCTTCACCCGACAAGCACATAAAAAAGCTCCTGCGGACGGCAGGAGCTGTGATTGATTAGACCTGAACATCGAATGCAAAAGGAATGCCGGCATACAGGAACAAACCCCCAGGGCGCAACAAACTACGCCTCTCCCTGGCTCTCCCGCGTCTGCATCTCATCGCATACTCTTCTCAACTCAGCTCGTCTCTCACTAGGCTCTGCTCATCTCATGGTACCCTAACTATTCACTCGTCTCTTGCTTTGCTAAACTACTGTTCACTATACAACACCAAGCCGAGTTCGTCAATTCTTCGCTGCCAGATCCGGACGCAGCGCGCGCGCGCCACCAAGGTAAATATGACGGATTTCGTCCTGCCCCTTCTCCGTGTTGACCAGCACCATCAGACGAATGCAACGCTGCAGGCTGCCTTTGACTGGCACCTCCAGGGAACACATCAACGGCACCAGATCCCAACCAGGCAGTCGACGGATCGCTACGGCAGGAAAAGCGGCATCCAGATCTTGTGTAACGGTGACGAAAATGCTTCCCACCTGATCCGGCGTCAGTTGATTCTCCTTGATGATCTCGTCCAGCATTTGCGCCGTGGCATCGAGAATCTGTTGTTCGTCGTTCAGCTCTACGGTAATCGCTCCGCGAATTCCCCGCACATTCATCCTACTCGGCCTCCTTCTTTAACTGCTCCACAATCGCCCGCACGAGACTGGCGTCCACGCTGCGGTTGATCTCAACCTTGCCGATCGCTGTAGGCACGATGAACACCATCCGTCCTCCGGCGAATTTCTTGTCGAACATCATCGCTTCCATGATGGCATCCACATCATAATGCTCCGGCAGCCGCACCGGCAGGCCGCACCGCTGCAGGACGCGTTTGGTAACGGTATATACCTCCTCCGGCGCGCCCAGCTCGACGCCGAGCCTGGCCGAGCCGACCATGCCGATCGCGATCGCTTCGCCATGCAGCAGCTCGCCGTACTGGCCGACCGCCTCCAGCGCATGTCCAATCGTATGGCCGAGATTCAGGATCGCCCGCAGGCTGCTCTCGCGTTCATCCTCGGAGACGACCGATGCCTTGACGCTGCAGCCCTTGTAGAGCGCGTATCCGAGCGCCTCCGCATCGAGCGCCAGCAGCTTGTCCGCATTCGCATCGATCCAGTCGACGAACTCGACGTCCCAGATCAGACCATGCTTGACGACCTCAGACAAGCCCGAGCGCACATCGCGCGGCGGCAGTGACTGCAGCGTGCTCAGATCGTACAGCACCAGCTCCGGCTGGTGGAAAGCGCCGATGACGTTTTTGGCGAGGCGATGGTTGACGGCGACCTTGCCGCCGACACTGCTGTCATGTGCGAGGATCGTCGTCGGCACCTGGACGAAGCGGACGCCCCGCATATAAGCTGCCGCCACATACCCTGCCAGATCGCCGACGACGCCGCCGCCGAGCGCGACGACTGTCGACTTGCGATCGAGTCCGGACTGCAGCGCCTTCGTCATGATCTGCTCGAACATATCCAGCGACTTGGACGATTCGCCGGACGGGACGACGAACGATACGACCTCGTAGCCCGCTTGCGTCAGCTGTGCCGTGAGCGGTTCCAGATAATGCGGCGCAACCTGCGTGTCAGAGACGATGAGCAACGGCGATGACTTGACGATGCCGTGCTTGGCGAACAGCTCGCCCGCCTGCCCCAGCAAGCCTTCGCCGATATAGATCGGGTAGCTGCGGTCGCCTAGATCAACTGTAAGCTCCCTCATCATTAGTAGCTCCTCACTTGAGCGAGGTACGCGTCTACGTTGGCGCGGATCTCCTCGATCGAGTCGCCGCCGAACTTCTCCAGGAAGGCCCGTGCGACCTCCCAGGCGACGACATGCTCCATGACGACGCTGGCGGCCGGTACGGCGCAGCTGTCCGAGCGTTCCACCTGAGCGGTGAATGCTTCCTTGGTGTCGATGTCGACGCTGCGGAGCGGCTTGTAGAGCGTCGGGATCGGCTTCATGACGCCGCGCACGACGATCTGCTCGCCGGTCGTCATGCCGCCCTCGAAGCCGCCTGCGCGGTTAGAGGCGCGATGATAGCCGCGCTCCTCGGTGTAGAGGATCTCGTCATGCACCTTGGAGCCTCGCATCGCTGCCGCCTCGAAGCCGATGCCGATCTCGCAGCCCTTAAACGCATTGATCGAAACGACCGCCTGGGCGATCCGTCCGTCGAGCTTGCGGTCCCATTGGACATGGCTGCCCAGACCGACCGGCACACCCTCGATGATGCATTCGACGATGCCGCCGATCGAGTCGCCCTCGGCCTTCACCTGGTCAATATGCGCCATCATCTTCTCTTCGGTCGCCTTGTCGACGACGCGCACCGGCGACTCCTCCGTCTGGTCGATCAGCTCATCGACCGACAGCTGGTTGGGCGGCGCTTCGATCTCGCCGATCCGGATGACCTGCCCCGCCACCTTGATGCCAAATGCGGCCAGCAGCTGCCGGGCCATCGCGCCTACGGCGACGCGCGCGGCCGTCTCGCGAGCGCTCGAGCGCTCGAGGACGTTGCGCAGGTCCTTCAGATTGTACTTGAGTCCGCCGTTCAGGTCGGCATGACCCGGGCGCGGCCGGTGGACGCGGCGCTTCTCCTCGTCGCCGCCTTCGATCGGCTCGATGTTCATGACCTTAGTCCAGTGCTTCCAATCGTTGTTGGCGACGACGAGCGCGACCGGCGCGCCAGTCGTCCGACCGTGACGCACGCCCCCAACGATCTCCGCCGTATCCTTCTCGATCTGCATGCGACGTCCGCGGCCATGGCCCTTCTGCCGACGCTGCAGCTGATTGTTCAATTCTTCGAAATCAATGGTCAGGTTGCTCGGCAACCCCTCGATAATCGCGGTCAACTGAGGGCCATGGGTCTCCCCCGCTGTCAAATAACGCAAGCTCACTCTCGGTTCCTCCTCGAAGTTACTCGGCATATCAATTTATGATTTGGAAAAAAACGCGCAGCGAAAAGGGCGTTTCCCCGCCCTCTCAACATCTTTGCTAATTATAGTATAGCGCTGCAGGTTTGACAAGAAATAGCGACGATCCACAGACGTTCAGCCGTTCCCCGCAAAATGCGCCAATACCACCCTGCCGAAAACAAATAAAAATCCTCTCCCGGCTTGCAGCAGCAAACCGGAAGAGGATCATTAGTCAATACCGAGCAGGTTCCAGCAAGCCATCGCGCTATCCCGTAATCGAGTGGCGAACGACTCGCAATGTCGGCTCGGCGGCCAGCCGCGGATCGTCGAGGATCCCAAGTAGATGCGGGTTGTCTACGCCGAGGATCTGGGCGCATTCCTGGATCGTCATCATGCCGCACCGATAGGCGGCGACAACTTTGCGCTTGTCCATGTGATTCCCTCCAAGATTGGTCGATGGCTCTAGTATTGGAGAATAAGGGCATCCTTTATTCATGAACGGCGCTTGCGATAAAAAAACGTCTCCACAGTCTCCAGATCATACTGCGACGGCGAGAAAATCTGCTCCGTACTGCCTACGAACAACAGCCCGCCCGGTCGCAAAGCAGCCGAAAACTTGCGATAGAGCAGTTGCTTGGCTTCCTCTGTGAAATAAATCATCACATTGCGGCACACAATCAGGTCGAACGGACCCTCGAAACGGTCATGCAACAAATTGTGCTGTTTGAATTTAACGGCTTTCTTGAGCGAATCCCGCACGGTATACACCCCATCGTTGACGGTGAAGTACGTTTTGAGATAAGCCGGCGGCACATCGCGCACCGAGCGGTCCAAGTAGTTGCCATGATCGGCCTTTTCGAGCACCTTGTGATCCAGATCAGTCGCCAGGATCGAGGATCGGTCCTGCACGCCCAGATGATCCAGGATCATCGCCAGTGTATAAGGCTCCTCGCCTGTGGAGCAGGCCGCGCTCCAGATGCGCATCCGGGGCGAATCCTTCAGCAGCTCTGGCAAAAAACGCTGCTCCAGCGCCTGCCACCGATTGGGGTTGCGCCAAAACTCAGAGACGTTGATCGTCATCCGGTCCAAAAACTCGTTCATCAGCTGTGAATCCTTTTGTAACGCATCCATATACGTCTGGAAGCTGGTAAAGCCGTGCTTGGCGCGGAGTGTCGTCAATCTGCGCTTCATCTGCGCTTCCTTGTATTGCGACAGATCGATCGCTGTTTTGTCCTTGATCCGCTTGATGAACAAAGCGAAGTCCTGATCCTCCACCGTATGCTCCCCCTTGTGTGGCTTTGGATGATGCGCTCTTCGTTAGATCCAGCGCTGAATCGTATGTTCGTAATCGACCAGCTCTTCCGGTGAGAAATAAAGGGCAATTTCGCGAGCCGCACTCTCGACCGAATCGGAGCCGTGGATCAGATTAAAATTGGTATGTACAGCATAGTCGGAGCGGATCGTCCCCGGCGCGGCCTGCAGCGCATCGGTCTTGCCGATCAACGCCCGCGTCAGCGCGATGACGCCGTCGCCCCGCCAGACCATCGCGAATACGGGGCCGGAGGTAATAAAGTCGATGAGCGGATCGTAATACGGTCTGCCCACATGCTCCGCGTAATGCGCCTCGGCCAACCGTCGGTCCAGCTGCATAAACTTGGCTGCCGACAGCTGAAGCCCTTTTTTCTCGAATCTGCCGACGATCTCGCCGATCAGTCCCCGCTGGACCCCGTCCGGTTTAATCATCAGAAAGGTTTGTTCCATTGCATGCGCCTCCTCATAAATAAATCTGATTGCTATTAAAAGTTACGCTTGGCGACAAACCGGGCAATATCCGTCAGATGCTGCTTGGCGCTGATGCCCGGCAGTCCGTCAAGCGCAGCGATCGCCTTGTCGATATACCGGTCGGCCAACTGCTCTGACCGGGTAATGCCGCGGCTGCCGCGAATCAAACGGATCGTCCGTGTAATGTCGGCGGCTGGCCCCAGCTCTCGAATCGTCGCGATCTCCTCGCGAAGCTCGTCGGCAATATCGGGGTCCTGCAGCGCGAGCAGCACCGGCAGCGTAATGTTGCCCTGAGTAATGTCCGAACCCGGCGGTTTGCCGATCTGCTTCTCCGTCCCGCAAATATCGAGCACGTCGTCGCGGATCTGAAAGGCCATGCCGACATTATAGCCAAACCGATACAGTCGCAGCGCGTGCTCGCGGTCGCTGTCTGCCGCGATCGCCCCGAGCTGACAGCTGACGGCGATCAGCAGCGCTGTCTTACGGCGGATCCGCTTCAGATAATGACGCACCGACTGCGATACATTGAAAAAATCGCGAATCTGCTCCATCTCGCCGATCGTCATCTGCAGGACGGCTGCGGAAAGCACGCGATGGATCTCCGGCTGGTTTAGCTCAGTCACCATGACGAGCGCTTTGCCGTAAATATAGTCCCCCGTATACATCGCTATCCGATTGTCCCATTTTGACTTGACCGTGAGCTTGCCGCGCCGCGTCTCGGCATTGTCGATGACATCATCATGGACGAGCGAGGCCATATGGATCAGCTCGAGCGGCACAGCGACCCGCTTCAGCCGATCCAGCCGGTAGTCGCCGAATTTGCCCGACAACAGCACGAACGCCGGACGGAGTCGTTTGCCGCCAGCCTTCAACAGATGCAGCGAGGCGTCGCTCAGCAACCGATGATTGGAACTGACGACAAGCTCCAGCTCGCGTTCGATGACTTGCAGGTCCGTTTTCAGTTTTGCATACAGTTCCAGTAGTTTCATTCGTTCACCCGTGCGACAAAGTTTGGTCGTTCCAGTATTCCATCCGTACATCCCGCTCCAGCAGCCCCAGCTTCCTCGCATAACCGAAGTATAGCGACATTCCCGCCAACTGGCGAGGGCCGAGGTCATAATTCAGCTCTTGGAAATAACGCC
Source organism: Paenibacillus sp. 598K (assembly GCF_003851045.1). Lineage (GTDB taxonomy): Bacteria > Bacillota > Bacilli > Paenibacillales > Paenibacillaceae > Paenibacillus_D. Next base: position 166,858 of record NZ_BFBX01000011.1, on the reverse strand, counting down.
GCCAATACGACGGCTCTCCGCCAAGCTCGCGACAAGCCTTGGTCACCAGTTCCTCCGGCTCGCGCAAGCTCAGCCGCTTGCTCTCCAGCAACGCTGCATGGACCTCGTCCAGCAAGTCCGGCTGGCTCAACGCCAGCTCCCGACGGGCGGCGACGACCGCGAAGGTCATACCGTGTCCCGTCCAGCTGCGCCAGAGCGAGCCCAGGTCGATCACCTCGCAGCCGTTCTGTCGCCAGGAAGCCTTGATCGCGGTATCGCCGATCAACAGCGCGGCATCGGCCTGCTCCAGCATGTCGTCCAGGGAGGGCGCCGTCGTCAGGTATCGGGGAGTCGCGCCGTAATACTCCTGCATGAGGATGCGCAGCAGGTTGACCGAGGTGGCCGACGTATCGGTCATTGCGATCGTGCCGCGCAGCACCTCCTCAAGCGGCCGCTTCAAGAATAGCAGGATCGAGTTGACGCGGTCCTCCGCACTTACAGACAGACCCGGCAACAAGATATAGTCTTCGCTATTCTGAGCATAGGCAAACGAGGAGATCGCTGCGACATCCAGCTCGCGCTCGCGCAGCGCAGCGTTAAGGCGCGAGGGAACCTGCGTGGAAAGACGCACCCTGCCGCCGAGACGTTCCTCGCGAAAGTGAAAAAAAATCGGCCAGGCGTTGGCGTAGTCAATCCGTCCGAGGGTTATCTGAGGACTGTCCTTCATGCTGCTCTTCCCCCCATCTTCTGTACAGATTGTGAGCCAGCGGCAAATTGTCCATCACCTTGCCCACGAGGAAATCAATCATCTCCTCCATCGACTGCGGCTTGTAATAAAAAGCCGGCATCGCCGGAATTAACCTCGCGCCCAGCCTCGCCAGCGTCAGCATATTCTCCAGATGAATCGCGTGCAGCGGCGTCTCGCGAGGCACGAGCAGCAGCTTGCGGCCTTCCTTGAGCATGACGTCGGCAGCCCGCGTCAGCAGATTAGTCGAGGCACCATGGGCGATCGCCGACAGCGAGCCCATCGAGCACGGGATGATGACCATCCCTTCGGTACGGAATGATCCGCTGGCGATCGGCGCTCCGATATCGCGATTGTCATGATAATGAAGTCGGTCGCTATATTCGGCGAACCGCCCCGCCAGCGTCTCCCGACGTCTGGCGACATCCCAGTCAAGTTCCTCCTTGAAGACCCGCCATCCCGAATCGGTGATAACCAGATGCAGCTCTACGCCAGTTGCGAGCAGCTCCTCGCACAGCCGCAGGCCGTAGATAGCCCCGCTGGCGCCGGTGATGCCGACGATCCATCGCGGGGCGCGAGCAGTCTGTTGCTCTACCATGTATGCAACACCACCAGATCGAGCAGTGTGAAGAAGAAGACGACCATGCTCAGCGTACCATTCATTGTAAAAAATGCGGTATCCAGCCGGGTCAGATCATCCGGCTTGACCAGACGATGCTGGTAGAACAGGATGAACAGCGCGACCAGCAAGCCGATCAGATAGCTCAGGCCGAGATCCGTCAGCCAGTAGAGCGCGATGAATCCGACGCCGGTGCAGAAGTGGAACACTCTGGCCATGGCAAGCGCCCGAGACAGACCAAAGCGGGCCGGGATCGAGTGCAGCCGTTCTTTGCGATCAAACTCGAAGTCCTGACACGCATAGATGATATCGAAGCCTGCGGTCCATAGCGCGACCGACACATACAGGATCATCGCGGTCCAGTCCACGGCTCCGGTGACGGCGACCCAGCCGCCGAGCGGCGCCAGCGCGATCGTCAGACCAAGCACGACATGGCACAGCCAGGTGAAGCGCTTGGTGTACGAATAGATCACGAGCATGAACACCGCGAGCGGCAGCAGGATGACAGCCAGCGTGTTCAGCTGGAACGACGCGTAAAAGAGCAAGGCAAACGATGCGATGATAAACAGCAGCACCTCGCCAGACTTCAGCAGACCGGCAGGCAGCGCCCGGCCTTCGGTGCGCGGGTTGCGCAGGTCGATCGCCTTGTCGATTAGCCGGTTCAGGCCCATCGCCGCGCTGCGGGCTCCGATCATTGCCAGGACGATCCAGCCAATCTCGGCCCAGGAAGGCAAGCGGTCCTGCATTGAGACCGCGCCGAGGATCGCGCCCACAAAGGCAAACGGCAAGGCGAAAATCGTATGCTCGAACTTGATCATTTCAAGAAAAATACGTGTTTTGCGAATCATTGCTTATCCGATCCCTTCGTGCCGATATGAAGCGCAGCTACGCCACCGACAAAAGGGTAAGCTTGCACATTTTCAAGTCCAACCTCGCGGTAGATCTCAGCCAGCCGCTCCATATCCGGGAAGCTGACCAGCGACTCCGGCAGCCATTTGTACTCCTCGTGTCGCTTGGCTACCAGCTTGCCGATGAGCGGCATGATCTGGCGGAAATAAAAATAATAGACGCCCTTGAACGGCTGTCGACTTGGCTTGGACATCTCCAGGCAGACGACCTTGCCGCCAGGCTTGACGACCCGTCTCATCTCGCTAAGCACCGTCACCAGATCGGGGACGTTGCGCAGGCCAAAGCCGATCGTCGCGTAGTCGAAATGATCGTCCGGGAATGGCAAAGCCATCGCATTGCCCTGGACGAGGGATATCTGGGCAGAGAGCCCCAGCTCGTCCACCTTGCTCTTGCCGACGTCGAGCATCGCCTGGCTGAAGTCGAGTCCGACGATGCCCCCTTTGCCGCTCGTGCGAGCCAGATCAATCGTCCAGTCGCATGTCCCACAGCACAGATCAATGGCGGTGTCGCCAGGCTTCATAGCCATCTTGCGCATCGTAAACTTGCGCCAGGACTTATGCCTGCCGAAGCTGATCAGGTCGTTCATTCTGTCATATTTGGGCGCGATGCGCTCGAATACCGAGTGCACATGCTGCTCTTTGGCGCGCGGGTCCATCTATGTCACCTCGTCTCGTTGAATGCGGGGGCCGGCAGGACAAGCGTCGCCAACAGGAGCTCGCCGATGCGGCGGAGCTCGTCAGCAAGCCTCTCGTCCGGCAGACGGTCGGCCTCGTCGTGCAACAGCGCCACGGCGCGTCTCAGCTCGTCGCACAGTCTCTCATACGCCGAAGCGCGATACGCCGGATGCAGCTCTACAGACTCGCCTCGACCATCGGCGCGCTGCTCCTCCAGCAGCATCCAGTAGCCCAGGCCCCAATGAAAGCCGACCTCGTCATGCAGTCTGTCCAGCTCGGCAGCGAGCAGCTCTGCCCGGCTTACGATCTCGACCAGCTCCTGCCAGCGCGTCGCGGTCTCGCCGCTCACCAGGTCCGCAAACGCCAGCAGCAGCGCCGAACGCTGAGCCACGCCATACCCGATATAACGCTCGCTATCCATCTGCGCTCGCTGCATATCTACGTAGTGATCCATCTTCAGTCGGTTGATCTCGCATACCGCTTCGCTGAGCTTGTGAATCCTCTCACGTTGTCCGGCTTGCGCCAGCAGATGATAAAATCGCCCGCTGAAGTAATCGCCTCCCAGCACCTTCATCTGGCGAGAGCGCATCTCGGCCTCGGAGCCGGCATCGCGGTCCGTATCGATCCAGTCATGCGTGTCCAGCCCCAGCTGCAGCAACCCGACGACGAGCGCATAGAGCTCGCTGTGCTCGGACTCCAGAGCCAGAGCAGCATACAACAATCGCGTGCGCGCCTCTGAGAAGGGGGGGAGACCGGTGTAACGATGTATCATGTCATAGGCTATATATTTGGTGGCAAGCTCAGGTATTCTGTAAGGTATCATCGGTCAAGCCTCCGAACAGCAGTCATCCTCATTAGCGAGGTTGTCAAGCCAATATCTAAATTATTATAGCACATTACAAATTCAGAAGTATATCAAAAGTGTGCCCTCGCGAAGCGAGGCCCACTCTGCGCATCGGCTAATCGACCAATGGACCGAAACGACGCTCCCACTCCGGCGTAACCCGCAGACGAAACAGCTCTCGCCACTGCGGCTGCAGCATATCGCCCTGCGACAGGTTAGCGAGATAACGCGCCAGCTCGCTATCTGTGCGGCGAACGTCAGCGGCGAGCAGCAGCGCCGGGCGCTTGCCATCGGCGCCAGTCTGCACGCTGCCCGAAGCGGTCTCTACGAAACGTACGCGCACGCGCTCGACATTATCGAGCTGTACCATCGCCAGCTTCAACAAGGCCAGCAGGTCGGCGTTCAAATCGTCTGCCGCGGCCTGTCGCGGCACAGCATAGTCTACCGCGAGCTCAGCATGGCTCCAGACGACCCGCTTCAGTCCGTTGCGCCACGACTCCGAGCCGAGCACATCGACCACATTGTCGAAGTCGAGCGACGTTGCTTGGCTAGGCAGGAATACTTGCGCCTCCTGCGGCTGGCTTGATCCTACGGCGTTTGATTCCGGCAAGGAAGCCAGCAGATAGGTCGCCGTTAAAGCGAGAGCAACCGAGAGCAGTAACGTTTTCCATATTCGCATGCCGCGCCTCCTACGGGTCATAATCGCAGGAACCGGCGTTTGGTGCAACGGTCAGGCCCCATACTACATTGTATAACAAAAAAAGCAGGCTATGCCTGCTTAGTTATCGGTATCGACCGAGCCGTACTTGGTCATCACCGTAGCCTTGCCTCTGATCTTGATGGCCGACGTGTGATCCGTAAATTGAGCGATCAGCACCTCGCCGCGATCAAGCTTCTCGGTGTGGTGAAACTTGGTATCCAATCCACGCGTCAGACCGATCACCTGCACGCCTTGCTCCTTAGCCTTCACAACAATGTAATCGCCGTTCGTTGTATCCATCGCTTGACCCTCCCTGTATCGAAAGAAAAACGGCCTTCCCGCCGGAAACCGGTCAGTGAAGGCAGTCCGTAAGTTATGTAACTGGTCGGAGTAACAGGATTTGAACCTGCGACCTCACCCACCCCAAGGGTGCGCGCTACCAGGCTGCGCCATACCCCGATAAAGGTTGTTAAAAAAGTGCGCTTTTGATCACGAAGCAACTCGGAGAAGTGTACTCGACGTCGAATCTTGAATGCATGATGAACTTCCGGTGCTCACGTAGTCTCAACTACGCTCCGCTCCTCATTTCCTCCTGCCTCCAACCTTCTCGGTGCTGAAAACCGCCCTTTTTTAACCCGTATTTAAATAGGTTGTTAAAAAAGTGCGCTTTTGATCACTTCATCGATGCAAAGTCGAGTCTACCGAAAATAAAGGAAAAAGTCAATAGATCGCATGAAGGATTTGTAAATGAGACTGAAGCAAAAACGTCCGAACAGAATCATTCGGACGTCGGTCATCGTCTTAGTTCGAAACGAGATCCTTCAGGGATTTGCCTGGCTTGAACGCTGGCATCTTGCTCGCAGCGATCTCGATCTCTTCGCCGGTCTGTGGGTTGCGGCCTTTGCGGGCGGAACGCTCACGAACCTCGAAGTTGCCAAAGCCTACCAATTGAACCTTGTCTCCGCTTTGCAGCGCATCAGAGATAGCATCAAAAACAGCGTCTACTGCTTTTGTCGCATCTTTCTTGGAAAGTTCAGTTGCTTCAGCCACTTTAGCAATCAAGTCTGTTTTGTTCAATGTATTCACCTCCTCTGAATCTTTCTGTCGCTCCAATATCATTCTGTTTAACCGAATCAATTGTTTTTATACCTTGATTCACAACAAATTTATAGTAATACAGGCGTTTCGGAATTTCAAGTAGATTAAGAAGTTTTCACACAAATACCCCTTGGCGTGGTGCCAGAGGCGTCTTTTTCAACGCAAAAAGCCCATGCTCTCCCGGTTATGGGCAAGCATGGACTTAATGGAACTAGAGGATAATCGCGATCAACCCGCCCGAGCCTTCGTTGATAATCCGTCCGAGCGTCTCCTGCAGCTTGTAGCGCGCATTGTCCGGCATCATCGCGATCTTGCCTTGGATGCCTTCGCGAACAATCGAGTGGAGCGAGCGGCCGAAAATATCGGACTCCCAGATTTTAATCGGGTCGTTCTCGAAATCTTGCATCAAGTAGCGCACCAGCTCTTCGCTCTGCTTTTCGGTGCCGATGATCGGCGCGAACTCCGACTCGACGTCGACGCGGATCATATGGATTGAAGGGGCTGTCGCCTTGAGCCTGACGCCGAAGCGCGAGCCTTGGCGGATCAGCTCCGGATCGTCGAGCGCCATCTCCGCCAGCGTCGGCGCGGCGATGCCGTAGCCCGTCGTCTTGACCATCTCCAGCGCTTCCGCAAAGCGGTCGTACTCGCGCTTGGCGTGAGCGAACTCCTGCATCAGCTGGAGCAGATGATCCTTGCCGCGTATCTCAACGCCGACGACCTCCATGAGGATCTGATCATAGAGCTCATCCGGCGCGTACAGGTCGATCTCGGCGACGCCTTGCCCCATATTCATGCCGCTCAAGCCGGCGTGATCGATAAATTCATATTCCATGAACTGCTCGACGACGCGATCTACATCGCGCAGACGGCGGATATCCTTCACCGTGTCCCGTACAGAGTTTTCGTAGTTGCTGCGCACCCAATGGTTTTCCTGGAGAACCATAACCCAGCTCGGCAGGTTGACGTTAACTTCGTGTACCGGGAACTCATAGAGCACTTCGCGCAGCACGGACATCACTTCGTCCTCGCCCATCGTCGCGACGCTCATCGTCATCACCGGAATATCATATTTGGTCTGGAGCTCGTTGCGGAGCTGCAGCGCTTCTTCGCTGCGAGGCTTGGTCGAGTTGACGATCAGGACGAACGGCTTGCCGACCTCCTTCAGCTCGTTGATGACGCGCTCCTCGGCCTCTACGTAAGAGTTTCTGGCGATCTCTGCGATCGAGCCGTCTGTCGTGATGACGACGCCCAGCGTGGAGTGCTCCTGGATGACCTTGCGCGTGCCGATCTCTGCGGCCTCCTGGAACGGGATCGGCTCTTCGAACCACGGCGTCGAGATCATCCGCGGACCATTCTCATCCTCGTAGCCCTTCGCGCCTTCCACGGCATAGCCGACGCAGTCGACGAGACGGACATTGACCTCGAGTCCCTCTGTGACATGGATCTGGACCGCCTGATTGGGCACAAACTTCGGCTCCGTTGTCATGATGGTTTTGCCGGCTGCGCTTTGCGGCAACTCGTCGACGGCGCGGACGCGATCGGACTCGCTTGTAATATTAGGCAGTACCACCGTTTCCATAAACCGCTTGATGAAGGTCGATTTGCCTGTGCGGACCGCACCGACGACACCGAGGTAAATATCCCCACCAGTTCGCTCGGCAATGTCTTTGAAAATGTCCACTTTCTCCACTGAATATCCCCTCCCAATGAAATTTCCGAGTACAAGGTGCTGCGACTTTGGCTCATGCGCTAGTTGGTGGCGATCATCGCCAGGCTCGCCGCCGGGGTTACTTGCGGTGCATTGGCAAGCAACGTAACTCGTACATCAATTTGGACTAGTAACATCATATGTGCCAGTACGAGTTTTATGCCGATTCGTTTACGAGAATCTTCGGACAAGAACGTGCTCGCACCTTCCAAGATTCGTTATATGAGTCGAGACCATCTCGTATGCCTACCCTGGAGCGTGAACGCCAAAAAACCTTTCTCTCTGCTCGAAAGCAGAAGAAAGGTTAGGAGAGCCAATGGTCCCGCGCAAGCTCGCTCCGCCACAGACGGCCGGGTCAGGCGCCATTAGACGCTCAGGGCGCCGCCACCACTACAGCCTGCACGTCGCCGTCGACGAGATGGTAAACCGGGCCTTTCACCGGCACATAATCGGAGTTAGCCGCAAGCAACGGTCTCAGATCGGCGCCGCTCTCCGGCTCAAGCGCTTTCTCACGGATCAGCCGAGCGAGATCAGCGCCATAATCGGCGTAGACGTTCCCTTGCTCGTCAAGCATCGCTGTAATAAAGCTGCCGGAGAACACGCTGCGAAGCTGCGGCTCCTTGATCGTCAGCTGACTATAGTCGATCCGATAGAAGCCCGGGTAGGCCAGCTCGCCCAGCGGCAGCTCGCCGCCTGTGGTCGTCTTTTCGCGGATCGCCTGCTCGATCTCGTTGATCCGCTGGAACAGAACGAGATCCATCAGCTTCACCGACGGCTCCGTCGTCTCGTTGATGATCATAAAGTAGTAATGGCCGCCCTTCTCGAACGAGATCGACGGAATATCGCCGATATAGCCGAGCTCCTGCAGCTTCTTCATGTCGATCCGGTATTTTTCGTACGTCGGCGTCTGCGCATCGCTGTTCATAATCGGCAACAGACCTGTGCGCGTCTGGTATTCCTCAATGACCCCTTGCATATTGCGCACTGCCTCGCGGACGGAGCCCTGGTTTTGCGCGAGGTTGTCCTTGGGGTAGAGACAGCCACCCAGCAGCGCCGCCATCGCCGTCAGGACGACGACAAGCCCCCACCGTTTCGTCATTTTCATCATATGCCTCCTTGCTACCACAATTCATCCTCCTGCTGCGCCTCTGCCAGCCGACGACGAATCGCCGCCTTGAGAGGGTCTTCGGGCACTTCGACGACCGTCTCGCCGACGACGCGAGCCTGACAGGCGAGCCTGGCCCCCTCTGCCAGCAAGCCGCCCAGCTTGCGACGCTCCGCCTCGGCAGCAGGACTCAGGCCGTCGGCAGACGGGCTGCGATCGGTTACCTTGCACATAAGACACCCCGCCTTCCCGCCACAGCGCGAACGGATCGCGATACCCGCGCGCCGCGCCGCATCCATCACCGTCGTCCCGGGCGCGACGCTGATCGTCTTGTTGTCAGGCAGGAACGTTATCTCCGCCTTCATCGCTGACCGTCCTGACTCTCGCCTGCGACCCAGCGCGTCATCCGCTGCGTCAGCTCGGGGGAGAGCCGGTTGCGGGCGATGATCGTCCGCAGCAATCGCTCGTGTCTCTCGCGGTCCGAAGAGGCAGCGATCGCAGCCGCGATCAGCGCCGTCCGGTCGTCGCGGCCCCGCAGCGCATTGAAGAGCAGTTCATGCACGAGCGGCACGAGGGCGATCCGCCCGCCGTCGACCTGCTCGTACTCGGCCTCAGGCAGCAGCACCTCGCGCGTCTCCGTGTGATAGATGCCCGATGCATGAGTAATGGTAAATCCGCCGACCAATTCAATCTGCAGCGAACCCATCCGATAATGACTGAGCACCGAATCGTACAGCTCGGTCCGACTCTGCTCGGGATGATCAATGGCATAAGGCGCCAGCACCCGATGCAGCCGCGCCGCATCCGGCTCATCGGCATACAGATCGAGGTCGCTGGGAGGACGGGGCAGCGAGAGGCCCCGCAGCATCAGCCCGGCGCTGCCGCCGACCAGCCAAGCCGCCTCAGCGGTTCGGGCCAGTCGGGCGATCACCGCCAGGCTCTCGGTAACGCTTGCTTCTTCCGTACGCATAACGGACACATCCTTACAAGGGGCGCTTCCCCCTTAAAAATACGTTTTATTGACAGCGCGAATCGTACCGGCGCCAGACTTGACGATCGCCTGACAGCCTAGACGATAGCCCTCTTCCATCTCGTCGTCATCCAACCTGTCCCACTCGGCATCGGTAATCTCCTCCAGATGCTCCATCCCCTCGAGGACCAGACATCGACAGCGGGCGCATGTGCCGCGCGTGCACGAAAAGCCCCAATCGACCTTATGCTTGAGCGCCAGGTCGAGCAGCGACAGCCCGGCCTCCGCTTCGACTTTGGCCTCGATGGTGCGTCCCTTTAATTCGATCATATGCGGCCAACCCTCCTCCCAATGTTGTCGATGAACCAACCAGACAAACTATATGATGGAGATAAAACTATATATCATGCCAAGCAGCAAGAGCACAAAGGCGACGATCGACAAAATGAGCCGAACAACTCCCTTGGTCTTGGTCCGCGCAACCGTAATAAGCAGCGCAGCCACTGCCATCAAGCCGATGCCGATAAAAGATACCCACATCTTTGTCATTGGATCCATTGCTTCCATTGCTTCCATTGCGTCACTTCTCCTGCCATCGCTATAATCTCAACTATTATAGCATCAGAACAAAAAAAGGACAAAAGCTGCGGTCGCCGCTTGTCACAAAAAAACGGCTTCCATCGCTTTTGTCCACGCAGTTGTCACTTTTTCAGCATCATTTTAACCAGCGATTCCATATTATTCATGTTGCCGGTTTTTTTGACGACGCCGACGATGTCGTTGATCGTCTCCTCCGACACCGGCACCTTGGCCATCGCCGACACTTGCTTGATCAGCTTGCGCAGCTCGGCTTCGCTCTTCATCGTGTCCGCTGTCACTCCGCTGGCCAGCTTTTTCACCGCTTGCTCGCTGATCGGCTTGCCGGTTTTTTTGCTGACCGCCTGCAAGACGTCCTTGGATATCCCTTTGGGCAGATGTTTAGGCATAATTCCTCCTCATCATGGTTGGGCATCTGACAGGCAAGACGCCCGCATCGGCGCGCGCCTGTATCTGCTTCATACTATGACGGGAGGACGGGATTGGTGTAGGCTCGAGCCGGTTACTTGTCCATCTCCTGCGTGCGGCCGCGCGCCATCAGATGCTCGACGGCCAGACGAGGCGATTTGCCCTCGAACAGTACAGCGTACAGCTGCTCTGTAATCGGCATCTGGACATTATGGCGGGCCGCCAGCGCATGCGCAGCCGAGGTTGTGCGGATCCCTTCGACGACCATACCCATGCGGGCCAACACCTCATCGACGCTCAGACCTTGCGCCAGCAAAGACCCTGCGCGCCAGTTGCGGCTATGCTGGCTCGTACAGGTGACGATCAGGTCGCCGACGCCGGCGAGTCCCGCGAAGGTGAGCATGTTGGCGCCCATCGCTTCGCCGAGCCGGCCGATCTCCGCGAGTCCTCTTGTGATGAGCGCCGCCTTCGCATTGTCGCCGAAGCCGAGACCATCGGACAGTCCCGCGCCGAGCGCGATGATGTTCTTGATCGCACCGGCCACCTCGACGCCGACGACATCCGTGTTCGTATAGACGCGGAAGTATTGGTTAATAAAGTAGTCCTGCGCCTGCTCGGCTGCCGCTTGGTCTGCCGCCGCGACTACCACCGTCGTCGGCTGCTTGCGCACGACCTCCTCGGCATGGCTTGGCCCGGAGAGCACGACGAGTCGCTCGGAGGCGACAGGCAACTCCTCGGCCAGCACGCTCGACATCCGCTTCAGTGTATCGACCTCGAAGCCCTTGATCGCATGAATGACCAGCGTCTGCGAGCTCAGATAAGGAGCCGCAGCTCGCGCAACCTCGCGAAGCGCAGACGAAGGCGCGACGAACAGAACAGCGTCCGCGCCCGTGACAGCGTCGCCGAGCTTGGTCATCGCCTTGATCGTATCTGGAAGCCGCACATCCGGCAGATACCTCGCATTGACATGCGTGCGGTTGATCTCCTCGGCTTGCACGGCATTTCGGGTCCATAGCCGGACTTCGTGTCCGTTATCCGCCAGCACGGCAGCCAGGGCCGTTCCCCAACTCCCGGCTACCAGCACAGCTACCTTATGTTTTGCCATGCGGGACTCCTTTCTTGGCGCCCAGCTTGTTCTCCGTTCCCTGGAGCAGATTGGCCAGGTTTTTGCGATGTCGCAGCACCGCCAGCAGCGCAACCGCCAAGCCAGCCCAGAATGACGGCATCTCGGACTGGAGCACCAGGACGAAGACAGGCGTCAACAACGCAAATACAAGCGACCCCAAAGAAACATAACGCGTCAGAGCAATCGTCAAGATCGCCAAGACGCCAGCGAGCAGGGCCGGCACGAATGCCAATGTCGCCATGACGCCAACCGTCGTAGCGATGCCCTTGCCACCCTTAAAGCGGAACCAGATCGGCCAGTTGTGACCGAGCACTGCTGCGAGACCGCACAGCGCCGCGGTCCACTCAGAGCCTTCGGCGCCCAGCCAACGGCCGATCAGCACGGCTCCGATGCCCTTGGCCGCATCGAGCAGGAGCACCGCCACAGCCGGCCCCTTGCCTAGTACCCGCAGCGTGTTGGTGGCGCCGGCGTTGCCGCTGCCATACTGACGGATATCGATACCCTTGACCCACTTGGCGATGACGATGCTGAATGCAATCGATCCCAACAAATAACTGATTACGATCCCCAATACGGCTTCCAAGATCATTCTCCCCTAATCTTCTTCGGACTTCCGACGGGTAAACATCCGGACCGGTGTCCCTTCAAAATTAAACGCGGCGCGGATTTTGTTCTCCAAGTACCGTTGGTAGGAGAAATGCATCAGCTCCGGATCATTGGCAAAAATAACAATCGTCGGCGGTTTGACCGCAACCTGCGTGACATAGTTGACTTTCAGTCGCTTGCCCTTGTCGCTTGGCGGCGGGTTCATGGCGACGGCGTCAGCGACGACATCGTTGAGCAGATGCGTCTGAATACGCAGCGCGTGCTGCTCAGAGACATAGTTGACGACAGGCAATAGCTTGTGCAAACGCTGTTTTGTTTTGGCGGAGAGAAACACGATTGGCGCATACGCCATGAACAGGAAGTGATCGCGAATGGTCTGGGTGAACTGCTGCATCGTCTTATCGTCCTTCTCGACGGTATCCCACTTGTTCACGACGAAAATACAAGCCTTACCCGCCTCATGCGCATAGCCGGCGATATGCTTGTCCTGGTCGATAATGCCTTCTTCGCCATTTATCAGGATCAGGACGACATCCGTCCGTTCGATCGCCTTGAGCGCACGCATGACACTATACTTCTCGGTCGTCTCGTACACCTTGCCGCGCTTGCGCATGCCCGCCGTATCGATCAGCACATAACGCTGACCGTCGCGCTCGAAAGGCGTATCGATCGCATCACGCGTCGTACCGGCGATGTTGCTCACGATGACGCGCTCTTCGCCGAGCAATGCGTTGACGAGCGAGGACTTGCCAACGTTGGGCCGTCCGATCAGCGCGACGCGGATAATATCCTCATCGTACTCGTCTTCCTGCGGCTCCGGCAGCTTGCCGACGGTCGCCTCGAGCAGATCGCCGATGCCGAGGCCATGCGATCCGGAGACTGCGATCGGATCGCCGAAGCCAAGGCTGTAAAATTCGTAAATATCATCCATGCGATTTAAATTATCCACTTTATTGACAGCTACTACGACAGGCTTGCGGGAACGAAACAGTATCTGCGACACTTCCTCGTCCGCATGGGTCAAACCGGTTTTGGCATCTACCATGAAGATGATCGCGTCGGCTTCCTCGATGGCTAGCTCAGCCTGCATCCGCACCGACTTCATGATCTCGTCTTCGCCATCGATCTCGATTCCGCCTGTATCGATGATGCTAAACGGCTTGCCGCTCCAATCGCTCGTACCGTATAGACGGTCGCGCGTAATACCTGGTTTGTCCTCGACGATGGCCAGCCGGTCGCCTATAATCCGGTTGAAGATCGTCGACTTGCCTACGTTTGGCCGCCCGACAATTGCGATTACGGGTCTTGCCATTCAAGTCCACTCCTTACGAACTGCTAAATTCTCACGTATCCCATCATAGCAAAAAACGGCTGGCTTGGCTAACATTGATTTACCGCTCCACAAGAATATACGTGCCGTTCTTCAGATCGTGGGCGCTCGCATCCAATATTTTCTCCAACAAAAATGCCGTCTGCTGCAGTTGCTCGGCGGTGTCGACGACAAAAACCGGTGCCCCGCCGCCCCGGTGCTCGCTCGCCATCGTCACAACTGCTCGTATCTGGGCCATCCTACCCCGCTCCTTCCCCTGTGTTGACGCTTGCCTCCGTAGGCATCCGGACAGCGGACTCCAGCACCGGCACACCGCGAGCGACCGCGACAGCCTTCTCGGGATCATTCTCCTGCGGCAGCAGGAAGACCGCGAGCCGTCCATCCTCCATATCAAGCTTGGCCAGCGGCACGAGCGCAGGCTCGCCCTCATCGCGAAAAACGCCGAGAATCGTCGACATGTCGTATATAATCGCCTGGCGCTGGCCCAGATTCGCGAGCGTCGCCTTGCTGTTGGCATCCCTCGGATCGAAGAGAACCCCCATTCCGCGACGGCGGATCAGCTCTTGATCAGCGATCAGGCCAACGTTCATGATATAAATATTGTCCACGTACAGGTCTGGCCCCTCCAGCCGGATGTCGGCTACGCGCACGGTAGCGATCCGATCGATCGTCTTGCCGGAACGCAGCTTATGGACGATAATGAGCGTGATCGCTCCCGCCAGCACGCCCCAATACCAGGCGGTCAGGATGGCGAACAGGCTGGTCAGGAAGGCAGTCAGGATCACGAGATAGTTACGCCCCTCGAATACCATCGCGATCCCCTCGATATACGTCGCTCCGCGCGAGACGAGCTCCATCTCGTCGAGCTTGGTCAACGTCTCCCGCTCCATCTTGCGGACATCGCGGAACTGCTGCGCCGCCAGGGTCAGAAAAGTAATCGCTGTATAATCCTTATCCAACAAAGCGGGCACTGCGACAGCGCCAAGCGCCGCTGCGATGACGCCAAGCGAAATATGAATAATCTGGCCATGCGGATACGTCGGATATTGTCGATAATCGGTCCGAAGCAGCAGCAGTCTCGCGAGCAAGCCGAACAAGACGCCAAGCACAATGCCAACGGTCAGTTGATTGGCTGTCAAAAAGGCAATCATGACCCGCTCCCCTCCTGTTCTCTTGAATCCTGGAGCTCCCGGGTCGGCCAACGACGTCTCAGTGCCCATAGTCTCCTGCTGCAGCTGCCCGTCATCCTGGCAAGCGGCACAGTGAGCAGCAGGCGATCCCACCAGCCCCAGCCGCCAACCGTCTCCATCGCAGGCGAGACGCCGCTCCAGGCCAGCACAGCTTGTCCCGCCAGCAGCGACAGAGCGAGGATGAACAGCTGCTCCTCCCAACGCCAGCTGATCACGCCTGCGAACAACCCCGCGAGGAGGATGGCATCCCATGTCGGATGCACGATGACGAACACCGGGTCCATCCGATACATATGCTCGACAGTCGTCCAAGCTGCCGTCAACAACAGACAGCCGCCCAGCAGCACAACCGGTTGTCTGCCTGCCGAAGCGCTGCGGAGCGCGGCCACTGACCAGAAGACCAGCCAGAGCGCCGAGAGATGCAGCTCGAGCTGGTCAGCCAACCGCCAGTGGAAGGGCAGCGTGAGGAACAAGCCGGCCGCCAATGCGGCCAAGCGACTCGTCGACATTCCTCCGAACAGGGAGCGGCGCCACCCGGTGGCGAGTAGGATGATCAGCATCGTCCCGGCCCAGATCGCAATCATTCCTTCATTCATGCACATCCCTCCAATGCCCCTATTATGTGCCGAGCGAACGAATATATGCCTGCCCGCCGCTTCATCCCGCTGCAACGCAAAGAGAGACAGCCCACAGGGGCTGCCTCTCTTTTGAAAAATGCTTATTTGAACTTGCTCAGCTTGTCGCCGAAGCGCTCAGCCAGCGTAAAGCTCATGCCTTCTTTGTTCAGGCTAACGTTCGGGTTGTTGAGATCTTCCTTGGACACGCGAGGTCCGCGGTCAGATCTTTCCGGACGCTCGGAACGCGGCGCTTGCTCAGGCGCTTCTTCCGTTTCTTTGATGCTCAGGCTTACGCGCTTTTCGCCTGGGTTGAAGTCGAGAATTTTTGCTTTGATCTCTTGGCCTTCTTGCAGCACCTCGAAAGGTGTCGCAACATGGCGATGTGCGATCTGGGAAATATGAACCAGACCTTCTACGCCAGGAGCGATTTCGACGAATGCGCCGAAATTGACCAGACGACGAACCGTGCCGGTTACGATATCGCCTGTTTTGAATTGACCAGCTGCCGAGTCCCAAGGACCAGGCTGAGCCGCTTTGATGCTAAGGCTGATTTTGCCGACGGAAGGGTCGACTTTCAGCACTTTTACGCGGACGCTGTCGCCTTCGGCTACGACATCCTTCGGATGCGCAACATGCTGCCAGGACAGCTCGGATACGTGTACGAGTCCGTCCACGCCGCCGATATCAACGAATGCGCCAAATGGCGTCAGACGTTGTACTGTGCCTTCGATTTCTTGACCTACTTCCAGCGATTCCATGACCTTCGTCTTGTTCTCTTCGAACTCGGCGTCGAGCACTTCTTTCGCGGAGAGGATCACTTTGTTGTTTTCACGGTCGATTTCTTTGACTTTGACGCGCAGAGTGCGGCCTCTGTAGTCGCTGAAGTCTTCTACGAAATGACGCTCAACCATCGAAGCCGGGATAAAGCCGCGTACGCCAACGTCGGCTACGAGACCGCCCTTGACCACGTCGGCTACGACGATCTCGAATACAGTGCCGTTGTCGAAGTTTGCTTGCAGTGTGTCCCAAGCGCCTTCGGCATCGATCTGACGCTTCGAGAGGACGAGCTTTTCCTTGTCGTCGTCGATGCTGACGACTTTCAGTTCGATCTCCTGACCGAGCTCAACTACGCCATTAGCGCTGTCCAACTGGACGGAAGACAGTTCCCGAAGCGGAATAACGCCGTCATATTTATATCCAAGGCTGACAGTCACCTGGTTATCTTCAATCTTGACGATAGAGCCTTTGACGGTATCGCCTTTCTTGAGCGTTACCAGATTGTCCATAGCCTCTTGGTTTTCCGCTTCGGCAGCAGCTTCTTCCTGGCTGACCGTTTCTTCAACCGTTGAATCCTGGATTTTTGTTTCTTCTGACATTTGAAATAACCTCCTCAGTTCATACCCCAACTTTATTTAAACCTGCCCGCCGAGTCAAGCATTAAATTAAGACGATCAGGATTTAAAACAAATTTCGTAGCGATTATCCTTCGCGAACCAACGCGCGGATATGAGTCATAATCTGCTCCGTAGCGCGGTCGAGCACATCCGATGACGGATGATCGATAAAGTGCTGCATGTCGATGGGCTCGCCGTACTTGATCTTCATCCTGCGGAATGGCTTGTAAGGTCCGATGATCGCCACCGGGATGACGACGGCGCCGCTGCGCAAAGCCATCATCGCAGCGCCTTTCTTGCCCGCGCTGTCCTCCGAGCTAGCCCGTCTCCCCTCTGGGAAAATCCCCACGACGTGACCCTCCTTAAGGATCTGGATCGACAGTTTGAGCGCCTCCTTGCTGACGCCCCCACGTTTGACGGGAAATGCGCCCAGCGATCGCAGAAACGCATCTGCAGGCTTATTGCTGAACAATTCCGCCTTGGCCATGTAATGCACCTTACGCCGCACTTTGACGCCAACGGTCGTCGGATCGATATTGCTGATGTGATTGGAACAGAGCAATACAGGTCCTGTGGACGGAATGTTGTGCAGCCCCTCGGCCTTGAGCGGAAACAGTGTAGCGAAGATGATGCGGAGCAGAGTCTGGCAAATCCGGTACATCATAGTTTACTTCGCCCCCGCCAGTTTGGTTCGGCCTAATTCGATAATATGTTCGACAACCTGTTCGATCGTCAGATCTGAGCTGTCGACGACCAGCGCATCAGCCGCTCGCGTAAGCGGCGAGACCGCTCGCTCCTGATCCATCTTGTCGCGGGCCGCAATCTCCTGACGCAGCTGCGCTAATGTAATCTGCTGCGAGTTGCCTGACTCCTGATAACGGCGCTCAGCACGGATATCGACGCTCGCGGTGAGGAAAATCTTCAGATCGGCATTGGGCAGCACCTTCGTGCCGATGTCCCGGCCATCCATGACGACACCTCTGACGAGCGCAAGCTGGCGTTGCTTGTCCACTAGCAGCTGGCGAACGGCGGGTATGGCCGAGATCTTGGATACGAGCAAGTTGACCTCGCGCGTACGTATCTCCTCCGTAACTACCTTACCGTCCAGCACGACCTCCTGCTTGCCTCCATCGTTCGTAATGACGATATCGAACGAAGCGGCTGCCTCGGCAACCTTGGCATGATCATCCGCATCCACTCCGGCCCGGCGGATCCCCAGCGTCACAGCACGGTACATAGCCCCGGTATCAATATAAATGTAGCCCAGACGTTCGGCAACCTTCCTGGCAACCGTGCTCTTCCCTGCGCCAGCCGGTCCGTCGATCGCAATGTTGATCCGGTCGTGCCCGTCTTGATGCTGTGTGCTCAACGGTAAATCCCCCCTGCAAAGTGTGAAGCCTCAGGTTCAATAAAAAAGCAGGCTCTGCCTGCGAACGTGAAAATTATACCACACTATGCGCGAAGATGCAAAATAACAACCGCCAGACCAAGCCGTTCTCCTTCGGCTCTGTCGATCCCCGTCAACTGCCGGCGAATGCCTTCGAATTGAAGAACAAACTGGCTCGCCAGCATGAGCAGCAGCAGCAGCAGCGCCGCTTTTACAAGAAAGCTGCCGATCGTATCGAGCCAATCCAGTTCGCGTTCGTCCTTATGATCGCGTCCAGTTGTCGACGAGCCGATCGGACCTGAGACATGTTTTTCCATCGCCATCGCCCCACCCTTGTTGCCGCGATGTTAACGGCAAAGTTTGCCATTAGTATGCGCGGGCGGACAGTGGCTTATGCTAGCTGCGCCCTCGGAGGGTAGCAGAGCGGGTGGGCAGATACGCCCTAGCGTTTGCGCAATTCGAGCTGGCGCTCGAAGCAAAAGCGGATTATTTTCTGGCGCTCGCCATCAGAGATCGCCGAAAACTTGCACATCAGCTGCGTCCGCCCCGATTCCAGCTCCTTGACGCGTACGACCTCCGCCTTGAAATTGGCATGCTCGAGGGAGCCGTTTTTGTATGGAATCAGCAGCCAGCAATCCAACACGTCGCCGAACTTCAATTTCCATTTGCCGTCGCACAGGAAAGAGATGCCGCCGCCGCCGACATCGTCGGTGTGCGCAACGAACTTGATCCCCTCCGCCATCCGCACAGCAATCTCCAGCTCTGCGCCGACGCGCAAAAAGCTCCGGCGCTGAATTTTCGTAATCTGGTCCGGATCGGGCTTATGTATAGCAATCAACCGCACGACATCCTCCCGGAAACCGATGACATGCGAGTTAAAGTAATGCTTGACGCCGCCCTCGGCGACAAAAAAAGCCGACAGCTCGTCGCCCAAGTATAACTTCTTGTAACGGCCTGTCGCTTCATTGAGCGGGATCTCCATCAAAACCTCGCGTTCGCCGATATCCGCAATCCGGGATTTGTACTCGATGCGGGCTTCGGTCTCATCAGGCGAAGCTACTTGCAGGTACAGCACTTGATTCACACTTGGCAACACTCTGGCTCCCCCCTCATATCTGCTAATTATAGCACGTCGGCAGGATGCGAGCCAGCGTTAACCGTGCCGCCGCAAGACGTCAAAAAGACGCCCGTGCCCCTGGGGGCCGTAGCGTCAGCAAGCTGCTGCGATAAGGTTATTGCGCCGACTCCGGCACCTCGCCGTTCATCCCGGGGATCTCTTCGATCGCCTCTTCCTCGCCGCTTGCGGCGTTCACATAGATGCGATACAGCGAACCGTGCACGCGGCCGAGAAACTCGTAACAGAGCACCTCTTCCTTGCGCTCGTTATGAATAAGCGCCCGCTTGGCCTGGCGGACCTCGAAGTCCGGATTCAGCGAGCCTCTTGCCTCTTGCTCGGTCAATTGGGGACGTGGCAGCTTGCGGTCGCGATGCTCATACAGGTAGTCCGTCGCCTGCATCGCCACCGGCTTGCCGTCATCGAGCGCGGTCTGCACCGTGACCCGATCCGGATAGAGGAGGACGCCGTCCTGGGTAGCGACAAAAGTGAAGTTGCCGCTGTTGCCGTAGTCATCATAGCTGACCGCCTCCATGTCCGGATAGCCGTGCCGATCGAGAAACTCGCGGCTGCGCTGCTCCGCCGTGGCAATATCGACCTTCTTTTCCCCGATCTCGCGCGGGTTGTAGAAGGAAAGCAGGTCGCCGCCTCGCTTCGTGTAGTTCAGACGAGCAGGCTCGCCGCTATCGGTCGGCACCATCGCTGTGTAGGTCGCATATTCGGTGCCGGCGCCGTTCTCGATAACCTCTACTCTTGCAGCGTCCGCTAATCCGAGGAAATGCGCGGCCTTCGTGCGGATCTCCTCCGGGTCGGCAGCCTCTGCCGAGAGCGCGCGCAGCGACTGCTTTTGGAAGACGGCTGCTACGGTTGGTCCCCAATCAATCTCGGGATACTCGCCTACCTTGCCCTCAATGGAGCGGAAGCCGTCAATAATGACATTGTTGCCCGACTGCTGCTTGGCAGCCAGCGCAATCTCCACGTCCATCCACCGCAGGCTGTTCGCCATTACTTCCGTCTGCATGTTTTGCAGATCGCCCCGGAGCTCCCCCGATTTCTCGTAGAGCGTCTTCAGCGTTGTGAATTCCTTGTCCGACAGCGGCTCCTTGGCCAAATCGCGGATCGAGGCCCGATATGCGAAGCTGGCGACATGTGAGAGGAAATCCTCCGCCTTGCTGAAGGGCACCATATTGAGCGGCAGCTGATTGACCTCGCTTTGCGCCTGGCTGGTCATCCGCCATACATTAGCCAGCCCTTTCCGGTGATGGTTGCTCGAGGCCGAGTTGACGGCGAGCGTATTGCCTAGCTGCTTGTGAATCTGCTCCATATGGAAGCTGAGATCGTGGAACGCCCGCTGATATTGGTTTTCTGCTTTGATGAGCACGGCGTTTTTGTCCTGATGCTCCTGGTATCCCCAATAGGCAGCGCCTACGAGCAGCAGCGCCACGACGGGAAAAAGCACAGCGCTTAATCGTTTGTACATCGCCAAAAAGCCCCTTTCTCACGGTTGTTCAAAAAACGAACGAACACGTTTGAGTAGCAATACCTGGTGTTAGTTTGGTTTGCTAATAGGGGCTTTATACATATTTAGTCTGCGTCTAATAATGTTCTTCGATTTCGAAGTCGTCGCTGTTGTTGCAGAGACACTGTTTGAATCCGGTGTTGATATGGCCTTTCTCCCAGCGTCCGCGCAGGACGAATTTCTCGCCGCATTGCTTGCAGCGAATCCGCACCTTCACTCTGTCTTGCTCCACGCTATCGCACCTCCTGCGTCTGTAGGCTTACACAGTAGGCAGTGTTGACCGATTGATTAGAATTTAACCTCATCCTCGCGCTTGAGAAGGCGAAACGGGGAGTTGTTGTTGGCGCGCTGAATTTTGCGCAAGCCGCGCATCCACAAAAACACCATCAGCGGAACCACAATAAAAAACCAGTTGGTTTTGATCGTCATCATAATCCAGTCATACAAGCCGTGCCAGAATAACGGCAGCGCTAAGGAGAAAATAATAAACTTCTTGCGCAAATCGGGGCCCCGGCTGAACTTGGCCTTGCCCATATAGTAGCCCATCATAATGCCGAATAACGCATGGCCGGACACCGGCAGGAGCGCTCGCATCAGCAGACTGCCAAAGGAGGCGGGCACAAGGAACGAATACAGCACATTTTCGAAGGTAGCGAAGCCAAGCGAGATCGCGGTCGCATAGACGATGCCGTCGTAAGGCTCGTCGAACTCGGTATGATTAAAAATAATGTGGAAGAGCACAAACCACTTGAGGCCCTCCTCGACGCCCGAGGAGATGAGGAAGGAAAATACCAGCGGCGACTCGCCAAGCCAAAGCAGCAGGCCGCGCTGGATAATCATGATGGGAAATACGACGATGGCGCCAAGGAAAAACAACTTCAGCACCATCGCAATCGGCTCGGAGTGATAACGATCCTTCAAATAAACATACGTGAGCAAGGAGACGCCTGGCGCCACTGCCGCCATCAATATAGAGAACAATAGCACCATCTGCCATCTCCTTTCTATGCTGTCAGTGTTCAAACCCAGCCGCGATAACGGACTGCTTCGGCCATCCGCCGCACGCCGGTCATATAAGCAGCGAGCCGCATATCGACAGATCGGCTAAGATGTAGCTCATGCACTTGCCGGAAGCCGGCGATCATCATCTCGCGCAGCTTATGGTCGACTTCAGCCTCGCTCCAGTAGTAGCCCTGGTTATTCTGAACCCATTCGAAATAAGATACGATTACGCCGCCGCTACTGGCCAGCACATCCGGCACGATCAGCGCGCCTCGTTCCGTCAGGATCCGAGTCGCTTCCAGCGTCGTAGGCCCGTTGGCAGCCTCCACGACGATGCCTGCCTGAATGCGAGAAGCGTTGGCCGCTGTAATCTGGTTTTGCGTCGCAGCGGGCACGAGCACGTCGCACGGCTTCTCCAGCAGCTCGCTATTGGTGATTGCGCTGCTGAACAGATTGGTCACCGCACCAAAGGAATCACGTCGATCAAGCAAATATTCGACATCGAGCCCATCTTCATTATACAACGCGCCGTGCACATCGGATATCCCCAAAACGCGCGCACCCGCTTCATGCATAAATTTGGCAAGATAGCTCCCCGCATTGCCAAAGCCTTGAATGACGACACGCGCTTCATCCAGCGCAATGCCGCGTGTCCGCAGCGCTTCGTCAATCATAATCGCCACGCCTCGTGCGGTTGCTGTCTCGCGGCCCCGCGAGCCGCCAAGCACAATCGGCTTGCCGGTAATAAATCCCGGCGAGTCAAACTCGCGGATCCGGCTGTACTCGTCCAACATCCAGGCCATAATCTGCGAATTGGTCATGACGTCGGGAGCAGGGATATCCTTGGCCGGGCCGACGAGCTGGCTGATCGCCCGCACATAACCACGACTGAGCCGCTCCAACTCGCCAAACGACATGCTCCGCGGATCGCAGATGATGCCTCCCTTGCCCCCGCCGTAGGGCAGATCGGCGATGCCGCACTTGAGACTCATCCATATAGAAAGGGCCTTCACTTCATCCGCATTCACCTCGGGATGGAAGCGAACGCCCCCTTTGGTCGGACCTACCGCATCATTGTGCTGCGCCCGATACCCTGTAAACACGCGTGTTCCGCCATCATCCATCCGGACGGGGATGCGTACGGTCAGCATGCGCATTGGTTCCTTGAGCAGCTCGATCATCTCGTCGCCGTACCCAAGCTTGCGCAGCGCCTGCTCGACGACGAGCTGCGTCGAACCCAATATATCGACGGCTTCTTGTTGTGCAATCACATCTCAACACCACCCTGTTCGCATGTAAGCCCATGTCGGACTACGCTTCTAATATGGGCGGGATGCGACCGATCTATGCGGAACGGCGGGCGGAGCGAATCGCTTCTTACTGCCCGACGAGACAAAAAAAGAGCATCCACAGCAACATGCGCTCTGTCGATGCTCTTTTGCGACGATTTATTTGAAGTGATGACATATCTCGGTCACTGCTCCTGCAGCAATGACTACCTTGCCGTACTCCTCCAGCACAGCGGCTGTCACTGAAGTGGCTTCGCCGTATTCCGCCAGGAGCGCGATAATGGCATGGTACTGCGGCGTCTCCAACCCGCTCGGATCAAATGCGAGGATCCATCGATTGCGGTAAGAGTAGAGCCGTCCGTCGGCAGATAGCGCGGCGGCCTGCAACTGCTTGCATGCAGATATGACATCCTCGAAATCCCGATAGGCGTACATGACGACATCGCTTTGTTCGAGGGTAACTTCCATCTCGTATACTTCTTCGTCGTTGTCGTCGTTATCGTCCTGGTCGGCTCGCTCGTGAATATGAGCCTCAGCCTTGCCGCGGGTGACGATCACGACCATTCCTTGCGCTGGCAGCGCAAAAACTTCGACGGCTAACGGCCCGCTGGCGTCAAAACCCAATTCGCTGTATGCCTGGTCCATCATTTCGCTGAACAGTTCATGCACTTTCGGAATTTCGCGCCACATGTCGTCCTTCTGGATCCCACGCTCCAGCAGGTCGTCGAACGTCAGGAAAATCCTGATCTTGTCCTGACTCAATCGCTCGATCTTCATGACAGGATCCTCCTTTGCAGCATCAAGTTATAACAGATTATGAAGCAACATATATTATGTGAACAAAATCATTATATGTAACTATGTTATCATTTTTGACTAGGGATTGCACTACCGGGCGAAAAAATAAATGATCCGCGCCTCCTTGCTAAAGAGGAGGCGCGGATGCCTCGAAAGCGATGGCTTAGACGTGCTGCAAGCCGTTGTCGGCCAAGATTTTATCCGTCTCGCGACGCGCGACTGGGTCGCTGGCGGCAAGCCCTGCCAGCATCGCCATGTCCGCGGCCTCGGCGCCGGGCGACTTTGGCTCCTCCGTCGCAGTCCGCTGCTGGCGTAACGCTTGGCCGACGCCTGCAGCGGCGATCCGCTCTGCCGCCCGATGTCTGACATTGCGCCACACCGCGCAGGTCGCCTCGCCGAGCAGATGCAATGCGCCAGGCCGGCGTCTGGCGACGACGGCCGCTGCCGCCACACCTACGATCCCGCCGACGATCAATGAACCCCATCTCATGCATATCCCTCCTCCAAGCTTGGATGATTGACAGTCTTTAGCTTGCCCCCGGCTCCCATCAAGCATGCAGTCCGCTACGTCTAGCCATCCGTTATGGTACAATAAGGCATGACCTGATCAAGACGATGGAGGGACAACCATGAAACGAATCACCCCGCGCCTCGCAGGAGCTCTGCTCGTACTCGCCCTGCTAGCCGGCTGCACGGCTGGCAGCGGCCAGGACAATGCGGCCGAGCAGCCTGCGCAGACCGAGCAGCCGTCCGCCCCCACAGTCGAGGAAGGCGCGAACGCGATCAACGAGACGGCGACACCGGAAGAAAGGGCTGCAGACGTCTCGGAGGGTGCGGAGGCGGACCAGGCCCCTGTCGAAGCGCCGCCTGAGCCTGTCGAGACAGCCTCGCGAGAACCGCTTTTCGAGATGAATACAGCCTCTTACCGGTTTGAACCTTTGTCCGACGAGACAGACAACAAAGCGGTGCTGCTCTCCTTCGACGACGGTCCCAAGGACAAGGAGCTGCTCGAGCGGATGCTCGCAACATTGGATAACCACGAGGCCAAGGCGATCTTCTTCGTCAACGGCTACCGAGCCAAGCAGCATCCCGAACTGCTGCAACTGATCGTCGACCATGGCCAGACGATCGGCAATCATGCCTGGGACCATATCGATCTGCGCAAGGCCGAGCCTGAGACGGCTCGTACCCAGATCGAGGATGTGCAGCAGTTCGTGGAAGAAACCGTCGGCGAGGCTCCGCGCTTCTTCCGTCCCCCGTTCGGCTCAGGCGGCGACGCGGTCAAGAAGCTCGCAGCAGATCAAGGCTTGCTGTACATGACCTGGTCCAATGGCTCCAAGGACTGGGAGAGCGCCACTCGCGACAAGCCCGACGAGGTAATACGCAACGTCATGGAGCAACTGCATCCCGGGGCCAACATCCTGATGCACGAGCTGGCATGGACGGCCGATGCCCTGGACGAGCTGCTCCAGCGTCTGCAGGACGAAGGCTACAGCTTCATCGATCCCGACCGGATCAAGCTCCCTGACGGCTTGCACGCCGAAAAATAAACAGCCGCACCTCGGCTGGCGCGAGCAAGCGGAGCGGCAGCTTGGAGGTGCCAAACCCCGTGCTGACATACAGCCGGGCAGCAGCTCCGGCTACGCCGCGTCGCTGGACGTGCCAGCCCCGCAGATACGTCAGGATCTCTGTCGAGCGCAGCAGCGGGCCATACCAGGGCAACGCGATCTGACCGCCATGCGTATGCCCCGACAAGACGAGATCGACCGGAGCTCCATCCAACCTGTCGAGGATGTTGGGGTCGTGCGAGAGCAACAGCGTGAACAGACCCGGCTCATCTCCTTCGCCGCTTCGCAGCGCTTCTGCGAGCCGGGCTCGGCCAGTGATCGGATCGTCGACGCCGCATAGCTTCAGACGACCGCCGTCCGCTCCCTTCACCAGGACGAAGCCGTTGACCAGCGGCTGCACGCCTTCCTCTCGCAGCAACGCATCAAGCGGTCCGATCGGATCGTCATAGTCGTGATTGCCATAGACGGCATAGACCGGGCCGAGCTGTGTCAGGAGGCGAGCATTGTCCTTGGTGCGCTGCCACGGCACGCCGCCTTCCCTCAGATCGCCGCCGATGCAGACCAGATCGACCCCGCCCGCCTGCTCGACACGACGGAGCAGACGGGCCGGGATAGAGCGACGATGGATATCGCTAAGGAAGAGCACCCGCAGCCCATCGAGCGATGCGGGCAATCTGGCGAATGCGACTTCCTCACGGATAAGCCGTACACGATGCGCCTCTGTCACCATCCAGGCAGCTACAGCGATTGCCATGCCTGCGATTGCACCCGCCAGCCACCACATGACGCTACCCCCTTCCTATTCTCCGTCTCCAATAGAACTGATCTCATCCCGTTAACAGCTCCCTTGCGCCTTCGGTTGCCTTACGGCCATACATAAACAAAAAAACGACCAGTGAGACAAACAAAACGACTAAGAACCGATAAAACCATTGGGTAAACCTATATCGGCTCGAGGGATACTTTGCCTTTCTGGGGGGCATAGAGCCCTCCGTTACCTCCTCAGCTTCTGTCAGCGCCCGCGTCGGACGTTTATTGCGCCGCTCCTTGCGGTACTTCTCCACTCTGCTCATGATTCCCTCCGATAGCGAATGATGAGTCCCATCACCAGATCGATGGTAAAATGCGCCACAATCGGCGCCCACAGCGAACCGGTCTGTATGTAAATCCAGCCGAGCCCATAACTGATCGAAAACACAAGTCCCGTCGGAATCCAATGTCTGAGATATCTCACATGAATGGCGGCAAACACAATGCTCGTCCAATACGGACCGATCGCAAACTGAATCGCCCCGCGAAAAAGCAGCTCCTCGCACACGGATACGACCAGGCAGATGACCGCGATATGCCACAACGGCCGCTTGCGAAAAATTTTGTCGTTGACGCCGCCGTCATCCGAAGCTTCCTCCGGAACCCAGCGCGAGATCGTCAAATCGACGAGAATGACAGCCGCCGCCAGTCCCAGACCCCAATACAAAACATTTAGCGTTCCCGGAAGCGTCAGTAATGAAATTATATTCTGACGCTGTAATAATATCCATACCAGACCGATAACTAAAATAAGCCCTTGCGATACATATAGATTTATTAGCAGCATGCGGTCGTCGAGCTGATCCGCAGAGACAGGCCTGATTTTGATTTTGCGCCATTTAAATTTTTTCATGAAGTACCGCCTGCCTGAGTAGTATTGATCCTGAGATAGATGCAGCATACAATAGAGAACCATACCTAGCACATGAAGGAGAATTTCGGATGGAGAAACGATTATCGCGTACAGAAATGCTATTTAGCCTCGGCTTTTTATTTATGCTGGTGCTGGCTGTGGCCGCTTTTTTTTATGGCGTCAAAGTAGGAGCCGAAAAAACCGAAACAAAATATCAGCCTATGAAGCATCTGCAAGGAGATGCCAACCAGGTGACCGCATATCAACAGCAGGATCTCGTATCCTTTTATCATACCGTATTTCTGCCTCAGCGTGAATTCCAGAATGAATGGCACGCTTCCTTGAATCGTCTTCGGACGGGACAAGCGACCAATCCTAAGTCGACGTTCAAGGATCTCGAGAAGCTGGCGTCCGAAAAATATGCCCAAGCAGGCGAAGCCGCCATGCCGGCGCTCTCCCCGCTGCTCGTACAGAGCCAGGTGAACGCCCTGAAGAGTCTGAAGCTATTCGAGCAAGCGGCTGCGCGGATGGCCAGCTCCGCGAACAACAAGCAAGCTCAGCTTCTGTTGAAGGAGCTTGCGGATGACGCCTTTTACCAGCAAGCCATACAGCATGCCGGCCTGGGACAGCAGCAGTATTATGATGCGATGCTCAAATGGAGCGCTTCGATGAATGCCGATATTCCGTCCGACTACGAGATGCCGCAAGTGATGGAGATCGGAGTCTGGAAGCAGCTTCCACTGACTGTAAAAAATAAACTGATGTCCGACCAGTTGGCGGCGCGCAGCGTCCTGCCGAATTATTACCCGCAGGACTTGAGCACACGGGTCGATGAGTTCATCGCCACCGGCGAGGCGGCGCGCATGAAAATTCGCACCGTAACCGCGGTCGTTGACCTGTTGCTCGGGACCAAAGCGGTCCGCAGCGGCGATTTTGCAGCCAGCAAAGCGACGTTATACAGCAAGGAGCTGCTCCCGCAGCTCCCGTTCTTCTTCCCAGAGTCAAACAGCTGACCCGACCGGGGCATCAATCGTACTGAAAGCCCTCCAGCGCCGAGACGGCGGCCATGCCGCCCGCTACGTTGGTCAGGTTGTCGTAGCCTTGGTCGGCCAGATAGCGGCACACCTTCTCGCTGCGCACGCCGTGCGCGCAGACGATATACAGCGGTTGCTCGTCACTCAGCTCGTCCAGTCGGGCTGGGATCGTATTCATCGGGATATGCGTCGATCCTTCGATATGATAGTAGTCCCATTCGGAGGGCTCGCGGACATCGATGATTTGGGCCGCCGCCACTTTGCCGTCCGTTATTTGTTCCTTCAGTGTTGCTGCGTCGATCGTGTTCCAATTGCTCACAGTCTCTCTCTCCTTGCGCCGCAGCGAACTTCTGCCGTTGCCCGGCTTCTGATGGCGTCCGAAGCCGGCCGCTTGCTTGCATCATAACGAAATTCAGCAGATTGTTCAAGTTTTGTCATTGCAATCTACCACCAGCTTGCTATAAAATAGTAGAGGTTATGAATGTTCGTGAATGCAACCCTCGTCCCGCTGCTGCACAACGGTGCCGTGGACCGGGTTTTTTCAATTCCAATTAAACTGATGTGTTTATCCTTAGGAGGTCTAACCCACATGTTCAAAGTGCTAGTATCGGATCCGATCAGCGATCTGGGAATTCAGCAGCTCGTCGAAGCTGCCGACGTGACCGTCGACAAGAAGCCCGGTCTCAGTGAGGATGAACTGATCGCCATCATCGGAGAGTACGATGCGCTGCTCGTCCGCAGCCAGACGCGCGTCACCGAGAAGATCATGGAAGCCGGCAAGCAGCTCAAGGTCGTCGGCCGCGCTGGCGTCGGCGTCGACAATATCGATCTGCAAGCCGCCACGGCGCGCGGCATCATCGTCATCAACGCGCCTGATGGCAACACGATCACAACGTGCGAGCATACCTTCGCCATGATGATGGCGCTGGCGCGTCATATCCCTCAAGCCTACATGAAGACGGTAGGCGGCGTATGGGATCGCAAATCCTTCCTCGGCGTCGAGCTGCGCAACAAGGTGCTCGGCGTCATGGGTATGGGCCGCATTGGCAGCGAGGTTGCCGCGCGCGCCAAAGCATTCGGCATGGAAATTATGGGCTACGATCCGTTCCTGACCGAGGACAGAGCGGCGAAGCTCGGCGTCAAGCTCGCCAGCGTCGACGAGATCGTCCGCCAGGCCGACTTTATCACCGTCCATACGCCTCTGACCCCGGAGACGCGCCATATGATCTCCAAGGCGCAGTTCGAGGTGATGAAGCCAGGCATGCGCATCGTCAACTGCGCGCGCGGCGGCATCATCGACGAGCTGGCGCTGGTCGAAGCGATCGACCAGGGCATCGTCGCCGGCGCAGCCTTTGACGTATTCGAGTCGGAGCCGCCAGCGGACGATCATCCGTTCCTGAAGCATCCGAAGGTCATCGTCACGCCGCATCTGGGCGCATCGACTGTAGAGGCGCAAGAGAACGTCGCGATCGACGTATCCGAGCAAGTGCTGCACATCCTGCGCAATGAGCCGTTCGCCAATGCCGTCAATATGCCGCCGATCCCAAGCGAGCTGCTGAACAAGCTGCAGCCTTACTTCTCGCTCGGCGAGAAGCTCGGAAGCTTTGTCGCTCAGTTATCCCAAGGCGCCGTATCCGAGATCTTGGTCAGCTTCTCCGGTGAACTGGCAGAGGTGGATACCCAGCCGCTGACGCGTCACATTGTCAAAGGCGTGCTTGCCTTCCATCTCGGACTGGAACAAGTCAATATTGTCAACTCGATGCACCTGGCCAAGCTGCGGGGCGTGAACGTCGTCGTCCAGAAGTCTCCTGAAGCCAAGGGCTTCACGAACCTCGTGTCCGTGACGCTCAAGACGAAAGATAAGGAACGTCATGTGGCCGGCACGCTGTTAAACGGCTATGGCTCGCGGATCGTACAAATTGACAAATTCCCGGTGGACGTTACGCCGAGCGGCAATCTGATTCTGATCTCCCACAATGACAAGCCGGGCATTATTGGTCGTGTAGGCTCGCTGCTGGGCGCCAATGATGTGAACATCGCTACGATGCAGGTTGGACGCGAGCTTGTCGGTGGCGCAGCCATCATGGTGCTTACAGTAGACAAGGCTCCAACCAAAGAAGTCATCGATGAGTTGGCCAAATTGTCCGATATCAACAAAGCGAAAGAAATTATCCTGTTTTAAGGATCAATATAATCAATACAATAATCAAAGGCCCGAGTCGTCAGCTGACGACTCGGGCCCTTCTTTTTCCTGTTAGTCTTCCAATCTGCGATAGCGGAAATAATCAAAGTCGGCATGCCCGCCGGACTGGCTCGACGCATAAGCAAATAGCCCGATCCGGTAGCCCATAAAATGATCCAGCGTATACTTCATATGCAGCGTCTCGCCAAGCACCGTCCAGGAAGAGCCGTCGAGCGAATAATGGAAGGTCGCCTCGTCGATACTGTCCGCGAAGTTGAAGACGATACGCAGATGGACAAGCTCGCCTTCCAGCGGCGTCGCCGCCAGCTCTCGATCGCCGCCTGTCCCATCATTCACGCACATTGAGAGCCACCGACGACCGTCCTCGTCCACCCGAACGCCGATCGTACCAAAGTGGCTCTGCAAGGCGATCAGACCCCCACGCTCGCCTGACTGCAAGCCGCTCGTATCGAGAAGGACGGTTGCTTCGCAGGCGGGCCCTTCGGTGCGCAAGGTCAGCGTATTGCGCGCCTGCAGCACGCTCGGCGTCGGATCAGCTGTCCTCAGCCGCAGATGCCCTGACCGTTCGGTAACAGACCAGGAGCTATGGTCGGGATTGTGATTCCATTGCCATTGCAGAGCGAGACGGTCCTCCTCGTACTCGAACTCATCGCTGATGACCAGCGGCTGGCCAGGCTTCTCGGGCAGCGGGACGGTGAACTGCGCCGGCACTTTGCCATCGTATCCGAAGACCGGCCAGTCCGCCTCCCATGTCATCGGCACGAGGATCGGGATGCGACCGACCGCATCATGATCCTGGAACAGCATCGCGTACCAATCGCCGGACGGCGTGTCGAAGATACCGCCTTGCGCAACTCCTTTGTTATGGTAGCCGAGGTCGTCGTCGAGCACAACCCTGCGCTCGTAGGGGCCGAGCAGCTCGCGCGAGCGATAGCAGATCTGACGACGGCGTCTGTTGCCCTCGCGCGGCCACTCGATGAACAACAGATAGTAATAGCCATTAAGCTTGTAGGCATGACAGCCTTCGCAGCGCAAGCCGATGCCCTCGCGCTCCGTCTCGAACAGCAGCTGCTGGATACCGTCCGGCTTCACGCCCGAAAGGTCCGGCAGCAGCTCGGTCAGGTAGATGTCGCCATTGCCATAAAAGACGAATACACGGTCCTCGTCGAACAAGAGAGCGGGGTCGTGACGCAATCCCTCGATGACCGTCCTTGTCCACGGGCCATGCTCGATATCCGCTGTCTGATAGATATAGAAGGCCTTTGTATCGTTGCAGGAAAAACAGACGTAGGCAATGCCGTTGTGATACTTCAGACTCGCAGCCCAGGAGCCTTGGCCGTAAATATGATTGCCGCCATGCAGATTATGGCCGTCATTATCCTCGAGCGTATCGAATACATAGCTGACAATCTCCCAATGCTTGAGATCCTCCGAGCGCATGATCGGGCAACCAGGCATGCTGTGCATGCTGGTGCTGATCATATAATAAACGTTGCCGATCCGAATCGGGTCGACGTCAGGCACGTCCGACCACAGGAGCGGGTTGCTGATGAGCGTATTGGTCATGGATGATTGCCTCCACTCGGTCAATTGTGTGATTCAGGTACGATTACAATTGCGCTGATCGCCTTCCATTGCGGATCGAGATCCCGGTCCACCGTCAGATCCAGTACCGGCTCGCCATCGATGTCGAAGTGAACCCGCCTTATGCCGGTGCATCTCGGCCCTTTGACGCCGTCTCTGGCATGATAGACGTTGAGCAGATTGCCGTCCTCGTCGCGCACATAAGAGTTGTGTCCAGGGCCGTATTGACCCGGCACAGAGCTGGAAGCGAGCAGCGGATAGTTGCCTTTGGCCCAGCTCCCCGGATCGAGCAGATCGGCGCCACGCGCGGCGGAGAGCAGACCGACGCAGTAGGTCGCATTGACCAGCGCACTGGAGAATGTCAAGTGCACCCGGTCCTCCGTGAAGATGGCATACGGTCCCTCATCAACGAACGTATGATTGTTGGCCCAGCTGTACTCCGGCCTTGAGAGTAGTACCGGCTCGCTTACCAGCAGCCATGGCTGCTGCGGGTCGAGACGCGCGATATAGAGCCACGATCCCAGATCCACCGGCGTCAGCTGTCGTTGCGCCCAGACGACGTAATGCTGGCCGTCTGTCTGGAAGTACGTCATATCGAGCGTGATGCCGTTCTCGAACAAATAGCTGCCGTCCTGGCGCTGCACCCGAATTGGCGTCTCCCAATCGTCCGCTCGGAGTGGATCACCCCCTGCCTTCATCCGCATCACATAACAATGAATATCGCCGAACTCGCCGCTGCTGCCGGCAAAAAGCACCGTGAGCCGCCCGTCAATCGTATGCAGCTCCGGCGCCCACCAGAATACGCCGAGCAGGAACGGATAATCGCCATTGCCGACGATGCGATGCTCCTCGGCGTCGAACAGACCGTCGATCGTCTCCGACGATCTGACATAGAAGCCAGGCTCGTACGAGCGATCATCCGTCGTGGCGATGAAGTAATAACGATCATTCCAGCTTGCGATGCACGGATCTGCGCGATCTACCGCCAACGGGAATGGATAGCGGGCTTGCCGCACCCGGCCCGTCACCGCGTATTCCCCCGGCGTGGACCAGTCGATGCCGGAGGGATCCCAATCGACGCGCTTCCAGGCTTCGGAGCCGTCGTTATACAGCGCCAAAGCTTGTACGTCGCGAAGCTCTGCCTCCGTGCTGGCGCGGATGGGGGACGCTACGGCAACAGAGACGTTATGCAGCGGCATCAATTTCCGTTGCAGTCTTGCCCCGATCTCATCACTTAAGGTCAGTACATGACAAGGCTCGGCGCCGCCGATATCGACAACAAGCTTGTCCGCTTCGAAGCTCGACGTCGGTACGGCCTCTGAAACGACTGCATCGCTGTCGACCGAGTCCAGCATGCTCTGATACCAACGCCCCGATGCATCTCTCCACCGAATCTCGTATTGTGCCAGCTCCTCGTTGTATACGCATACAACATCCTCGACGAAATCCTCGCCGCCCAGATCAACCAGGCCACATTCCTCATAATGAATCAGGTCGGCGGTGGCGAACAGCAGCACAGCTCCCTTGCTCTCCTCATCAGGCGCGCCTGTCTCCGACGTACGTATCGCCATCACGCCAAAGCCGCCCTCCGGCCTATGAAACAGACAAGGACGCTTCAATGTTTTGGCCGACAGTCGACCATCCGGTTGCTCCGTGGCTCGCGCATAGAGCACACCGGTGTTGCGATTGAGCGGGACGAACGATCCGTCCTCCTCACGAATCGCCAAATGCATGCTGTAAGCCAGCTTTGGCGAATAGATGTCCTCCTCTTGCGGTTCCCGAGTATAGCTTAAGATATCCATCCTCGATACGCTCCCCTTCCAAGCTTCTGTTTACTTCCATGATAACAGGACTTCCCTCTACTAAATTAACACATTCACTAATCTGTGAAAAGGTTAATTTGGGAAAGTAGAAACAGAGCATTTGAGGTTAGCACAAAAAGGCCAGCGGTCCGCCTCAGCAGTCCACTAGCCTTTGATCATGCAATGTTCCACGTACAACAAGAATAAACGCCATCCTCAGACAAGAGCTAGTGCGCTTCGACAGGAAGCAGCACCGAAAAGGCGGTGCCTTCGCCGAGTTGGCTCTCGACGCGAATCGTGCCGCGATGCGACTCGATGATGCTTTTGACGATCGCCAGACCAAGGCCCGTACCTGAAGAGCTCGCGCGCGTCCTCGCCTTGTCTGCCTTGTAGAAGCGCTCGAAGATAAAGGGCAGATCCTCCGAAGGAATGCCTTGGCCTTCGTCCTTGACGACCAGCTGTAGGAAGGGGCGGTTATCGATCTGCACCACGTCGGCCTGGATGAAGATGCCCTCGTCTTCCGAAGTGTGGCGCAGCGCATTGTCCAACAGATTCGTCAGCACCTGCTCAAGCCGATCCTCATCGGCATGCTGCAGCAGCAAGGGCCGCTCAGGGCATTCATAACGAAGCCGGATGCCTCTCTCCTTGGCATAGACCTGGAACTTGCGGTGGACACGCGTGATCAGCGCCTGCACATCCACCTGCCCCATATTCATCTGCAGATGTCCGGCCTCCATCCGCGCCAGATCGAGCAGATCCTTAACCAGTCGGCTCATCCGCAGCGACTCGTCATGAATGACCTGGACGAGCTCCTGCCGCTCCTCTGGCGAAGCGGCGATATCGTCCATGAGCGCTTCGCTGTAGCCCTGGAGCATCGAGAGCGGCGTACGGATCTCATGCGACACATTGGCGACGAAGTCACGCCGCAGCTTCTCGAGCTTGTACTCCTCCGTCACATTCCGCATGACGGCGACGGCGCCGCGCACATGGTTGTTGGACTTGAGCGGCGCCATGACGACAGACCAGACTCCGCTCATCACATTGATTTTGGCGCTCTGGTCATGTCCCTCACGGACGACCTTGCGATACAGATCGTACAGCGGCGCAGGCACCTCGCCATAGGTGACGAAGGTCCCGGAAGGGTCGGACCACTCCAGCGTACTCCATTGCTCCATCAGTCGCTGGCCTTCCGGGTTGGTGAGGATGACCTTGCCCGCTGCGTCGAAGGTGATGACCGCATCCGCCATACTGCGCAGCACGCTTGAGAGATGGTCCTTCTCGTGGGAGAGGTCCTTGATCAGCATCTCGACCTCTTCGGCCATATGGTTGAACGTATGGGACAGATCGCCGATCTCGTCGGAGGAGCGGATCTGCACCCGCGACCGGTAATCGCCCTGCGCGATCCGGTCGGCCGCCTTCTTCAGCTGCGTCAGCGGCTGCGTGATCTTGGTGATCAGGAAGAAGGCAAAAAACGTCGTCAGCAGAAAGCCAATCACGCCAACGACGACAAACAAAACCTTGATATCATGCGCATAGTCAAAAAACTCAATGTCGACATAGGCGAGCAAAAATACGCCCAAAATGATGAGCACGACAGCCACAAGCAAAATGATCGTGATCCAGAGCTTGCCAACGACACTTTTCCACAGCATCTTACTTCGGCACCTCAAGCTTGTAGCCGACGCCCCATACGGTAGTGATCATCGCCGCAGCATCCGGCGACACTTTGTTCAGCTTCTCGCGAAGCCGCTTGACATGAGTATCGACGGTGCGCAGATCGCCGAAAAACTCATAGTTCCAGACGTCCTTCAGCAGCTCCTCGCGGCTGAACACCTTGTCGGGCGAGACCGCCAAATAATGAAGCAGCTCGTACTCCTTGGGGGTCAGGCTCACCTCCTGGCCGCCTGCGGACACGCGGTGCGCATCATGCTCGATGACCAGATGCGGGAAGACGATATTGTTGCTGGAGTTCGCTTCCTTGGTCAGGTATGCGGTGGCCGACGAGCGACGCAGGATCGCCTTGACCCGATAGATGACCTCGCGCGGGCTGAACGGCTTGACGACATAGTCGTCGGCGCCGACCTCGAAGCCCTGGACGCGATTCATCTCCTCGCCCTTGGCGGTCAGCATGATGACCGGCGTCGACTTGACCTGACGCAGCCTGGAGCAGACCTCGATCCCGTCGATCCCGGGCAGCATAACGTCCAGCAACACCAGGTCAAAATCGGAGGAGGTCGCCATCCGCAGCGCAGACTCTCCATCCTCCGCCTCATCGATGGCGTACCCTTCCTTCTCCAGATACATTTTCAAGAGACGGCGGATCCGCTCTTCATCGTCGACTACCAGTATGCGCTGCATATACTCGGACATAGTGCGCCTCTCCTCTCGCTACAGTAACAGTAAGACTAGTCTAGCTTACACCAGCATAGGAGTGCAAGCCGGAGATGACCAGATTGACGCCGATCAGCGTGAACATGACGATGACGAAGCCAATCACGGCAAGCCAGGCCGAAGGCGCGCCCTGCCAGCCCCGCGACAAGCGCAGATGCAGATAAGCGCTGTAGAACAGCCAGGTGATAAGCGCCCACACTTCTTTGGGATCCCAGCCCCAGAAGCGAGACCAGGCGATATTGGCCCAGATCATCGCGAAGATGAGCGCCCCCAACGTGAAGACCGGGAAGCCGATCGCGATCGCGCGATACGTAATCTCATCCAGATCATCCGGATCGATGCCGTCCATTAGCGGATGAATGACCGCGCCGAGCGGCTTGCGCAGCACGAGCCGCAGCAGGCC
>NZ_BFBX01000011.1:100533-130405 GCF_003851045.1 Paenibacillus sp. 598K | reverse complement strand
GCACGAGCCGCAGCAGGCCGTACAGCAGCGAGCCGACCAGGATCGACCAGACGATCGTATTGAGTTTGCGGCCGGCGTTGACGCCCTCCATCCAGCTCGGCGTCTCGAAGAGCGGCTTGGACAGTCCAAGGAACGACTCCATCTCTACGACCTCGCTGTTGTAAGGCTTGAAGATCGGCGGCATCCCGTAGTCGACCTCCTGGACGGTGGTCGTCTCGACGCCGCGGCTGTCGATATTGACCAGCTCCTGCGTAAAGGAGGCTTGATAGCCCATGCCGCGGAATACAAAAACCGTCGCGATAAAGGCAATAATGACAACAATGACGTACAGCGTAAATTCAACCCAGCGCTGCGCACGGCGCGCCTTCTTGCTCGTGCCTTTGAAATCGACGACGCGCAGCAAGTACATCAGACCGGAAGCGAAGGCAACGGCGAAAAACGCCTCGCCAAGCGCGGCTGTCGTCACGTGGATCTTCAGCCAGATCGAGTTAAGCGCTGGCACGAGCGGCTGCACCTCTTGCGGGAATACAGATGCATAGGCGACGATCAGCACCACGAGCGGCAAGGAGAACATGCCCAGCACCGGCTTGCGATAGATCGCGTTGACGATGATGAAGGCGATCATGATCGCCATGCCGAGGAACGTCATGAACTCGTACATGTTGCTCGTCGGGATCTGCCCGGAGCCGATCCAGCGGGTGAAGAAGAAAGTCAGATGCGCCAGCAAGCCAAGCGCCGAGACGATATAGGCAATTCTAGCCCAGCGCTTCACATGCCGCTCGGGATCGCGGTTGCTCCACTTTTTGCCGGCGACGGCAATGACATAGAACATAAAGCCAAAGCAATATAGAAAAAACGCGGCGATAAACGCATCACTGCTAAACTCTACCCAATTCACGAATTTTTCCCTCCGTTATCCAGTGACTTTGGATCGATCTCGATGCCCATCTTCTTGAGGGCCGAGGCGACATCACTTCGCATGCCGTACCAATTCTTGTTCGTATGAGCGCCGAGCGACAGCTTGCCGTTATCGACACGCAGCCAGATCCGGCGATGATTCCAGTAGAAGCCCATAATGAGACCGATCATCGAGATCGCCGCGCCTACCCAAACGTAAGGCATCGCCGTGTCTACCCGGATGTTGAGGAAGCTCGTAGCGCCTGCGAAGGTTACACCCTCCATCGAGCCTACCGACAGCTCCAGACGGTCGGAGATGTGACGGTTGATCTGGTCCTGGCTGAACCGCTGCTTGTCCACCTGTCGAGGGAAGTACAAGTACGTCTCGCCCTTCTCGGACAACCCCGGACCTTTGATGATGAAGAAAAATGCCGGCGCATTGGGATCGCGAGACAGAGAGGTCGGATTGCCGTCATCGCCGATCGCAAACTCCATGTATTGCGAACGGAGCTCCAGCTCATACGGTCCGACCTTGTAGTTCAGCTCGGGATTGATCATCCGCAGCTCGAAGGACCCGTAGTTCTCGCCGGTCTCTTTGTTGATGAGTGACGGCTGGACGGCAGCAAGCTTCGGCGTATCGTCAAAGTCAAACTGGTATGCATGCAGCCCCTTGTAAGACAACGGACTGTTGACAATAATATCGTGTTGCTTGACCTCCTCGAGCACCGGCTCCTTGACCAGGTCGTTGCAGTTGGCCGTGCATTCGTACAATACCGCTTGCGTTTTGTAGAGCTTGGCTCGCAATTGGCCTTGCAGATGGTCGGGCAGCTCCTCGTCTGTGTAATAATCGACGGTGAACTTTTCGTTTTTGATATAGTAATTCGTATTCTCGATCGCCACCGCTTCTCCCTCAGGCACCGTTACATATTCATCCATGTACCAGCCGGGAATGCTGCGCGCCAGGACGGCCAGCAGGAAGATGATCAGACCGATATGGTTAATATACGGTCCCCACCGGCTGAAGCGATTTTTCTCGGCGAGCAGCGCATCGCCCTCGCGATGCACGCGGAAATGCCGTTTCTTCAGTTGCGCTTCCATATCGCGGGCAAAATCTTCACCCGGGACATCAAGCTCCCGGGTGAAGACGACCTTCTGTCTCGTAATGAAACTGAGATGCTTGCGGATCTGCTGCTTGCTGAGCGCGCGGTAGAGCGGTAGCACGCGATCGAGACTGCAGATGACGAGCGAGGTGCCGATCATGACAAGTAGCGTGATGAACCACCATGATTCATATGTGCGGGAAAAGCCAAGTTGGTAATACAGCTCGCCGAACCAGCCATGGTTCGGTCCGTAATATTCGGCCGGATTGCCCCGAATGAACGTATTCTCCTGCGGCAGCAGCGTGCCGAGGATCGAGCCGAGCAACGTGATGATGATCAGATAGACGGCAATCTTGACGGACGAGAAAAAATTCCACACTCGGTCGATAATATTCGGATTGCTCTTCTGCGAGCGCCTCGCGACGCCATCGTATCTCATCTCGAGCGGCTCTTGGGACTGCATGTCCTCTCGAAGCGGCTTGCCGCACGCCTCGCAGAGCACCGTACCGATATGATTTTGGTGACCGCATTCGCATTTCGTGTTGTGAATCAATGGGGAAGCCTCCTCCTTATGCCGTTGTCCTCAGCAGCCGCTCGATCCGCTCGTCGATCTGCTCCTCTGTCATGCCGCCGACGAACACCTCAAGGATGCGGCCGTCGGGCTTGACGAAGAAGGTCGTCGGGTAGGAGCGCAGACCGTACATCCGTTCTGTCGCACGCTTCTGGTCTCGGAGGATCGGATACTCCAGATCAAACTGGCGTAGGAAGCTGGAGACGACCAGGTCGGTCTCGCTCAGATTGATCGCGAGAATCTCCAGATTGCTGTCTTGCCACTTCTCATACTGCTTCTGAAACTCGGGCATTTCCTTGACGCACGGCGGACAGAAGGTGCCCCAAAAATTGACGACCACCGCCTTGCCCTTGTAATCGGACAGCTGGTGGACATTGCCGTCCGCACCCAGCAGGGTAAACTCGGGCGCGCGGTCGCCCGCTACCGGTATTGGATTACCATCTGCAAACAGCGTCTTGCCAATCGCATAACCTCCGATTAGCAAGACGCCTAGAAGAACAACAATTTGAATCTTTTTACGTGCGGATTTCATCGCTAAACACCACCTAGGCTGCTATACATGCTAGTTCCATTATAGCGAATAACGACACTTTAAAAACCGGGGCCCAGTTCACTTTTTATGAACATTATGTGACTTGCGGGCCAGTGCCAGCAGGTCCTGCACTTCCTTTGGTGACAAATGTCTGAACTTGCCACGCTGCAGGTTAAGCAAGCCCAGCTCGCCAAATCGAACCCGCTTCAGGCGAAGCACCGGATGGCCGATTGCTTCGAACATCCGCCGCACCTGGCGGTTGCGTCCCTCGTGGATCGTGATCGTAATCACAGCCTGCTTCTTCTCCTCGTCGACATCCTGATACTCCACTTGGGCGGGCGCGGTCATGCCGTCGTCGAGCTTGATGCCCTTGGCCAGTTTCTCGAGCTGCGTGCCGTGTGGGATACCCTTGACCGTCGCCAGATACGTCTTCGGGACATGATGCTTGGGATGGGTCAGCAGATTGGCGAATTCGCCGTCATTGGTCAGCAACAACAGACCTTCCGTATCGTAATCGAGCCGCCCGACCGGATAGACGCGCTCCTTGATGTCCGGCAAGTAATCGCCGACCACCTTGCGCCCTTTCGGATCGGAGGCGCTCGTAATGACGCCTTTAGGTTTGTTCAGCATAAGGTACAGCTTGCTTTCGCTTTTGATCGACTTGCCATTTACCGTAATCGTGTCCTCTGCCGGATCGGCTTTGACGCCGAGCGTTGTAACGGTCTCACCATTGACCTGCACCGCGCCGGTGAGGATCAACTCCTCGCATTTTCGTCGGGATGCGACTCCCGCTTGCGCCAATATTTTCTGTAGTCTTTCCAAATCTTTCACCTCTAGTCCCATCATACCACAGCTTGGCCAAAGCACAAGCGCAGCAAGGGCTCGCGACGCTTCCTGTCAGCCGAAAATATACAAACAAATGAAAACGGCTGCCACAAATCCGACGAGATCGGAAAACAGCCCGACCTTAAGCGCGTACCGCGACCGCCGGATGCCGATCGCGCCGAAATAGACCGTCAGCACATAGAGAGTGGTGTCCGTACTTCCCTGGATCGTCGAGGCGATCCGGCCAATTATGGAGTCGGGCCCATAGTTCTCGATCAAATGCGTCGTATATGCCAGGGAGCCTGCGCCGGTGAGCGGGCGGAGCATGCCGAGCGGCAGCACCTCGCTTGGGATGCCGATCGCGGCCATCAGCGGCTGCAGTCCCTGAACCATCAGCTCCATCGCCCCCGAGGCGCGGAACATGTTGATCGCTACCATCATCCCTACAAGATGCGGAATGATCGCGATCGCGGTATCAAAACCGCCCTTCGCCCCGTCGACGAACGACTCGTACACGGGGATCTTGCGAAAGGCGGCATAGAGCGGAATAAAAACAATAAGTGCAGGAATGAGCCATATCGATAATGCCGTCACCAGATCATACATCGGTCTTCCCTCCCCGTCCGTCCATCCTCAGGAAGCCGCTTCCCGATCATGCGTCTCCCCGGCGCCGCCAGCGGCGCGGGACGCCATCCGTCTCGATCCGCGGTGCGTCGTATGCGGCGGTCGCAGCGCGCGCCGGCGGAAGTAGCGGTCTGCGAGGATCGCTGCAGCCGTGGCGATCGCCGTAGCGATCAACGTCGTCCCCACAATCTCTGCCGGGTGCGCCGAGCCATAGTTCATGCGGATCGCGATTAGCGTCGTCGGCACCAGCGTAATGCTGGAGGTGTTGAGCGCCAGCAGTGTACACATCGCCGGCGTCGCCGTCTCCTTGTCCGGGTTGAGCTTTTGCAGCTCCTGCATCGCTTTGATCCCCATCGGTGTCGCCGCATTGCCGAGGCCGAGGATATTGGCGCTCATATTCGTCATGATGTAACCAAGCGCCGGGTGGCCCTTGGGCACGTCGGGGAATAGGAAGCGGACCGCCGGGCTGAGCAGTGTCGCCAGCTTGCGCAGCAGACCGGCATCCTCGCCGATCCGCATCATCCCCATCCAGAACACGAGCACGCTGATCAAGCCGAAGCTCACCGTGACCCCGGACTTGGCGCCCTCGAAGGCCGCCTCGGTGACAGCCTCCAGTCTGCCTGTAAAGGCGGCGAAGACAACGCTAATCGTCATGAGCAGCAGCCAGATCCAGTTCACCATCGGACGACCCCCGCCCCTAGCAGCCCTTGCACGACACGCGTCAGCGCCAGCAGGAACGTTTCCGACGCACCTGTGCTCGCCGCGCCTGCCATCGCCGCTCGCGCCTGCGGCGTCGCACTGGACGGCGCCGCCGGGGGCGCGTCCTTCAGCGGCACCGCGCCGATCCTCTCCTCGCCCAGGTAGAACTCCAGCCGCCCGCGCTCGCCAAGCGCATAGTCCACCGAAGCCGGGTCGGTGACGACCAGCTTGCGCCGTACCTGGGACGGCTCATCGTCGGCAAGCGGATAGCGCAGCATCCCCGACGCTTCGTACGTCGTATCCGCTATCTTTTGGCCGCTCCGGGAAAGCTCAGCTAGCGGAAAGTTCTCGAATGCCCAGTCGAGCAGACTACGGTGGTCGGCCCAGTCGTCGCCGTCGTTGAGCGTGACGACGGCGATCTGCTGGCCGCCGCGCGTCGCAGAGGAGACGAGACAGCGGCGCGCCTGCTTCGTATAGCCGGTTTTGACGCCGTCGGCGCCCTCGTACATCGCCAGCATCTTGTTTTTGTTGGCCCAGGTATAGTCCCATGGATCATGCGGGTTCGGCACCTTTTTGATCCGAGTCTTGACAATCTCCTGGAAGACGGGGTTGCGTAGCGCATAGGCCGTCAACCTGGCCATATCGTTGGCCGAGGCGTAATGCTCCGGGTGATCGAGACCATGCGGGTTCATGAAGTGACTATTCTCGAGGCCAAGCCAGGCCGCTTTTTCGTTCATCAGATGGACAAAGCCCTCCTCGGACCCGCCGACATGCTCGGCGATCGCCGTCGCGGCGTCGTTGCCCGAGCGAAGCATCAGCCCATAGAGCAGATGATGCAGGCTCATCTCCTCGCCCAGCTGCAGGTAGATGGAGGAGCCCTCCTTGCCTACCGCCGCTTTGCCCGCCTTGACGTTATCCGCGAGATTGCCATTCTCGATCGCCACGATCGCGGTCATGATCTTGGTCAGCGAAGCAATCTTGTTCGGCTCGTCGCCCATCTGCGAATAGAGGATGCGCCCGGATTGCACATCGATGACCGCCGCCGCATGAGCATTCGTCGAGATCGACCGAGGCGCCCCATAGGCGGGTTGGAGGTTCGGCAGCACCGGCCAAGCGGCGCTTACGGTGACGAAGAGCAGCAGCATTCGCTTCAGCATAGATCGCATGGTTTGAGAACCCTCGCTTTCCTTCAAGACAGCCGCTACGAGCTGCCATAGTCTTGTACATTATATGTACGGGCCTGCCGGATATGTCCGGATTGCCCGGCACAACC
Source organism: Paenibacillus sp. 598K (assembly GCF_003851045.1). Classification (GTDB taxonomy): domain Bacteria; phylum Bacillota; class Bacilli; order Paenibacillales; family Paenibacillaceae; genus Paenibacillus_D. Next base: position 123,884 of record NZ_BFBX01000011.1, on the reverse strand, counting down.
TCAAAACCGCAGCTCCGATAGGAGCTGCGGCGCGGCTTCATCGCTGCCCCCGTCCGCGGTGGACGGCGGCGTGCGGCATTAGATCAGGTGGCCCTTGTCCTCGCTCAGATGGACCAGATCGTCGAGGTCGTCAATCCGATCGTCATCGTGACGCTCGGAGCGGAACATCGACTGCAGCTTGTCGATCACCCGAGGCGTCGAATCGATGATTCGCTCCATCAGATGCGTCTGATTGTCGAGCGGTACGACCTTCACGCCATGCGTACCGACGACCAGGAAGGCGATCGGCGTGATCGATACGCCACCGCCGCTGCCGCCGCCAAACGGCTGGCCGATGCCCGTATGCTGCGAAGTGTTCTGCCCTCCGTGTTGTCCCTCATGCGAGCTTGTGCCCGAGCCGTTCGGCTTATAATTGCCATAGCCGATATCGCTTCCGCCCGCCACGAAGCCAAAGCCGACCTTGGAGATCGGCATAATAACGCTGCCATCCGGCGTTTGCACGGGGCTGCCGACAATCGTGTCCACATCGACCATTTCCTTGATATTTTCCATTGCAGTCTGCATTAACCCTTGGATAGGATGTTCTGCCATGTGGTGAAGCCTCCTTTCACCCTTCGTATACGAACCAGCAATTGCAGTCCGGCAACTATAGCATAACCGAACCGGATTTTTGCTATACAGGACCATTCCGTGGAGAAATGCTCGTGACTGTACACCGGAGCCACCGCCATCCGCGGCTCGGCGCGCAAAGAGAACAGCTGCGAGCATATGCCAAGCACCGTGCCTTGCACGGCCCAGGCAGCGCCGCAAGCCATCGCCGTCCAGACTGCGTCGCCAACGCCTACTCGCGTCTGCCAGTGCCACTCCTCGAGCTTCACGCGGCGCAGCGTCTGACCGACCCAGTTATAGAATCGGTCCGTATATCGCGTCAACATGCGGAAATCCTCGATCTGCTGCCTGATCGTCCGAATGCCGACGCGCGACTTGCTCTCCGAGTCAGGTTGTGCGCTCATCTGCTGTCTCGTCTCGGTCTTGACGTTGACGGTGCCGGCGCCCATCTTCATGATCGGCACCTCCCAGGCATAGTTGATCAAGCCGAACAACGCATGAATATGGACCGAGAATTGATCATCCTTGCCTTGGCGGGTCAGTCGGCTGATCAAAACAATATGGCTGGCGCATAAGACGAGGAAGGCCAAAAAAAAGAGACCTGCCGCGATCAGCAACCACCCCATCCATCCGCCCGGGAATGCTCGCATCCGGCGGCTCACCCCGTTTCCTAAAACTGGATAGATGTAGTATGGGCTAATCTGGCATGTCTCATACGTTGTTGTCGTCTGGCTCGGCATCCAATGCCGCGTACTCGTCCAAGGTGAGCTGTCGTTCGTCCAGCTTCTCGAAAAGCGCCTGCGTCTGACCCTCGAGCATATCGTCGTCCTGGAACGTCGAAGGGTCCGGCAGCGCCTCGAGATCCGCCAGGCCGAAGTAATCGAGGAACGCCCGGGTCGTGCCATATAGAATCGGTCGTCCGATCGCCTCCGCTCGTCCCACCTCCTCGATCAGGTCCTTGCCGACCAGCGTGTGCAGGGCGCGATCGGTCTTGACGCCGCGGATCTCCTCGATCTCGACGCGCGTGATCGGCTGCCGATAGGCGACGATCGACAGCGTCTCGAGCGCCGCCTGCGACAGGCTCGCCCGGCTGGGCGAGTGCGCCAGCCGCTCGAAGTAGATGGCGTGATCTGGGTTGGTCGTCAGCCGGTAGGCGCCAGCGACCTCTGCGACCCGTATGCCTCGCTTGGCGCTAGTCATCTCGCGGCTCAGCTCCGAGAGCGCATCTGCCACCGCCTTGCTATCGAGTCCGGTCACCTCAGCGATCTGCTTGGTCGTGATGCCTTCATCGCCGACCATGAAGAGCAAGCCCTCAATAATCGACTTCAATGTCGGAAAGTCCACCCTCTGCCGCTTCCCCTCTCCAATGAATCACAATATCGTCAAACAGCTGATGCTGGAAGCAATGAATCTGCTTCAGCTTCATTAGCTCCAAAATCGCCAAAAATGTCACCACAATCTCGTGCCGATCCAGATCTTGACGGATAAGCTTGGAGAAGCGGACCATCTTGTTCTCCCGGAGCAGATCGACAATATCGACGATCCTGTCCTTGACCGAAATCTCATCCCGCCGCACCGTCGCCACGAGCGACCGCCTGGCCGCCCGCTTCAGCGCCTTCTGAAAGGCCGCGATCAGATCGGACACTGCCAAACCCTTGACCGGGTTCTCGATCACCTCGGGCAAGTAGGGCGTCAGGTCCTCCGGCTCCCTGGTAAAGACGAGGCTGCGCTCATATTCCTTATGGCGCAGCTCCTCGGCGATCTGTTTGTACTTCCGATACTCTACCAGCTTCTGGATGAGTTCGTCGTGCGGGTCCAGCCCATCGTCCATCCACTCGTCGAACACCTCATCGATGATCGGCGGCTTGGGCAGCAGCTGTCTGCTCTTGATCGACAGCAGCGTCGCAGCCATCACGAGAAATTCGCTGGTCACATCCAGTTCCAGCTCCTGCATCGCTTCGAGATATGCCATGTATTGATCGGCGATCTCGCTCAGCGACACCTCGTGGATGTCGATCTCGGCCTTGTCGATGAGATGGAGGAGCAGATCGAGCGGGCCCTCGAAGGTCTCCAGCTTATAGAGCATCGTCACGTTGTTGTCCTCCCGCTGCCGCTCAGCCTTGCAGCGCCTTGGTCAGATTGGCCATCTCGATGGCGGATGCGGCGGCTTCCCAGCCTTTGTTGCCCGCTTTGGTACCTGCTCGCTCTACTGCCTGCTCGATCGAGTCAGTCGTCAGCACGCCGAAGATCGTCGGCACACCCGTCTTCAGGGCGATAGCAGCGACGCCCTTGGCCGTCTCGTTGCACACATAGTCAAAATGCGGCGTCGATCCGCGGATGACCGTGCCGAGCGTAATGACGGCGTCGTACTTGCCGCTCTCGGCCATCTTCTGGGCGATCAGCGGAATCTCGAATGCGCCCGGTACCCAAGCGATCTCGATCTCCTCCTCGGTCGCGCCGTGGCGCTTCAGCGCGTCCAGCGCGCCACTCAGCAGACGAGAGGTGATGAATTCGTTGAACCGACCGACGACGATTCCGTATTTCAAGCCTTGAGAGACGAGTTGACCTTCATAGATGCGAGATATAGACATGTTCGATCATCCTTCCTTTTGTTCGATCTCTTGATTGATTGCCGCCAGCGGGCCGGCTTCCTCGAAGCGGAGCATATGGCCCAGCTTCGCTTGCTTCGTATGCAAATAATTCGTATTATCTTCATTCTCGGCCATCTGCAGCGGCACCCGCTCCACGACCTCGATGCCGTAGCCCTCGAGGCCCTTGATTTTGCGCGGGTTGTTGGTCAGCAGCCGCATTTTACGGACGCCAAGATCCTTAAGGATCTGAGCCCCGATCCCATAGTCGCGCAGATCTGGAGCAAAGCCAAGTTTAATATTCGCGTCCACCGTGTCGAATCCCTGCTCCTGGAGCGCATAAGCCTTTAATTTGTTGACCAGACCGATGCCGCGTCCCTCCTGGCGCATGTAGAGCAGGACGCCTCGACCCGCCTTGTCGATCTGCTGCAGCGCTGCCGCCAGCTGCGGTCCGCAATCGCAACGATGCGAGTGGAACACGTCGCCGGTGAGGCATTCGGAGTGAACCCGCACAAGCGCCGGCTGTTCGGGATCGATCTCGCCTTTGACGAGCGCCACATGCTCCTTGCCGTCCACCTCGTTGGTGTAGGCTACCGCGCGGAAGACGCCAAAGTCGGTCGGCATCTTCACCTCGACGATCCGCTCGACGAGCTTTTCCTTCTCGTTGCGGTAATGGATCAGATCCTGGATCGTAATCAGCTTCAAGCCATGCTTGCTGCGGAACTCGACCAGATCCGGCAGACGGGCCATCGTGCCGTCCTCCTTGATAATCTCGCAGATGACCGCAGCCGGGCTTGCGCCGCACATCCGCGCCAGGTCGATCGCCGCCTCGGTATGGCCGGCGCGGCGCAGCACGCCGCCCTTCTTGGCGATCAACGGGAAGATATGACCCGGCCGCCGGAAGTCGGCCGCCCGGGCCTCGGGATCGATCAGCCGCCGCACTGTCTCCGCGCGCTCCGGCGCCGAGATGCCGGTCGAGGTCGAGATATGGTCGACCGAGACGGTGAACGCCGTGCCGTGATAATCCGTATTATGCGATACCATCGGCGACAGCTCAAGCTCCTCTGCCCGCTCCGGGGTGATCGGCACGCAGACGAGGCCGCGCGCTTCCTTGATCATGAAGTTGATCAGCTCGGGCGTCGCCTTGTCCGCCAGCGCGATTAGATCCCCTTCGTTTTCGCGGTCTTCATCGTCTACGACGATGACCGACTTGCCCATGATGAGATCATAGATGGCGTCTTCTATCGCGTCAAATGAAATCGCGTCCTTCATCGCCTATCGCTCCTTCGTTCTCGTATTCATTGCCATCTGCAACTGGCGTCCTACATAAACCCGTGATCGGCCAAAAACGAAGCGGACATGCCGCCGCGCTGACCGCCCGCTCCCGAGCCTGTCGCCGACCGACTGCCATACTTCAGCAGATGATCGACATACTTGCCGAGGACGTCCGTTTCGATGTTGACCGTGTCCCCCGGCCCCTTGTACTGCAAGGCCGTCTGCTGCAACGTATGCGGGATGATCGACACAGTCGCCGACTCCTCGTCGGCCGTCGCTATCGTCAAGCTGATCCCGTCGAGCGTGATCGAGCCTTGGGGCACAATATACCGCATCGTCTCGCGGTCAGCCGGCAGGATGCGATAAATGACGGCGTTGGCCTCCTGCCGCCGCTCGGCGATCACGCCAGTCGTATCGACATGGCCCTGGACGATATGTCCGCCGAAGCGGCCGCCGGCCAGCATCGCGCGCTCGAGGTTAATGGGATGCCCGCTGCGCATCGCGCTCAGATTGGAGTGGCGATACGTCTGCGGCGTCACATCGACCGTGAAGCTCGTCTTGTCATAGGCGACGACTGTCAGACAGACGCCGTTGACGGCGATGCTGTCGCCGAGCTGGACATCGGACATGACCGTCTTGGCCTCGATCGTGAGCAGCATCGCCTCGCCTTGCCGACCGGTCTGCTTGAGCCGGCCGATCTCCTCGATCAATCCAGTGAACATGCGACACCTCCTTAGGATGAACAGTTGGACAGCTCTAACGCTTAGTCTGCCCAGGGTAAACAGGGTAGCCGGTCAGACAGATGTCCTCGCCTACGACCTCGACCTCCATCTGGCCGATCTGGACCGCATCGGCCATCCGGTCCCAGCCATTCAGCGCAAAGCTGACAGGGGCTGCGGCACCGCCGATAATCTTAGGCGCGTAGAACAGCATCACCTTGTCGATGAGCGCCGCCTCCAGCATCGCGCCGTTAAGCCTGCCTCCGCCCTCGAGCAGGATCGAGCCGACCTCCAGTTGCCCTAGCCGTTGCATCGCGATTCGCAGATCGACATGCTTGCCGGCCCCGCTGGCCACCACCTTGACGCCTGCCGCCTCCAGCGTCTTGATCTTGGCCGGATCGGCACGCTCGGTCGTCAGGATATAGGTTCGCGTCGCGCCGTCCTGCAGCAGCCGCGCCGTCACAGGCAGTCGCAGCGACGAGTCGACGACGATCCGCACCGGATGGAGCGCCGGCACCGACAGCCTCGTCGTCAGCAGTGGGTCGTCGGCGAGCGCCGTACCGACGCCGACCATGATGCCTTCATGCTGATGGCGGAGCGTGTGCACCATCTCCCGCGCCTTCGGCCCGGTCACCCACTGGCTATCGCCGCTTTTGGCGGCGATTTTGCCGTCGAGCGTGCTCGCCGTCTTCAGCGTCACGAATGGACGACCGGTCGTAATGTACTTGATGAAAGCTTCGTTGAGCTTGCGGGCCTCTGCGCCCAGTACGCCGACTTTCACCTCGACGCCGCTCTCGCGCAGTCGCGCGATGCCGCGTCCAGCGACCTTCGGATTGGGATCCTCCATCGCTACGACGACCTTGGCCGCCCGGGCCGCGATGATCCGCTCGGAGCAGGGGGGCGTCATGCCGTGATGGCTGCACGGCTCCAGCGTGACGTATACGGTCGCGCCTCTGGCCTCCTCGCCCGCCATTTCAAGCGCATGCACCTCGGCATGAGCGCCGCCGCGTCGCAGATGCGTGCCAATGCCGATGATGCGTCCCGCCTTGACGATCACGCAGCCGACGACCGGATTGATTCCTGTTTGACCCTTGGCTTTGGTGGCGACATCGAGTGCCAGCCTCATGTAGTATTCGTCATTGATAATATCGATCAACGCAAAGCACCCCCGAAGCAGCGGCCTTCGGGGGTTGGATCAAGCGGGATACATGATGACGGCAAATTCAAACAAGCTTCAGTCGAATTGTGAAAAAAAGAACAATCGCTAAAAGCCGTAGAATATGAAATCTTCAAGCATCTCCTTCTCCCATCCAGACTGTACTGTCGGTCCCGGAGTTGCACCAGGTCCACCGTTGGTCAAGTCGGCCTCTCTAGGAAGAGTGAGCCGCAAGACCACCGGGTCACGGACTGACGGGCACAGACCGTCTCGATCGTCGAGATGGGCGCTGCATCCGATCACCGCCGGTTAGGAATTTCACCTACCCCGAAGGAAAGCTGCATTACTTTTGTTAGAAATCTTACCATTGAAACTATGAAAATGCAATGCAAATTGTCACAGTAGAAATCATTTTGTCATGTCGCCAATATCATGTCGCTTCCATTGTCGTCTAGACAAGCCTGACACGCATTGAAGGCTATTGGGAGGCATTATCTGCCGCCAGGTGTTAGGCAGAGACGCATGTGTCAAGTAGAGCGACGGGGCGTCACAGCCCGCTTAGCAGGCTGCGAGTGGAGCGACGGGGCGACGAAGCTACCAACATGCAGTAAGCACACTGGCAGCAGCCTGACGAGTCACGCCCTCAACAGCTCCACTTTGCAGATTTACGCTTCGACGATTTCGACCTTAGACATCTTGTCACGTCCTTTGAACGCGTCAACATGCTCCATCCCTTTGACGACTTTGCCGAATACGGTATGGCCGCCGTCGAGATGCGGCTGCGGCTGGTAGCAGATATAGAACTGGCTGCCGCCCGTATTGCGTCCGGCGTGCGCCATCGCCAGCGTACCGCGCTCATGCTTGTTCGGGTTGATCTCGCAGTCGATCTGGTAGCCAGGTCCGCCTGCGCCAGTGCCGTCCGGACAGCCGCCCTGAGCGACGAAGCCCGGGATGACGCGGTGGAAGTTCAGTCCGTTGTAGAAGCCGCTGTTGGCCAGCTTCTCGAAGTTTGCTACTGTATTAGGCGCATCCTGATCGAACAGGTCGAGTACGATTTCCGCACCGTTGTCCATTGTGATTTTTGCTTGCTTTGCCATGCAGATCACTCCTTGATATTTTTCGTATGTATGGTTACATCTTACTACAATTAGCCGCCTTACGCAAAGTCGCCCCAAGCAGGCAGCCGATGACCGCTCGCCGAAGCCGCAAAACAGCTCGGTCAGCTGTGGGTCTCATCTCGCATGGGTCAAAAACAAGCGCTGGGGCGGAGACAATGGCCTGCTCGGCGCTGGAGCGAAAGAAACTTTCGTTGGGACGCCGACAGTGGCGCTTTTCGGCTCCGGAATGAAAGAAACTTTCGTTCGAGCGCAAGCAACGGCGCTTTTCGGCTCCGTAATGAAAGAAACTTTCGTTCGAGCGTAAGCAACGGCGCTTTTCGGCTCCGTAATGAAAGAAACTTTCGTTCGGACGCCGACATGACATTGGCGCGTCTTAGGGACGCAGCTGTGGCTCATTGCTCCGCAATTTGCTTTTTTCCGGGAAGGCAAACGAGCAACAAACGCCAGGGGCGATCAAATGACCGCCCCTCTCGTCTTGCCTAGCCATAACTTGCTCAACGCGCCCTTCCCTTACTGGGCGCAACTCTTCCCTTGCTTGCCGCTGGCCAGCTCTTGTCTGGCGTTGCTCAGTCGATACGGATCAGGATTGAACCGTCGACGCTTTCAACAGGCGGGCCGGGATGAGGTCATTGCCGACGATGTCGTCGAGCGACTCGCGCTTGACCGCGAGATCCGCCTGGCCGTCCTTGACGAAGACGACGGCTGGACGACGGATCCGGTTATAGTTGCTCGCCATCGCGTAGTTGTACGCGCCTGTGCAGAACACTGCGAGCAGATCGCCGCTCTTGGACTTCGGCAGCTCGAGATCCCAGATCAGCATATCGCCGCTCTCGCAGCATTTGCCAGCGATCGAGACGGTCTCCTCCGCCGCTTCACCGGCGCGGTTGGCCAGCATCGCCTCGTACTTCGATTCGTACAGCGCCGGACGCGGGTTGTCGGTCATGCCGCCGTCAACAGCGACATACTTGCGCACGCCCGGGATATCTTTGCTCGTGCCGACCGTGTACAGCGTCGTGCCAGCATCGCCGACCATGCTGCGGCCCGGCTCGACCCAGATCTCCGGCAGCGGGTAGCCGGCTGTGGAGAAGTTGCTCTTGATCGAGTCCGTGATCGCCTCGACGTACTCGCGGACCTGCAGCGGCGCATCCTCTGCGGTGTAGCGGATGCCGAAGCCGCCGCCGAGGTTGATGACCTGGAATGTCAGTCCGAGCTCTTCCTTGATCTTGACTGCGAACTGCGATACTTTGTCCACCGCCATGCGGAAGCCTTCGACCTCGAAGATCTGTGAGCCGATATGGGAATGTACGCCCAACAGCTCGATGTTTTGCAGCGCGATGCCCTGCTGGATCGCCTCATAGGCAGCGCCGTTGCCCAGGTCAAAGCCGAACTTCGAGTCCTGCTGGCCGGTAGAGATATATTCATGCGTGTGCGCCTCTACGCCAGGCGTAATGCGAAGCAGGATTTTTACTTTTTTGCCCTTGTCCGCCGCCAACGCATCAAGCAAGTGCAGCTCGGTGAAGTTGTCGACGACGAAGCAGCCGATGCCAGCGTCGAGCGCCATGTTGATCTCGTCCGGGGTCTTGTTGTTGCCGTGGAAATGGATGCGCTCCACCGGGAAGCCGGCCTTGAGCGCCGTATACAGCTCGCCGTCGGAGACGACGTCAAGCGACAGTCCCTCTTCCTCTGCGATGACGCACATCGCCATCACGCTGAATGCCTTGCTCGCGTACGCGACCTGGAACTTCAGGCCGGAAGCCTGGAACGCCTCTACATACTCGCGCGCCCGCTGACGGACGAGCGCTTCATCTACAATATAGAGCGGCGTGCCGTATTCGGCCGCCAGCTCGGTTACGTCCTTGCCGCCGATTTCGAGGTGGCCTTGATCGTTAATTTTGCTTGTCCCATGCAAATACATCGTATTCCCTCCGCTTTCTGCAATCTGGAAGTCTGGTTCGCGCGACTCGTCACTTCAAGTCGCAAAGCTGCCATATGACTTCCAGTATACCGTATTTGCAGCCGCAGCGATATGGATTATGCGCCGTTCATTTGTATTTATTGCAGCGGTCCGCCGCCTTTATGGTCCGGCATTTTGTCGATCTGCTGGGGCTTCAGGAGATTTGGCCGCTTCCGATTGAACAGCACCGGCACACGGATCAGTACATTCAACATGCCGCGCATGTCGAACGGGATGAACGGCCACATATAAGGATGGTTAAAGGAACGCTCCTTCACCAGGATAATAAAAACAATCGTCGTCGCGATGAGAAAGCCGGGCAGCTTGAACAAGGCGACCGCCACCAGCAGCAGCAGCCGGACGATCCGGTTGGCCAGCCCCAGCTCGTAGCTGGGAGTTGCGAACATGCCGATCGCCGCAATCGCCATGTAGATGACAACTTCGTTGACAAAAAAGCCGCTCTGCACTGCGATATCGCCGATCAGAATGGCGGCGATCAGCGACATCGCCGTCGCCAGCGGCGTCGGCGTATGCACGGACGCCATGCGCATCAGATCGACGCCGACCTCAGCGATCAGGAACTGCGCGATCAGCGGCAGTTTGACGCTCTCCTGCGGCCCGATGAAGCCGAGGAACGCCGGTCGCAGCTCAGGCTGCATGACGAACAGGAACCAGAGCGGCAGCAGGAAAAGCGACGAGAGGATGCCAAAGTAACGGATCCAGCGCAGATAGGTGCCGATGAACGGCGTCTGGCGATTCTCCTCGGCATGCTGTACCAGATCAAAAAACGTCGTCGGAAGCAGCATGACGCTGGGCGTCGTGTCCACAAATACGGCGACATTGCCCTCCATCAGCTGCGCAGCGACGACATCGGGCCGCTCGGTGTAGCGAACGAGCGGATACGGATTCCAGCCGCGCTGCACCGTCGCCTCCTCCAGTTGCTTGTCTGCCAAGGGCAGTCCATCCAACTCAACCTCGTCAATCTTGCTGCGGATCGATTCGACGAGCTGCGGGTCGGCGATATCGTCGATGTAGGCGATACACACATCCGTCTGCGTCCGTCGCCCGGCCCGCGTCATCACATAGCGCAGCCCCGGATCGCGCAGACGTCGACGGACGAGCGTGACATTAGTCATCAATGTCTCGACGAACCCGTCCCGGCTGCCACGGACGACCCGCTCGAGCGTAGGCTCTTCGGGGTTGCGGCCAGGGAAGTTTTTGGCGTCAATGATCAGCGCCGTCCGCTCCTCATCGATGAACAGCGCTGTGTTGCCAGCCAGCACCGCATCGATTACGCCGTCATAGTCCTCCTCTGCCTCGACCTGGATCGCCGGCACATAGTGGTGCAGGAAGCCGTGAACGGCATGCGCCGACAGCTCGTCGTCCTCCAGATAGGAGAGGCGCGTCAGCATCTCGGTCAGAATCTCGTCCTTGGCGAAGCCATTCATATAGAACAGGATCGTCCGACGGCCGCCAAAGGTCATCTCGCGGGCGACCACATCGAAGCTTTTGTCGAGACCGAGCTCCTCCTTCAGCAGCCGCTTGACCTCATCCAGCTTGGCCGGCACCCGGCGCTTGTCTCTCGCTTGCTTCGACGAACCTTCCTTTGTGCGTACTCCTTGAGCCGCTTGCTCAGTATTTTGACCTGCTTGGTTTGGATCTTGACCTGCTTGCTCTGTATCTTGGCCTGCTTGCTCTGTATCTTGGCCTGCTTGCTCCGTTCCATACCCCTCCAGCTCCGTCTTCCCCTGCCCTATCGCGTGCGGCGCAGAGGGATTTTCCGACTCGCGATCCCGTTGTTGCTCATCCATATGCTACACCTCTTTTGATGTCAGTATGGCTTACCATTGGTACACCAGCCAGTCGAACAGCGAGCCGGCGATTTTGCCGAGCACCATCGCCATGACCAGGGCGACCATATATTTGCTCAGGTGCAGACGCTTTGCCAGGATCGGCAGTACATTGAGCACCTCGGTCAGCGCAGCCGCCAGCATGCCGATGAAGATACCGTCGATCAGCCCGATCCCCGCCAGCTGAGCGACGCCCGGGAGCCGGAGCCGCCAATCGAGGAAGTCCGCGAACGACCAATAGACCGAGCCCGCGATGACAGCCGATTCAAACCAAACCGAGTGTCCGTATGCCCGCGCCAGCTGAGCCAGCCGAGGGATCAGGTCGAGGATGACGAGCAGCGCCACCATGCCGCTGCCGACCGCCACGCCACCTGCCAGTCCCAGGAAGACGAGCAGCGGATATGCGAGCCAGTCAGCCATCCCCATCCGCTCCGGTCCGCCCGGTTTTGCGCATCTCATCGGCGATGACGCATGCATTGACATTCTCTTCATACATGTACAGCTCGACCTCGAGCGGATTGGGCTCTTCATTGAACCGTTTGCGGAACAGGTGGTTGAAAAACAGCACCATGCCGATCCCGACGCCAAGCGAGTACGGAATCTGGAACCAGAGCGGGTGGCGGATCGAATGTCCGGTCAGCAGCTCCGAGAGCCGGATATGGACCTGCTGCATGCTCACATCGGCATGGAAGTTCATAATCGCCAATCCCGAGCCGAAGAACAGCAGCAGCCAGGCAAACATCAGCACGACCATACGCGGCTTGCCCGGCTTGTCCGAGATCATCACGAGCACCTGCGGATCGCCATACGGCTCGATCGTCAGCGTCGGCTCCGCCGTGCGAATACGCTGGATAATATGCAAGATGTCGATGACGTAACGGTTGCCATGCTCTGGCGCATGCCTGTAGATCGTCAAGTCGCCCAGCTCGCGCGCGCGCCGCCCGGTAGCGACGAGCCTCGCGATGTCGGCGAGCTTCAGCTCCCCGCCCGGCGCCAGCGTGATTCGTTTGCGTAGACGCAAATAAACGGTGCCGCCTGCCGATTTGTCCATGCCGCTCCCTCCATCCCTCGCACATCGATGCACCGGAGCTTCCATCGCCCGGAGCTTCTATCGATAGTATGAGATATCCCAGCGGCGGGTAGTCATGACTCGGATGGTAATTTTCGGCGCTGCTGCTCGCAAGGAAAAAGGACCAGGCCGCGCTATTGCGCGATCTGATCCTTGATAGACTGCAATATTTTTTTCTCCAGCCGCGACACCTGCACCTGCGAGATGCCCAGCCGGGCCGCGACCTCCGATTGCGTCTGATCCCTGTAATAGCGGAGGTAGACAATCAGTCGCTCCCGCTCCGAGAGCGCGCCGATCGCTTCATTAAGCGCCAGCTTCTCGAACCATTTGTCCTGCGTATCGTCGGCGATCTGATCCATCAGCGTGATCGGGTCGCCATCATTTTCGAACACCGTCTCGTGGATCGAGGTCGGCGGCTTGTTGGCCTCCTGCGCCAGCACCACATCCTCTGGCGTGATCCCCAGCTCGGCGGCGACCTCCTTGATCGTCGGCATCCGACCGAGCGTGCGGGACAGCTCGTCGCGCGTCTTGCGCACCTTGTTGGCCAACTCCTTGAGCGAGCGGCTCACCTTGAGCGTGCCGTCATCGCGCAGGAAGCGCTGGATCTCGCCGATGATCATCGGCACCGCATAGGTGGAGAACTTCACGTCGTAGGACAGATCGAACTTGTCGACCGACTTGAGCAAGCCGATGCAACCGATCTGGAACAGATCCTCCGGCTCGTAGCCGCGATTGATGAACCGCTGCACGACCGACCATACGAGCCGGATATTGCAGTTCACCAGCGTGTCGCGCGCCCCGCTGTCTCCGGTCTGACTGAGCGCGATCAACCGTTTGACTTCCCTATCGTCCAGATAATGCTGCGCCTGCTGCTTCATTGATACATCCATGAGGTCCCAACCCCTACGCGCCTAATTGTACAGCGCCTTTTTCGATTCGATGCGCTTGCTCATGACGATCCGCGTCCCCCGCTCGGCAGTGCTGTCCACCTCGAAGCGGTCCATGAAGTTTTCCATAATCGTAAATCCCATACCCGAGCGCTCCAGCTCCGGCTTCGACGTATACAGCGGCTGGCGCGCCAACTCCAGATCCTCGATGCCCTGTCCCTGATCGCTAATCGTAATCGACACCGTATCGGTATCGATCGACGCCTCGATCGTGACGACCCCATCGGGGTTGGCATCATAGCCGTGGATGATCGCATTGGTGACCGCTTCCGAGACGACCGTCTTCAGGTCGTTTAACTCCTCCATCGTCGGGTCCAGCTGGGAGACGAACGCAGCCACGGCGACCCGGGCGAACGCTTCGTTCTCTGATCGGGCCGCGAACGACAGCGTCATAAAGTTCGTTCCGCTCATGATACGACCTCCAGACTTGTGAGCGCCATTCGCTCATTATCATGTATTGTCAATATTTTGAACAGGCCCGACAGCTCGAGCAGCCGATGGACGCTTTTGCTCACGTCGCATACGACCATCTTGCCGCCTCTGCTCTTGAGCAGCTTGTAGCGGCCCAGGATGACCCCCAGGCCAGAGCTGTCCATAAAGCTCAGCTCCTTCAGACTCAGGATGACATGGTCGCTGTTGCCGCGCAGGATCGCTTCTTCCATCCGATGCCGCACCGTATCGGCGGTATGGTGATCGAGCTCGCCGCGCAATCGGACGATCAGCACGTTGCGGTGATGTTCCAGTTCCATTTGAAGACTCATTGACCTGCTCACTCCTCCCTGTGGTTAGAGAGGGATTCCACATCCTGCCTGCACATTCCTGCCCGCCGACAAAACTAGAAGCAGAGCGCTAGAGAGCGACAAAAAACGCACTCTCCGGCGATAAAGGGAACCGCGCTTAGGCAGGCTCCCTTTGAGCGGACTAACAGCAATGTCAGCTAGACTCAGTCGAACAGATCGCCGGCGACCCGCTTCAGCAACGTCCACCAGCCTGCGCGCTCGACCGTCTGCGGCGCCGTGACGTCGAATTCGCCGAGGACCCGGTCCTTCTGGAAGACGATCAGCTTGCCGATCGGTTGTCCGGACTGGACAGGCGCCTGCAGCGGGCCGTCGAGTCGCAGCTCATGGCGGATATCGTCCGCCGGCGTACCCTTCTTAAGCAGGACGCTGTACGGATGCTTGGCTACGATCGGCAACTCGGCCTGCTCGCCCTTGTTCACCTGCATCTGGCCGATCGTGTCGCCGGTCTTGAAGATCGGGTGATTGGTATATTGCGCGAAGGCATAGTCGAGCATTTGCGATACCTCGTTATTGCGGGTTTTCGTATTAGGCTCCCCCATGACGACGGCGACGACTCGCAGATTGTCGCGCTTGGCTGTCGCTGTCAGGCAGAACTTCGCTTCACTCGTATAGCCAGTCTTCAGGCCGTCCGCCCCGCTATAGAAGCGTACGAGCTTGTTCGTATTGACGAGCCAGAACGGCTTGTCCGACGTTTTGCGCAGATGATCCTGATACAGTCCCGTATAGCGCGTAATCTCCTCATGCTTGAGCAGCTCGCGGGACATAACCGCGATATCATGCGCCGAGGAGTAGTGGTTGTCGGCCGGCAGTCCGTTGCAATTCACGAAATGCGTATTTTTCAGCCCCAGCTCCTTCGCCCGCTCATTCATCATCTGGACGAACGCCTCCTCGGTGCCGGCGATCTTCTCCGCCATCGCTACCGAAGCGTCATTGCCGGAGGCGAGCGCGATGCCCTTAAGCATCTCTTCGACGCTCATCTCCTCGCCCGGCTCCAGGAAAATCTGCGAGCCGCCCATCGAGGCGGCGTACTCGCTGGTCTGCACCTTGTCCGTCAGCTTCAACGTACCCGCATCCAGCGCCTCGACGATCAGCAGCATTGTCATCACCTTGGTGATGCTGGCTGGCGGCAGCTTGGCGTGACTATTCTTATCGAAAATGATCGTGCCGCTGTCCGCGTCCATCAGGATCGCCGACAGCGCCGACGGCGCCAGCTCCGGCGTAGCGGCTGCGCTTGGCTTTTCTTCGGCGCGCACAGTGGATGCGGCCAGCAATGCGATAATAACGGCAAGAAGCATGCCCTTGTACCCTGTCGTCTTGATCATTACGTTTCCCTCCTGGTATGAGCGCCGGTCCGATGCCCTCCCATTCTGACGCTGCGGCAAGACCGGCTGCAGTTCTCCTCACCAGTGTTGACGAATCGGATGCAAAATATTCCCAACGGATCCCATAAAAAAAAGCGCCCGAAGGCGCTAAAAACATCTATATACGTGTGCCGACCAGCCACCGCAATGCGCAAGTTATACCTCGATCGACAGCTCCCGCGCTGTGCGCCGCACATAGTCGGCGGCCTGGCGATAGTCCGCCTCGCTCTGCAGATGCTCGAGGATCAGCGGGGTGTCGGGATCGAGACCGCTCAGCTCCTGCAGGAACGTCCGATAGTCAAGCGCTCCCGTACCCGGGATGACTTCCTCCAGATGGACGGTCAACTGACTGCCGATCCGGATATCCTTGGCGTGACAGTTTTTGATATGCGGGCCTAGACGCCGCACGAAGTCGCGGATCATCGCGCCGTTGGCGTAGTAGGTCCGCGGGCTGGCAATCATGTTGACCGGGTCGAAATGGACCGCAAACGAAGCGCGATCGATTGCCTGGATCAACGCCAGATAACTGTCGGCGCTGTCCGGGACGATCCAGGGCATCGTCTCCAACGTAAAAAACGTCTGGCTCGGATTCACCTGATCGATGATGAGCCGCACCGTATCGACAATGAGGGCAAAGGTATCGTCGCTGAAGTTGTCCGCATGCGGACCGTCCCATTGCTCGCCGCGCGAACCGGCAATATTGACGCAGCAGCGGGCGCCGATCCGGTCTGCCAGCTCCAGCCGCCGGATACAATGATCGATCGCTTGCTTGCGCGTCCCTTCATCGGGACTGATCGGGTTGCTCCATGCCCCTACCTCTGCGATCAAGAGGTCGGCTCGGGCCGCCGCTTGACGATAGGTTGCTACCGTCTGATCGTCGGCTTCGTGGCCGACCGGGCAGAGCGCAGCCCGGTAGCCGGCGCTCTGATGCGCTGCGATCCAGCGGTCTGGCTCCAGCTCTTGCTCGTCGATGAATACAGGACCTGCCAATCTCATCCATTATCCCCTCCATGATGTCTTAGATCAACAACAGCTGCTGTCGTCCGCTCAAGCGTCTCCTTTCGGATCAAGGCGGCGGATGCCTTCGCTAGTTACGATCGAGAGCACGAGCGGCCGTGCTTCGATCACCTGTTCACCGATTCGATAAGCGGCTGCTGCCAGCGCGACCGCTTGCTCCGCCTCGGCATGCGACTTATTGTGGCATAGCAGCGCAATCGTCTCCCCGGCGGCGACACGGTCGCCAACTTTACGGAGCATGATGATGCCCGCCGCATAGTCGATCGCATCGGTCTTGGTCGCTCGTCCGGCTCCCATATGCATCGCCGCGGAGCCGAGCTGCTCGGCGTCGATCGACTGGATCACGCCGTCCGCGTCCGCGACGACCTCTGTGCGTGTCGCAGCCTGAGGCAGCACCGCCTGTGGCGTCTCCGTCACCGCCGGATCGCCGCCCTGCACGGCGACCATCTCCCGTAGCTTGGCCAGCGCGCTGCCATCCTGCAGCAGCGTCTCCAGCATCCGCTTCGCCTCGCTAGCTGTATTCGCCTTGCCGCCGAGCACGATCATCTGAGCCGCCAGCTCCAGACAGAGCGCGGTCAGATCGGCCGGGCCTTCGCCGCGCAGCGTGCGGATCGCTTCTTCGACCTCCAGCGCATTGCCGATCGCCTGTCCAAGCGGCTGGTCCATGTCACTGATGATCGCCGACGTATGGCGGCCCACCTGCTCGCCGATGGCCACCATCGCCGAAGCGAGCTCCTCCGCCGCCTCCGCCTTTTTCATAAATGCGCCGGAGCCGACCTTGACATCGAGTACGATTCGATCCGCCCCGGCAGCGATCTTCTTGCTCATAATCGAGCTGGCGATCAGCGGCACCGATTCGACAGTAGCGGTCACATCCCGCAGCGCATACAGCTGCTTGTCGGCAGGCGTCATATTGCCGCTCTGCCCCATCACCGCCAGACCGATCTCGCGCACCTGCTTCATAAAAGCATCGCGAGAGAGCTCGGTCCGCAAGCCTGGGATCGCTTCCAACTTGTCGATCGTGCCGCCGGTATGGCCGAGTCCGCGCCCGGACATCTTGGCCACCGGCACGCCTGCCGCAGCGACCAGCGGAGCGATGATGAGCGTCGTCTTATCGCCTACGCCGCCTGTGCTATGCTTGTCCACCTTGATGCCGGGGATGTCGCTCAGATCGAGCGTGTCGCCCGAATGCGCCATCAGCTCGGTGAGTATGGCGGTCTCGCGGGCGGTCTGTCCCTGGAAGTACACGGCCATCGCCCACGCGGCCGCCTGATAGTCCGGGATATCGCCGCGACAGTAGCCTTCGATGAGATGCGACAGCTCCGCCTTCGTCAGTTCTTCACCGTTCCTCTTTTTTCGAATGATATCAACAGTCCGCATGGCAAGACGTCCTCCCGCTAAGATGGTTTGGGGCGCTTGCGGGCAGCCAGCTTTTCGGCCTGAACCTTGACGATCAGCCGGTCCAGCGCTTCGCTGAGCCGCAGCACATCACAGTGCAGCAGCGTCTGCTTGCCCAGCGCCGTATCGATCATTTGCTTGCGCAGACTTTCCATTTGCCTCGTCCATTGCTTATCCATCAGCTCGACTCACTCCATGTTCTCATTCACCTTACACCATGGAACATTATAAGAGTTCTGCCGAATAAAAAATGTCACAATGCGTCGAGCAGATTGTTACAGTTCGATAACAAAGCCTCGACAGCCGCCAGGCGATGCCTGGGAAAGTTAGATCTGCGGGATGACGGCCAGCACCAAGCCGAGGAACTTCGACTTGACGCGCTCCGTCGTTCCCATCACTTCCGCATGCGAGAGCGGCTGGTCGAGGATGCCTGCGGCCATGTTGCTAATACAGGAGATGCCGAGCACCTCGAGACCGCTATGACGCGCCGCGATGACCTCGGCCACGGTCGACATGCCGACCGCGTCAGCGCCCAGCGTCCGCAGCATCCGGATCTCTGCCGGCGTCTCGTAGGACGGCCCCAGCAAGCCCGCATAGACGCCCGAACGCAGCTCGAAGCCTTGGGCCGCCGCCTGCTCGGTAGCGATCTGCCGCAGCCGCTTGCTATACGCCTCCGACATGTCGGGGAAGCGCGCGCCCAACTCGTCGTCGTTAGGTCCGATCAGCGGATTGCGGCCGGTCAGGTTGATATGATCGGTGATCAGCATCAGATCGCCTGTACCGAAGCCGGTATCGATGCCGCCTGCCGCATTGGTGACGATGAGCGCGCCTGCGCCGAGCGCCTTCATGACGCGTACCGGGAAAGCCGTAAGCTCTGGACCGTAGCCCTCGTACATGTGGAAGCGGCCGCGCATCAGGACGACCTTGCGACCGGCCAGCGTGCCGATCAGCAGCTCGCCGGCATGGCCCTCCACAGTCGAGATCGGGAAGTGCGGGATGTCATGGTACGGGATGACCGTCACGTCAGTCATGTGATCGCCGAGCACGCCTAGGCCTGAGCCGAGGATGAGCCCAATCTCCGGACGGTCAGCCGTCTTGGCGCGGATATACTCCGCAGCTTCCTGGATATGTGCAGTTGTCAGTTGGTTCAAAGCATAACGCCTCCGATTCTATAGATCATTGCAAATGCTGTAAAAAGCTTGTGCCCCGTCCCGTGCCGCGCACGCCGAAATTGTCGGCGATCGTCGCCGCCACATCGGCAAAGGTCGCACGTGTGCCGAGCGAGACTGGCTGACGCAGCGAAGGACTATATGCCAGCAGCGGCACATACTCTCGCGTATGGTCGGTGCCCGTATGGGTAGGGTCATTGCCGTGATCGGCAGTGATGATCAACAGATCATCGTCTGCTAGCGCCGCCGTCAGCTCCGGCATGGCGCGGTCGAACACCTCGAGCGCCCCGGCATAGCCGGCAGGGTCGCGGCGATGACCGTAGAGCGAGTCGAAGTCGACCAGATTGGTGAACAGCAGTCCGCGGAACGACTCGCCCAGCGCCGCCACCGTCGCAGCGATGCCGTCCTCGTTGCTCTTGGTCGGCCTGGAGGAGGTGATGCCCTGTCCGCTAAAAATATCATGAATCTTGCCGACCGACCGCACCTCGTAGCCCGCCTCGGCAAGCGAGTCCAGTACCGTCGGCTCCGGCGGCTCGACCGCATAGTCATGTCGCCCGGAGGTCCGGACGAACGCCCCAGGCTCGCCGACATAAGGTCTGGCGATGACGCGGCCTACGGCAAAACGCGGGTCCATCGTCAGCTCGCGGGCGATCTCGCAGCCGCGATACAGCTCCTCAAGCGGGATGATGTCCTCGTGCGCGGCAATCTGCAGCACGCTGTCCGCCGACGTATAGACGATCCAGGCGCCGCTCTCCATCTGCTGCGCCCCCAGCTCCTCGAGAATCTCCGTGCCGCTGGCCGGCTTGTTGCCGATGATGCTGCGCCCGGTGCGCGCCTCCAGCTCCTGCAGCAGCTCTTGCGGGAAGCCGTCCGGGAACGTCTGGAACGGCACATCGATGCGCAGGCCCATCAGCTCCCAATGGCCTGTCATCGTATCCTTGCCGACCGAAGCCTCAGCCATCTTGCCATAAGCGGCGACTGGCTGTCCGGTCGGCTGCCAGTCATGGATCGGCGCGATATGAGCGAGCCCCCACTCCCGCAGCTTCGGCAAGTCAAAGCCGGGATTGGCGGCAGCGATCGAGCCGAGCGTATGTGTGCCCTCATCGCCGAAGTCGGCGCTGTCCGGCAGCGCTCCGATGCCGACGCTATCCAGGACGATGACGGCGATGCGCTTGTATCTCATGGTTGGTCCCCCTCTTCTTCCCGCGCCCCCGCCGTATGCAGCGCAGCGCGAGGGTGAGCGCGGTCATACACATCTTTCATTCGGGCCTTCGAAGGTCCGATATACATCTGTGTGGTGGAGATATCGGCATGCCCCAGCATCTCTTGCACGGCGCGCAGGTCTGCGCCTGCATCGAGCAGATGGGCGGCGAAGGCATGTCGCAACGAATGCGGCGTAATCTCCGCCTCGATGCCTGCGGCTTGTGCATATTTTTTGATCAGCTTCCAGAACCCTTGCCGGGTCATGCGGCCGCCCTGCTGGTTAAGGAACAGCGCCTCCGACGGCTTATCCGCTCGCAGCAGCTGCGGCCTGCCCGCGCTCAGATAGCGCTGCAGCGCCTGCAGCGCTCCCTCGCCGATCGGGATGATGCGCTCGTTGCCGTTGCTGCCGATGCAGCGCAGGAAGCGAAGCTCCAGATGGAGATGCTCGCAGTCCAGCATCGTCAGCTCCGACACGCGCATCCCTGTCGCATAGAGCAGCTCCAGCATCGCTGCGTCGCGACGGCCCGGCGCATCGCCGGTATCGGGAGCCTCGAGCAGTCGCCGCACCTCTTCGACCGTCAGGATATGCGGTAACTTTTTCTCCTGCTTGGGCATCTCCAGATGGATCGACGGATCCTGGAGCAGACGTCCACTGCGGACCAGATAATGAAAAAACGCCCGCAGCGAGACGATGTTGCGCGTAATGGTCGCGCCTGCGCGCCCGCGCTGCCGGAGCAGCAAGATATATCGCGCCAGATGATGCCGCGTGATCTGCTCGATGTCTGCGACGCCTTCGCCAGACGCATATACGACAAACCCGGCTACATCCCGGGCATAGGCGTCAAGCGTGCTGGCGCTCAGCTGCCGCTCGTCGGCCAGATGTTCTATGAATGACTCTATGTGCGCTTCCACATGACCTTTCCTTTCCACCAAGCGTTACCCTACTATTCCACAGACGCCCTCCGGTTTCCTGCTTCCTGCCGCGGAAACGTCGGCTATTCGCCCATCCAGTAAAACCATTGCAATCGTTCGAGCAATGTCCGGGAATCCGCGCCGGGCTGGTCGGCCTGGAATACTTTGAGCGCCTGGCCATGCGGAAGCGCGTAAGGATTGACCGGATTGATCCACTCGGTCACCCAGCCGTACAGCGTCACGGCAATCATGGTCAGCATGAGGAACAGCACGACAAACTGAATGAACGCCCAGCAGCGGCGCAGCGATACGATCATCTCCATCCCTCCGGCTCTAAGGTTGTCTTCTACTCACCTTATGAACGAGAGTCGTCGAATAGTACCGGAGCTAGGTGGTCAAGGAAAGCGCCTGTTCGACCGGCATGAAGGACATGCCGAGGCTTTCGGCTACCTGGAGGTAGGTGACGTGCCCTTTGTAGGTGTTGATGCCTTTGCGCAACGGTTCGTTGACCGCTGCAGCCGCTTCGACGCCTTTGTCCGCAAGCTCGAGCGCGTACGGGAAGGTGACATTGGTCAGACCCAGCGTCGAGGTTCGCGGCACGGCGCCTGGCATGTTGGCGACAGCGTAGTGGAGCACGCCATGCTTGATGTATACCGGCTCCCGATGAGTCGTCACCCGATCGATCGTCTCGATCGAGCCACCCTGGTCGATCGCTACGTCCACGATAACCGCGCCTTTCTTCATCGTCTGCACCATCTCCTCCGTGACGAGCCTCGGAGCCCGAGCGCCCGGGATGAGGACCGCGCCGATCAACAGATCAGCCTTGCGCACGGCATGGGCAATATTGTACGGATTGGACATGAGCGTCCGGATCCGGCCGTTGAACTGTTCGTCGATATATCGCATACGATCGGCACTGCGCTCGAGGATGACGACGCTCGCCCCCATCCCGAGCGCGATTCGCGCAGCGTTGGTGCCGACGATACCGCCGCCGATGACGATGACCTCTGCCGGAGGCACGCCAGGCACGCCACCGAGCAGGATGCCCCTCCCGCCATAGAACGACTCGAGAAATTGCGCGCCGACTTGCACAGCCATCCGCCCAGCCACCTCGCTCATCGGCGTCAGCAGCGGCAGCCCGCCGCCCGGCAGTTGGATCGTCTCATAGGCGATGCCGGTGACGCCGCGCTCCGTCAATGCCCGGGTCAGCTCCGGCGCAGCGGCCAGATGCAGGTAGGTGAACAGGATCAGACCAGGCCGGAAATAACCGAACTCCTCCGGCAGCGGCTCTTTGACCTTAAGGATCATATCGGCCTCGCTCCATACCTTGGCAGCGTCCGCGACGATCGTCGCGCCTTCCTGCGCATACTGTTCATCCTCAAACCCGCTGCCTGCTCCTGCTCCTTGCTGCACCAGCACCTCATGTCCTGCTTGCTTCAGCATCCCTGCGCCTGCAGGGATCAGCGCCACACGGCTCTCGCTGCTCTTAATCTCGGTAGGCACGCCTATCTTCATCGGATGTTCCTCCTCTTGCCTCGATAATAGAGGTTGTTGCACAAGCCCGCGTTGGCCTATCCCTCTCCTGTAATCTAATTCAATCGGCACAATAATATGTATCCGGACGGATGCCTAGACCACATTGCCCGCCCGCGCCATATCGTAACCTAGAGCCTGCAAAGGGCAAATCCCCATCAAGGGAGGAACATCAAATGACGCAACTTGGGCAACTCCTCTGTCGCTGCGCGGCCGCCAAGCCGACCAAGCACACAATCAGGCATCTGATCGTCTTCCGCAAGGAGGACGATTGCCGCGCCTGCCACGCCTATCTTGCCAAAAAAGGCGTCACTGCCGCCAAGCGCGTGAGCGGGGCGGCGATGCTCAGCTGCCACCTGGACAAACGCGTCTCCTGGCAAGCGCTGCGCGCCCATCCCGGCATTCGTTACATCGAGGAAGACCACAAAGCGCAAATGCATCCCGCACAGCCGCTGCAGAAGCGCAGCGGCGCCAACTGCCGCTGCGGCAAAACCGCGCCCCGTCTCACCTGGAATATCCGGCAGGTGCAAGCGCCTCTCGTATGGCCGGTCACGCGAGGCGGTTGCGTGCGGCTGGCCATCATCGACACTGGCATCGCCCGCCATCCCGATCTGCGCATCGCTGGCGGCGTCGATACGACCGGGATCGGCTCCTACGAGGACGACAACGGCCA
>NZ_BFBX01000011.1:95345-100485 GCF_003851045.1 Paenibacillus sp. 598K | reverse complement strand
GACGACAACGGCCACGGCACGCATGTTGCCGGCATCGCGGCTGCGATCGGCATCCGGGGCGGCGTCACCGGCGTCGCGCCGCGCGCGGAGCTGTACGCCGTCAAGGTGCTCGACCGCAACGGCTTTGGCTTCATCTCGGATATCGTCGATGGCGTCTACTGGAGCATCCGCCATCGCATGCAGGTCATCAACATGAGCCTCGGCGTAGAGCCGGGCGTCCGGAGCCGGGCGCTCCGCGAGGCGATCCGGCGCGCCGCCCGATGCGGCATCGTCATCGCCGCGTCAGCGGGCAATGACGGCGTCGCAGCCGGCGGCCTCGATGCGCCGGCCAGCTATCCGGAGACGATCGCGGTCGCAGCGTCTACGCGCAATCGCCGCATCGCCTCGCTGAGCAGCAGAGGCGTCGGCATCGACATCACTGCGCCGGGAGAGGACATCTGCTCGACCTGGCCGGGCGGCGGCTACACCAAGCTCTCAGGCACCAGCATGGCTTCGCCGCACGTAGCCGGCGCAGCGGCGCTGCTGCTGGCGGCTCAGCCGCAGCTGACCGGCCGTCAGGTGCGGCAGGCACTTGAGCGCTCCGCCAAGCCGCTGCGCGGCTTCACGCGCTTCTCGCAAGGCAAGGGGCTGCTCCAGAGCGCAGCTGCCCTGCAACGCGCGATCGCTTGCCGCAGAGCGCAGCGACGCGTCTGTCCGACCAAGCGCCGCCGCGCGACTAAGGTTGCAGCTCCTTGACGATATGAACCTCGCCGTCGCCGCGCAAGGCATGGACCAGATTGCGCGCGGCGAGCATCGCCATCTCGAAGCGGGTCTCCGCCGTCGCCGAGCCGATATGCGGCACCAGCACCACCTGCTCCATCTGCAGCAGCGGATGATCCGGCGGGATCGGCTCTTGCTCGAATACGTCGAGGCCAGCGCCGGCGATCTGTCCGGTCTGCAGCGCCTCGACGAGAGCGGCCTCATCGACCGTCTGCCCGCGTGAAGCATTAATGAAGAACGCCGAGGACTTCATCCTCGCGAAAGCCTCCTTGCCGATATAGCCTTGCGTCTGCGGGGTCAGCGGCGTCATCAGGACGACAAAATCGGCCTCTGCCAGCAGCTCGTCCAGCTCCACATACCGGAGGCCGAGTCTGTCCTCGACGTCGGGCTTGCGCGAGCGATTATGGTAGATTACATCCATCCCGAAGCCGAGACGGCCTCTGGCTGCGATCGCCTCGCCGATCCGGCCCATGCCGATGATGCCCAATGTGCGGTGATGCACATCCGTCCCGAACAGGTCGGCTGCACTGCCTTTTACCCAGTGTCCGGCCCGTACGAAACGATCCAGCTCGGCGATCCGCCGCGAGACGGACAGGATGAGCGCGAAAACCAGATCGGCGACCGTATCGTCCAGCACATACGGCGTATGCGTCCCCAGGATGCCGCGCGCGCGCATCGCCTGCAGGTCAAAATTGTTGTAGCCGACCGACATATTGCTGACCACCCGCAAGTGCGGCAGTCGCGCGAGCAGCGATTCGTCGATCGTCGTGCCGGTCAGCAGCACGCCCTCCGCCTCGGCCGCTTCTTCAATGAATGCCTCTTTGGTGATCCCGCGGTCCCCCGTCCAGCGGCTTACCTCGCAATGCTCCTCCAGATACGCTATCGCTTGCTGCGGCAAGCTTGTCGCTACATATACTTTTGGCTTCATCCTTGCGCCTCCCATCATAAATGTGCATGCCCATTATAACACAAACGGCCCGCCGTCCCTTGTCAGGGATTCGACGGGCCGCCTTACATTCAGGACGGTTCCTTACTGTCATTTTTATCGCGGCATCGTTTGCACACGCCTTGGAAATCCAGGCGATGATCGATGACCGAAAAGCCATATTCCAGCTCCAGCCGCTCCTCGAGCGGGCCAAGCCAATCGTCCATAATCTCGTCCATCGTACCGCACTGCACACAGATCAGATGATGGTGATGATGCGTATTGGAGTCGGTACGCAAATCGTACCGGGCCACGCCGTCGCCGAAGTTCATCTTCTCCACGACATGCATCTCGCTGAGCAGCTCCAGCGTCCGGTATACCGTCGCCAGACCGATCTCCGGCGCCTTGTCCTTGACGAGCATGAAGACATCCTCTGCGCTCAGATGATCCTCTTCATTCTCTAGCAGCACTCGTACGGTGGCTTCACGCTGTGGAGTCAACTTGTAGCCCTGAGATTGCAGCTGTTGTTTAATTTTATCGATCCGGGCTTCCATATTGTTCCCCCCTGCGTCCATACCACTGCCCACTTTCGCCGAACTTTTGTCTTCATTATAGTGGCAGAACCGGGAAAAAGTCAATGTCGAAGCGGCAAACGCTGGTGAAAAAGTAAGGCGCGCCCGTCACAGCGACTCCCTGCCTAGCCCTCGCTCGCGTGAAGAAAACCCGAAGCCCACCCCATCAGATGCGGCGATACATACGCTTCCAGCAACGCAGCGACCCATAGCGCGCCGAGCATGAGGAGACAGATCGAGAGATGTGTCAGGAACGGATGCCGAAGCTTGCCTTGCCGCAGCAACAGCCGCTGCTTCACCAGATGGACAGAAAAAGAGATCGAGGTCACGCTCGCGATGAGCAGCGCGGGCAACACGATGATGTTGGGCGGCGCAACCGACAGGAGCGAGAACAGTACGCCATGCCAGCCATGCCCCTGAATGAGGAGACCGACGGTAAAGCCGATCAGCACCCCCTTGAGGAAGTCGAGCGCCAAAATAAGCGGCATCCCGATGACCGAGATGCCCAGGAGCCATATCAACAGAAGCCAGCGCGTATGCAGCCAGGCGCGATCCCAAAAGGACTGGCCATAGTCCGAATCGCTACCGGAGCTGAGCATCTGGGCGAAATGATGAATGTCGCCTGCGAGATCCTCTTGTTGCTCCAGCGTGAGCGCATGCACCATTAACGTGCCGAAGATGACTCCAACGACCACAATGACCGACACGAAGACATAGAGCGACAACTGGTCCTTGACCAGCGGCTTCATCCAGGATGATTTCAATACAACCCTCTCCTACACTTGTCCGGATATCCAAGTGTATGAGCCGTTTCAGCCGACTATGCCATTCGGGTCGGTACTGCGATGGACTGCTAAGCGGGCTCGGCATCGCTTTAAGTCGCCTAGCCCTCTACCTTGCCGTAACGGCCTCCGCCTCCGGAGGCGAGCTGCAGTCGGCCCTCGCGCGCCGCCGTCACCAGCGCAGCCGCTCCTCGGCCCGCCACCGCCGCCAGCTCCTCCGGGTCGGCATGGTGGAGGATGTCCATCTCGGTGCCGAAGCGGGCTAGCAGCCTCTCCAGCATGACGGAGCCGATGCCCGGCATAAACTCGAGCGGCACCTGATACCGATACGGCGGACGCCACTCCGGCACATGCGTCTCCGTACGTCCGGAGCGCTCCGCCAACTGCTCGATGCGGTCCATGACGCCGCGCACCAGCTTGCGTCCGCCGCACTGCGGGCACTGATCCGCTGCGGCTTCGACAGCGAGTGCGCCGCACGACTTGCACCAGGTGCGATGATATTTGCCCAGCTTCGGATCGAGACCGTAGTTGGCCAGGATGCGCCGCCCCTCCGCGCCTTGCAGCGCCAGCCGCAGCTCCGCGAAGCTCGGCTCGGCCAGCAGCAGCGCATTGTACTCGCGTCCGATCTTGGATAACGAGTGCGCATCGGAGTTGGTCAGGAACGGATAGCGGTCGAGCTCCCTGATCCAGCCCGCCATCCGGCTATCTGCGCTTAGCCCGAGCTCTACCGCATCGATGAGGTCCAGCTCGAGCACCTCGGATATCGTGTCTGTACAGCTGCCGAGCAAGCTCTTGTGCGGCGTGAAGATATGCGCCGGGATGAAGAGACCGTCCCGCGCCTTGACTTCCGCCTGCAGCTCCCGACCGGATACGTAGATGCGCTGCGAGCTGAGACGTACATTGCGCATATAAGCCGACATCCACTCGGTAAATGCCCGCATATCCGCCAGCGTCGGCAAATACGCCAGATAATGCGCCGGGCCGCCTGTGCCCACATCGTACACCTCGATCTCTGCGCCCAGCAATATCGTCGTATCGCGATAGCGAATGCCGCCGCCAGCCACCTCAGTCATCTCGCCCGAAGCGAGCAGCGACTCGATATCGTCCTGCACGCCCGGCGCGTGCGCATCGATGACGCCGAGCAGCGAGATGCCCTTGCGGACCGCCGCCTCATGGGCGATCTCGCGGAAGGTCAGTCGATCGCTGGCGCTGATCTTGACCGGCTCCCCAGCAGACGTGCGACCAATATGAAGATGCAGATCGGCGAATACCGGCCTCAACTCCGTCGTTGCCGTCTGCTCCGAAAGCCCGCCCATCAGATCGTCCCGGTCAGCCGATAGCGCTCCCACGCATAGACCGCCATGATCGTCTTGGCGTCGCTGATCCGCTCCTCCCGAATGTATTGCTGCGCCTGCTCGAAGGTGATCGCGTCGACGGTGAGATATTCCTCCTCATCCAGTTGCATCGCACCCTTCTCCAGCCCTTCGGCCCAATACAGGTAGAGCTTCTCGTCGGCAAAGCCGGGCGAGGTATAAAAGGCGCTGATCAGCTTCATCGAGGCCGCACGGTAGCCTGTCTCCTCCTCGAACTCGCGGAAGGCCGCTTCCATCGGATCCTCGCCGGGATCCAGCTTGCCTGCCGGGATCTCCACCTGGAACTTCTCCATCGGCTTGCGATACTGCTCGACCACGAGCAGCTTGTCCTCACGCAGCGCGACAATCGCCGCCGCGCCGGGATGACGGACGATCTCGCGCGTCGTCGTGCCGCCGTCCGGCAGCCGCACCGTATCCACCTGCAGCGTAATCACTTGTCCGTCGAAGATCGGCTTTGTCTCTACCGTCTCCTCCCGCCACAGCTCGGGACGTTCAGTCATGATGTCTCCACTCCTTTTTGTTTGTTGAATCTAGCATACTTGTCCATCTATTGCATATCTATGAATTACTAAATTTTAAAATAAAGCAATTTATCCAGGATGCCCTCAAAATGCCGAAGAGGCACGGAATCGAATCTGTAGAAAAGTTTATGCTTCCGATGTCGCTTTCTTTCAGAAAGCGTTAAAGCGTTCGCCTAAAAGCTTTTCGCAGAAAAGCTAGCTTCGTAAG
>NZ_BFBX01000011.1:41151-95221 GCF_003851045.1 Paenibacillus sp. 598K | reverse complement strand
AGCTTTTCGCAGAAAAGCTAGCTTCGTAAGCATACGCTGTCCCCGGATTTCAACCGCTAATTCGGTTCAAAATCAAGAAATCTGGGGACAACAGCGATCGGAAGATCGATCCCGTGACCGTAGGCTTTCAATTGAGGGTATCCGATAGGGGGTATCCGGGATGAGACGCGACATGAACGATAACCAGCTTCGCATCGTAGGCAAGGCATGGGAGGTCCGCCATACGCTGCGCAAGCTGGCGCGCGCGGGCGGCGCAGGCGCGACGCTGAGCAGCTATCTGCAGAGCGGTGCGCCATCGAGCTCCGCCAACTCGAAAACAGGTCAACCGCAAGCTCGCGGTTAACCTGTCTGAAAGTTGTATGCCATCTACCTGGCTGCCGCGCGTCCGATAATCTCGACGACAAGCCGGGCCGTCTTGGCCAGATCCTCGACCTTGATCTGCTCCTTGGTCGTATGGATATGCTCGTAGCCTACAGCGAGGTTGACCGTCGGGATGCCAAAGCCATTGAAAATATTGGCATCGCTGCCGCCGCCCGAATGGAAGGTGCGCGGCGTGCAGCCGATCGCCTCGATCGCTTCGCTCGCCAACGCCACCACCTCATCCGACTCTGTAAAGTTAAAGGCCGGATAGATAATCTCGCTCTCGAACTCGGCTTGCGCGCCGTAGTCCGCAGCCGCGCTGCTCAGCGCTGCGCGCATCGACTCGACCTGCGCATCCAGCTTGTGCTGGACGATGCTGCGCGCCTCGGCGTCGAGCCTGACATGATCGCAGACGATGTTGGTAGCGCCGCCGCCCTCGAAGCGACCGATATTGGCGGTCGTTTCTTTGTCGATTCGGCCGAGCGACATCCGCGAGATTGCCTTGGCAGCGACCTGGATAGCGCTGATGCCATCCTCCGGATTGACGCCGGCATGGGCCGACTTGCCAATCACCTTCATCGTAATCTTGGCCTGCGTCGGCGCAGCGACCGCGATGTCGCCGATCGTGCCGTTAGAGTCGAGCGCAAAGCCGAGCTTCGCCTTCAGACGGGCAGGGTCCATCGCCCGTGCGCCGTACAGACCGGCCTCCTCGCCGACAGTAATGACGAATTGCACATGCCCATGCGGCAGATTGTTCTCGCGGATGACCCGGATCGCCTCCAGCATCGCCGCGATGCCCGCTTTGTCGTCCGCGCCGAGGATCGTCGTGCCGTCGCTGCGGATATAGCCGTCCGCATCAAGCTGAGGCTTGATCCCCTGACCCGGCGTGACCGTATCCATATGGGAGGTGAAGAAGATCGGCGTCCCTTCGCCGCCGCTCGCCGGAGCGAGCGTAGCGAACAGATTACCCGCGCCGTGACCGGTCTTGGCAGCCGCATCATCCTCTTCGACGAGCAGGCCCAGCTCTCCAAAGCGCTGCTTCAGCACCTTGCTGATCTCCTGCTCATGCCGCGTCTCGCTATCCACCCGCACCAGCGCCATAAAATCCTCGACCAATCGATCTTTGTTGATCATAGACTTTCCTCCATCCCTGCAGTTCGTATACAATAGAAGCATAGATCAGTAACTTGTCCGAAAGGAGACCGATTATGAAAACCAACAAATGGATAAAGATCGTGGTCTACCTGATCATTGCCTCCATGCTGCTCTCTTCACTCGTGATGGGCATCGGCTTGATCCTCTAGACCCGCAGAGCGGACGCCGAACATCCGGCAGAAATGCGGCAGCAGCTCAGCTGCCGCCTGCCGGAGCGTCAGCTCCCTTCCTGTCAGCTCCGCCAGCGACGTCACCCCGTACTGCTGGATGCCGCACGGGATAATCCCCGCAAACCCGCTCTCCGCCAATCCTGCATGCAGATTCAAGGCAAAGCCGTGACTGGTCACGAAGCCTCGGCGATGCCGACACTTGTTGAACTTGACGCCAATCGCCGCGATCTTCTCCTCGCCGACCCACACGCCTGTATACTCTTCCTTGCGTCCGCCGACAATGCCATACTCGCCGAGCCAGTCGATGATAATCTGCTCCAGGCTGCGCAGATAGGCATGCAGATCGAGTCCGACCGCATCCAGATAGAGCAGCGGATAGCCGACGAGCTGTCCTGGACCATGATACGTAATATCGCCGCCCCGATCGATCTGGAAGACAGAGATGCCGCGCTTAGCCAGCTCCTCCTCCGAGAGCAGCAGATGCTCGGGATGCCGCTGCGAGCCAATCGTATAGGTCGGCGGATGCTGGAGCAGCAGCAGCGCCTCATCCTGCTTGCCTTCATCGATCGCCCGCACCAGTCGCTTTTGCAGCTCCCACGCTTCGCCGTACCCGATCATTGGGTAGTAGCGGGCATCGAGCGCCCGTTCTGTCTGACTCATATGCACGCCCCCGCACTAGTAGATGTTGTTCAAAAAGTACGCTTTTGATTACTTTTTGAACTCTCACTAATATAGCTTCGTCTCCAGGTTGTAGCTCTCCAGATTTTCCTTGACCCGTTGCAGGAATCGTCCGCAGATGATGCCGTCGAGTATCCGGTGATCGAGCGACAGGCAGATGTTCGCCATCGAGCGAACCGCGATCATATCATTGATGACAACCGGCCGTTTGACGATCGATTCAAAGGAAAGGATCGCCGCCTGCGGATAATTGATGATCGGATACGACAGGATCGAGCCAAAGGAGCCGGTATTGTTCACCGTGAAGGTGCCGCCTTGCAGGTCGTTCAGCGTAATCTTGCCCTCCCGCGTCTTGCGCGCGAGATCGTCGATATCGCGGGCCAGCCCGGCGATCGTCTTGTGATCGGCGTTGCGGATGACCGGCGTCAGAAGCGCGTCCTCGGTGCCGACGGCCAGCGAGATATTGATATCGCGCTTGACGATGATCTTGTCAACGGCCCACACAGAGTTGAGGATCGGATAGTCCTTGATCGCATTGACGACTGCCTTCATGACGAAGGCCAGATACGTTAGATTGACACCCTCGCGCTTGACGAACTCGTCCTTCATCTTGTTGCGGAGGACGACGATATTGGTCACATCGACCTCGATCGTCGTCCAAGCATGCGGAATCTCGCTCACGCTCTGGCGCATATTACGGGCGATCGTATTGCGGATCGGCGTCACATCGATGAAGTATTCGCCGCGACGGCCGTCCGCCTTGTCCTCGACCTCAACCTCAGGGACGCGCGGCGGCTCCGTCAGATGCAGACCGGTCGTCCGGAGCGGCAGCTTGGGCTCAAGCGTCACTTCGGCGGCTGTATCCGCGCGTACGCTGCGCGGCGGATTCTCGATATAGGCCAGCACATCCTTGCGCGTGACGCGTCCGCCCAGACCGCTCCCCTTGATCGCCGTCAGCGGCACCTGGTGCTCGGCGGCCAGCTTCTGGACCGCAGGCGAATACCGGTGACGCATCGATTGATCCGCATCCTCTGACGGATGTCCATCCTCGTCGTCCGCGCCGTCTGCCGGGCTCCGTACGTCCGGGACCTGGGCGGCTGAGCCTTCGGTCTCGATCAGACAGATCGGCGTGCCTACCTCGACCTTCTCGCCGTCGCCGACGAGTATTTTGACCAGTGTGCCCTTTACCGTGGAGGGCAGCTCGGCGTTCACCTTATCGGTCAGCACTTCGCAGAGCGGCTCATACACATCGACCGGGTCGCCCGGTTGTTTGAGCCATTTATCGATCTGCGCCGAGACCAGCGATTCAGCGAGCTGCGGCATGACGATTTCCGTCAACGATTTCATTTTCTTCATCTCCCGTGCACTTGTATCGTGTCAATACAAAGCGAGCTGCTGCATCGCTTTTTTGACTTTGTCCTTGTTCAGCATGTAGAACTTCTCGCCTGGCGGGTTGATCGGCATCGCCGGCACATCGGGCGGCGTCAGCCGCATGATCGGCGCGTCCAGCTCATAGAGCAGCTCTTCGGCGATGATCGCCGCTACCTCCGCGCCGACGCCTCCGGTCTTGTTGTCCTCATGAATGATGAGCACCTTGCCGGTCTTGCGTACAGCGGAGAGGATCGCATCCTTGTCGAGCGGCTGCAGCGTCCGCAGATCGAGGACATGCGCCGAGATGCCTTCCTGCTCCAGCTCAGCCGCCGCCTCCATCGTATAGTGGAGCGGCAGGCTGTAGCCAATGACAGTCAGATCCTCGCCTTCCCGCAGGACATTCGCCTTGCCGATCGGCACGATATAATCATCGTCCGGCACCTCGCCGGTGACCAGCTTGTAGCATTTTTTATGCTCGAAGAACAGCACCGGGTCGGCGTCGCGGACCGCCGCCTTCAGCAGCCCCTTGGCATCGTACGCCGAATAAGGCGCGACGATCTTGAGCCCTGGCGTGCCGAAGAAAACCGACTCGGGACATTGGGAATGGTACAGTCCGCCAAAGATGCCGCCACCGATCGGCGCGCGGATGACGACAGGACAGGTCCAATCGTTGTTGGAGCGATAGCGGATCTTGGCCGCCTCGCTGATGATCTGGTTGGTCGCCGGGAACATAAAGTCCGAGTATTGCATCTCGGCGATCGGCTTCATCCCGTACATCGCTGCTCCGATCGCGACGCCGGCGATCGCCGATTCGGCCAACGGCGTATCCATCACCCGCTCTTCGCCGAATTGCGCGAGCAGCCCCTTGGTCGTCGTGAAGACGCCGCCCTTATGTCCGACATCCTCCCCGAGCACGAATACATCCTCGTCCCGAGCCATCTCCTCGGCCATCGCCTGACGAATGGCTTCGATATAATCTATCTGTGGCATGCTATGCTCTCCCTTCCCCGTCCTGATCCCCGTATACATGCAACAGGATGTCCTCCGGCGCCGGGAACGGCGCTGCGTCTCCGTAGGCCGTCGCGTCGTCGACAATCTCGCGGATGCGCCCGAGCAGCGCTTGCTCCTGCTCCTCCGACCAGATGCCGCAATCGATCATATACTGTCTGAACTGGGCGATCCCGTCCTTGCCGCGATGCTCGTCGACCTCCTCCTTGGTCCGATACATCAGATCATTGTCGGAGGTGGAGTGCGGCGAGATTCGATACATCATCGCTTCGATCAACGTCGGGCCTTCGCCCGCCACTGCCCGCTCCCGGGCTTGCTTGACCGCCTCGTATACGGCCAGCAGATCATTGCCATCGACACGGACGCCGGGGAAGCCATATCCAGCAGCCCGATCACTAATGCGGCCGCTGATCTGCTTGTGCAGCGGCGTCGAGATCGCATACTGGTTGTTCTCGCACATGAGGATGACCGGCAGCTTGTGCACGCCCGCGAAGTTCGCTCCTTCATGGAAGTCGCCCTGGTTGCTCGAGCCCTCCCCGAAGGTGACGAACGAGACGAACGGCTTGCGCTTCATCTTGGCCGCCAGCGCCAGTCCGACCGCATGCGGCACCTGTGTCGTCACTGGCGACGAGCCGGTGACGATGCGCAGCCGCTTGCTGCCAAAGTGGCCCGGCATCTGCCGTCCGCCGCTGTTCGGGTCCTCGGCCTTGGCGAAGACGGAGAGCATCAGCTCGCGCATCGTCATCCCTACCGAGAGCACGAAGCCATAGTCGCGGTAGTAAGGCAGATAGTAGTCCTGATCCCGGTCAAGCGCGAAGGCGGCGCCGACCTGGGCGGCCTCCTGACCGATCCCCGAGACGTGGAAATTGATCTTGCCAGCACGCTGCAGCAGCAAACAGCGCTCATCGAACGCGCGAGCCAACTTCATCTTGGTATACATATCGATAGCCTGGTCGTCGGTCAGACCAAGCTCCTGGTGTCTGGACGTCTGTTCTACGGATCCGGGTTGGGTCATACAAGCGTCCTCCTTCGATTCGAATCATAGTGCAGTCTTAGCACCTGATTGATACCAGGTACTAAGACTAGGTATTGCCTATTATAAACCTTCACGGCCAAAAAAGAAACGTCTAGTACGCAATCGCAGCGCCATCCACGGCCAGCATCGCTTCGCCAAGCGCCTCCGACAAGGAGGGATGCGGGCGGATCGCCTGCGACACCTCCCATGGCGTCGCGTCGAGCAAGCCTGCCAGCGAAGCCTCCGAGATCATCTCGGTCGCACCGGGCCCGATAATATGTACCCCTAACAGATCAGAGGTCGCTCGATCGGCGATCACCTTGACGAAGCCCTCCGTCTCGCCGCGCACCCACGCCTTGCCGATCGCCTGGAACGGAAGCTTGCCCGTCTTCACAGCATAGCCTCGCTTGCTAGCTTCATATTCCGTGAATCCAATCGATGCGATCTCCGGGCGGCTGTAGATGGCTCTCGGGATGCGATGCGCCTCGAGCGGCTGCGGTTCCAGCCCGCAGATGTGCTCCACCGCGATGATCGCCTCATGAGCGGCCGCATGAGCAAGCTGGAGACCGCCATTCAGATCCCCTACCGCATAGATATGCGGCTCTGACGTCTGCATCATCCGATTGACCGGGATGATGCCGTGCTCCGTCCGCACATCGGTATTCTCCAGGCCGATCCCGTCGATCCGCGCCTCCCGTCCGACCGAGACGAGCATCCGCTCTGCCTCGAGCTGGACTCTGCCTGACTCGGTATCGGCATGCACCGACACCCCTGCTTCCCCGCTGACAAGACTTGAGGCATCCACGTTGATCCCGGTCAGGACGCGTACGCCGCGTCGTGTCAGCAGCCTCTCCATCTCCGCCGACACCTCGCTGTCCTCGCCTGGCAGCAGCCGCGCAGCCGCTTCGGCGAGCGTCACCGACACGCCAAAATCGCTCATCATCGAAGCCCATTCGATCCCGATTACGCCGCCTCCGAGGATGAGCAGCGAGCGCGGCAGCTCCGTCATCGCCAGCGCGTCATCGCTTGTCATGATCCGCATGCCGCCATCATCGAGTCCTGCCAGCTTGCGAGGGCGGGAGCCGGTTGCCAGGATCAGATGCTTCGACACGACATTCTCCATCTCGCCATCTGTCAGCTCGACGGCAAGCGAGCCGCTGCGGGGAGAGAAGATCGAGGGTCCGATTACCCGACCCTTGCCCTTTACCACCTGGATGCCATGCTTGCGCATCAACGATTGCAGTCCGCGATGCAATTGATCGACTGTCTGCTGCTTGCGTTCGAGCACCTTGGCATAGTCCAGGCTGATGCTCCCCTTCTCGACGAGGATGCCGTAAGACTCTGCTTCTCTTACGGTATGGTAGACCTCGGCGCTGCGCAGCAGCGATTTGCTAGGGATGCAACCCTGGTGCAGGCAAGTGCCGCCCAGACGCCCCATTTCTACTACTGCTACCGACTTGCCCAGCTGAGCTGCGCGGATCGCTGCCGTGTAGCCAGCCGGCCCGCCGCCCAGGATCGCTATATCAACTTCTATCGTCATATATTACGCCTCCACTATCTCAACCTGCTATGACTTACTTCTCTATTGTACCTGTTTTCAAAGAGGAAAAAAACATCTCCCCCCGCCGACCTCTATTGGACAGGAGCGGGGCTGTCGGTTATGATAGTTCTAGCTGCTACAGCCTGGCAGTTTTTTTGGAGGAGGAACGGATATGAGATTGATGATATCGCGCTTTATTGCGATATTGCTGCTCGCCATTCCCGGTGTCGCGGCAACCTATGGTTTTCTGGCTATGAAGAATGAAATTTTCCGTTATTTTTCGGACTTCGGCAACGATCAGATTACGCCCGCCTTCGGCTGGCTTCGCTTTATCGTCGGCGCCTTTTTGTTTTTGGCGGGAATTGCCTTCATCGGCGGGTGGATTTTTTTCCGCGACCGCAAGCGCAACTATGTCTCGTCCCGTTTTAAGCCCAAGCGTCCGCGTCCTCCCAGATCCGGATCCACGTCCTAATATGAATGATAAAATTAAAATGGATGGCTCCTTAACGGGAGCCATCCATTATTCTTGTTGCGATCCATTGTCAGTGGACAGGCCGCTGTCTAGTACAGTATAACGCACCTGACCACGCAGTCAACCGGGTTCTTTTGTCTTGTTTTGTCAGCCGCTGCTTAACCTTTAACGCCGCCGACCATCATGCCTTTCACAAAATACTTCTGTACGAACGGGTACACCATAATGATCGGCACACTGGCGACAATCGTCATCGTTGCCCGGATCGAGACTGGGGTCACCGTATTGGCAGCGGTATTACCAGCGTTGGCAAAGGCGTCCGTCGCCGTGCGGCTCGTCATCGAAGCGTTCGAATTTTGCAAAATTTTCTGCAGCTCGTATTGCAGCGTACTGAGCTTTGGATACGAGGAGTTGTACAGGAATACGTCAAACCAGGAGTTCCACTGATAGACTGCGGTGAACAGCCCCACTGTCGCGAGGACCGGCACGCAGAGCGGCAGGATGATCCGCATGAACGTTGTGAACTCTCCTGCGCCGTCGATACGCGCCGACTCGATGATGCTCTCCGGCATGCCATCGATGAAGGATCGGATAATGATCAGGTTGAACACGCCGATCAGTCCTGGGACGATGTACACTGAGAAGGAGCCGATCATATCCAGCTCGCGGATAAGCAGGTAGTTCGGGATCAGACCGCCATTGAAGTACATCGTCAGGATAAAGGCTAGTGTCACGAACTTGCGCAGCACATACTCCTGGCGACTCATCGTATAAGCGACCATCGCCGAGCAGAACACAGTGAGCACTGTACCGATGACGCTCCGCAGCACAGAGATCATCGTCGCGTGCATGATGCTGGCTTCCCTGAAAATATAAGCATAGTTGTCGAGTGTGAAGACGCGCGGCATCAGCGTAATCCCGCCCCGAATCGTGTCAGTTGCCTGGTTTAGCGATACGGCAAGCGTGTTGACAAACGGGTAGAGCGTAATCAACATGAGCACGAAAAGAAACGTATAGTTGCAAATATCGAATATTTTATCTTCTCGCGAGCTGTTTCTGCGAAAGATGCTTTTTTTCGTTGTTGAAGCTGCAGGCATTTCGCCGCCTCCTTTCTCTGGTTAGAACAATCTGGCCTCTCCCATGCGCTTGGCCAGGTGATTGGCGCCGAAGAGCAGGATAAAGCTGACGACGGTCTTGAACATTCCTGCGGCGACCGAGAGCGAGAAATTGCCCTGCGCGATCCCGTACTTCAGGACGAAAATATCGATGACCTCCGAATAGTCAATGTTCAATCCATTGCCGAGCAGGTATTGAGGCTCAAATCCGGCTTCCAGCAGGTAACCGATCTGCATGATCAAGAGGACGATAATAACCGGCTTGATGCCTGGAAGCGTAATGTACCAGATGCGTTGCAGACGAGAAGCGCCATCTATTTCAGCAGCCTCATATTGGGCTGGATCGATCATAGTCATCGCTGCCAGGTAGACTATCGTATTCCACCCGACATCCTTCCACACCGACGCTGCTCCGAACAATCCCCAGAAGTACTCTCCAATCCCCAGGAAAAGAATCTCGTTGCCCTTGTCTATCATCCCCGACCAGACGAGCAACTGGTTGATCGTGCCATCTGGAGACAAGGTAGACTGGACAAGGCTTGCAGCTACGACCCATGAAATAAAGTGAGGCAAATAGCTTACCGTTTGGACGACACGCTTGTAGACGATATGTCTAACCTCATTGAGCAACAACGCAAGGCTAATGGCCGTAACGAAGCCCAATATGAGATTGATGACGCTCATCGCAAGCGTATTGCGCAGTACCCTTAGAAAACGCTCGTCTTGAAACAAAAATTGGAAGTGCTTTAATCCTGCCCAGTTTTGATCCAGAAAGCCTTTGGCCGGCTTAAAATCCTGAAACGCAATCGTCCAGCCCCACAGCGGGACATATTTGAAGATAAACAACCAGATGAGAAAAGGAACCGACATGTAGACAAGAGAACGCTGTCGAATCAGTTTGGTCCAAAAACCAGCCGGTTTTCCTGCTGTCGCCTTGATCGTTGACGTTCCCACAGGGATCTTCTCCATAGCAATCTACTCCTTCCGGCATGATTCGTCTATGGCGGTATGTGGGCGGCTGCTCTACGCAACCGCCCGCCCGCTTCTTTAAAGGTTGTTCAAAAAGTCGCTTTTAATCACGATGTACCGACTTTTGAACTTTTATTTAGCGTTTTGTTCGATCAGCTTTTTAACCTCTTCCGTTGTCCACTTCTCATAAGCCTCTGTATCGAGCTTGCCGAATTCATTCGTATACTCGGTCCAGATTGCGTCGAACTCATTCGGATTGGACAGGACCAGACGCGGGAAGTATTTCTTCGTCAGCTCTTCACGCTGCGTCTCCCAGATCTGTTGCGGCGATCCTTGCTCTTTCGGGATGCCCCAAGCCGGGAACCATGGACGATCATCCGGCTGCGAGAACATTTCCGCATACGTTTGAACGCCGTATTTTTCGAGGATCAGCTTGTCGCCGTCGGTCAGACCCATCTGGAATACTTCCGGCTGTTCGCCAGGGCCGAGGGAGTTGCCGTCTTCGAACGACGAGCCGCCGCCATAACGAGGCCAGTTCCAGCTGTAGTACTTGAAGCCAAACGTTT
The DNA here is from genome assembly GCF_003851045.1 of Paenibacillus sp. 598K. Taxonomy (GTDB): domain Bacteria; phylum Bacillota; class Bacilli; order Paenibacillales; family Paenibacillaceae; genus Paenibacillus_D. The sequence goes on along the minus strand of NZ_BFBX01000011.1, from coordinate 84,802 downwards.
CGTTGAACGCTTCGGTAATCATGTCGATTTGCTCTTTTGTCCGGTACATGCGGCCTTCATCATTCACTTCATAGGTCTCGCCTTCGATACCCCACATGACCAGCTTTTGGTTCTCGTCAGTCAGCAGATTATCGAAGTATTGAATGATGCGCGCTGGATCTTTGGCGCTTTGCGTAATGCCGATGCCGCGGTTTTTGACGAAGCCCGGTGGATCTAGATACTGATCCTTGCCGCCATCGAACGTTACCGGCAGCGGGAAGTAACGATAGTCGTCCTGCGTCGGATCTTGCAGCGCGGCGTCGCGCAGGGCGTTGGTCGCATTGGCAACCTGCCAGCCGTAGTCGAAGAATCCGAGCACTTTGCCGGAAGTCAGCTTCGCCAGGTATTGGTCGTAGTTGTCTACGAAGGAAGCTTTGTCGAACAGACCTTCCGCATTCAGATCATTGAGCGCCTTCAGCCAGCGCTTCGTCGAATCGGCATTGGCGTAGACTTTAGCCTCGTGCGTATCCATATCGACGATAACGTTGCCGTCGTTCGGGTAGCCCTCGAGATGCATCGGCGGGTTCGCGGTGACGAAGAACCGCCAGTCATGCGTCAGGCTCACAAATCCGGTCAGATCCTCGCTCGCATGTTTGGCGCGATAATCGCGGAGCAGTTGGAAATAATCGTCGAGCTTTTTAATTTCAGGATAGCCTGCTTCTTTTAATACGCGGCGTTGTACCCAGAAGGCGCCTTGCCCGATATTCGGATCCGGGATGAACTCGTTGACCAGGTTCGAGAAAGGCAGGAAGTAAATATTGCCGTCCTCTGCTGTCATCTGGTTGAAGTAAGGACCGTATACCCGTTTGATATTCGGGCCATACTCTTCGATCAGATCGTTAAGCGGGATAAATGCGCCCGCATCGAGAATTTTATCGATCGCAGCATCGGGGATCAGTACATCTGGATAATCGTTGGAGGCGATCATCGTACCGATTTTCGTGTTAATATCGCCGACCAGGAATTCCAGACGGAAGTTGACGCCTGTCTGATCTTCTAGAATTTTACCAATTTTCGTTTCATTGGTATTAACATCCTTTGCTGCCCCGGCTGCGTTAAAAATCGTAAAGGTAGCTTTTTCAACCTGCTTTTCGCCGTTGTCCGGCTTATCCGTGCCTGTGGCAGGCGGATCGTTTGGTCCATTGTTGCCATTGCTGCAAGCGGTTGCCAGCATCATGGTTGCCAGCGTCAGCATTAGCCATTTCTTGTTCATCTGTTTTGCAAACCCCTTTCTTAAACTCTAGTATTTGTAAGCATTTTCAGTATAATTTGAAATCCATTTTCAAGGCACCCAACAAACTATATGCCTTACTGTAAAAAACAAATATGTTTAATTCCATTAAATCTCTTTTGAACGCCATCTAATACTCGGGAGGCGTTTCAGGCAATCGAAGTCTGACCTCTGTGCCTTGACAAGGCTCGCTTTTCATCTCAAAGGATGCCGCTTGACCATAGTGCATGGTAAGGCGGTAGTAAAGATTTTTGAGTCCAACGCTATCCCCCATCTCATCGCCTTCATAAAGCGAACGGAGTAGCTCATTGAGACGCTCTTCGGACATACCTACGCCATTATCCTTGATCGTGCAATGCAAATAACCATCCGCTCGTCGAATCGAGATCTCGATGCGCCCCGGGTCTTTCATCTGTTCAATTCCGTGTATGCTTGCGTTTTCTACCAGCGTTTGGAGCATCATTTTTGGAATTTTGCACATATGGGCGGACTCGTCGACATGTAGCTCGTATTCGAGCTTTTCGCCAAAACGATAGACCTGAATCTCCAGAAAACACAATACCAGATCCATCTCCTCCTTGATCGACACCCAATCCTGATTCCACTGCAACGATTTGCGGAAAATTTTGGCCATATTATGAATAATGCGAGCCGTCTCCGTCTCCTCCTTCATCAGGCTGCGGGTACGAATCGTGTTAAGCGCATTGAACAAAAAGTGCGGATTGATCTGGCTCTGCAACGCATGAAGCTGCGCTCGATTACGCTTCAGCTCCAGATCCTTCTTCTGAATATCCGCGACATAGACGTCGTCGATCAACGTGCCGATCTGTCTCGTCATTCGATTAAACTCGCTTGTCAGCTGGCCGATTTCATCGCGGTAGTTGCCGTGCGCGACCGTTTCGAACGAACCGTGCTTCACTTGCTTGACGTGACGGACCAGACGGACCAGACGCGTGCTTAGCGAGCGAGTGATCCAGATGATGACGAGCGTTGTCGCGAGCAGATTGGAGATCGCCAGATAGAGCACAAACGATTTTGATTTGCTGACCTCCTCCAATACCGAATGCTCCTCAACCGCCAGCATAATCGACCAGTTGCTCAGGTTGTTAATCCCGGCGTCATGCTCGAAGGTGATCACATCGTCTGCCAGCAAAGAAGCTTCAAAAGCGACCGGTTCGGAGATCCAATCCAGGTCGCTTCGGTTCGTATATTGGATAACGCCCTTCTCGTCGAGCAGGTACACATCGCCGTCAAGCGTTGCCGATCCAACCGCTTGTCGTATAGCATCCTGATGGAGATCGATTTTGACGATTTTGGTCCATCGCTCGAAGTTGCCCAAGTAGTTCAGCTTTCGAATAATACTATAATTATTCTCTTTGCCGAACGCGCCTTGCTCAAGATGACGGAACATGATCATCTGGCCCATAACCTCTAGCCTCCGGTACCACCCCGTCTGTTCGACCGCATCCGTGATCGGCAGCACATAACCACCGCCGATAATCGTAGGATTGTCGGTATACAGCCGGATCTGCTTGATGGAGCTGTAGGCCGGGCTGTACTTATTGAGGATCCAGAATACGTTCGTATTGTAGCTGTCCACATACTCATTGTCCGTAATGTATTGACGCTCCAGACTTTCATTCAGGAAGTAATCGGTGTTGAGCACTTCAGAAATGCCAACCGCAATCTCAAACTGATCCCGCAAGTCGTTGGCAACCTTCTCGGCCGTCAGCGCGAGGTCTTGCATCCGTTGCGCCTTGACATTATTAGTAATCACTTGGTAAAAGATAACGTTGGTCAGTACGATTGGGATAAGGACGCATAGGAAATAGATAAGCAGCATTTTATCGCGGAGCTTGATGTGATGTAGACTTAGTTTTATCATCCGTAGTCCCCTGCTTTAGGTTTTGGCGTGAAGTTCGTTGCGATATTCACTAGGCGTCTTCTGGACGACTTTTTCGAATTGGGTTACAAAATAATCCGAATTGCTGAAGCCGACCTGGTCGGCTATCTCATAAATGCGAAGCTCAGTCTGCCGCAATAGCCGCTTGGCCTCGCGCATCCGAATATGCAACAGAAAGTCGTTGAAATACATCCCTTGCGTCTTCTTGAACAGCTGTCCTAAATAGACGGGGTTCATATAAAACTGGGCGGCAATCGACTTGAGACTAATCGATTCGTTGTAGTGCGCTTCGATGTATTGGCGGATCTTTTGAATATTGCCTTTGCCGTTTGCTTTGCGGAGCTCGCCAATCAGACGAATGCTTTCTTTGACGAATTGCATGACCATCACCCGCAAACCGTCGAGCGTCACCAACGATTGGGACCACTCGTTGATCGCGTGAAACGAAGGCAGCTCTCGAACATTGCCTTGCATCGCCTCGATGATGCGCGCCACCCCGTACAGCAATCTCGAGACGGCACGGCTGACTGCCGATTCGGAGAAGTGCTGCTCCCGGAATTGCACATAAAGCTGATCTAGCAGGTCGAATGCCTTGTTTTCCTCCTGCTCCTCGATCGCTTCCATCAGCCGACTGAACAACGTATCCTCCAGATCGCTATATTGCAGTTGGACCGACTGCAGCTCTTCATAGATAAAAGGCTGCAATTCAGGCACCGCATATTTGTAAGCGCGCAGTTGAAGGGTGCTGCGGTACGAATCATGAAGCTCGCAAACGTCGCGCGCGACTTGTCCTGCATACAGATAGACATGTGTTCCGAAGGCTGCGATCAAACGGTCGTAAAAATCGCGAAGAAACCCGCCCCAGCTACCGCGCCCGCGAAATTCCATCGAAGGGTCTGCCGCTAGCAGCGAGTAGATGCCGGACTGGCGTTTATGAATGTAGCGTTCCCCTGGACCATACAATCGGTTGATCGTCTCGAGAAGGTTTTCAGGCTGACTGACGGTTCCCGGCACCAGATCACAGTTGTTGAATTCGATCTCCACGTAACGCATCTTACGGCCCCGCAGCTGCAGCGCCTCCTCCGCTTCGCCCGTCATGCTTAACGGCATCCGGCCGTTGATCATTTGTTCGAAATAAAACTGAATCTGCGCCCGACTGCGCTCGGCCTGCTCTTCTCGCCGTTTGCTCAAGACTACGTTAAGCTTGGCCAGCAACTGCTCCATCTCTTCTTCGTCGATTGGCTTCAGTATAAAATCCTCTACCCCAAAGCGCACTGCTTGCTGGGCATAGCTAAAATCGTTGTAGCCGCTAATGATGACGAATATAGGCTTCAGCGTTGTCTGTTCCTTTACGGCTTGTATCAGCTGCAGTCCATCCAGCTCGGGCATCCGAATATCGGTCACCACAAGATCCGGCGCAGTCTGCTCTATAATATGTAGTGCCTCTTCGCCATTGGCGGCTTCGGCGATAATATCGAATCCATGCTTGCTCCAATCGGTAAATTGCTTTAACCCCTGTCTGGCATAGATTTCATCATCGACCAGGACGACTTTAAACATAGGCTGCCCCTCCTTGCATTGGTAACCGCTTTCAATAATTATACCTTACTTTAAGACTCATTTGACTTTCAGATGTTTAGCTTTTGCTTAGTTAATTTTACACCTTTCCCCAAACTGCTGATTCCGACCATGCAAGCATAGACGGATTACTTCAACTATACTACACTTGTCTAAATTGAAACCAGCAAGCGTCGCTCGCAACAAGAAAAAACCATGCTTTGACCGGTTGTCACATATCGGCAACGGCAGGTACGATGAGAGCGAAAGCAACAACATGCGAAGGAGGAAACAGGTATGAAGGAAATACAACACGTATCGAGGCAGTTGGATTACAACCTGGCGCCAGAAGGCTACGATCTTCCATTAACGGATCAGCCACAAGGCAAGCTGGAGACGGTAAGCTATCCATCCTCGACAGTGGGAACAACTCGTCAAGCAGTTGTGTATACCCCGCCTGACTATGAGTCGGGACAGCCCTGTTCTGTGTTGTACTTGCTGCATGGCATCGGCGGCACCGAACGGGAGTGGCCGGATCAAGGAAGCCCTCAGGCGATTTTTGATAACTTGTATGCGGGGGGCAAGCTGGAGCGGATGATCGTCGTCATGCCAAACGGTCGGGCGATGAGGGATGATCGGGCAGTCGGAGATATTTTTGATCCGGAGCGCGTACAGGCCTTCTCGACCTTCGAGCAGGATTTGTTAGACGACTTGATTCCTTATGTCGAGTCGAATTACAAGGTACGGACCGACCGAGAGCATCGGGCCATTGCCGGACTGTCGATGGGCGGTGGCCAATCGTTGAACTTCGGGCTGCGGCATCTGGACCGCTTCGCATGGGTAGGCGCCTTCTCACCTGCTCCTAACACATACGAGCCTGAAGTACTGGCGCCTGCTCCTGCTAGGCTGAAAGACGAGCTGTCTTTGCTCTGGATATCTTGCGGTGTAGACGACGAGCTCAAGTACATTAGCAACCGCACGCATCATTACTTGGCCGCACAACAGGTGCCGCATATATGGGTCGAAGAGATCGGCGGCCATGATTTCACCGTCTGGAAACGCGATTTATACCACTTCTCACAGCTTTTATTTTCCTGAAAAGCACAAGCGCCGCAACACGCTGGATATCCCCAGGCGTTGCGGCGTTTGATTGACAGCTCACCTTTGCAATGGCTGTCCGTCCTAACCCTTTCACGACACCTTGTGCTCAATTCTCAGCTTGTCCGCGACCATCGCAATGAACTCCGAGTTGGTCGGTTTCGACTTGCTGATGTTGATCGTGTAGCCGAACAGGTGACTGATGCTGTCGATGTTGCCGCGCGTCCAGGCGACCTCAATCGCATGACGGATCGCACGCTCGACACGGGATGGCGTCGTCTTGAATTTCTCAGCAATCGCGGGGTAGAGCGTTTTTGTAATGGCCCCCAAAATTTCGATATTGTTGTACACCATCGTAATGGCTTCACGGAGGTACTGGTATCCTTTAATATGCGCAGGTACGCCAATTTCATGTATGATGCTCGTAATATTCGCGTCCAGATTTTTGCCTTTGGCGAGCGGCACAACATTGGACTTGGGCATGCTGCTCGTTGTAAAACTTGAACTGGACGTAACGGAGGTGTGACCGACGAGCTGACGAATCCGGTTGGCGAGAATTTCCATATCGAACGGTTTCAAAATATAGTAGGAGGCGCCGAGTTGCACCGCTTTTTGCGTAATATTCTCCTGACCAAATGCAGTCAGCATAATAATTTTCGGCATTGACTGGAGGTTCATCTCACGCAGCCGCTCCAGTACACCCAGACCATCTAAATGAGGCATGATGATATCCAGAATCAGGACATCCGGAACATTGTTCATTTCTTCCAGATGGCGCAGTACTTCTTCACCGTTATAGGCGATACCAGTTACAACCATGTCATTTTGCTCAGAAATATATTCTGAAAGCAAATTCGTAAATTCCCGATTGTCATCCGCCAAAAGTACTTCAACTTTTTGCAATGGTGGGTCCTCCCTTTGAAATCTAATTTCCTACTGGATGGAGCAAGCTCGCAGAAGGTCTACTGAACGTCCATTCGACGGAAGCCACTTCTGCTCGTACTACACGTTTTCGACATCCGTTAGCGATTTCCTTCTGTCGAAAATTATTTTTCTTTATTTTTTTTTTGCAATGCTTTATAATTAATATTTTGTTCCATGAGTCGTGCTTTTTCGTTGACTTTCTTTTTTTTTCGACAAATTCGCTGGCTCCACAAAAAAATAACTCAAGGCGGGCATTAGCTCGCCTTGAGTTTGGAAGCGGACGGGCTGAGTAGCACACCCGCGTCCTGTAGCATCCATTCGATAAAACAACCATATCCCGATGAAGGATCATTAACAAATACATGCGTCACAGCGCCAATCAGCTTGCCGTTTTGAAGAATGGGGCTGCCCGACATCCCTTGTACGATTCCCCCGGTTTTTTCGATCAACGCTTTGTCCACCACTTTAATAACCATGCCTTTCGTGGCCGGTGACTGCTGTTTGGATACATGAGACACTTCAATCTTAAATCGTTCAACTTTTTGTCCGTCTAGCACAGTCAAGATCTCGGCCGATCCCTCCTGCACCTCTTCCGCGAATGCAATCGGCACAGGCTTGGTATCATAACTATGAGAAGGTAATTCGGTCATCTGACCAAAGATGCCAAACGCTGTATTGCGTTTTACATTGCCGAGCACCTTGCTGTTCTTCAGGAAATGTGCCCGCTTCTCGCCTGGTTCGCCATTTTGGCTTTTGTTGATCGAGGTAACATTGGACTGAACAATCTCGCCGTCGCCGACTTCAATCGGGGATTGGGTATCCATGTCGGTAATAACATGTCCCAGCGCGCCGTATACGCCTTGATCCGGCGCGTAAAAGGTCAAAGTGCCAACACCAGCAGCAGAGTCGCGTATATAGAGTCCGAGCCGCCAGGCTTGATCCTCTACATCAAACACGGGCATCAGTTGCTTGTTCAGCGTCTGACCTTTACGCTTGATGACAAGCTCAAGCGGCTTTCCGTGTTTGCCAGCTTTTTTGACCATGTCGGCCACTTTGGCTACCTCGTTCAAATGTACGCCATTTACCTTGACGATCAGATCGCCGACTTCGATTCCGGCTGCTTCGCCGGGCGATAACTTGTGGGTGGAGGCCGTCACCTGATGATGACCGACGACCATGATTCCCGCGGATTTGACCTTGACGCCGATCGTCTGACCGCCGGGAATGACCTTAAGATCGGGAACGACATTGACCTTAACGGTTTTGAAGGGAATCGTACCGAATAATTTCAGGGTCATCTCGGTTTCGCCGCTCCCGTAAGGCTCCAGTGCGAGCGGGCGATTAAGATTGACCTGGACGGATCGGTTCGTCGATCCATTGACGCGTACCACCTCGGGATCCACCGTCAGCTGCGCGTGTACCGGCATTGCATAATCCAGTTGCTTGGATTGACCGGCAAACATGCGAAGTTCATTCGGAAAGGATGCGAAGTGTTGAAACGGGGAGGAAAGCCCGATCAGGCAAACGATGATTGCCAATGCCAAACCGAACCATCGCTTTCGTTGACTGGAGTTCAATGCGTTCACGCTCCCTATGGTTCCATCGCATGACGATGTCGACACCGTCAATGGCGTACCTATAAGGTAACCCCGCCAACCCCCTTTTATGTCCCACAAAACATTCCCGAAATGGCTGTGCTACGCCCCTTTGCGACGACTCGCGAGATCCAGCATTTCCTGCGCATGATGCCGCGTCTTCTCGGTTACTTCGACGCCACCAAGCATGCGTGCAAGCTCCTCGATACGCCGAAAGACCTGCAGCTCTGTAACCGACGTGGAGGTACGCTCCGCAATGATGTTTTTGCAGATCTCGTAATGATGGTCAGCCATGCACGCGACCTGCGGCAAATGCGTAATCGAAAACACTTGGCAGCGCTTGGAAAGGTCGGACATTTTCTCGGCAATCGCTTGAGCCGCCCGTCCGCTCACCCCGGTATCGACCTCGTCAAATACGAGCACCGGCACAAGGTCAATCCCGGCGAAAATCGCCTTCAAAGCAAGCATAATCCGCGACATCTCGCCACCGGAGGCAATTTTGTTGAGCGGCTTAAGCGGCTCGCCCGGATTAGGCGCAATCATGAACACTGCTTCGTCTGCGCCCTGCGCCGTCAGACGCACCGTCTCGCCGTCTCGCAGCTGATCCAGATGCACGCGAAAGGTCGTCCGCTCCATCTGGAGATGCTTCAGCTCGCTTTCGATCGCCTCGGCCAGACGAACCGCTGCATGTCGGCGCAGTCCAGACAGTGCAAGCGCTTGAGACATCGCAGCGTCATAGGCGGCTTGCTCTTCTGCACGAAGCTGCTGGCAATATTCATCACGGTTTTCCAGCTTATCCGCTGTCGAGGAGATCCGCTCCAGATAAGCCAGAATATCCGGTATCGTCTCCCCATACTTGCGCTTCAAGCTATGGATTAAATCGAGCCGCTCTTCAATATAGGCAAGCCGCTCCGGGTCGGCTTCGATGCCGTCACGGTAACCGCGCAGTTGGAACGCCGCATCCTCAGCCTGATAATACGCGGACTGTAGCTGCTCGACGAGCGGGTCCAGCACGGCATGGTCGTAAGCCCGGATATCCTCCAGCCTGGCCAATGCAGCCCCAAGCTTCTCCAAACCGCCTGCAGCCTGCAATAAGGAATACGCTTCCGAGGCATAATCCAGCCGTTTCTCGGCATGCGCCAGCCGGCGCTTCTCCTCGATAAGCGCTTCATCCTCGCCGATGACGAGGGAAGCCGCCGAGATCTCTTCGATTTGGAAACGGTACAGATCCAACATCTGCATATTCTGGCGGGCGCTATCCTCCAGCTCCCTTAGCTTGGTGCGGATCTGCTGATGCTTGCGGTAAGCGACCTGGTAAAGCCGCTTCTTCTCCATGAGAGGTATGCCCGCGTACAGATCCAGCCACTCCAGATGCTTTTCGGTTTTGATCAGCGACTGATGCTCATGCTGACCATGCAGATTGATGAGACATTCCCCGACCTCGCGAAGCATCGTTAAATTGACGAGTTGGCCATTGATTCGACTTACGCTTTTACCCTGAGTGGATATTTCCCTGCGGATGACCAGCATCTCCTGCGGGTCGGCTGTGACTCCGAGTCTGGATAATACAGACCATACCGGATGAGTATCCGAGAGGTCGAACATCGCTTCGATCTCCGCTTTGTCGCAGCCATGGCGCACCATATCTGCCGCCCCTCGGCCGCCTGCGACTAATCCGAGCGCGTCGATCAGGATGGACTTGCCGGCTCCCGTTTCGCCTGTGAGCACATGAAAGCCTTGATGGAAACCAACTGTCACCTGTTCGATCACCGCCAGATTGCGGATGGATAATTCTCGAAGCATAGTTAACCTCTCCTTTACTTATTTTTCAGCAATTGTCCCTTAACTTTCATTCGCATTCATAAACGATAGCAGACGCTCGACAACCTCGCTGCTATGCTCCGTCTTCCGGCAGATGATGAGGATCGTGTCATCGCCGCATATCGTCCCCATGATTTCTTCCCATTCCAAATTGTCGATCAGCGATCCAAAGGCATTGGCCGTGCCGGGCAAGCTCTTCATAACGACCAGATGATCGGTATAGTCGATATGGACGAAATGGTCGAGCAGCGCTCGCTTCAGCTTGTGGATCGGATTGATGCGATGCTCCTGCGGAATCGCATATTTATAGCCTCCTGCATCGGTGGGAACCTTGATCAGCTGCAATTCCTTAATATCCCTCGATACGGTCGCCTGAGTCACCTGCAGACCGCTGCTCCGCAGCATGTCCACCAGCGTTTCCTGCGTCTCGATGTCATGCTTGGCGATCAATTCCTTAATCTTGATCTGTCGAAAGCCTTTCATGAGCATCCCCCCTTCTGTCATTCATTCACATGAAAGGTAATTGTACGAATCTGATTATTCTTCGCATCGACGTACAATATACCTGCGCTGTGGGGAACCAGCAAGGAATAGACCAGCAATCGGTCGCGAACGCCGCTGCCTGTCCAATCCATCGGCATGCGCTCTCTGGCTGTCTTGACCAAAAACAGTTCGCCGCGCTTCTCCGCGACATAGTCAATATAAAGTCTGCTGCTCAGCATCTCCCCGTCCAGTCCGACGCCGATCGGGATCCGATGCCTGGCGGAAGTGACGCTATAGCCCGCCTCCTCCAACAGCTGTACATGACGATCCGCTCCATCCGGCTCCTCACCGTTGTCGAGCAGGATGAGCCGATTCGTCACCGGTTCGTGGAGCCAGACGTAAAATCGCTTATAGACCCATATTAGAAAGAGTGCTCCGACGACGAACATAATAAACCAGTCAGCCATTCCCCACCGCCTCTTTTTTGAGCAAGTTTAAAAATGAAGCAAACCAATTTTTTTAAACTTGCTCATTTGTGAATGGATGTACCATACACTTCGCTACGGGCGGATGAAATTCCTGTTACACAGTTTACGAACACTTGTTTGCTTCGATATTAGTGTACCAAATTGTTGTCCGTCTGGCTATACCCAAAACAAAAAAATTATGATTAATGTCAAGCTGCCAGGTGAGGACTACTTTTATCAGCACTGCCGTGATGTCCCTAACCAAAACAAAAACGATGCAACATTTTCTGTCGCATCGCTCGTATAGCAGCTATCGCTTGGTCTTGCCTGCCGCAAAGGTCACTCCCGCCTCTCGGACGATCTGTGCAATCTGCTCCTGATCGATCTCGGAGACCTCTTGGCCAGGCCGCCAGAGCCAGTAGGCCAGAAATTCGATGTTGCCCTCTCCGCCCGTAATCGGAGAAAAAGTCAGGCCTTGCAGTGCAAAGCCCAGCTCGGCAGCAAAGCTAAGCACGTGTCGCAGCACATCTTCATGTACTGCGGGGTCCCGCACGACGCCCTGCTTGCCTACCTTCTCCCGCCCCGCCTCGAACTGCGGCTTGATGAGCGCCATCACGCCCGCTCCGCTGGCGATCAATCCCGCCAGAGCAGGCAGAATGATACGCAGCGAGATAAACGAAACATCAATCGTCGCAAACCCTGGCGCAGGTCCCTTCAGATCCTCGGGCTGCATATAACGAAAGTTGGTGCGCTCCATGACGCACACTCGCTCATCCTGCCGCAGCGACCAGTCGAGCTGATTGTAGCCGACATCGATCGCATACACATAGGAGGCTCCATTCTGGAGCGCGCAGTCCGTAAACCCGCCAGTGGATGCGCCGATGTCCAGCATCGTCGCACCGGTCAGGTCGATCCCGAAGTGCTTGAGCGCCTTTTCCAGCTTGAGCCCGCCTCGACTAACGTAAGGGTGAAGGGCGCCCTTTACGGTAATGGAAGCCGAGCGAGGCACCTTGGTGCCGCTCTTCTCGATCCGCTCGCCGTCGACCAGCACCAGACCGGCCATCAGCGCCGCTTTCGCCTTTTCGCGGCTATCATAAAATCCCTGCTCCACGAGCAGCAGATCAATCCGTTCCTTGATCGTGCGTTCAGTCGTCATGTCTCTCTCCCAAATCCTAGCTTACTGAGTCGATACGCTCTTGTGCTGACGAGGCAGCAGCTTGATCAGTTCCGCCGCGACACGCTCTCCTGTCAACCCGCAGTCTCTGCGTTGCTCCTTAATGGAGCCATGCTCGATGAAGGCGTCCGGGATACCGACGATGCGGACAGGCACATCATGGATGTCCTGTTCCGAATAGAACTCTAAGATCGCACTGCCAAGTCCGCCCTGCTGCGAACCTTCCTCAAGCACGACGATACGCTGTCCTTCGGCCGCCAACTGACGCAGCATCTCGGCATCGAGCGGCTTGATAAAGCGCGCATTGACGATGCGGATGCCGAGACCGTCGCGCTTCAGCAGCTCGGCTGCCTCCTCCGCCACTTGAAGCATCGGACCGATAGCGACGATCACGGCCGAATCGCCCTCGCGGACGACATCCCAGGTACCGATCGGGATCGGCTTCATCTCCGCTTCGATCTCAACGCCGGTGCCGTTGATCCGCGGGTAGCGCACCGCAATCGGTCCGCCGTCGTAAGCAAGCGCGGTCTTCATCATATGCCGCAGCTCATTTTCGTCCTTGGGCATCATCAGCACCAGATTCGGGATGTGTCGGAGGAAGGCGATGTCATAGACGCCATGATGCGTCTCGCCATCCGCGCCGACGAAGCCTGCGCGGTCGATCGCGAAGACAACATTCAGATTTTGCCGGCAAATATCGTGCACGACTTGATCATATGCCCGTTGCAGGAACGTCGAGTAGACGGCAAATACCGGCTTCATTCCTTCGAGCGCCAACGCTGCCGACATCGTCGCCGCATGCTGCTCGGCAATGCCTACATCGATCATCCGCCCCGGGAAACGATCCGCGAACTTCAGCAGGCCGGACCCGCCCGGCATCGCAGGCGTCACCGCGATAATCCGGTCATCCTGCTCGGCCAGCTCGATCAGGGCGTCCCCGAACACTTGCGTGTACATCGGCGGTCCGACCGCCTTGAGCACTTGACCCGACTCGATCTTGTACGGCGATATGCCATGCCACGTATGCGAGTCGGCCTCGGCTGGCTTATAGCCCTTGCCCTTGGTCGTCAGGACATGCAGCAGCACAGGGCCATTGACATTGTTCGCTTGGAGGAACGCTTCCTCCAGCTTTTGCAGGTCGTGACCGTCCACCGGGCCTAGATACGTCAAGCCGAACTCCTCGAACAATACGCCGGATACGACCATGTATTTGAGGCTGTCCTTGACGCGCTCCGCCGTCTTGGCCAGCTTGCCGCCGATCGCCGGAATTTTGTTGAGCAGATACTGCAGCTCATCCTTGGCTTTTTTGTACGTCTTGTCGGATCGGATCTTGCCGAGATAGTTGTGGATAGCTCCGACATTGGGCGCGATTGACATCTCGTTGTCGTTGAGCACGACGATGAGCTGACGCTTCTCGTGGCCGATATGATTGAGCGCCTCCAGCGCCATCCCGCCCGTCAGCGCGCCGTCGCCGATAACCGCGATGACCTTATGGTCCTCGCCCTTCAGATCGCGCGCCATCGCCATGCCGATCGCAGCCGACAATGAGGTGCTGCTATGTCCGGCTTCCCACACGTCATGCTCGCTTTCCGAGCGCTTGACGAAGCCGCACAGCCCCTTGTATTGGCGCAACGTGTCGAATCGATCCATCCGGCCGGTCAACATCTTGTGCACATACGATTGATGGCCGACGTCGAAAATAAACTTGTCCTTGGGACTATTATACAAATAGTGCATGGCAAGCGTCAGCTCGACGACGCCCAGATTGGGCGCCAGATGGCCGCCGGTCGCAGACAGCTTCTCGATCAGGAACTGTCGGATTTCCTGTGCCAGCTCCTCAAGGTCGCTCAGCGACAGCGCTTTAAGATCTTTCGGTTCTTTTATTTGTTCCAGCAGCACGTGTTTGCCTCGCTTTCCTGGACTGATAACACTTCATGTCCATGAACGTCTGACTTTTTCCGCTATTATAGCACAATTCTATAATAAACCCAATTGCGCTCCAGAAAACGACACTAATGATCGCGCCGCATCAAATAATCGGCGATCTCGATCAGACGTTCAGGCTCGCGCAGGTCGGCTCTGGCAAGGCTCGCCTTCGCTTCCTCGGTAAGCCGCTCGACCAAGGCCTGACTCTCTTCCAGCCCAATCAGATAAGGATACGTTACTTTGCTCTGGGCGACATCGCTGTTCGTCTTCTTGCCGAGCTTTTGCTCATCGCCGACCAGATCGAGGATATCATCCTGGATCTGGAATGCCAGCCCAAGCTTGCGGCCGAACTCCGCCATCGCCTCCAGCTGCTCCGGCCCCGCGCCGCCTACCCGCCCTCCGGCCAGCAGCGTAAAGGTGACCAGGTCGCTGGTCTTGTGCAGATGGATATACTCCAGCTCCTCCAATGAAGTGACACCCTGCTCGCCGAGAATATCCGCCGCCTGGCCACCTACCATCCCGCAAGCGCCGGATAGCCGTGCCAGATCGCTCGTAATCGCAAGCGCCGTCTCCGCCGACACCAGCTCGTGCTCGGCGGCCTTCGTTATGCAATAGAACGCATGCGTCAGCAGCGCATCGCCCGCCAGCACCGCCATCGCCTCGCCGAATACGATATGATTGGTCGGCTTGCCGCGGCGCACCGCGTCATCGTCCATCGCCGGCAGGTCGTCATGCACGAGCGAATACGTATGGATCAGTTCAATCGCGCAGGCGACCGGCATCGCTGCCCGCTCCACTTCCTCAAGTCCTCGGGTTGCCCGGGCAGCCGCCAGAACGAGGATCGGACGGAGCCGTTTGCCACCAGCTGTAATCGAGTACATCATCGATTCGCGCAGCTTGCCCGGGATATCCCACTCGTCCGGGAGGATGCGCTGCAGCGCTTCGTCAATCCGTGCCGCTTGCCTTTCGATATAGCTTTCGATCGTCATCGCAGTTTCACGCCTCTTCCCCTCTAATCTCGTGCGCCTCGGCGAACGGCTGACGCTGCACGCCGTCCGCTGTCTCGATTAACGCTTCGATTCGGCGCTCGACCTGCTCCAGCTTGCTGCCGCAAAGCTGCGAAAGCTTCATCCCGTCCTGGAACAGCTCGATCGCCGTCTCCAGCGGCACATCTCCATTTTCCAGCCGGGCGACGATCGTCTCCAACTGCTCCATCGCTTCCTCGAAGCTAACCGACTTGTCATTCGTTTCCATCGCGTTCTTCCGCTCCTCTCATCGACCATACATGACACTCCAACTGCCCGTCCGACAGATTCACTTGCACCAGATCGCCGGGTTGGACATCATTGATCGAACGAATCAATCGCTGCTGCTTCTCGTCATAGACGAGACTGTAGCCGCGTCCCATCACCTTGAGCGGACTGAGCGCGTCCAGCCCGCGGATCAGTCCGTGCAACTGCATACGCTGCATCCGTACTTGGCCTGCGACGCTCTGCTCCAGCTGCCGCTGCAGCGTCGCCAGCCGACGTCGGGCATAGGTTGCCTGGACGCCGGGATGCTGACCAGCCAAACGGGCGCGGGCGCGTCCGAGCCGCTCTCCGGCAGCCGCTAGCCGCCGCGCCGTACGCTGCTGCAGTTGCTCCCGCAGCCGGTCTAGCCGTTCGGCAGGCTCCAGCAAGTATCGCCGCGGGTGGACGAACAGCGGCGACCTTTGCAAGCGTCTAAGCCGCTGCTTCTCCTGTTCCAGCTTGCTGCGCAGCGACTGCTGTAGCCGTTGGCGGAGCCGCTGGAGCTGCTGCCGCAGCTCCGCCTGATGCGGCACCGCCAGCTCGGCAGCTGCCGTCGGCGTCGCGGCCCGCAGATCCGCGACGAAGTCGGCGATCGTGTAGTCCGTCTCGTGACCGACCGCCGAGATGACCGGGATCGCCGAAGCTGAGATGGCGCGAGCTACGCTCTCTTCATTGAAGGCCCAGAGCTCCTCCAGGGAGCCGCCGCCCCGCCCGACGATCAGCACATCGGCTTCGCCGAGACGGTTCATCAGCTCGATCGCCCTTACGATCGAGGGGGCCGCCCCCTTGCCCTGGACGAGCACCGGAGCGACCAGTACAGGGATGAGCGGATAACGTCGCTCCAGCGTCGTCAGGATGTCCCGCACCGCCGCGCCGGTAGGCGAAGTGATGACGCCGATTGCGCGCGGAAACAACGGCAGCGACCGCTTCCGGCCGCTGTCGAACATCCCTTCGCCCTCCAGCTTCTGCTTCAACTGCTCGAAGGCGAGATAGAGGCTGCCGAGCCCGTCCGGCTGCATCTGTATCGCATAAAATTGATAATTGCCATCCCGCTCGTAGACCGAGATATTGCCGCGCGCCATCACCTTCATCCCCTCTTTCGGGATAAAGGGAAGGCGTTGATTATGAGAGCTGAACATAATGCATTTTAATCGGCTGTCCTTGTCCTTCAAGGTGAAGTACATATGGCCGCTGGAGTGATGCGTAAAGTTGCTGATCTCTCCGCGCAGCCAGATGTCGGAGAGCAGCTTGTCCGATTCCAGCTTCATCCGGATGTATCGATTCAGCTCCTTGATCGAATAGATGCGCGGTTGCTCCGCCATCCGATCAGTCTCCGATGCCATTCAGGCGCTTTGCGGCCTTCAGCGTGTTGCCCAGCAACATCGTAATCGTCATCGGTCCGACGCCGCCCGGTACCGGCGTGATCAGCCCCGCTGTGTCGAGCACATCCTCATAATCGACGTCCCCTGCCAGCTTGCCGGTGTCGAGCCGGTTGATGCCAACGTCGATCACTGTAGCCCCAGGCTTAATATACGACTTGTCGATTGCCTTGGCCTTGCCGATCGCGACGACGAGGATATCGGCGCTGCGAGCGATCTCCGCCATGTTGGCCGTCCGCGAGTGGCAGATCGTCACCGTCGCATGCTCGCGCAGGAGCAACATCGCTACCGGCTTGCCGACGATATTGCTGCGCCCGATGACGACAGCGTGCTTGCCCGCGATCTCCACGCCAGAGCGCTTCAGCAGCTCGATGCAGCCGGCCGGCGTGCATGGGAGCAGGCTGTCGTCGCCGATCATCAGATTGCCGGTGCTCATCGGGTGAAAGCCGTCGACATCCTTCTCGACCGCGATCGCGTCGATGACCGCCTTCTCGTCGATATGCCTAGGTAGCGGCAGCTGCACCAGGATGCCATGGATCGTCGTCTGGCGGTTCAGACGGTCGATCAACGCCAGCAGGTCCTCCTGCGTCGTATCCTCCGGCAGCCGGTGTACCTCCGAGTACAGTCCGAGCTCCTGACAGGCTTTGTCCTTGCTCGAAACGTAGACGCGCGATGCCGGATCTTCCCCGACGAGCACGACGGCGAGGCCAGGCGTGATGCCGTGACCGTGCAGCCGCTGCACCTCCTGTCGGATTTCCTCGCGGATCGCTGCCGATATCTCTTTGCCTTCAATTCGTTGTGCGCTCATAACCAGACTCCTCTCTTATCGTTAAGTTGCAGATGCGTCTTCGGAACGGGATTTTAGCTGATCGAGGGCGCCCAGCAGCTTGCCCAGCACGCCATTGACGAATTTGCCCGACTCGTCCGTGCCGAAGTGCTTGGCCAGCTCGATCGCTTCGTTGAGCGCCGCCTTGGGCGGCACATCGTCGCGGTAGACCATTTCATAACAAGCGAGCCGCAGCACTTGACGGTCGACGCGCGAGAGACGGTCGACCTGCCAGCCCGTCAGGAATTGCTGCAGCATATCGTCGATGCTTTGACGCTGCTCGATGACTCCGCTCACCAACTCGCGTACATAAGCGTCGATTTTGGCCATCTCGCCCCGGTCCGCACCGAGCTCATTGTCTTCCTGCGCCGCTTCCTCCACCAGCATGTCCACAGCATCAGCAGCATTCACGTCATTCATTTCCATCTGGTACAGTCCCTGTACCGCTATTTCACGAGCCAGTCTTCGTTTCATGGAACCTCCTTGATTGATACGTTTTGTCCTGATCCTGATGTCCCCAGAATCCCAAAAAACCTATGACTTCCTCCCGCTGGCGGCCGGCTTGACCGGACGTCCTTCGCCTTAGACGAACGAAAGGAGGAAATCACAGGATTTATTTGAACCAGCGCCAGCGGTCGGTGAGCCAGTCCGTTATCCGTCCCCAGGGGATCATGGGAGGAGCCGCCTCGTCCTTCTGCTTGCCAAAAAAATAACCGATCCACAGCAGCAACGCAACGAACAGCATATCCCAGAATCCTGCGATCAGATAGATCATCCCCAAAAATACCGCAAGCGTCATGCCTGCGATACGTCCCCGATATTGCAGCCAATATTCCCTCCACATCGGATTCGTCACCTCTATTCCACACGACTCTTGAACGTCTGGGTCTGGATGATGTTAGCGACGAACACCGTAACATCGGCCACGGGAATGCCAGTGACCTCCTCGACATGGTTCTTGACTGCGCGTTGAATGTCCTCGGTCAACACAGGGATCGAGCTCTCGCCATCGACGACAGCGCGCAGCATGATGATTAGCCCCGCTTCAGCCACCCGGATGCGAGCCTTCAGATCCTTGACGCCGCGCTGCTTGCCTGCGGCCTTGAGCGCCAGATTCTCCACGGTCTCCATCGAGATGCGGATATCGCCGAACTCGGTGCGCTGGTCGATCGAAGGGGCAGCGGCGTTGCCGCGCTTGACAGAGACGTAGAAGAAACGAAGGCTGATCAGCAGGAGGGCGACCGCAACAGCGATGATGGTCACCATCAGCCACAGCTTGCCGCTATACAGCTCGCGCACCCATAGATTGGTCGTCGCCTGCGGGATCCACCGGGCGGCGAGCGCCACGATGACGACTGATAATGCGCCGATGATAAGACTGTAGATAAATAAGAGAAGCCTGTCCACTATTTTAATCAATCGTCTGGCCTCCTTTGGCGCTTGACGCATGAACTGCGATTTCAAACAAAATCCCCCCTGTGCCGAGCTGGCAAGCCCTTCACGAGGGGGGTCCGAAATGTCATCGTAACTACTTCAGCCGATTGACGGCCGTGTCCTCGTCCTCCAGCTTTTCGGCTGCCTTGAAATGGACGTCATGGATATGAACGTTCACTTCAACAACGAGCAATCCGGTCATCGTCTCGATCGAGCGCTTGACGCTTTGCTGGATCTCCGAAGCGATATCAGGAATCCGATTGCCATACTCCACAATAATGGAGACGTCGATCGCCGCTTCGCGTTGTCCTACCTCGACCTTGACGCCCTTGGAGAGGTTTTTGCGGCCAAGCAACTCGGCGATTCCGCCCGCGAAGCCTCCGCTCATGCCAGCGACGCCAGGCACCTCGATCGTAGCGAGGCCAGCGATCACTTCTATGACTTCAGGCGCGATCTGAATCGTTCCCATATCCGTTTTCTCGTAATCCGCAGCAATTGTGCTCATTTGCATTGTACACCTCCCATAAAATGCGGAACCGTCTATCGCTTCCGCAAGAGCTTATCCGCTTCTTATTCTCTATACTATACCATTTGCCAAGAATTATGACAAACGCGATCAAATGGCGCAGACAAGGTCTGACGCCCGGTACGATAGCTAGTTCAAGTCATGCTCCTCAAGGAATTTGATATCGAAATTACCTTGAATGACCTTGGGGTGATTTAGCAGCTTGAGATGGAAAGGAATCGTCGTCCGGATGCCTTCGATCGCAAATTCGGACAAGGCCCGCTTCATCGTCGCAAAGGCTTCCTCGCGCGTCGCCCCCCAGACGATCAGCTTGGCGATCATCGAATCGTAATGCGGCGAGATCACATAGCCGGGATACGCGCCGCTGTCGACCCGCACTCCTGGGCCGCCCGGAGGCAGGTAGAAGCCGATCTGGCCCGGAGAAGGCATAAAGTTGCGCTCCGAGTCCTCCGCGTTGATCCGGCATTCGATCGACCAGCCGTTGATCTGCACATCCTCCTGACGGAAGGAGAGCGGCTTGCCCTCGGCAACGGAGATCATCTCCTTGATCAGATCGATGCCCGTGATCATCTCGGTGACCGGGTGCTCGACCTGAATCCGGGTGTTCATCTCCATAAAATAAAAATTGCCGTCCGGGCCAAGCAAAAACTCCAGTGTCCCGGCGCCCGAATAATCGACGGCGAGCGCAGCGCGCACCGCCGCCTGTCCCATCCGCTCGCGCAGCTCCGGCGAGAGCACCGGACACGGAGCTTCCTCGATCAGCTTCTGCCGGCGACGCTGGATCGAGCAGTCTCGCTCGAACAGATGAACCGCGTTGCCATGCTTGTCGGCGATGATCTGGATCTCCACATGCTTCATGCCGGTCAGATATTTCTCCAGATAGACGCCGGCGTTGCCGAAGTTTTTCTCGGCCTCTTGCTGCGCCATCGTGATCTGCTGGACGAGCGAAGCCTCGTCCTCAGCGATCCGGATCCCCTTGCCCCCGCCGCCTGCGGTAGCCTTGATGATGACCGGATACCCGATATCGCGAGCGATCGCGACCGCGTCGTCGACGTCCTCGATCAGGCCGTCGGAGCCGGGGATGATCGGCACGTCGGCCTCCTTCATCGTCTGTTTGGCGACCGACTTGTCGCCCATCCGGCTGATCGCGTCAGGCGATGGTCCGATGAAGGCGATGTTGCACGAATCGCAGATCTCGGCGAAGTTCGCGTTCTCCGCCAGGAAGCCGTATCCGGGATGAATGGCGTCGCATTCCGTCAAGGTCGCGACGCTCATAATGTTGGTCAGATTGAGATAACTGTCTTTGGAAGCCGTCGGACCGATGCAGTAAGCTTCGTCCGCCAGTCGGACATGCAGCGAGTCGCGGTCCGCTTCCGAGTATACCGCTACGGTGCCGATGCCCATCTCGCGGCAAGCGCGAATGATGCGAACCGCAATCTCGCCGCGGTTGGCGATCAATATTTTTTGAAATTCCACCCGTCGAACTCCTTTCGAAAAGAGACTTCGTTACTCCGGCTTGACCAGGAACAGCGGCTGACCGTACTCGACGAGCTGGCCGTTCTCTACCAGGATCTCCACAATCTCTCCGCGGACCTCGGCTTCAAGCTCGTTCATCAGCTTCATCGCTTCGAGGATGCACACGACAGTCTTCTCGCCGACGCGATCGCCGACCTGAACATAGACAGGGTTTTCCGGCGAGGAGGCGCGATAGAAGGTGCCTACCATCGGCGAGACGATTTTGTGCAGGTTATCGACCGGCGTTGGGGCCGGAACGGCTGCAGGCGAGGACAACTGCTCGGCCGGAGCGGCTCCCGTCTGTGGAGCAGTCGGCGCAATGCCCGGTTGTGTATATGTATGCGTTATCGGCGCGCTTTGAATATTGACCACTTCGGTTTTGCCCGGTTTGCGGATCAACAGGCGGGCGCCTTCGTTTTCGAGCTCGAGCTCTTGGACGGAAGTCTGATCGACCAGCTTGATCAGCTCTTTGATTTCGCTCAGTTTGAACATCGTATCATTCACTCCTTAACAGTTGTGAAGCACAGAATCGAACATAACGTAAGTATTATATCACAACCGATTTTGAGAAACGAGTCATAATTTCCCCTCCATTGCGCGGTTTTGCGACGCATATCGCCACTTGGCCAAAAAACATTCCCGACCGGGCTGCGGCAGCCCGGTCGGGATGAACTCGTTTAAGCGTTCTTTTGGTGCCGTCATTTACTGCACAAACTGCACGGTAACCTGCTCCGGCGACACATTCAAGGCGCGCATGACTTTGTCGAGGATGCCGGCAGCCTGACCGCGCTCCAGGTTTTCGCTCTGGACGACGACCTTGTATTTATCCGCCTCCGGCGTAATCGCCACCTTGTTGAACTCGCTGCCCAGTTCCTCCTCCAGACCGCTGATCTTCTCGTCGACCTCCTGGATGGTATCGAGCTGCGCAATCGCCTCGGAGGCGTCCTCGGGGTCCTGGCTCATGTCGGTGACGATGCCGTAGAGACGATCGACCTCGGAGCTCAGCTGCTCGGCCCGCAAGTACTGCTGTTGCGTGAAGTAATCGCTGCTGATCGCCTGCTGCTCTTTCAGGATGTTCAGCACTTCCTGGTCCGCCTCGCTGGTCGGCTCCGCGTTGTCCTTGCCGCCAATGTGCTCATCCTCAGTGACGATGATCTCCTCGGTGAGACCAGGCATCCCGGCGCTGGTTGCCTCCGTGGCGCCCTCTCCGAGCACGACATCGGTGATGCCCTTGGCGTCTGTGATATCTTGCGGCGTTGCGTCTTCCGTGAACAGATAGTAGGCCGAGAGAATGACCATCAGCGACAGCATCGAGACCAACCAGATCGTCTGACGTTTCGTATTCATCGATTATCAACCTTCCTTTTATATGAGTTTTATGTTCCCTGCATTTTATCAATCAAGGCTGCTTGCTCGGCACCACAGAGATGCGGTGAGCAGGCACCTGGAATCCTTTTTGCACCGCATCGAGCAGCAGGCTCCGCACCGTCTGGTCCTCGGCGCCGCGGGCGACGATGAGGATGCCGCGGATGCGCGGCTTGATCGTCTTCGTCACGAACGGCCGCTTCTCGCCCGCCACCTCGTACAGTACGATTTGCCCGTCGGTTGTCGTCGAGGCGACATGGCGCTTGCCGCCGTTTTTGTCCGTCTCGTCCGAGAGCTGCTCCGACTCCTTGATGTTGCGCTGCACGACCGCTTCCTCGGTCGACTCCACGGTCACCAGCACATCGACCGAGCCGACGCCGACGATCTTCTCCAGGATTTCCTTGAGCCGCTGCTCGAGCGGACGCTCGATCGCTGCGAAGATCGAGTCTGGCTCATCGTCGGAGGCGCCGAATGCCGGGCTGGGCGACGTATCTTCCGCCTTTGGCTGATCGACGACAGGCGCGACGTCCTCGAAGTGGATGAATGACTGGGCGATCATCAGTCCGATCCCGAGGCAGCCGAGCAACAACAGCCAGCGCACCGTTCGGACCCGCTTCGGCCCGGAAGGCCCCCCTCCTACCCATGCCTCGATCTGATCCAGCCATTTGGCCATGCGTGCCCCTCCTTCCAGCCTTCGTTTATTCTCCGTCCGCCTGCAGCACCTCCACCCGCTCGGCAGCCACGCCCCAGCCATCCTGCAGGATCGTCCTGATCGCCGTCTGCCAGCGCGGCGCCGCTTCGCGGCTCGTTTGCTCCTCAGACAACAAGGGCGTGCCGACCGGCGTGCTGACGGACTCGCCCAGCCATACGTCGATAGCGATCGGCTCGATCGGCTCGCCGCTGCCCGACTTGCCGCTGTCGGTGCTTGCCCGATCAGACGATCGTGCCACGAGCGTGACCCGGACCGTCTCGATCCGCCAGTAGCCGTCCCGCTCGGCAGCGAGCGTCACTGCCACCTCCGGCGCCGGGATGCCGCTGCGGCGAGCGATCTCCTCGGCCATCTCGGCGCCGACCTTGGCTGCGGCGAGCTGCGCCACTTGCTCCTGCTGCCGCTCCCGCAATCCGTCGGCCTGGCGCTGGACCTCTGCCAGCGACTCGCTGCCATCCGCTAGCTGGCGATTCGCGGTGCTTTGCCAGTCGCGGATGCTCGCCTCGAGCCGGGTCCCCAGCTCGCCCTGCAGCAGCGTCAGGATCGGCGAGAGCAGCGCCAGCAGGATGAACAGCCCGAGCACCAGCCGGACGTAGCGCTGATAGGCGTTGCTTGGCAACAGCAGCTCGACGATGCCGGCCAGCAGGACGATCGCGATGATCTGCCTTAGCCACTCCACCAGCCAAGCCATCATGCCTCACCTCCGATAGACTGCCATCACCTGGCCATGATCGCCGCGTTGCCTGCCGTGAGGATGATCGTCACAGCGAGGAAAAACATCAGGCTGACCGCAGCGAGAGCGGCGAACACATAAATCATCGACTTGCCGATCGTCTGCAAGCAGACGATAATCGGGCTCTCGCCGAGTGGCTGCAGGATCGCGGCGGAGACATTGTAGATAAGCGCCAGCGTCAGGATCTTCACTGCAGGGAAGACGCAGAGCAGCAGCAGGATGACGACGCCGGCGATGCCGACGGCGTGCTTGAGCAGCAGCGAGGCCGACATCACGGTGTCGGTCGCGTCGGAGAACATCCGTCCAACCACCGGGACAAAGTTGCCTGTAAGGAACTTGGCCGTCTTGATGGCCGCGCCGTCCGTGACCGCCCCGGTTGCGCCGCGTACCGAGATGACGCCGAGGAACACCGTGAGCAGCACCCCCAGCAGCCCGACGCTGAGGTTGCGCAGCAGATCGGCGAGCTGGGTCACCTTGTAGCGGTCGGACAGACTGCTGGCGATATGCAGCACAGCCGAGAAGAACAGCAGCGGGAAGACAACCGTGTAGATAACCGTGCCTACCGTATGGATCATGAAGATAATCAGCGGATGCATCACCGACACCGTCACGATGCTGCCCATCGAAGCCAGCAAGGTCAGCAACAGCGGGATCATCGCCATCATAAAGTCGATCATCGAGCTAATCGCATCCCGTGCGTAGCCGATCGCGACATGGAAGCTGTTGATCGCCAGGATGATCATCACCATGTAAGCGACAGCATAAGCCACCTTGCTCACCGAGCGCCGCTCGAAGGCTGTCTGCAGCGTCTCCAGCATCATGCTGAATACGGTCAGCAGCACGATCGTTACGAGCAGCTTGCCGTTGTAGAGCACCTCATGCAGCAGATAGCGCAGCAGGCCGCCTGCGACCGTAGCCAGCTTCAGCCCCTCGCCCCCCGGGAGGATCATCTCGACGAAGCTGGGTAGCCGCTCTTCGGGGAAATCCCCGCCGTACTCCGACATCAGCAGGCTCCAGTACCGCTCCACCTCGCTCATATCGAGCTGCTCGGCGGTATCGCGCGCCAGCTGCTGCGGACTCGCGGCTCCATCGGCCGGTGCGGCGTACGCGCCGGCAGCAGGCAACAGCAGCAGCAGGAGCAGCAACAGCGCAAGTGTGGCAATCCACCGTTTCATAGCTTCAGCTCCCCGCCGGCAGCAAGTTCAGGACCGTCTCGACGATCACGCTGATGATCGGCACCGCCATCGCCAGGATGAGCACCTTGCCGGCAAATTCAATCTTGGACGCAATGCTCTCCTGACCGGCGTCGCGCACGATCTGGGCGCCGAACTCGGCGATGTAGGCGATGCCGATGATTTTCAGGATCGTCTCCAAGTAGATGGTCGGCACGCCCGAGCGGCTGGCCAAGTCCTGCAGCACCCGGATGATGATATCGATCTTGCCGATCAGGAACAAGAATAGATAGATGCCAGTAAAGGCGGCGAGTACAAAGGCAAACATCGGCTTCTGCTCCTTGACGACGACGATCAACAGCGTGGCGATAAGGCCGACCCCGACGATCTGCACCATGTCCATAACGCTCACCCACCAAGGCTGAAGACCGCCACTGCCGCGTCGGCCCCCGCATTCATTGAAACAGGAAAATATCCTTAATCTCCTGGAACAGATCGTTCAGCATGCGAACGACCATAAACAGCACAACCACAAAACCGATCAACGTTACCCAATGAGCCATATCTTCCTTGCCCATCTGCTTGAGCACAGTATGGATCATCGCGATGATGATGCCGATACCTGCGATTTGAAATATTGCGCTGACATCCATGTTCATCTGTTCGGCACCCCACTACACCATCAGAATAACGATCAGCGCAGCGGCCAGGATCCCCAAGCTTTTGCACATTTTCCCATACCGGACCTGGTCCTCCCGTGCCGCATCCTCTTCCGATTGCAACTGCAGCAGCGCCAACCGCAAATGCTTGAGTTGATCCTCCCTGTCGCTAATGCCGAGCAGCGTGCCCAACTGCAGCAGGATGTCGAGGTCGGCGCGCTTCATCGCCGTGCGAGGCCAGTGCGCCCTCAGCGCCGCCTCCCAGCAGTCGCGGAAGCTCTCCTCGGCCCCGCCCGCCAGACGCTCCGCCGCCTCGCTCAGCATCGCCGCAGCCGGCTCGGCCAGCGATGCGGCCGCACGCCTGAGCGCTTCGTCCAGCGGTGTGTAGCCGTATCCGATCTCGGTCTCCAGCCGTTGCAGCGCCTGTCCGAGTTGACGGATCTGGCGCGGCCGCTCGGCGAATCGGGCCGCCTGCTGGAACCCGAGCATCGTGCCCGCGAACAGGATGAGCAGGGCGCCCAGCAGCTTAACCATACCCGCCCCCCTCTGCCGCCCCTAGCGGATGGCCGCGAGCGGACGGGAGCTGACGGCCAAAGCCGCGCCTGGAGGCTGGCGCGAGCGATTGCACGCTGCATCGCACCGCCCTGCCCGTCCGACGCATCGTTACAGCGCTGTCGAAGACGCCCTCTTCGATAAGCTCGCGCAGCAGCGGGCGCTCTTGAGCATCCTCCAGATCGTAGGCGTGAGCGGTCGCGACGAGCCGGATCCCGGCCCGACTCGCCTCGCGGATCGCCTCCGCGTCCGCCCGGCTGCCGATCTCGTCGATGACGATTACCTCCGGCGACATCGAGCGCACCAGCATCATCATCCCCTCGGCCTTTGGACAAGCATCCATCACATCGGTACGCGGCCCGACATCAAAGGCCGGCACTCCCCGATAACAGGCGGCGATCTCCGACCGTTCGTCGACGATTCCGACCTTGCGTCCGCTCCACGAAACCGCATCGGGATGATGCCAGTTACCTGTGCTGACGCTGCGGGCGAGATCGCGGAGCAGCGTCGTTTTGCCTTGCTGCGGCGGACCCAGGATGAGCGTCGAAGCGATCGATTGCCGCTGCCTGTCCAGCAGCTGCGGCAGGATGCCGTCGGCCGCTCCTCTCACCTCTCTGGCGATTCGTACATTAAATCCGCTGACGTCGCGGATGCCGCGGACCGCTCCGCCCTCCAGGACGGTGCGACCGGCCAGTCCGATGCGATGGCCGCCCTCGACCGTAATATAGCCGCGCCGCAGCTCTTCCTCCATGGCATAGAGCGAGTGCTTTGTTATTTTTTCGAGCAGTTGGCGACAGAGCAGCGCATCCGGCTTGTACACCCCGTCGCTCGGCGATTCCCACAGACGGCCGTCGCTTCCGACGAACAACGATCGTCCACCGCAGCCGATCTCCAGCGGACGGCCTTCACGGATACGGATCTCCTCCAGTTCGGCTTGCGCCTGCGCCGGCAGGCGATCCAGCAACGTCTGCAACGTCTGCGGCAGTACCCCCTTGATCCGACTCCACATTGCGCATCCCTCCCGGCAGTTTGTCCTCCTGTTGTACTCCAGTCTATGCGGCAGATGCGGGATTATGACAGCGGCCCGCCATCCCGCTTACTTTTTCAGGATGCCGATCAACAGGCAAGCGACCCCTGCGAGCACCCATCCCATTTTGACCGCTGACAGCTTGTCCGAGATGCCGACCAGGCCGATCGTCATGGTCGAGATCAGGATGAGCGGTCCGACCAGTGCCAGCGACGCATTCACTGCCAACGCCTTCTCGATTTGATTGAACTTCAGCATCAGCAGCGCCGCCCCCATCTCGATGGCGCCAGAGCAGATCCTCAGCACCGCCAT
Organism: Paenibacillus sp. 598K; assembly: GCF_003851045.1. Taxonomy (GTDB): domain Bacteria; phylum Bacillota; class Bacilli; order Paenibacillales; family Paenibacillaceae; genus Paenibacillus_D. The sequence continues at coordinate 57,086 of NZ_BFBX01000011.1, read as the reverse complement.
CGCCAAGACCAATCTGTCCATGCCTTTTCCCCCTTTCTCTATGCCGCTTCTCTCCTATCCTATGCGAGAGGTTGTCCTTTTAGTGCGTGTTCAAAAAGATCGGTTTTCTAGGCATACAGACACCAGCCCGCCGCCCGGAGCATATAGTGAGCCAAAAGATAACTTAGGCGCATGCTTTACCATTTAACGTTACGAGCGAGGGAGAATGGCTTATGGAGACAATTTCACGCACAGGATGGCACCCGCTACTGTGCGACCCGATCGGCGAACGCGAATCCCGGCGCGAACTTCGCAGGACGGGGCTTGCCAGACAGACTGACTGCGGCAGGACGATGGTGATCGACAAAGGCCTGGGCTGGCATGCATTCAGCGATTTGATCGAAACCTCGGGCGACTATATGGATTGCATCAAACTCGGCTTCGGAACGTCGGCGCTCTATGATGAAGATCTGCTGGCCAGCAAGATCCGCCTGGCGCGCCGAAGAGGCATCCGGATAATGCCAGGGGGCACCTTGCTGGAGACGGCAGTGCGTCATGGCGTGGAGGAGGCTTTCCTGGAACGAGTCTGTCAAATGGGCTATGACACGATCGAGGTATCCGACGGTACGATCGAGCTGCCTCGCGCGGATCGGGATGCGCTGATCAAGGCAGGACTTCGGCGGAGCTTGCAGGTCTATACGGAATATGGCAAAAAAACGGATGGCTTTCGCATCGATCTCGATGCGCTCGCCGCAACCGCCGAAGCGGATTGGGAAGCGGGGGCAGAGCTTGTATCCATCGAAGCCCGCGAGTCGGGCGTTGGCGTCGGCCTGTTCGACAGCGAAGGCCGCTGCAGCGATGACGAGCTTGAGACGATTCGCCGCCGTTTCGGCGACTTATCGCGTTTCCTATGGGAGGCACCGCAAAAGCAACAGCAGCTGGCGCTGCTGCGCAAGCTTGGCTTGAATGTCAATCTGGGTAACATCCAGCCGACGGATGTCCTGACGCTTGAGGCGATGCGACGCGGTTTGCGCTCCGACACCTTCCCTGCCGCCGTAGCTCTGGAAGCCGCTGTCGTGTTTGATTATGTGATTTAGCAGCTCGCCCTAGGGCCGGTCTAATACACCGCTGTGCGGCATATAGTGGGGGAGGGGCTTGTACCGCCCCGAGTCAGCGGAGCGGGAGATGCTTGCAATGATGGTTGGAGAGATTATCCTTGTCGGCTTGATCATCGTCGGCTTGATCGGAAAGTCGCCGATTATCTCGACAGCGGCCTGCGTCCTGTTAGTTGTCAAGCTGATCCACTTAGACCGATATTTGCCGACGATTGAACGTCGGGGCCTGGAGCTTGGCTTGCTGTTCCTGACCTTCAGCGTGTTGGTGCCGTTCGCCTCCGGCCGCATCCAGCTCCGCGAGATTACCGCAGCGCTGACGTCGTGGCCGGGCTGGCTGGCATTGGCCGGCGGAGCGATCGCTACCTATGTCAACGGCAAAGGGCTGGAGATGCTGAAGTATGATCCGCAATTGATCGTTGGCCTCGTCATCGGTTCGATCCTTGGCATCGTGTTCCTGCGCGGCATACCGGTCGGACCGCTGATGGCGGCCGGCATCACAGCGATTTTATATAAGATTTTCACGATGATCAGCGAGCGGTTGGGCTGAGCTTCGTCACGCTCTACTCTGCGGTCCCGGTCACCGGTTCGCGGCGGATCAACGCACAACAGCCCCCGGCTACGATGCCGGGGGCTGTATCGATTGATGCGGCGAGACAAGGTCTATTCGCGACGATCCTGCGGACCGCCGACGAACACTTGCTCTTCCGTATCGAGATTGTAGGCGGTATGGAGCGCCCGCACGACGTCATGAAGCGGTTCAGCCTCAATGACGCAGGAGCATTTGATCTCGGACGTGCTGACCATCTTGATGCTGACGCCGAGCGCCGAGATTGCTTCGAACATTTTGGCTGCGACGCCGGGATGGCTCACCATGCCTGCGCCGACGATCGACACCTTGACGAGATTGTCCTCGGAGGTCACCTCGCGATACGGCACATCGCCACGGATGTCCTCGATGACGCGCAGTGCTTTTTCTTTGTCGCTGTTGTACACCGAGAAGGAGAAGTCGGCCTGGCCGTCGGCAACGCCGCTCTGGACGATAATATCGACATCGATTCCATTGTTAGCCAGCGCTCCGAACACCTTTGCCAGTACTCCAGGCACATCCTGAGCGCCCAACAAGCTGATGCGCGCCACGTTTTTGTCGAAGGCAATGCCTCGCACGACGATTCCCTGCTCCATTACCGCTTCCTCCTTCACCTGCGTTCCTTCATTATACGTAAAGCTCGACCGGACGACGAGACAGACGTTGTTGTGCTTGGCGTACTCGACCGCGCGCGGATGCAGCACCGCCGCGCCGAGATGCGCCAGCTCCAGCATCTCGTCATAGGAGATCTCCTCGAGCTTGCGGGCACACTTGACGACGCGCGGATCGGTCGAGTAGACGCCGTCGACATCGGTATAGATCTCGCAGCGATCCGCCTCGATCGCCGCCGCGAGCGCGACAGCCGTCGTATCGGACCCGCCGCGGCCAAACGTCGTAATCTCGCCTTCCTCCGACATCCCCTGGAATCCGGCGACGATGACGATCTGCCCTTCCTCCAGCGCCTTGACGACCCGTTCGGCCTTGATATCGGTGATGCGGGCCTTGCCATGCACCGATTCCGTACGGAATCCGGCCTGCCAGCCTGTATAAGAAACCGCCTGACCGCCCAACTGATGAATCGTCATCGCGAGCAGAGCGATGGAGATCTGCTCTCCCGTCGTCAGCAGCATATCCATCTCGCGCGCGGGCGGATTCGGGTTCAACTGCTTCGATTGATCGATCAGATCATCCGTCGTATCGCCCATCGCTGAGACGACTACAGCGATCCGATGACCTTCCTGCTGTCTCTCCAGGATGCGCTTCGCCACGCGCTGCATGCGCTCCGGCGTGCCCACGGAGCTGCCTCCGAATTTCATCACTAGCAACGACAACATTACTCACTCCCGTAACTTGACATATGAACACTCTAGATAATAACCAAGTATAGATTATAACATAGAATCAAAAAAACCGCTCTTGCCAAATTGGCAAAGAGCGGCTCCGCTGCGCGTGCTGCGCCCTAGGGCGTGTATGCAAACCCGCTCAGGGGCATCTAAGACTGCCTTTCCGCCCCCTGCGGCGTCACTTTTGCTTGCCGTACCCCCGGTACGACTGCACAAAAGTTCCTTGCATGGAACGAAAATTCAGCCCAATCTGCTACCCTCCGAGTATGCAAACACCCCTAGGCGCGGGAGATGTACTTGCCTTCGCGGGTATCGATCAACAGCACATCGCCTTCGTTGATAAACAATGGCACTTGTACCGTGTGACCGGTTTCGAGCGTTGCGCTTTTGGTCGCGCCTTGCGCCGTGTTCCCTTTGACGCCCGGCTCGGTCTCAGTGACCTTCAACTCGACGCTGTTCGGCATCGTGATGCCGATGATCTCGCCTTGGTAGCTGGCGATGTTGACATTCATGTTTTCCTTCAGGAAGTTGATCTCCCACTCCAGCTGACCCTTGTCCAGGTTGAACTGGTCGTACGTCTCGTTGTCCATGAACGTATACTCGGCGCCGGAGTTGTACAGATACTGCACCTCGCGGTTTTCGATCATGGCGCGACCGATCGTCTCGCCGGCACGGAATGTTTTTTCCACGGTGTTGCCGTTGCGGAGGTTTTTGAGCTTGGAGCGCACGAATGCCGCGCCTTTACCCGGCTTGACATGTTGAAACTCGAGTACGGTAAAAATATCGCCGTCCACTTCGACGGTCAGGCCTGTCTTAAAATCGTTGACTGAAATCACTGCAAGTCCCTCCAATTGTACGTGTGAATTCCTATCCCAGGATCATAAGCTCTTTCGGGGATGAGGTCAATATTTTAATCCCGTTATCCGTAATGACGATATCATCCTCGATCCGTACTCCGCCGAAGCCGGGGAGATAGATGCCGGGCTCGACCGTTACTGTCATACCGGGGGTTAAAACTGTCTGGCTCAATCTGGACAATCGCGGAGCCTCGTGAATCTCCATGCCCAGACCGTGTCCCGTACCGTGTCCGAAATAATCACCATAACCATAACGCGTGATAATATCGCGCGTCAAGGCATCGGCCTCCAGACCGGTCATGCCGGGACGTATATGCTCGAGCGCATGCAGCTGCGCCTCCAGCACGATATCGTAGATCTCCTTGTGCTTGGCTGTCGGCTGACCGACGACGACGGTCCGGGTCAGGTCCGAGCAGTACCCATTGTAGTAAGCGCCAAAGTCCAGCTTAACGAACTCATTAACGCCAATGACACGCTTGCTGGCAACGCCATGCGGCAACGCCGAGCGCTCGCCCGAGGCGACGATCGTATCAAAGGAGGAGGACGTCGCGCCGCGGCTGCGCATGAACACTTCCATCTCCAGCGCGATATCCGCTTCGACCATCCCAGGCTTCAGCAGCCCGACGATATGCGCAAACGTCTCATCGGCTAGCACAGCCGCCTCCTGCATAATCGCAAGCTCCTGCGCGTCCTTGATCGCGCGCAGCTCCTCCACCACGCCCGATACCGGTACGAGCTCCACGCCAGGGAGCGCTTCGCTCCAGTTGGTATAGTCGCTGAACACGACGAACTCCTGCTCGAAGCCGAGACGGCTATAGCCGCCTGCGCCGAGCAGCTCCCGCACCTTGTCGATCGGGCTCGCGCCATGTTCGACTACCGTGAAGCCGGGGGATTGCTGAGGCGCTTGCGACATGTAGCGAAAGTCGGTCAACAGCCAGCTCTCTAGCTCCGTAATCAGCACATAGCCAGCGGAGCCTGTAAAACCACTCAAGTAGCGGCGATTGATCGGGTGGCTGATCAACATTGCCTTCAATCCCCGATCCGCCATCCGTTCTCTTAGCTGATAGACGCGTTTGTTAGCCATTTGCTGACTCCCTTCCCGCAGGATAGCGTCCCTCACCCTCGCCGGATATGGTCCAGCAAGGCGGAGAAGCCGAGGTCGTAGCTCTTGTCGCCGAATCCGGCGATCTGCCCTACAGCCACCGGCGCGATGACCGACTGATGTCGGAACGCTTCCCGCTTATGTATATTGGACATATGCACCTCGACTGTCGGTATGCCGCAGCCGGCGATCGCGTCCCGGAGCGCGTAGCTGTAGTGCGTATACGCGCCGGGATTGATCAGGATACCGTCGGCTTGGCCATAAGCAGCCTGGATGCGGTCGATGAGCGCGCCTTCGTGATTGGACTGAAAAAAATCAATCGATACGTCCGCTTCCGACGCCAATGAGGCCAGACGGGCTTCGATCTCGGCCAGTGTCATCGTACCGTACACGCCGGGCTCGCGAACCCCCAGCATGTTCAGGTTAGGACCGTTCAGAACCAGTACAGTCGTCACTTCGGACACCTCCTGATGGATTAGCTGTCTGATTCCAAGAATCACTTGCCATTTTACCACAGGAGCCGCGGTTTTGAGAAGCGTTTCCTATGAAGGCTTGCCGGAAGACCCGAGCTTGGCGCCCATCGGCTCGCGAGCCGTCACTTCATTGAACTCGAAGGCGATCGTATAGCCGATGAAAAGACCCCACACCGCAAAAAAACAAAGCTCTGCGATGACCGTATTCCAGCCCAGTCGGGGAATTGGCGCCATCAGCCCAATCATCGGTCCCACAGCGGCGAACAGGACGCCCCACCAGAGCACGCCGTAGATAACGCCCGCCCACGGACCGCTAAAGCGCCCCAGCAAGCCTTTGTATACATAGGCGGCAATAATCGAGAATACAATAAAGCTGCCGATCCCGATCAGGACGCCCCAGTATGTCTCCAAAAACGAGCGACGGAAAAACGGCTCGACCAAAAATCCAGGCACAACCGATGTGAAATTGACCAGATGCATAAGCCAGCGGACTACACCCCAAAGCAGACCGGCATACATGCCGAGCACCAGACAATAGGTCCATGGATTCGTTTGGTTGCGCTCGCGTTTTTCTCTTTTTTTCGTCTTTGTCACAGCTCCATCCTCCTTGACTCGAAGTTGCTCTTCTGCGCCTACGAAGGTTAGTATGCGACAAGCGCGGCCTGGCTCATACGCCTGCCGTGGACGCCTCAGATCGAATTGGCAATGCGACGCCGAATCAAGTACAATGGAAGGAAAGAAACTAATGAGGATGGTGACCCACTCTTGCCGCAAGACAGCAAAGCTATATATGGCGGACAGGCTGTGATCGAGGGCGTCATGTTTGCTGGCAAACATGTGAACGTCACGGCCGTGCGCCGCAAAAACAATGATATCGTCTTCTACGAGGTTCCCAAGTCCTCCCCTCGCTGGGTTCAGAACCTGAAAAAGATCCCGCTCGTACGCGGTGTCGTCGGCATCGTCGAATCAAGCGCCAAAGGCTCCCAGCATCTCAACTTCTCTGCCGAGGCGTACGCGGAGGACGAGGGTGAGTCAGAGGGCAAGCAAGAACAGACGGCGCAAGCCGCCGCTCCGCCCAAAAAAGAAGAAAAATCCGGATGGAATTTGACAATGATTCTTGGCGTCGCCGTCATGGGCGTGCTCTCCTTTGTTTTTGGAAAGCTCGTATTTACGGTCGTCCCGGCCGTGCTGGAGGAACTTATCTTCGGCAGCAGCTTTAGCATCTTCGTGCACAATCTGATCGAGGGCCTGATCAAGATCATCTTCCTGCTGACTTACCTGTATCTCATCTCGCTGACACCGATCGTCAAGCGTCTGTTCCAGTATCACGGAGCTGAGCACAAAGTGATTAGCGCCTACGAAGCGGGCGAGGAGCTGACGGTCAAAAACGTCCAGAAGTATACACGGCTTCATTATCGCTGCGGCAGCAGCTTCATTATTTTATCGGTCATCATCGGTGTAATCGTCTACTCGTTTTTCCAGTGGGATTCGCTCTGGCAGCGCGTCTATCTGCGCGTCCTGCTGCTGCCGCTCGTACTTGGCGTCTCTTATGAAGCGCTTCGCTTCACCAATGCGCTGCGCGATACGCCCGTGCTCCGCTTTCTCGGCTATCCCGGCTTGTGGCTGCAGAAGCTGACGACTAAGGAACCTACCGACGATCAAGTCGCCGTCTCGATCGCCTCCTTCAACCGGATGCGCGAGCTGGACGGCCAGATGGCTGAGCCAAAGCTCGGACAGTCCGCCGTATAAGGCGAGATCAGGCGAGCTGGATATTCGAAGAGAGGATGTGCTGCAAGTGCGGAGATATCATCCCGGCGTGATCATTATTGTTGTGCTGCTCGTGATTGGTCTGATCACCTCGATCGCCAGAGACCCTTCGTTTCTGATTATCGGCGCAGCCGTGTTTGGCGTCATCTTCCTGCTCTACAAGTTCCCGCCTGATCGATGGTTCGGCCGTCAGTCCGGGAGAGCCAAGCGTCCGCAGATCAAGCCTTCGGCGCGTACTGCGCAGAAGATGCAAGCCAAGACCAAGCCCGCCCGCAAGAATATCCCGTTCCGGGTCATCGAGGGCGGCAAAGACGATGACGATCTGCCGAAGTATCACTAAGCACAACTGCATGGTCGCTTCATCGCTTGATTACCGCACGCAAAAGGGCAGTCGAGACGGATAGTACTTCCGTCTCGACTGCCCTTTCTATGTAGATTACTCCGTATCCAGGCTGGCCCGGACTTGCCGGAGCTCGTCCAGCCGTGTCGGATCGGCACGGAAATATTCGACCAGCGATTCGATGCATGTAATCGAGTCCCAGCTGAGATGATGCTCGATGCCTTCAACATCGGTATAAATATTGGCTTCCTGCACACCGATTGTCGACAGGAAGTCTTCCAGCAACTGATGCCGGTCCATCAGACGTTTGCCGATTTTTTTGCCCTTATTGGTCAGCATCAGTCCGCGGTATTTTTCGTAGATCAGATATTTGTCCTTGTCCAGTTTCTGGATCATCTTGGTGACCGATGAGGGATGAACCTCCAAACCTTCGGCGATATCCGAGACACGGGCATAGCCCTTTTCGTCGATTAATTTATAGATTCTCTCCAAGTAGTCTTCCATGCTCGGAGTAGGCATCGAAAGCTCCCCCTCACTTGCTTCATTCCACCTATCAACGGTGTTGCTCTTAGTATCATACACTGTTATTAGCCCGCATAGCAACCTCGCCGCCTGCATCTTCCATGACTGTAGCCCCATCCGGCTCCGTACACTAACGGCAAGCAAGCCATCATCCATTCCTAGGAGGGCCAAGCCATGTCAACGACGGAGACGCCTCAGCGACCCCGCAAAAGCAAGCTGCACGAATCGTTTGTACCCGAGCTGGTCTATTTTGAGCCTGGCGCGCTGGACTATCCCAAGGGCCAACAGATCTATCGCTGGGTCGAGGAGCAGGGCATCCCGCTGCGGATGACCACCTCGCATAACCGGATCACCAACCTGCCCGGCGAGGGCGAGCTGGAGCAGTACAAGATCGCCAAGCGGACGCTTGTCGTCGGCGTGCGCAAGACGCTTAAGTTCGACCAGTCCAAGCCTTCGGCGGAATACGCCATCCCGATCGCCACCGGCTGCATGGGGCACTGCCACTACTGCTACCTGCAGACGACGCTGGGCGCCAAGCCGTATATCCGCGTCTATGTTAATACAAATGAAATTATGGATGCCGCGCGCGACTACATCGAGGAGCGCAAGCCCGAGATTACTCGCTTCGAGGCGGCTTGCACTTCCGATCCCGTAGGTCTGGAGCCGATCACCGGCAGCCTGCGCGAGCTGATCGAATTTATGGCGCAGCAGGAGCACGGACGTCTGCGGTTTGTGACCAAGTTCCATCATGTCGACTCGCTGCTCGACGCCCGGCACAACGGCCATACGCGAATCCGCTTCAGCGTCAACAGCGCTTATGTGATCAAGCACTTCGAGCCGGCGACCTCCCGCTTCGAGCAACGTATCGAGGCGGCAGCCAAGGTCGCCCATGCCGGATACCCGCTCGGCTTCATCATCGCACCGATTATTTGGTACGACGGCTGGGAGGAAGGCTACGGCGAGTTGATCGCCAAGCTTGCCGAAGCGCTGCCCGAGGAGGCGACGCACGGCCTTACCTTCGAGCTGATCCAGCACCGCTTCACCAAGACGGCCAAAAACGTCATCGACAGGCGTTACCCGAAAACCAAGCTGGAGATGGACATCGAAAAGCGCAAGTACAAGTGGGGCCGCTGGGGTCAGGGCAAATACGTCTATCCCGATGAAAAAGCGGATGCGCTCCGCATGTTTTTATCGGAGCGCATCTTCGAGCATTTCCCGCAGGCGGAAATCGATTATTTCACGTAGGCGACCTCTATCCCATCCAGGACGGTGCAAACTGATTGAGCCAGACGGTCAGTCGCGACATCTGATCGGTGAACAGCAGGATGCCCATCAGGATCATTACGCCGCCGCCGATCTTCATGATCGTCGACGAATACTTCAGGATCCACCGTGTCGAGCCGATGAAAAACGCCAGCACGAAAAACGGAATCGCAAAGCCAAGCGCATACGCGGTCGTCAGTCCAAACCAGGTGCCGGGGTTGGTGGCGGCCAACAGCAGGATCGCGCTCAGAATCGGGCCGACGCACGGCGACCAGCCGGCCGAGAAGCCGATGCCGAAAATGACCGAGCCGAGGTAGCTCTTCTTGCCGAGCTGAACGTCCATCTTGCGCTCCTTCATAAGGAACCTCGGCTGCCAGAAGCCAATCAGCACGAGCCCGAGCACGACGATCATAATCGCCGACACCTGACGGATCAACTGCTCGTAGTCGCGGAAAAAGTCGCCAAAGGCGCTCGTGCCGTAGCTCAGCGTGTAGAACACGATGCTGAAGCCGATCATAAAGAAAAACGTATGTATCATCGTGCGGAGCCGGACATCCCGGGTCCGCCGTTCGGCCTTGAGATCGGTGACGGAGATCCCTGTAATATAGGAGAGATAGGATGGATAGAGCGGCAGGCAGCAGGGGGAGATGAACGACAGGAATCCAGCCCCGAAGGCCAGCCAAATATTCAAATCCACAGCAAGTCCCCTCCTCGAATAAAATAGTCGATCAAATGCGCAACCCGCGCTTGACCAGCATGAGCAGTATCAGTACAGCGATCAACAGCAGCACGATTGTCGCGCCCGGAGCGAGATTCCAGATGCCCGCCATCATCAGTCCGCCGATCATCGCCAGCTCGGCGATCAGGACGACAATGACGATCGATTGCTTGAAGCTCCTGGCGATGATCAAGCTGCAAGCGGCCGGGATCGTCAGCAGCGCAGACACCAGCAAGGCGCCGACCAGCTTGATCGAGGCGCTGATGACGAGCGCGGTCATCACACTAATCATAATATTAAAGTAACGCACAGGCAAACCGTTAACGGCAGCCGCATCCTCGTCGAAGGTGAGCAGGAACAGCTCCTTGTAATGAATGAAGACGGCGGCCAGCACCAGCACCGTGACGACGGCGATGACGATCAAGTCCTCGTTGGCGAGCGTGTAGATGCTGCCGAACAGATAGCTGGTAATGTTCACGTTAAAGCCGACACCGATCGTGAACAGCATCGAGGCAAGCGCCACGCCGCCCGACATAATGATCGCGATGGAGAGCTCTGCATACGTCTTGTACGTGCGGCGCAGCTTTTCGATAGCAAAGGATGCAATCAGCGCAAACACTAGTCCCATCGCAATCGGGTAGACGCCTAGCAGGAAGCCAAGCGCCACTCCGGCGATGGAGACGTGAGCGAGCGTATCGCCGATCATCGCCAGACGTCGAAGCACAAGAAAAAGCCCCAGTAAGGGGGCTGTAATGCCAATAAGCACACCGCCGGCCAAGGCCCGTTGAAAAAAGTCAAACGATAATATATCCACTTGTGCAAGTCCTTCCTTCCCCGTCGGCAAACATTGCCTAGCTTGGCACCGGCTGCCGTTCGTCAAGCGACTTCCGCAAATCCCGCAAGCTGTGCGTCAGGTCCGTCTCCCGACAGTTGTCCAACTCGTGGGTATGCTTGACATAAAACTTCAGCTTGCCGTTCTGCTGCAGCGGCTCCTCTCCCAGATACGAGCGGATCATGTCCATATCGTGGGAGACCATCAGGAACGTAATGTTGTGATGCTTATGCATATGCTTGATCATGTGAAAAAAATTCTCCTGCGTCTCCGCATCGATGCCTACCGTCGGCTCGTCCAGGATCAACAGCGACGGGTTGTTGATCATCGCCCTCGCCAGGAAAGCCCGCTGCTGCTGGCCGCCAGACAGCTGACCGATCCGCTTGTCGGCCAGATCCTCGATCCGCATCGCATGCATCGCATCGTCAGCCTTGCCGGCGTCGGCCCGGGTGATCCGCTGGAACAGCTTTTTGCGACCGTACAGCCCGGACATGACAACCTCGCGCACCGTCGTCGGGAAGAGCGGGTTAAAGGAGTTCTTCTGCGGCACATAGCCGATCCGCTCCCATTGCTTGAACCGGTCGGCCGGCTCGCCGAACAGGGAGATCGAGCCCTGCTCCGGCTTCAGCAAGCCGACGATCATCCGCAGCAGCGTCGTCTTGCCCGCGCCGTTGGAGCCGATCAGGCCCACGAAGTCACGCTCCTTGACGGAGAAGTCGAGATTTTCGATCACCCGCTTCTGCTCATAGGAGAAGGAGACGCCTCGAATCGTAATAATATCCTGATGACACGCGCCCCCGGCATTTCGGGATACATCCGGCCGCTTATCCATCGCCACTCTCTCCTTTCCTACGGCACGCACTGCGCTCTCGCAAGCTTCCGCTAGGCCTCTTGTACTCTCTCTATTGTAATGCTTTCATCAGATTTTGCAAATTAGCCTCCATCAGCGAGATAAAATCCTCGCCGCGCGCCTCCTGCTCCGGCGTCAGACCCTCGATCGGGTTCAGCACAAGCGTGTCGATCTTCGCTTCCCGGGCCAACGTCTGTGCCAGCTCCGGCGAGACCAACTCCTCGAAGAATATATACTTCACGCCATGCTCCTCGACGAATTTAGCGATGTTTTTGAGATCCTGCGCTCGCGGCTCGGCATCCGGCGAGAGGCCCATAATCGACAACTCGGTCAACCCGTAGTCGCGACTCAAATAACCGAACGCCTGATGCGAGGTGACGATTTCCTTGCGATCGGTTGTAGACAACTGCTCGGTAAATTTGTTATCGAGCTCCGTCAGCTTGCCTTTCAGTGCGGCATAGTTCGCTTCATAGGCATCGCGGTTCGCTTCATCCACCTGTACGAAGCTGTTCTTGACATTTTCGGCCATAATCAGGGCCGACTTGGGGCTCACCCATGTATGCGGATCGACGCCGCCATGATCGTGACCATGGTCGTCGGTCGCTGCCTCTCCAGCATGCGCCTCGTCTTCGTGCGCATGCTCGTCTTCGCCCTCGTGGCTGTGGTCCGCCTCGCCCTCATGCGCATGGTCGTCTTCGCCTTCGTGGCTGTGGTCCGCCTCACCCTCATGCGCATGCTCGTCTTCGCCCTCGTGGCTGTGGTCCGCCTCACCCTCATGCGCATGGTCGTCTTCGCTTTCGTGGCTGTGGGAATGGCCGTCGCCATCAATCAGCTCGATGCCTGCGCTCATCTCTGCCGTGACGACCGTTGCATCCTGGTTCAAGCCTTTCAGGAATTGGTCCACCCAGCCCTCCAGGCCAGCTCCGTTATAGAGGAAGAGCTGCGCTTGCGAGGCACGCTTCAGATCCTTGCTGCCGGGCGTCCAGTCATGCGGCTCGACGCCAGCCGGGATCAGATTGACGACATCGGCATGCTCGCCGCCGATCTCTTTGGCCAGATAATAGACGGGATAGATGCTCGTAATCACCTGCACCTTGCTCTCAGACTTCACTTCATTCCCCGAGCCGCTGCTGCCTGCGCCATTGCTATCATTGCTGCCGCAGCCTGCCAGCACTAGCGCAGGCAGCGCAACCGCCACCAGAGCCCGCTTTGCGCCTCGACCGATTTGATTCCACTTTGCTATCATTGCATTCATTCCTTTATCTAGTTAATCTTAATTAGTAATCGTAAGGATTACGTTAAGATTATAACGGGCTCTTGTACCGGTGTCAACCAAAACCACCTCGCTCTAATGCCCGCCCTAGCGCTTATGATCAGTATATCCATAATGTATGAAGGCCCCCTCATATACGAGGGGGCCCGCTGCAATACGTAAAACTTACTTGACCAACGCGCCGTTCGGCATGCTCTCTGGCACGGTCGCCAATGTCAGCTGATCGCCCTCGGAGGCGGCCAGGATCATCCCCTGCGACAGCTCGCCACGCAGCTTCACCGGTTTCAGGTTGGTGACGCAGATGACCTTGCGACCGACCAGCTCCTCCGGCGTATAGTGCTTGGCGATGCCCGAGACGACCTGTCGCTGCTCGGTGCCCAGATCGAGCTGCAGCTTGAGCAGCTTGTCGGCCTTCGGCACCGGCGCCGCAGCGATCACCTGCGCGACGCGCAGCTCCACCTTGGCGAACTCGTCGATCGCGATCTCCGGCCTCGCCTCGCGCTCATGCTCCGGGGCGCCGCCCGCAGCGGACGCTGATGCTCCTGGGCCAGCCGTCGCTCCGCTCGGGGCAGCCGAGGTCGTATCGCTTGCCTTGCCATCCGCAGCGCTTGCCTCACCAGCCGCAGGCGACGGAGTGCCTCCCGTCATCGACGCTGCGATATAGGCGACCTCCTCCGCCGCGTCCAGGCGTGGGAAGATCGGCGAGCCTTTGACGACGCGCGTGCCAGCCGGCACCAGGCCAAAGCTCGCTGCCGACGACCAACTGGTCAGCTCGCCTTGGGCGATGCCGAGCTGCTGCCATACCAACGACGGGGTATGCGTCAGGAACGGCTGCAGCAGGATCGCGATGATCCGCAGCGACTCGGCCAGATGCGTCATCACCGAGCCCAGCTCCTGCGAGCGTGCCTCATCCTTGGCCAGCGCCCAAGGCATGGTCTCGTCGATATACTTGTTGGTGCGGCTGACGAGCTGCCAGAGGCTGGCCAGCGCGACGGAGAATTCCATCCGCTCCATCGCCTCCTCAACAGCGCGCACCGTCTCGGCGGCACAGCTCTGGAGCGGCTGGTCGAAGGCCGTGACTTGGCCGGCATATGCCGGGATCTCGCCACCGCAATACTTCTCGATCATGGCGATCGTCCGGTTCAGCAGATTGCCCAGGTCATTAGCCAGATCGAAGTTGATCCGCTCGACGAAGTTCTCCGGCGTGAACGTGCCGTCGGCGCCGAACGGCACTTCGCGCAGCAAGTAGTAACGTAGCGCATCAAGGCCGTAACGATCGATCAGCAGCACCGGATCGACGACATTACCTTTCGATTTGGACATTTTGCCATCCTTCATGAGCAGCCAGCCGTGAGCGAATACCTTTTTGGGCAGCGGCAGGTCGAGCGCCATCAGCATGATCGGCCAGTAGATCGTATGGAAGCGTACGATTTCCTTGCCCACCAGATGGACATCCGCCGGCCAGTAACGACGGAAGTTCTCGCCGTCCGAGCCATAGTCGAGCGCCGTAATGTAGTTGGACAGCGCATCGATCCAGACGTAGATGACATGCTTCGGATCGCCTGGCACCTTGATGCCCCAGTCGAATGTCGTCCGCGACACCGCCAGATCCTCGAGCCCTGGCTTGATGAAGTTGTTGATCATCTCGTTTTTGCGCGACTCCGGCTGGATGAAGTCCGGGTTGTCGTTGTAGTATTGCAGCAGCCGGTCGGCGTACTTGCTCATCCGGAAAAAGTAGCTCTCTTCCTTCACCAGCTCGACGGGACGTCCGCAGTCCGGACAGTTGCCGCCCTCGAGCTGACGCTCCAGGAAGAAGGATTCGCACGGCGTACAGTACCAGCCTTCGTATTCGCCTTTGTAGATATCGCCTTGCTCGAGCAGCCGGGCGAAGATTTGCTCGACCTGCCGCTTGTGCCGCTCCTCCGTCGTCCGGATGAAGTCGTCATGCGAGATGTCCAGCGTATCCCACAGCTTGCGGATGCCGCTGACGATGTCGTCGACGAACTGCTGCGGGGATTGCCCCTTCTCGGCCGCCTTGCGTTCGATCTTTTGTCCATGCTCGTCCGTGCCCGTCAGATAGCGGACATCGTAGCCGCGCAGCCGCTTGTAGCGAGCCATTGCATCGCCGGCCACCGTCGTGTAGGCGTGCCCGATATGCAGCTTGTCGCTCGGATAGTAGATCGGCGATGTGATATAAAATGTTTTGTTTTGTTCCGTCATGTTCGCTTCCTCCTCGGTATCCATCATTCATACATCACTACAGAAAAATACAAAAAAGACCCCCGTCCACATATGGGACGAGAGTCATCACTCACGCGGTACCACCCAAATTCCCTTCCGCACGTCGATCGCGAAAGGCTCCTTGTGCCGCCCCGAGGGCGGCGCTGCCGCTAACGCCGGCAACACGCGCTGCGCCTAACCCCCGCATCGCTCGCGAGTCGCTCGGCGACAGCTCCTCCCGGACCATATTCGGCAGCGGCGCATACCGGCTCTCACCAACTCCGGCTCTCTGCGATGCGCCTGCCTGCTTACTCATCCGTTCATCAGAGATATCTATTGCCCAGTGCCAGGCACCGGACGTTGTGAACATGCAATTCGTAGTCACTATTACTTAAGTGTACCCTACCTCTATGTCAAAATATACCGGACGATCGACGATTCGTCAAGCTGGCGGATGCTCCGCCGTCTCGCCGCTCGGCGGCGGCACGTGATCGATCCCGCCCGGGTGGAAGGGATGGCACTTGCATAGCCGCTTCACCGTCAGCCATGTCCCCTTGGCCGCGCCGTGCACCTCCAGCGCCTCCAGCGCATAAGCCGAGCACGTCGGATAAAATCGACACGTCGGCGGCTTGAGCGGGGAGATCACCTTGCGGTAGAACAACACAGGCAGCTTCAGCACCTGCCGCATCGGCGGG
>NZ_BFBX01000011.1:32154-41142 GCF_003851045.1 Paenibacillus sp. 598K | reverse complement strand
CCTTGCGGTAGAACAACACAGGCAGCTTCAGCCCCTGCCGCATCGGCGGGCCTCCTCTCGCTGGCTATTGCTAAGCTTCCTCCTGCGGACAATCCTTGCAGTACCCGAACACCTCGAACTTGTGCTTGATAACCTGAAACTGATCCGGCGCCTCGGTCATATCCATCGGACAGAACGTAATCGGATACGTCTTGCCGCATTGCAAACAGATCATATGATGATGGTGATGATGCTCATGGCAATGCAGCTTGAACTTCACGCCTTCCTCGAACATCACCTGCTCGAGCACACCCAGCTCCTCCATCACCCGAAGATTGCGATACACGGTATCGAAGCTGAGTCCCGAGTAGTATTGTCCCAAATAATCGTAGACGTCCTTGGGAGCCAGGTAGCCTGACGTGTCGGCGAACAGACGGGCAAGTGTTTTGCGCTGATCGGTGACGCGCAAGCCTTGTCCGGACATCTTCTGGATAATCTCATCTGCAGTCAGCACTTCTATACCTCCGTTCTCATACCTCCATAATGCCCCAAAAACGAACCCCCGTCAATCCGGCGTGATTTTATAGTATCTTTGTCGCCTATTCCTATTATATCTTCATATTCCCTTATGTTACGTTATTGACATGTCGTCAAATCATAGTTTAAATAAGGAGAGATTACAATGATTAGAGTTGCAATGTTAAGCTATTGGCATGTCCATGCCTGGGATTATACAAAACAGGTGCAAGCGCATCCGGGCACCGAAGTCGCTGCCGTATGGGATGAGCAGCCCGCTCGCGGACGCGAAGCGGCAGAAAAGCTCGGCGTACCGTTCGTTGAGGATCTCGATGCCTTGCTCGCCGACAGCTCGATCCAGGGCGTCGTCGTCGATACGCCAACCTCGATGCACCATGAAGTGATGATCAAGGCTGCCCGCGCCGGCAAGCATATCTTCACTGAGAAAGTCATCGCGCCGACGCAACGCGAGGTGCGCGAGATCCTCGCCGCCATCGACGAAGCCGGCGTCAAGCTGACCGTCTCGCTGCCGCGCCTCAATGATCCGTACACGCTGGCAGCGCAGGAGCTGGTGCAGGAAGGCCTGCTTGGCGAGCTGACGCTGGTGCGCGTCCGTCTGTCGCATAACGGCGCATTGGCTGGCTGGCTGCCCGAGCATTTCTTCAGCCTGGCGGAGTGCGGCGGCGGCGCCCTGATCGACCTTGGCTGCCATCCGATGTACCTGACCCGTCTATTCCTCGGATTGCCGGAGGCTGTAAGCGCTCAATTCGGCTACGTCAGCGGCAAGGAAGTCGAGGACAATGCCGTAGCGACGTTGAAGTACGCTAACGGCGCTGTCGGCATCGTCGAAGCCGGCTTCGTCAACAGCCACTCGCCATTCACGATGGAGCTGCACGGCACCGAGGGCACGATCCTCTACGGCACGCCGGAGAGCAAGCTGCTCTTGCGCAGCAATCGCCGCGAGAGCGACGGCTGGGAAGCCATCGAGCTGCCGCAGCCGCGCATCTCGGCATTCGACCAATGGGTCGAGCATGTCAATAACGGCACGACAGCCGACGAGAATATCCAGCTCGCCACCGACCTGACCAGCCTGATGGAGGCTGCCAACCTGTCGGCGGCGCAGGGACGGAACATCCGCCTGGACGAGCTGAACTAATCGACACGAATTCGAATCTGGGGGGCATGAACGCGATGGCCAGCAAGCCTTTTCCGTATCAGCTGATGGAGGACAAGATGGATGCGCTCGACCGGCTGGAGCTCCGCTTCCGTTGGGGCAGCTATGGATTCCGGGTATTGCGCTGCCATCTGACCTCATTCCCCCCAGGCAAGATTATCCGTTACCACAAGCATTCGGAGTTCGAGTTTCACTTCATCCCGCGCGGCAACGGCGTCGTCCGGATCGGCGAGGAGCCGTTCGAGCTGCGCGAGGGCATGTTCTACCTGACCGGGCCCGGCGTCCTCCACGAGCAGCAGGCCGACGAGCAGGACCCGATGTATGAGCTCTGCCTGCATGTCGATATTATCCCGCTGGATGAAGCAACGACGGAGGATGACTGGGGCGAGCTATGGGAGCGCCAGGAGGCCGAGCAGTGCGTCCAGGCGCTGCAGCAGTTCCCGCTGCGCACCTTTATCGACCAGCACCAGGCGATGCCTTGGTTCCTGCATGCGTATCGCGCCTGGGTCGAGGGCCGTCCCGGCTTTTATAGCTCGATCAAGCAGGCGATCATCCAGATCATGATGCGCACCGCCCGGATTACCGGACCGACGGAGGCGCCGTTTGCCTTGCCTTCGCGCAATCTGAACAAGCATCGCTTCCAGCTCGCCGTCCAATACATCCAGGACAACTACGCCAGCGCAATCACGCTGCAAGAGGTGGCGGAGCGGCTTCATATCAGCGTCAGACAGCTGCAGCGCATCTTTCAGGAGCAGCATGATTGCACCTTCAGCGTCTACCTCGAGAACTACCGGCTCAGCCGTGTCTGTGCCGCCCTGCTCGAGGACACGCTGCCGATCGAGCAGATCGCTCTCGATCATGGATTCTCCGGCAGCAACTATCTTTATTATGTGTTCAAGAAAAAAATCGGCATGACTCCGAAGCAGTACAAGCAGCAAAAGCGTCGACAGACGACCGACAGCCAAGCTGCAGCTCTTGCCGGATCAGCCGAGATTATGAAAAGGTAAGGTGAAGCGACATGAGTCAACTCGCTAACATCCGCATCGGCATCATCGGTACCGGCGGCATCGCGCATGCCCATGCCCGCGCGTACAAGCAGATCCCTGGCGTCGAGATCGTCGGCGTCGCGGATATCGTGCCCGGCAAAGCCGAGGAATTCCTGGCGCTGGAGCTGCTGCATGAGGCTCGCGCCTTCCAGAGTCATCGGGATCTGCTGACGCTTGATCTGGACGGCGTCAGCATCTGCACGCCCAATATCTCGCATCATCAGCTGACCGTCGACGCGTTGCGGGCCAACAAGCATGTGCTGCTGGAGAAGCCGATGTCCGTGACGCTGGAGGAGGCCATCGAGATGACGGAGGCCGCTCACGATTCGTCCGGCATGCTCACGATCGGCTTCCAGCCGCGCTACGATCCTAATATGACGCTCGTGCGCGACATCGTCCAGTCCGGCAAGCTCGGCAAGGTCTATTATGTCGAGACAGGCGGCGGCCGTCGGCGCGGCATGCCGGGCGGCACCTTCATCCGCAAGGATCTGGCGGGTGCCGGCGCAATGGCCGATATCGGCTGCTACTCGCTCGACATGGCGCTCCATGCGCTTGGCTACCCGCGTCCGTTGACCGTATCGGCTTACACGTCCAACCACTTCGGCACCAACCCGCTCTACCATCCCGAGGCGGCGAGGTTCGAGGTCGAGGACTTCGGAGCGGCGATGATCCGCTTCGAAGGCGATCTCGTCCTGCAGTTCAAGATCTCTTGGGCGATGCACATGGACACGCTTGGCTCGACGATGTTCCTCGGCACCGACGCCGGGCTGAAGATCAATCCGTTCGGCACAGGCAACTGGTCCGGCGTCTGGGACGGCCGCGTCGGCGACATTACGATGTATCACGACGTGATGGGCTTGCAGACGCATACGCCGATCCCGGTCATCTCCCATGACAAGGACCTGTTCCTCGAGAAGGTCCGCGACTTCGTCGAGGCGATCCGCGAGGGCCGTCCTGCCCCGATCCCGGGCGACCAGATCCTGATCCAGCAGGCGATCATCGACGGCATCATCCGCTCCTCCGAGCAGAAGCGCGAGATCGAGCTGAAGCTGCCGGACACGGTCTTCGCTGCGAGAGTCTAGTAGATCGATTAGATAAAAATAGCCCTCCCCGGAGACTCGAAGAACGAGCGCCCCGGGGAGGGCTTTTGTTTGCTTTTGTGCTTTTGTTTGCTTTTGCTCACGCGCCGCGCGCCTACAAGCGGATGCCTGGCATCGGCAGGAAGAGCATATGGATCGGCAGATTGCTGCCGGAGGCGAGCGTGAAGACGAAGTCGACGAGCTCATCCCGGCTACCGGTGCGATACAGCACGACCGACTCATGCTGGTTCCATAGAATGTTGGTGCGGGTTACGGGCACCGTCGTGCCGTTGACGGTGAAAGCCCCGGTATACTGGCCGCCGCGCGCGTTGAGCGCGATCACCGTATTGGGAGCCACCCTCACCTGCATACGGTAGAGGACGCCAAAGTTGCCGGTATTCAGCTCCAGCAGCCCCGTCAGATTGTCGATGCCATAGATGTAGCTGTCCATCGTCCGGTCGCCCAGGACGATCCGCTGCGGCTCGCCGCCCAGTCGCTCCCGGACGTCGATTCTCCGGTCCGCCGCGTTGAAGGTGCCCCGCACATGCTTGTTGTCGCGTGGCAGCAGCTTGAGCGAATCGAGCGCAGCGATGGGGTCGCGTCCCTCTTCGACGACAGCGATTCGAAAGCGGACATTCGTGTCGGTGATAACGTCGGCATACGCGCTCAGCACCTGATTGGGCTTCATCGGCAAGCGATGCAGGTCAGGCAACACAATTTTGGACTCGCCCGGTCCGAGCCGGGTCCATTTGGTTTGCGGCTTGCGCGTCAGCTCATTGAGATAGCGCTCGACCGACCGCTTGCCTGTGTTGGCCACGTATTGATCGGGTCCGCCCATCGCAAAGGCGCCGAAGCCAACCTGGGTCACCGTGCTGTTCGTATTGGTTGCGATCAGGACGAGCTTGAGATTTTTCTGGCTTCCGTTCAGATGATGAAACAAAAAGCGCGTCTGTCCCGTCAGCTGATCGTCGTAAGCGATCCCTTCGCCAAGCAAGGTCTCCGGCGAGTTGCTCCGCACCATCTGGGCCGGCAGCGATTGCACCTCATACGGCACCGCCCGATAAGCGAGCGAAGCCGTACCGTCCATCGCATACTTGTCGCCGACCGGCGTGAACTGGCGGTGGTACTCGTCGTACGTGTACAGCACCTCGGAGGTGACGGTGATCTCCTTGGTGATCCGGTCGGTCAGACCGTGCTGATCCTCGACTTCAAGCGTCACATATTTCGTGCCCGCCTGGAAGAACACCTCCCCGTTGCCTGACCAGGAACGGCGGACGATCGCATTTTCGTCATCACTGCTGCGATCGATGTACTGGATTCGCTCGCCGATCCGATACGATGACTTGTCTGTCGTAAAGTCGGCCACCGGCGGCTGATTCGGCATCTGTACGCGGATCGTCACCGAATACGGTTCGCTCCAGTTGCCATCCTCGCCGAGCACGATCCGGGTAACCGTGTAGGTGCCCGGCTCGTTATAATACTCCTGAAGCCCGGTCCAGTACTCGTCGATGTATCGACCGTTGGCCAGGTCGCGGACAGACACTCGCGTCTGCCCCGCGAAGATTGTCTTTGGCAACAGCTCGAAGGTTGCCTGAAGCGCATTGCTCCAGCGGAACGTCATGACAGTTGGCGTGAACTGGATCGTACTGCCGGTCAATTCGGCCCATGTGCGAAGCGGCACCATCAGGAAGCCTTCCTGAATGTACACCGTCCCCGAGGAGCGCACGACTTGACCGTTGACGCGAATGTTCGATTGTCCCGCTTTGAAGCGGATTTCCGTATTGCCTTTGACTGCGATCGATTCCTTGGTCGAGGCATTGTAGGATACCTGGAAGCCATAGATTTGGGCCATCGTTTTGAAGGGCCCATAAGAAGAACCATTGCGGAAAGTAACCGGCTGCACGGCTTGTACTGGCGAGCCGTTGTGGCGCAGCACCGGGCTGTTTTTGGTCAGGACCAATTGTTCGGAGCGTTGGGTTGACGCTTGTGTATGTCCCGGCGCCGCCACCAGCGGCAGCAGCAGACAGAGGATTAGCAATACCTTGATATATTTCATGCATGAACTCCTTTTGATGCCGATCTGGCTGATTGAATCACGCTACTGTGGACGCTGACTGCGCTGCAAAAGTTGCGTCAGCGCCGCCAAACGTCATGATATCGTCACATTTCAAGTCATGCGGCTGACCCGGTCTCTCCGACATGCCAAAAACGCCCTCCGCCCGCAAACAGGCGAGGACGTCAGCAATAAGCTGTGCAAGCCGTGTTAAAATCAGCCGAGCTGGCGCAAGCCGCGCTCGCTTAACCGTTCACTCGCATATCAGCCAGGAATGTGCCGGCCATCAGGACAAACAAGACAATGGCGGCGATTCGAAGCAGGTCGCGTCGGCGCTTGAGCCGCAGCAGCGCTTCCTGGGGAAGCTGCTTGTAATGACCCTCCATGTACGCGCGTTGCATAAACAACGACGTAATCAAGGCTGCGACAAAAAAAATATTAATAATAAACCAGGCTTGTCCCAAGTCCAAGGCGTAGCCACCTCCTGTTCGGCCGTGCATGCGAAGCTGCCGCCGGCGTAAATCCGGATCGGAGCCTCAAGAAGGGCTGCCTGCCAAGCGTCCGCAAGCGGTCTTGGCCGACAGCCCTGTCCTTATCGTCAGCTCGTTATAAATACCACATGTTGAGCAGCACGAAGAAAACGACAGCGCTGACCGCAGTCGAGCCAAAATAAAACCAGCCGGCCCGATAGCGCGTCTCAAACATGCGCAGGATGCCCAGGCTGAGCAGACTGAAGATCAGCAAGATGCCTACAGCGCCAAGTACGAACAACCCCGCAGATACATCGCTAACATTAACTAATGACAAGGTACGCACTCCCTCGACAATTCTAGTATATACCTTGCATTATAAGGGATACACTCATGCAAAGCCAGCCGGCACCTTGGACAAATTAGTGACAATTTTCACTCGTCCGGACTTTTGCGGATGACCGCTTCCTCATACTGATCGCCCGAGCGTCGTTTTCTTAGCTTGACCTGCAAAATACCGGCGGCGAGCAGCGCCCGGCACGTCGACGGTACGACGAGACAAGGCAACCGGACGATCCGATCCTCGCGTCCGCCGCCCGTCATCAGCTTGATCCGATCGGGACGGACGAGCAAGCGCAGCTGGTCGTCCCGGACCCCGGCGGGGATTTTGAGCTTGGCGATAATGAAGCGATGCGTCTCGAACAGCTCCGGCTCGCCGCCGCCAGGCAGGTTGGGCTGCAAGCCTGCGAGCGATGCGCCCAGCAGCTTGCCTACGTACCGTTGGACCCAATCTGACTGGGACAGCACCTGATCCGGCTGCGGCGTCCCTCCCTGCCCCATCCAGCGCTTCATCTGCTCCCAATCGAAGGT
Source organism: Paenibacillus sp. 598K (assembly GCF_003851045.1). Lineage (GTDB taxonomy): Bacteria > Bacillota > Bacilli > Paenibacillales > Paenibacillaceae > Paenibacillus_D. The sequence goes on along the minus strand of NZ_BFBX01000011.1, from coordinate 33,955 downwards.
CGAGTCCTCTCTGGAGTAACCATCCGCCAAGCTGTTCACCTCCGTCTGTACATCCGCTCCTTCCATCCTATGCCGCCCACCGGGCGAATGTCCCTGTCGGACGAAGCCTCGCCTGGGCAAGACGAGGAACATCTGGGCGAATGCCGCATAGGATGGAGCAAAAGCATCCAACAGGAGGGGTGACCAATGCCATCGGTCGTCGGATTCGTCAACATCGTCAGCGTCGGCTCTAGTGCGGTAATCCAATTCGGTGACGCGCTGCAGCTCTCGCCCATCAGCAACTCGAAGTCTTATGCCGGCTCGGGCTCGTTCCTCACAGGCGGACTGAGCAATGCCAACAACGGCGTGAGCGCCACCAACACGCTGGATCCTGACGTTCAAGACAACGCCACAAACCAAGTGAATGCGATATGAACCTGACCGTCTATCAGCATATTACGATTCATCAATTACGCGTGGACAGCGTCTCGAATTCCTCTGTGCTCCAGATCGGCACCGCCGGCTCCGTCCAATCCCAGGCCAAATTGTTCAATAGCGGGCAATTCACTGGTCCGGCGCCGCAGCTCGGCGAGGAGAACCCGCTTCCGCTCGTCCCTTTCCCCAGTCCCAACTAGCGAAGGAGTGATCGCATGCAGCAGCCTTTTTCGTGGCCGGATTGGGCGATGCAGACGCAGCAGCAGTTGCAGACTCAGACGCAAAAGGTCGCCGAACTGGAGCGTCAAGTATGCGAGCTGAGGGCCAGGTTGGATACGCTTGGCGACAAGCCGGCCTATACGATCGAAAAGCTGGAATACCACTTCGATCAACTGAAGGTCGAGCGGCTCGACGGCACGCTCCATATCGGCATGATGCCGCCCGGCGCCGAATCGCAGGGCCAGATGGATCAGTTCACCGTGACGCCTGCTTATCCCAAGCCGCCAATCGTCGCTCAGCCGGGATCGACAGCTCCCGGCTCGCAGCCGCAGCCTGGCGCCGTCGATACGACGTCTGCGGCCAATGATCCGCTCTGGCAACGCCTCGAGCACTATATGAGGCATGAGGCGCCGCAAGTCCTCGAGCGGATCGCCGAGCAACGCCAGCTGCCGCTCGATCATCATCATAGCCGTCTCATCCTCGAGGATCTCGGTCGTCAGGCGATGCCGAGACTGGCCTACTACCGGGAGACGGCGCATCGGGAGGGCGGCGCGGCGCCCCAGGCCGACGATGCTGCGATCACGCGCACCGTCAACGATATCGAGGAGGCGATGCGGATGTACCTGGACCGCCTGCTCGGAGAGGAGCCAACCTCATGAACCTTCATGTGACGAACCATCAATTGTCAGTCGGCAGCATCTCGCTGCTCGGCGTCTCGGCGTCGTCGATGCTGCAGATCGGCGATACCGACCAGGTCGTGCTCTATTCGATGTTCGATACGCCGCCGGAGTCGGTCATCGTCGGACAGCTCGCGCCGCTGCCGCCGCCCTCGGCGTCGGCCGAGCAACCATGATGCCCGGGTGCGGCCGGACCGCGCATCTGGGCAGCCTCTCGATCGTCAACGTCTCGCTCTCCGGGATCGTCCAGCTCGGCGACCACGAGCGCTATACGCCGAGATTGCGGGCGATCGCCGTACAGCGCCAGGAGGATCATCTGACCGCAGGCGAGGCGGCGTTCGCTTCCTACCCGGTCTTCTGGCGGCCCTTCCCCGCTCCCCCTGCGCCGCCGGTCTGCGGCTGCCCCGCTCCCGGCATGACCTTGACCAAGCGGCAGCTCTGCCCCGACATCCGCGTCGGCAGCGTATCGATCATCGGGGTCGGCTCCTCCT
>NZ_BFBX01000011.1:12733-32091 GCF_003851045.1 Paenibacillus sp. 598K | reverse complement strand
TCCATGGTACAGGCCGGCAACGGTCTGTCGACGCAGGCCGAGTCGCGGATCAAGCATATCCGGCAGTTTCAGACCCCCTTGTCTACCCGTCCGCCCGCCTCGACTTCGCAATACTAGGCATCCGCCTGAATGTGCCCTACCGGGTCAAACGTCCATAACCATTCGCCCCCTTTGACATACATTACATTGTGATCTAAAGCATCACACCCCGTGCGAAGGCGACCAACGCAGACAGATCGCTCGCACCGAGCGAGTGCGGCAGTCACGATTCGCACGCGACCAACAAAAACAATTCAGGAGGTATGTACTGTGGGATACCCTGTAGGTGGTGCAGGCTGCGGTCCAGTAGGCGGCGTAGGTGGAGTGGGTTGCGGTCCTTTCAACAACGTAGGCGCAATTCTGGTTCTGTTCATTCTTCTGGTCATCATCACTCGCGCCTGCCTCTGGTAGGTAGCCCAACCTGCCCGGCCGCAAGAGCGGCCGGGCATGCGAAGAACCGGTCCCCAGGGGACCGGCTTTTTTTGTCGTGAAGCATTTATGTTTACTTTGCTTGGCTGCTTCAGGCCTGTCCGCTGAGCTCCGCATACTTGGCAGCGTATTTGCACACGCTCTGCACATACGTAGCATGCGACCAGGTGAGCGGCGCCACCGAGAGCGGCGAGCCATCATATGGATGGAGCTGCTCCGGCAGCACGCCGCTGGCGAGCGCCGAGCCGACGACCCACTCGAGCGTCTGCCTTGGCTTGGCCAGCTGGGACAGCTCCGTGGCGGAGTCGATCTCGTAGTTGGCGACCCACAGTGTACAGATGATCCACGGGTTGCCCGGCACCTTCTCGATATCGCCGGAATGCTGGAAGTAATAGTCATTGGTGTAGCGAGCGATACCTCCTACCTCGGTGCGTACGCCCAGTCCGTCGCGGATCGACGCCATCGTACGGACGACCCGCTCGTCGGTGACCGGCAGCACGCCGAACTCATGGACGGCGAACATGCTGCTCTCGAGCGTCATATCCTTCACCCACTCGTCATCCTTGAGGACGAGCCCGCGCGCGAATCGTCCGGCTTCTTCATCCCACAGATGGCGGATCATCGCCTCCTTCATCTTGTCAGCGATGCTGCGATAGTGATCGCTGCGCTCGTAATCCCCGAACAGATCGGTAAAGTACGCCGCCGCCATCAGGCCGCCATATACCGAGGCCGCCGTGTACGTCCAGATGCCGTAGCGCTCCTCCCACAGATCATAGCTCGGCTTCGGCAGATCGAGCGTCGGCTCAATGTAGCTGCCGAGGAACTGCGCCGCCTTGCGGATCAGGTTGCTGTAGAGCGACTGCGGCAGCTCGATGACGCGATGCCGGGTGTAGTCCTTCCAGAGGGCATACAGCACCAGCGCTGTCTCATCCTCCTGGAGCGGGATACGCTCGCTGCCTTGCACGATATACGGATGCCAGCTCGAGCCGACCGTGCCGTCCGGATTGTACTTGTGATACAGATAGCCCTCGGGCGACAGACCATCCGCGCAGAACTGGAAGAACGGTCCGACGACACTCTGGTAGCCCGCCAGCGACATCGCATCGGCGATTAGCGCTCCGTCGCGCGGCCACATATAGCTGTAATGGTCGCGATTGTATTGCAAGATATCGGTATCGTTGGCCGCCAGGATCGCGCCACGCTCATCGATCTGCGTGCGGACCATCAGCAAGCTTTTTTTGTACAAGCCGATGACCGGCTTCGGCAGATCGCCGAAATCCATCTCGGAGCGGGAGAGCCAGTGATTCCAGTAGATAACAACACGGCTGAGCAGCTTCTCGGGGTGGCTGTCCTGGACGTACTGGTTGAGCCGCTTGACCTCGGTGAGGTCCTTGCCGATCGACATCCAGTAGTACACCGTACGCTCGCTCTCTGGTGGCACAACCGTGCGGAAGCTGATCGTGCTGTCCACCGAGCCCTGCGAGATCGAGTTGCCCATCAGCACGCCGTCCTCGGCGTCGCGCCACGTCCCTTCGGCGGAGCCGAAGCGTTTGATCCCCGTCGAGTACTGATGAATGCCGCCTTCCTCCGAGAAGCCGTTGAACATGAAGTACGACGAGCGCTTGTAGTGGAAAAGCGTATGGTTCTCCGGATAATACGCCGCCGTATCGCCAACCTCCGTCCCCTCGATGACAAGGTCCTGGTGGAAAAACAGCCGCACCTCGCGCTGCTCCTTCCTCAGATTGCGCACGACGACCCGCTTGATATAGATTGTCTCGCGTTGGTGGATGCCGTCATTGAGCTGCAGCTCGAGACCGAGCCGTTCGTGACGGGCCGTCACATTGGTCACCAGGGAGTCCTCAACGTAGCCAAGCGTGATCTGCCACTCCTGATCGCCCAGCCATGAGAAGGAGCCGTCCACCCATACGCCGAAGCGGCATTGCTGGCCGCCGACATGATTTAGCTGACCGACGAAGGGAAAGTAGATGTCGCGGATATAGCAGTTCTGGTCCAGGTTGACGAGAAGTTTGCCGTTGCCGATTACCAGTTGTCTTGCCATTTCAAATCTTCTCCTTTCGATCGTCCAAAAGCTCCCGGTAGAGCGACGCGTAGCGGCTCGCCGGACGCCTCCAGCTCAGGTCCCGCCTGGCAGCGGCGGACGCCAGACGCTTCCAGCGCTCGGGGGCCCGGTAGACGCTCACCGCAGCGCGGATCGCCGTCAGCATCGCCTCGGGGGTGTGGGGCGCGAAGACGAAGCCTTCGCCTTGGCCGGTGGCCTCATCAAAGGGGCGCACGGTGTCCCGCAGTCCGCCTGTCGCGTGGACGACGGGCACCGCGCGATACTGCATCGCGATCTGCTGGCTCAGCCCGCACGGCTCGTAGCGCGAGGGCATCAGATACAGATCGGAGGCGGCGTAGATCTGCCGCGCCAGCGCTTCGTCGAAGCCGATCGTCACGGCGACCTGCTCGGGATAACGGTCGGCCCACGCCCGTACCTGCGATTCTTCCTCCGGTTCGCCCGCTCCCAGCACAACGAGCTGCAGCGGGATGGCGGCCAGCTCATCCAGCGCTTCCTCGATCAGCTCGAGCCCCTTCTGCCAGGTCAGACGGGTGACGATGCCGACCAGCGGCACATCCGCCGCCTCCGGCAGCCCGAGACGGGTTTGCAGCGCCACCTTGTTGCGGGCTTTTTTGGCCAGTGCGTTGCGATAGGGCATGATCAGCGCCGGATCGGTCATCGGGTCGTAGACGGCCGTATCGATGCCGTTGGCCCAGGCCGAGATATCCGCCCTCCTGCTGCGGATGACCCCGTCGAGCTGACCGCCATGCTCGGCGGTCTGGATCTCCTCCAGATAGCTCTCGCTCACCGTCGTCAGCCGATCGGCATAGAGCAGACCAGCCTTCAGACAGCAAGCCTCGCCGTATAGCTCCAGCGTCTCGCTCGTCAGCGTCTCCACGGCGACGCCGAGCAGATCGGCCATCAGCGCGAGCGGCAGTCGGCCCTGGTAGAGCATATTGTGGATCGTAAATACGGTGCGGATCGGCGCCGGCGATCCCTCCCGCTCCTCTCTCGTCTTGAGCAGATAAGGGATGAGCGCGCTCTGCCAGTCGTGAGAGTGCAAGATGTCTGGCTGCTCGCCCAGCAGAGGCAGCGCCGCGACGACGGCCAGGCAGAAAAATACATACCGCTCCGCTTCATCGTCGTAGCCGTAGATGCCGCCGCGCCCAAAGTAATACGGATTGTCGATCAGCAGGAAGGACTGGCCGTCGACCTCGCCGGCAAGCAGCCGACAGGGCTGTCTGCGCCAGCCCAACGCCACAACAAAGCTATGTATCTCGCGGAACGCCCGACGGTGCTCCGCGGCAAGGTCTCGGTAACAAGGCAGGATGATCGTCGTCCGAATGCCATGATCGCCCGCGAGCGCCTTGGCGAGCGCCGACACGGCATCGCCAAGGCCGCCGGCTTTGGCCAGCGGGGCAGCTTCGGAGACGGCAAACAGCAGGTTCATCTCTCTCCACCCCCATCTTTGCGCGTAGCCTCTCCAGGATCAGATGACTTTACGCTTGTTGGCCAGATACGGCGCATCGATGACGCCGCGGATGTCGCGACCGGCCTCGATGTGCACTTCCTTGTCCATGATCACATGATCCAGCGAGCTGCCCTCGCCAACTTCGCCGTTTTGCATGATGATGCTGTTGCGCACGACCGCGCCTTTGCGCACCTTGACGCCCCGGAAGAGGATGCTGTTGATGACCGTCCCCTCGATGACGCAGCCGTTGGCGATCAGCGAGTTGCTCGCCTTAGCGCCCTCGAGATAGGAGGCCGGCGGCTCGTCCTTGACCTTGGTGAAGATCGGACCCGGCTCGAAAAACAGCTCCCGCCACACTTGCGGCTTGAGCAGCTCCAGCGAGTTGCGGTAATAGCTGGTCATTGTGTTGATGATGCCCAGATAACCTTCGTACAGGTAGCCGTTAATGTGCAGCGCATCAAATCGCGACATGATTGCGTGGCGGACGAGATGGTCCTGCCCCTGCGCCAGCGACGTCTCGACGAGATCGAGCAGCAGCTCTTTCTTCATGACATACATCTCCATCGAGACGAGATCGCTTTTCATCCGCCCGTAATGATCCTGCATGCCGATGACGCGCCGACTGGCGTCGAGCTCCACCTTGCGAGCCTTGCCGCTCAGATGATCGCTCTGCCGCTTGCAGACAACCGTAATATCCGCACCCTTGGCCAGATGATCGGCGAGCACCAGATTGAAATCGATGTTGCAGATCATATGGCTGCGCGCAACGACGACGTACTCGGCTTTGCTGCGCAAGAAGAAATCGCGGTGCTGGAAAAAGTGGAATAGGTCGCCCTTGTGCAGGTCGCTCATATCCTCGGCGACCGGCGGCAGCACGAACAGGCCGCTCTGCCGGTGATGCAGATCCCAGTGGCTGCCCGAGCCGAGATGGTCCATCAGCGACCGATACTTCGTATGCGCGAATACCCCGACATTGGAGATACCGGAGTTCACCATGCTCGACATGGTGAAGTCGATGAGGCGATAACGCGCGCCGAACGGCACTGTCGCCAGACAGCGGCCTGTCGTCAGCGATTCCAGCTCATCCGGCTCATGGATGAGATTAATGACGCCCATTAAGTTATGATTCATGGCTGTTCCACCTCCAGGAGCGCTTGTGAGCTGCTGTCCACATATTCGTCGCTGGCGACGACCGTGATGGTCTCGCCCTCGGGCTTGCCGATCGTTACGCCGTCTGCGATGATGGCGCCCTCGCCGATGATCGCGCGGTAGATCTGCACGCCTTCGCCGATCTTGACGCCCGGCATGATGACCGATTCGCGGATAATCGTGCCTTTGGCCGCCTGCACGCCGTTGAACAGTACGGAGCGATGGACCTTGCCTTCGACGAAGCATCCCTCCGTAATAAGCGATGACGTCACCTCGGCGTCCTCGGATACATACTGGGCAGGACGGTTCGGGTTCACCGAATAGATGCGCCAGTTTTTGTCATGCAGATCAAGCGGCGGCTGCTCCTCCAGCAGATCCATATTCGCCTCCCACAAACTCTCGATCGTGCCGACATCCTTCCAGTAGCCGCGGAACGGATAAGCATTCAGCTTGATGCCGCTCTCGAGCATGGCAGGGATGATGTCCTTGCCGAAGTCGTTGGAGGAGCGTGGGTTGGCCTCATCCTGAATCAGGTACTGCTGCAGCACCGGCCACGAGAAAATATAGACGCCCATGGAGGCGAGGTTGCTCTGCGGCTTCTTCGGCTTCTCCTGGAAATCCGTGACGCGGTTCTGCTCGTCGACGCTCATCAGGCCGAACCGGCTAGCTTCCTTCCAGTCCACCTCGATGACCGCGATCGTCGCATCCGCTCCCTTGTCCTTGTGATCCTGGAGCATCTGGTCATAATCCATCGTATAGATATGGTCGCCGGAGATGACCAGGACGTACTCGGGGTCGTAGCTATCGATGAAGCCCATATTTTGATAGATGGCATTGGCGGTTCCTTTATACCAAGTGCCGCCCTTGGACTTGACATAAGGCGGGAGGACCGACATGCCGCCATCGCGTCGGTCGAGTCCCCACGGGCTGCCGATGCCGAGATACTGGTTGAGGACGAGCGGCTGATACTGCGTAAGCACGCCTACGGTATCGATGCCCGAGTGTGCGCAATTGCTAAGCGTAAAGTCGATAATCCGGTATTTGCCGCCGAAGTGAACGGCTGGCTTGGCGAGATCCTTGGTCAGGACGCCCAGTCGTTTGCCTTCGCCTCCGGCAAGAAGCATGGCCACCATTTTTTTTCGTGCCATGGACACCACTCCCTCGATGATGTGAATTCCCTGTCCGGGTATACATCTGTCGTTCGTGGACAGGAGCTGTTACGGATGAAGAAATGAATCTGGCCAGGCGTTCATGCCAGGCCATCTGATAGGATGGAAGGGATTGCCATTGTTAAGAAGGTGTAAAATAAGATGACATTGCAGTGGTTGTTAACATTATACTATGAATTTACGAGATTCGCACCCCAAAAGTGAGGTTCGACGCACGCTGCGGCAGCCAGCTCCTCCCTTCTTGTAAAATACAGGCTGCTTCTACCTATATTATCTTGTTTTTTGGCGTTTGAAACAAGGGGGTTAGGGGGAACGAAGAAAAGGCCCCCTGCGGGGCCAGATGTCTCAAAAAAGGAATAAAAAGAGCAGGATGCCTGCATGCACGAACGTCAACAGCGGCAAACCAATCGCAAAGGCGCGATGCTTGGTCTTGTGGCGATAGCGGCGCATCGCCCACCACATGCCGGTCGCCCCTCCCGCCAGCGCCAAGAGCAGCAGTCGCCGCTCGGGGATGCGTCTGGCTCCGGGACGACGGGATCGGCCCTTGTCGTACGCCATCATTGCAATCCCCGCGACGCCTAGCAGCAACAGCCATGCCAGCGCCGTTAGCGGCCCTAGATAAGGAATAGCTGCGCTGCCTGTCATGCCGCCACCTCATAGTAGGCAGCCGTGCTGGCCCCGTCCTCGGTATCCGCGACGAAGACCAGCTCATAGTCGCCGATCCGATAATGCGCCGACCAGAGCCCTTCATAGTAGCCGTCCTCGGCGTTGTCCGCAGGCGAATGAACTGCGGCAGGCTCGCCCAGCACGCCCGCGATCGCCGCGAAGGAGTCGCCTACCGTGACGCCGAACAGCGTCGTGCCTGGACGCAGGCCGATCCGCTTGACGCTGCCGGGCGCTACCGAATCGTCGTCGCGCAGCGAGGCATCCGTAAAATAAACCGCCTCAGGATAGGCAAAGTAGAGCCCGCCCGTAAAGTAATCCATCGTCTCGGGCTCGCCCAGCTCCTCGATCATGCCCTCGGTCAAGTCGCCAAGCCCGTAAGGAAGCCCCTCCAGCTTGCCCTCGTAGGCGCTCGGCGGGAACGGGTCGGCCCCGGGAGGCGACTCCGCATCCGGTCCCGGCGTCTCTCCCGGAACGGTCTGGGCGGGCGAGCTGCAGCCCGCAAGCGCAATCGCGAGCAACAGGGCGATCAGCAAGCCGCGCTGCCATCTGTTCGTGCTCATCGACGCTCCTCCCCGGTCACGCTCGCCTCGTATTGTCGGATGGTGTACAGCTGAGGATCCAGCGCCCGGATGAAGCCGCTCAGCTCGCCCGCCGACAGCAGCCGCAGCTCATGCATCGCGCGGGTGCAAGCCGTGTAGAACAGCTTGCGCTCGAGCTCCCTGCCGTAGCTGCGCTCCGAGGCGTCGAGGATAACGACCGCATCGAACTCTACCCCCTTGGCCAGATAGGCGGGGATGATCTGGACGCCCGGGTGGAAGGCCGACGTCTCCTTGCGGATCAGATGCGCCTGCCAGCGTTCGCCGAGCCGCTCGTGCAACGCCGCGCACTCGGCCGCCGTCCTGCCGATGATCGCGATCGAGCTATAGCTCTCGCGACGCAGCTCCTCTACCGTAGCCTGCAAGGCTGCATCATGCGCCTCCTGGCCGGAGACGATCGTGACGATCGGCTTATCGCCGCTCCGGTTGAACGGCACGATCGCTTCTCCTCCCTCGACCATCCCGCGAGTGAACTCTACGATCTCGCGCGTCGAGCGATAGCTGCGGGTCAGCCGGATCATGCCGGTATGCTCCTCGCCGTAGAGCATGATCAACGGCTCGCTCTCGCCCATCACCGACGTGTGCGCGTAGATCGCCTGATTGAGATCGCCGAGCGCCGTCATGCGCGCGCGAGGGAACAGCCGCTTCAGGAACTCCAGCTGGAACGCCGAATAGTCCTGCGCCTCGTCGACGATCACATGCCGCACGTTCGTATTGGTCTCGAACCCCTGGATGAGCTCCTTGACGTAGAGGAATGGCGTCGCGTCCTCGTAAGGCAGTATCCGATTGCGGATCGCTTGCGCCGTGCGCTCGCAGATCTCGGGCCACGCCTGCGGGGCCTCTCCAGCTCTGGCGGCAGCCTCATACAAGTGCGGCTGCTCGAACAGTTGCACATACAGCTTCACATAATCGACGAACGTGAGCTCGGCCGCCCGGCGCCGAATCGGCTTGAGCCGCTCCCGTACGACCAGCTTTGCCAGCAATTCCTTTTCCTTCTCCTGATCATCAAAGGTTTCGAGCTTGTCGCGATTCAGCTTGCGCAGCTTCTGGTAGGCCCGCTGGTACTGCTCCGGCGAGAGCAGCTCGATCTGCTCCTCCACCCATGGTCGGTCCCACTGTACGATCTCGAACGCATTGATCCGCTCCTGCACCCATTCCTCTAGCAGCACGATGCGGTTGGCCAGCCGAATTGATCCGTCCATCGCGTAGAATCGCTCCCGCAGCTCCGCCGACGATACAACCGTCTGACCCTGGCACTTCACCGCCCGGAATGCCATGCCCGACGTTTCGAGCTGCTTGACGTAGCGCAGCAACGTATTCAGATAGGCCGACGAAGACTTGTAGCGGATGCCAGCCAGCCTCGCCTCATAGCCGGGCTCGGAGGCTTCCTGGAGCACATACTCGATCTGGGTGAACGGGTCCTCCACGTTGAATGTGCCGCTTAGATGCCGATCGAGGTATTCCTGGAACGTCGTCTGCGCCATATTTTGCTCGCCCAGCTCCGGCAGCACCGTCGAGACATAGCTGTTGAACAGCGGATTGGGGGAGAACAGCACCATCTGCTCCGCCTGCAGCGTCTCGCGATGCCGATAGAGCAGATAGGCGACCCGCTGCAGCGCCGCCGACGTCTTGCCGCTGCCTGCCGCCCCCTGGACGATCAGCATGCGGCTGCGCTCGTCGCGGATGATCCGGTTCTGCTCCTTCTGGATCGTCGCGACGATCGAGCGCATCTGCTGATCGCTCGTACGGCTGAGCGCCTGCTGGAGCAGCTCGTCGCCGATCGTCAAGCCCGTATCGAACAGCAGCTCGATGCGACCGTCCTTGATGACGAACTGTCGCTTCAGCAACAGCTCGCCGCGCACCTCGCCGCCTGGCGTATCATACGCTGCCGGACCGGGCCCATAGTCGTAATACAAGCTGGAGATGGGCGCTCGCCAATCGTAGACGAGGAAGGTGTCCGTCTGCTCATCAAGGTAAGAAGCGATGCCCAGGTAGATGCGATCCGTTGTCCCCAACTGCTCATCCCGGAAATCGATGCGGCCAAAATACGGCGACTTGGCGAGTCTTCTATACTTGTCGATCGCAGCGGCCGCGTGACGCAGACTGCGCTCCCGCTCGGAGAGCAGGTCAGCCTGCTGCTTCATGCTAAAGTAGGTTTCCGTTATATCCTCGCTAGTACTGAAGTTAATCGTGACTTCATCCCAGAAGTTTTTCTTGATCTCGGAGGCCTCGCTCTGCACCTCGCCCGTCTCCCGCTCCAACTGCTCGAGCTCGCGAGAGATGGCGCGGACGACGTCGTTGACGCGTCTTTGCTCTGCTTGCCAATCCTGTTCCGTCATGCTCATGGATTCGACCTCTCTTTCTTGTAACCATGCACGCCTGCGCCTCGCCAAGTCCGAGCCATTGCACTCCCTGCTTGACATCTGCTTGTCGAGGCCTTATAATTAAAGTTAGCATCTCTTAGGTTTCTCGGCTATTTTTCTTGTAGTTAGAGTCACCAGATTATACTTTACCACTTTAGGCTTCCGAAATCAATCTGGAGGTCTTTTTGAAATTCAATCTACTTTTGCTGGAGGGTTACATATGTCTATCTATGATATCTCGGTTACGACGATCGACGGCGAGACGACAACGCTGGCCGCTTACCGCGGCAAGGCGCTGCTGATCGTCAACACAGCCAGCGCATGCGGGCTGACGCCGCACTACGAGGGGCTGCAGCAGCTCTATGACACGTATCGCGAGCAAGGGTTGGTCGTGCTCGGCTTCCCATGCAACCAGTTTGCCGGCCAGGAGCCGGGGACCGAAGAAGAGATCAAATCGTTCTGCGAGCTGAATTACAAGGTCACCTTCCCGATGTTCGCCAAGGTCGACGTCAAGGGCGAGCATGCGCATCCGTTGTTCGCGCATCTGGTCTCCTCCGTGCCCGAGCCGTACCGGACCGGAGACATCGAGTGGAACTTCGTCAAGTTCCTCGTCGATCGCGAGGGCAACACCGTCAAGCAATTCAGCGCCCGCACAGAGCCCGCGCAGCTGACCGCCGACATCGAAGCGCTGCTGTAGCGGCCCGCTCGAGACGGTGTGTTTTCGGCACTTACGGTGACCCCTTCAGGGTCATCCCCGATTCTAACGCTCGCCCTCGGCCTTATTTAGCCGAAAAGCCAGGGGTTCCTATTCTTACGCTCGCCACGGAGCTTATTTTGGTCAAACTGCGCTAAAACAGGCATTTTTTCGCAAATAGGCGCTGTGGCGAGCGTTACGATCTCCACGTCAGGAAAAATACGGAAATAAGCGCCGTGGCGAGCGTTAAAGTCAAGTCGGGTTACAGCGCCAATCGCTTTCGTCGTCCTTTGTAGGACAGGAGGAGCATTGGCGGAGAATATTTCTTAGAATTGTACAAAAGACGCTTTCACCCTGCTTGTATCGCGGGTGAAAGCGTCTTTTCGTCTAGTCAGCTGCCGCTTCCCCTACAGCATGTCCCTCACTTCAACAGCGTCGACTCACGGTACAACATTTCGCCGTTGACCAGCAGCTTGTCGAGCGGCTCGGAAGGCTTGGCGATCCGCGCCAGCAGCCGCTCGACGGCCCGACGGCCGAGCGTCTCCTTCGGGACGTTGACCGTCGTCAAAGGCGGCTGGTGCCGATAGGCATCCTCGATATTGTCAAAGCCGGTAATCGCCGCATCGCCCGGCAAATTCAGTCCGAGCGCTGCCAATGCTTGAGCCACTGCAATCGCGATAAAATCATTGGCGCACAGCCAGGCGCTCGGCAGCCTGCCTTCCGTCTGCGCCCTGCTCGCCCAGGCCGTTACCTGGGCCTGGGCCTCCAGACCATCCAGACCGCTGACCGTCAACAGTCTCTCCTCGCCCGCCGCTGCAGCGCCGAGCTCTTCCTCCAGCGCGGTCCGGAAGCCGATCCAGCGGTCCTTGAAGCTGCGGGAAAACTGGTTGCTGCCGACAAACTGAAGCTCGCGATGGCCAAGACCGATCATGTATCGCGTAAGACGATACATGCAGTCGGTGTTGTTGACGAATACAGTATCTGTCGGAATCAGCGCGTCCTCATGGTCGACCAGCACCATCGGTATGCCCATCCGGTGGATCTCCAGCAGCAGCGACGAGGCGATCGCGCCGACGCCGATCAGCCCCATGATCCCCTTGGGATTCAAGATATCCATGAAATGGTCGACGCTATGCTCGGAGACGATCAGGATGCCCAGACCGTCCTCCTCCAGCTTGGCGGAGATGCCGTTGACGATCTTGCCCCAATACGTCGACTCCCGGGTCTGGAAGCGGATATTCGGCATCAGCACGATGACGATTTTCTTTTGCCGCGTGCGCGGCTTGGCTGCTGCAGGCACAACCTCAGGAGCGCGGACCCCTGTGCCGCCCTGCGCAAAATAACCGAGCTGGGAGGCTGCCTGGATGACCCGCTCCTTCGTTTGCTCGCTGACGCCGCCCTTGCCAGAGAGCGCCTTGGACACGACAAATTTGGAGACGCCCAGGTAATCGGCAATTTGCTGCATCGAGACTTTTTTGCCCATAATCGTGTGTCAGCCGCTTTCTACTAAAATATTGTGATTCGCTAGTATACGTTCATCTATACCAGAGCAAGCCTCAAAAAGCAAGCGATGGCGCGAGTGAAGCAGACTATATTTGACAGCCGCCGTGCAAATAAGTTACGATGAGGGCAAGTTAATACTTGTGGTGGAGAACGGGAGAGTCACGGCAGCTGCGCCCTCTGTACAGAGGGCGGTCTGTTCGTGGCTTTTTCTATACCTCCCGAATCCGCCGCAACAACCTATCCCCCTATAGAAGAGGAGACACGACTATGAAAACAGCCATTTCGTTCGTTGCAAATGATAGCGTTACCATCCATGCGGACAAGCATGAGCCAGAAACCGGCATCGCACCGCGCGGCGTCGTGCTCGTCGTCCACGGCATCCTCGAGCATGCGGGGCGATACGAGCGCTTCGCTAGCGAGCTGGCGTCGCACGGCTTCGTCACTTATATCCACGATCAACGCGGGCACGGCAGGACACGGATTACGCCCGGGCTGACGACGCTGCGCGAGCAGGAGTTCGCCGCTCTGGCGACCGATCTGCATCAGCTCCGACAGCTCGCAGCGCAGGAATGCGGCGATGTGCCGATCTATATCTTCGCCCACAGCATGGGCACGATCATCACCCGCCACTACCTGCAGCAGAACGGCGGCGCCGAGCTGGGCGGCGTCGTGCTATGCGGCCCTGCGCATCTCCAGAGCCTGCTCGACAACGCCATCTCGCTGTCGCAAGCGGCGATCCGCGAGCATGGCTACGACCATGTCGACCCGGCGCTGCTCGATAGCGTCTTCGGCGCGATGAATGCCAGCTTCCAGCCTGCACGCACACACGCGGACTGGATTACGCGCGACGAGGCGGAGGTCGACAAGTATCTCGCCGATCCTTATGTGCAAGCGCCGGTGACGGCAGGCTTCCTCTATGAGATGGCCAGAGAGTACATGCGGATCTATGATCCGGCTGAGGTCCGCAACATCTCGGAGCGCCTGCCCGTCCTGATCATCAGCGGCGACCAGGACCCCGCCTCCGTGTTCGGAGCAGGCGCCGTCGAGATCATGGAGCTGTTCAAGGGAGCAGGCATCCGCGACGTCAAGCTGATCCTCTACCCGCAAGCGCGCCACGAGCTGCTCAACGAGCTCAATCGCGAAGAAGCCACCTCGGATATCATCGGGTGGCTGACTCAACATCGCTAGACGTTTCTACTGTATCACTAGATGACTCACAGCGGCCCCGGCGATCAGCCGGGGCTTGTCGCGCGTTTGCTACGAGCCAGACGATCGGTGAGCAGGAGCAGCACGTACAGCATATAGCAAAGCGCCCAGACGATCAGCTCCAGCTGCAATAAATACCAGGGCCACGGCGCGAGCAGATCGAGGATCGAGCCTGTCGACGGCTTGCGGCTCAGGAACATAAAGTTGCTGCCGGTCCACAGATTGGCCAGGTACGCCGGGATGGCCAGCACATGCAGCCACAGGACCGCCCGCACGACCGAGCCCGCAGTCGGTCGATAACGCTCGACGGCCGTCATAAAGACGCTCGTCGCGATAATCGCGCTATGAGCCAGGAAGAACTGCACATAGCGAAAATGCGGAAACGTATAATCCAGATTCGGCGTCAGCAGCGCTTGCAGCGCGCCGAGGATACCAAGGAAGAAACAGATCTCGTACAGTCGGCGTCCCCGCGACAGCAGCAGCACGGCCGACAGCAAAAGCGTCATGCTGCACAGCTGCAGCGGCCAGGCCTGCACGCCCCAGGTGCCATTGACGACATGCCATAGCTGCAAAGATGCCTCGCTCGCCAGCAGCACGCCGATCAGGCTCCAGCGCATGATTCGGTTCGCACGGGGCAGACGAAGCCGCTCGCGATAGCGGATCATTAGCGCCCAGGCTGCCAGCGAGACGGCCAGCGCCGCCAGATGCGCCGCAGACAACCATTCGAATCGCATCTCGACTGTCACCTCCCGTTTCCTTCCATTATGAGAGAGGCCATGTGACGCGACCAGTCCCAACTTTCCCTGGTACTGCTTGCGACTCGCCGTCAGCATCTCCGCTGCCCGTCCTCTTGCCTGTTATTTGCCTTCGCGGTCCTCGCCGCCGAACAGTCCCATCTCCCGCGCTTTGCCCGCCGCCTCCTTGGAGCCGCTCAGACCGAGCTTTTTCAGCACGTTGCCGATGTGATTTTTGACGGTGCGGATCGACACGAACTGCCGCTCGGCAATCTGCGATTGCGTATAGCCCTGGTCGACCAGCTCCAGCAGCTGGAGCTCGGAGGGCGTGATGAGCGCCCTCAGCTTCTGCGTCTCGAACTCGCGCTCGAGCGCCTTCAGCCTGCGGAATTCCTCGCGCATCTGCTCGGCCGCGACCGGACTGATCGCCGACCGCTTGGCGTACGCCGAACGGATCGCCTCCGGCAGCTCCTCGTAGTTTGATTTGATCCGGTAATCGATCGCTCCGGCGTGGAACGAGCGGAAGATCAGCTCCTTTTCCTCCATCGAGGTCAGCATGATGACCGACGCGCCTGTCGCCGCGCCGATCTCCTCAGCGAGCACGACGCCCTCCGGCTGGCCATGCAGCATAATATCCATCAGCACCACATCGGGCGCGGGCTGCTCCGCGATTGCCTGCCGCACCTCTTGCGGCTGATCCGATGCAAAGACGATCTGCACGCCCTGCTGCGCCCCGAGATACGCCTTTAGACCGCGCAGCCACTCCCTGTCATCCTCGACGATCCATAGCTTGATGCTCTCCATCCTTCTCCCCCTCTATTATCTCGCTGACGCGCGCAGCGCGGATGCTGCGCTTCGGGAACACCATCGTCGCCGTCGTCCCCTCGCCTGACTTGCTGCGCAGCAGCAGCCGACCGCCGTGCTTGCTCATCACATGGTAGGCGTAGGGCAAGCCGAGGCCAAAGTTGGAGCCGCTGCCGCTCTTCGTCGTGTAGAACGGCTCGAATGCCTTGCGGATCGCTTCCTTTGGCATGCCGCCGCCCGTATCCCTTACCTCGATGATCAGCTCCCGCTTCGTCTCGGTGAGCGCGACCAACAGCCGCCCTTGTCGCTTCATCGCATCGATGCTGTTGGAGACCAGATTGTTCAGCGCCTCTGCGACCTGAGCCGGATCAAGCTGGCATCGCCAACCCGCACTCACTTCCACAGTGATCTCCAGCGACTCCGAGAGCTGGCGATGCGGCTTGACGACGTCCTGGATCAGCTGCCCGAGATCGACCTCGGCCGGCTTCAGCACGAGATCCTCGGTGCGCCGGTGGACGCGGCTGATCATCTCCTCGATATGTCTGGCCGATTGCAGCACCGTCTCGATATCCTCCTGCAGCTCGTCCTGTCCGGTAGCGACAGCGTGGCTGCGGATTTTTTCGCTGAACAGCTTGGCCTTGCCGATGTCGTTTTTGATCGCGTGGTTGAGGATCGCCGTCCCCGACGTCACTGCCCGCAACGTCGAGTCGAGCCGCCGCCGGTCGATCAGCACCCGCACGCCGAGGAAGCCGTAGGTGAACAGGCCGATGACGAAGATGGCGAAGCCCAGACCGACGAACCACGTATTATATACCCACATCCGCAACATGCCGAAGCTTGGGAACACATAGTTGAGCGTCATGAAGATGAGGGCGGGCGGCAATACGGCCAGACAGACGATGCCGTGCGTGCGCGCCTGCAGCGCGTGGACGGAGCGCTTGCTCAGCACCAGCAGAGCGCCGGTCAGCATATAAGGCACCGTCCACCAGATGACGAAACGAAACGTAATCGGATACATCTCATTGTAGGGCGGCGTCGCGAGCAGACTGACGAGGATCGGCACCAGGAGCGCCAGGACGACCGCTGTCTTGCGCCTCTCCACCCATTCGACCGGCCGGTATGCAAGCGCGAACAACAGAAAAAAATAAGGCACGCCGTAATAAGAACTAACCGACGAGGCCGCCTGAAGGGTGAACAGCGCATCGCTGACCGGCGTAATGCCGTACTCGCGTTCGATGAGCGGGATGATCCGGTCATCGAGCAGCGCCGCCAACGCGCCGGTGCCACCAAAAAAAGCAACCCCGCCGAGTCCGCGATTCACAGCCGAACGGGGGTTGGAGGCGACAAGAAAAATCGTCATCGCCCATAACGCGAGAATTACGAACAACATCGGCCTCTATCCTTCGCTACGTAGAATGTACGTTTATGATCGTACCTTCGATTATACCACTGTTTCCGCTTTTCTTTGAAGCGGCGCGCAAAAATCAGATTCGCAGCTTGCCGCAAGCGGTTGGCCTAAATAAAAAACAGTTGCGCACAAGCCCAGCCTCGTGATATGATATCAATCGTGCGCATCAGATTTTGTCAGACTTGATATGACGCACAAACTGTATTGCGGGATGTAGCTCAGCTTGGTAGAGCACCTGGTTTGGGACCAGGGGGTCGCATGTTCAAATCGTGTCATCCCGACCATCATACTTACCTTTACACCGTCGCCATTTGGGCTGGCGGTTTTTTTGTCGTCTGCGGAGGCTCCGGAGATTGATTCGGGCCGGATATGCGAAAGGGAACGCCATCTGAACGATCGTGCAACTTATCGATGACATTAGGTGAAGTATGCGCTTACGCAGTATGTTACGATAAGGGTATCAACAAGATCAAGAGGTGAACGAATGATGAAATTCGGCCTGCAAGGCACCGTTATCGGCTGGCAGGACCCATGGGCGGGCGACGCCTCCGATCGGGTCATGCGCACCGGCACCGGCAGCATCTACCCGTCGCAAGATCCGATACCGACTCCCGGAGCGTTCCTGGACTATCTGAAGCAGCTGCGCACCGATATCTATGTGCATCACGTCTTCCCCGGACTGGAGGGACAAGCCGAGCTGCTCGCCGACATCCGCAAGCACGGCATCGAGCTCTGTCTGGGCAATGAATACGGCAATATCAACGGGCCATGGACGCCCGGCACCAATCGCTACGATCTGCCTGACGAAGCGATCCTCGCGGCAGCCGATCAAGGCGTGCTATGCGGACTGCTCTACGATGAGCCCGAGCATCTGCAGATCAATGCGGCGCAATATCGCAAGGATAGCTGGCATCCGCACTGGGGCGCAGCGTCCGAGAGCGCTTCGGCCGTGCCGACGGATCAGCTGGAGACCGCCGTGGTCCGCGCCGTCAGCGACCGCGTCCGTCATGTCGATACGCTGCTCGGCGAGCATCGGCGCGTGCCGCTCATCGCCGAGCATGTCTTCCCCGTTATGTTCCACGCGCATGCGCGGGGCGGGATGGCGCTCTGCCCCAAGATTATGAAGGAATCGTTCCAGCCGCTGCAGCTCTCCACGGCGCTCGGCGCCGCCCGGCAATACGACGTGCCGCTCTGGATCTGTGCAGACCTGTGGGGACCGGATGTCGGCGCTTGGCCGATCCGTACGCCGGGCTTCCCTGGCCACTCGCCGGCCGAGTTCGCCTCGGCGCTGCGGATGGGCTACTATATGGGACCGACCCATCTGTTCACGGAGAATATCGATGCCTTGGCCCGCTTCGACGGCGAACGGTTCCGCAGCACTGTGTTCGGCGAGATATGGGAGGCCTTCGTGCGGGAGTATGTGCCCGCCCATCCGATCGACTGGACGCATGCCGACGCCGTCGCAGACATCGTGCTCATCCACGGCGACGACAGCAACTATGGTCAGCAGGAGCGGCCCTTCGGCCACCGTGCGACGCCGATGCCCGAGACGTCGCAGAGCGTATTCGCTGCCTGGCATCTGCTCAGTCACGGCACGATCCCTGCGCATGGCAGCTGCCTGCATATCCCGGGCTACAGCTTCCCGCGCCATGAGCTGAAGCGCCAAGTGCCAGGCGACCGCTTCCCGCTCATGGAGGGGCTGAGGCTGGCAGAGCCGCCCGCCGTCCATCCGCTCTTCCAGCCGCTGCGCAGCACGCTTGTCCTCGACGGCTACGCACGGGAGGACCAGCTCGGAGCGCCGCAGCTGATCGTCGTCGCCGGCAGCTTCGTCTCCCCCGACACGCTGCGGGCGGTCCGTAAGCGCGCCGAAGCCGGCGCGCGCGTCCTCATCGCTGAGGGGCTCGCGCCGGAGCCTTGGCAGACAGCGGCGCGCTTCGACGGCGGCGGCGTCTGGCTGCCGGCCGCCGACCTGCTCGGCGACGCGGCCCGTGAGCTGGCGGAGCCGCTCATCGGCCCGGCCGACTGCTGGACGCAGCGATTCCGCGACCGCGAGGTACGGATCTATCCGCAGGATAGCGACGGCTACGAGCTGGCGTTCGAGATCGCCAAGGGTTAAGCGTCGACGGATCGATCCCTTGGTTTGTCTATGGCGCGGCCTTCTGGACTAGCTGATCCAAGCGTGGCTTAAGCGCCCGCGCAAGCTTTAGTTCCAAGCCTTGGCGAGCGAATAGCCCTGCTTGCAACGCGCAAAGGCGTTCCCGACCCGATGAGGGCAGGAACGCCTTTGCTCATGTTCTAATCGATCTGGATGCGTGCAGCCATATCCCCTGCGCATATCGCGCGTTCTCGCTACACTGCTGCTCAAGCATGCTGCGCTTTCTCACACGCTCCGGCGCCGCTCTCTGCTGTCGCGCGATAGCGGCGCGGCGAGAGACCGGTGTGCGTCTTGAAGTGCTTGTTGAAGTACGAATGCGAGCTGTACCCGCAGGCATAGGCAATCTCGGTGATGCTCCGATCCGTGGCGCGCAGCTGCTGCATCGCCCGGTCCATCCGCAGCATCTGGATATACTGGGTAGGACTGTGCCCAGTCGCTTGTCGGAAAGCGTTAAAGAAGCGCGTTCGTCCCATCCCGTAATGCTGGGCGAGCTCGGACACAGACAACTCGCTCGACAAGTGCGCCAGGATGTGGTCGAGCAGCTCGTAGATCCGCTCGTCGGGCGGCTCGCCCGCCGACCCCGAGCCGCCGGGGCTGACGCGGGCAAGCTGGACAAGCAGCTCGATCAGACAAGTCTGCCTCGCCGCGCGCCAGCCCGGCGCGCGCACATGCTCCTCCTCCCGCAATCGGCGGCAGGCCTCCCGCATCATGGCCAAGCTCGCCGGGTCAGGCCGCAGCACGCCATGCGGCGACGTATAAAAAGGACGCAGCAGCTCGCTGCCGCCTGGTACGCCAAGCAGCGTAGACGGCGAGAAGCGGAGCCGCAGCCAGTCCGCCGTCGGCAGGCGCTCCGGCTCGTGTAGCTCGGCGAGCGCCGCGCTGCGCCCGAGCACGACGGTCGGCGCGGCAGGCG
>NZ_BFBX01000011.1:291-12629 GCF_003851045.1 Paenibacillus sp. 598K | reverse complement strand
GGCAGGCGCTGCCGGCTCGACGACACGCCAGGCGAGCCACAGCTCCAACTCGTGACTATAACTTCGTGCGATGGATTCGCCCGTCTGCGGGATGCCGCATCGCAGCCAGCTCGCCTGCAAGTCCTCACCTTTGCTAACATCGCGTTCCAACTGCGCTCCCCCTCTCACGATACATGGTCGCAAACCCTGCGCGGACGCCCCTGCCAACGCCTCTGCTTTATGCGATGGGCGACTGCTCCGCTAACGAATGTCGCTCGCTGCGTACACGTTCTACCGCTGCCAACCACCCGGCATAGTCGGCATCCGCTGACGCCTGCGTCCGTTGCGGCCGGTGGGTCGTAGCGTCGCTCGCGAGCCGATCCAGCTCCGCTTCGTTCGCCCAGACGCCGGTCGCCAGACCGCCGAGGTAGCAGGAGCCTATCGCCGACAGCTCGGCGACGCCGGCGCACGCCAGCTCCGCTTGCAGCGTGTCGGCTTGCAGTTGCATCAGATATCCGCTCGCGCTAGCGCCTCCGTCCGCGCGGATCTGTCCGAGACGGATGCCCGCCTCGCGGTGGAACAGCTCCGCCGCATCCCGCACCTGGTAGGCGATGCTCTCATAGCCGGCCCGGATCATATGCGCCCGCGTCGCGCCTCGGCTCAGGCCGATGATCGCCGCCCGCGCCGAGGCGTCCCAGTACGGCGCGCCGAGACCGGCGAAGGCGGGTACGAGATAGACGCCGTCATTGTGCGGCAGCGCACTCGCCAGCCGCTCGGCCTCGGCGAAGCCGTCGAACAGCCCCAGCTCGTCGCGCAGCCACTTCATCGTGTCGCCCGAGCTATGGATGATCCCCTCCAGCGCGTAGTGAACCTCCTCGCCTGTCGACCAGGCGACCGCCGTTACGAGCCCGCCCTCGGAGGCGAGTGGCGTCCGCCCCGTATAAGCGAGCATCGACGAGCCGGTGCCGTACGTCACCTTGGCCATGCCCGGCTGTCGGCAACGCTGGCCATAGAGCGCAGCCTGCGAGTCGCCGATCAGCCCGCAGATCGGCACATGCTCCGCGCCGGGCAGCTCGGCGGTCGCCGGATAGCCGGCGATCGCGGTGCTGGAGACGATCCTCGGCAGCTCCAGCCCTTCGAGGCCGAACAGCGCCAGCAGCTCCGCATCCCAGCCGTTCGTATGCAGATTGTATAGCGATGTCCGGCTTGCATTGGTATGATCGGTCACATACGCCGCTCCGCCGGTCAGCCTCCAGACGAGCCAGGTATCGATCGTCCCCGCCAGCAGCTCGCTGCGCGGCGGCAGCTCCGGCGCATGCTCCAATATCCAGGCGAGCTTGGTCGCCGAGAAGTACGGATCGAGCAGCAGACCGGTCCGCGACTTGACGAGCGGCTCCGCGCCCTGCTCTCGCAGCTGTCGGCAGCGATCCTCGGTGCGCCGGCATTGCCAGACGATCGCTGGATACACTGGCTTGCCGGAGCGGCGGTCCCAGACGAGCGCCGTCTCGCGCTGGTTGGTGATCGTCAGCGCCGCCACCTGCCCCCAGCCGATGCCGCTCTCGGTCATCAGTTGACCGAGCAAGCGGCGGACATTGTCATAGATCTCCTCCGGGTCATGCTCGGCCCAGCCCGGCCGCGGGTAGGACTGGCGATGCGCGGCCGACGTCCTGGCGACGATCGCGCCGCTCTCGTCGACGAGCAGCGCCTTGGTGCCCGAGGTGCTCTGATCGATCGTTACGATATATCGCATCGGCTCACCTCTCAGCGCTGACGCAGCAAGTCTGCGACCAGCTCCCTGATATGCGCGACGCTGATGCCGTAGTGCTCGAACAGCTCCGCCGTCGTCCCCGTAATCGCCGGCTCGTCCGGGATGCCGACGATCCGCATCGGCACGGGCCTGTGCGCGACGACCGCCTCGGCGACCGCGGCGCCCAATCCGCCGTGGACGCTATGCTCCTCCAGCGTGATGATGCCTGCCGTCTCCTCGGCGGCGCGCAGCACCGCCTCGGTGTCAAGCGGCTTGATCGTATGCATGTTGAGCACCCGGCAACGGATGCCTTCGGCAGCCAGACAGTCCGCCGCATCAAGCGCGACGCGCACCGTCTCGCCCGCCGCGATCAGCGTCACCGCATCGCCCTGGCGCAGCTCGACCGCCTTGCCGATCTCGAACGGGATCTCCTCCGCGCTCTCATAGCAGTCCTGGACCGGATTGCGGCCGATCCGCATATAGACGCCGCCCTCATGCTGCAGCAGCGCCTCGATCGCGCGCCGCGTCTCGTGCCGGTCGGCAGGCAGGATGACCGTAAGACCCGGGATCGCCCGCGTGACGGCGATATCCTGGAGCGAGTGATGAGACATCCCGAGCGCCCCGTAGCTGACGCCGCCGCTGATGCCGACCAGCTTTACATTGGTCGCGGAGTATGCGACATCGACCTTGATCTGCTCGATCGCGCGCATGCTCAGGAAGCAAGCAGGCGATGCGACGAACGGCTTCTTGCCGGCCGAGGCGAGACCGGCGGCGATGCCGACGATATTCTGCTCGGCGATGCCCGTCTCGACGAACTGCTCTGGGTACGCCTTGGCGAACGGCGCCAGCGCCGCCGAGCCGCGCGAATCGCTGGCAAGCACTACGATATCCCGGTCCGTGGCCGCTTGCTCGACCAGCGTTTCGCAGATGACCTGACGGTTCGCGATTTTATTCACTGTAGTCATACCGTTTCCCCCGCTTCCTTGGCTAGCTCGGCCAGTGCCAGCGCCAGCTCGTCGTCACTGGGCACATGGTGATGCCAGTGCGGCACATTTTCCGCGAATGACACGCCCTTGCCCTTGACCGTATTGGCGATGATCAGCGATGGCTTGCCCGGGACGGTCGGCAGCTGCCGCAGCAGCGTCTCCAGCGCTTCCGTATCGTTGCCGTCCACCTCATGGACGGTCCAGCCGAAGCTCTCCCACTTGCCCCGCAGCGGCTCCAGCGCCATCACATCCTCGGTGCTGCCGCTGATCTGCAGCCGGTTGCGGTCGACGATGCCGACGAGCGTGTCGAGCTTGTAATGCGCAGCCGCCATCGCCGCCTCCCATACCGAGCCCTCGGCCAGCTCGCCGTCGCCCATCAACGTATAGGTCCGATAATTCCGCCCGTCCATCCGTCCCGCCAGGGCCATGCCGACCGATACCGAGAGGCCGTGGCCGAGCGCCCCGGTATTCATCTCGATGCCCGGCACCTTGTTGTTCGGATGGCCGATCAGCCGCGAGCCGAAGCGAGAGAACGTCGCCAGCTCCTCTTTCGGGAAGAAGCCTTTGTCGGCAAGGATGCAGTAGAGCGACTCGACCGAATGCCCCTTGCTGGCGATAAAGCGGTCTCGGTCCGGCCATTTCGGCTGCTGCGGGTCGACCTTCATTACACTGTAGTAGAGCACGGTCAAAATATCGGTATTGCTCAGCGATCCGCCGGTATGTCCCGTCTTGGCGCCGTGGATCATCCGCAGCAGATCCATCCGGATCTGGGCCGCCTTGCGCTTCAATTCATGCGTTTCCATCGTTTACGCTCTCCTTTCGCTAGTCCGCGCTGTCGCTACTGGATCGAGCCTCTCAGCCAGGCTTGAATCTCCTGCTCGGTCGGATCGACCGGATCGGCCTGCAGCCCCGGGATGTACTTGCACGCTTCATAGAGCACCGGCACGATATCCGCGTGGATGCCGACCGCATGATGCACATACGGACCTTCGACCAGCTTTTGCTCCCAGAGCGGCCAGTCGTTGACCTCGATCCAGACATAAGAGCCGCGCGTATACGGACCTTCGATGCCTCTAGCGCGACCGAGGAACAGCGAATATTCGCCATGATCGCCATCGAATCTCACGATAGTCATGCCGCCGCCGCGAATCTCGCCCTCATGCGTGCCCGGCGAATGATCGTCGAACAGGAAGTGCTTGCGCAGCTTTGGCTTCTCCCCCTTGGCTTGCTCCACGGACAACGACACTGGGAAGTTGCCGCAGTGGAACAACAGCTCGCCGTTCGGGTTATCGGGATGACGGATCGTCAGGTCGGCGAAGAAGGTCGGCGTCTGATGCATCGCGGCCGCCTGCGCCAGGATCGACGTGATCGCCCCGTGAATGTCGGTCTCGCACGTCACCGGGATCTGCTCATCGGTCAGGATCGCATTGGCCAGACAAGGCATGATGCCCATCGCCTCCTGCAGCGAAGACCAGCACTGGATCGCGATTGCGGTGCTCTTCGACTCTGTCGCATACCGCTTCATCGCTACCTTGAGCGCTGCGATCCGGCGCACCGCCTCGTCCGTCACCTCGGTCGTGTCGAGCGTCTCCTTGATGTAGGCGATCGCCTCATCCAGACCCGGCGCGCCGTGCTGCTCGATCTTGCGCGTAGCGCGCTGGATGTCGACGAGCGTGATCGGATGCAGCTCGATGCCGAAGCGCTCCAGCAGCTCGCCCTCGTTGCACATCATCGTCCAGAAGGACGTCGGGCGCGGGCCGATCTGGAGGATCCGCAGCTCGCGGAACGCCTTCACCGCATGGGCGGCGCCGACGAAGTTGACGAAGCCGCGTTCGAATACGGGATCGTCGACACGACTGTTCGTAATATAGGTGAACGGAACATTAAAACGGCGCAGCACCTTGCCGGTCGCGAACAGACCGCATTGCGTATCGCGCAGCCGCATGCCGTCCTCGAGCGGCGCTTCGTCGCGAGGTCCCCACAGCAGCACCGGCACGCCAAGCGCCTTGCCGACGCGAGCGACCGTATCCTCGGTGCCAAAGTTGCAATGCGGAAAAAACACCGCGTCCACCTTTGCTGCTCTGAAGCGCTCGATAATCGCCTCCGCCCCGATCAGATCGTCATAGAGCAACCCCTCCTCGTTGAGTCCCTCCAGATCGACGATGTCGATATCGAGACCAAAGCTCTCGATCTTCTCGCGGATCAATACCTTGTACCGATACGCATCCTCCGCGCTGAACACAAACCTTCTTGTTGGCGCATACCCCAATATAAATCTTGCCACCGCGCTCACTCCCCCAGGTTGGTAATGACTAAAAAAGAACTAAAACAAGCTCACAGCAAGCCAAGAACAGCAATCGCTTACAATTTGGATTGAGCTAATCATAGCACTCAACTTAACGAAACGTCAATTAAATTTTATATAAATTATCCGATAATTCTTGTTGTAATTCTAGTAGTGAAAATTTCAATTTCAACTAAAAAGCTGAATGCGACTGAAAAACACCCACCCGCAGATGGTCGTAGCGTGAAGTTTTCTGTTTTAGGTAAACGAACTAATTTTGTTGAATATTTTAGTTATCCATAGTAAGATTTACATAGTTAATGAGGTTTAGAGGAGGGATACTAGCCTTGATCAAAATAGAAGATATCGCCAAATCCGCCAACGTCTCCAAGTCGGCCGTCTCGCTGGCGCTAAACGGCAAGCCAGGAATCAGCGCGCAAACGCGGGCCAATATATTGCGCATCGTCAAGGAGAGCGGGTATGTCCATCGGACGAGCCGCGCCGAGAAGCCGCCGGCTGCCGGCGGCACCTTGCGTTTCGTCGCTTGCACGCATTCCGGCATCGTGCTGGAGCACTTTAACCAGCAGCCGTTTTTTATGGAGCTGATCCATTATATTGAGGACAAGTGCCGCAAGCGCGGGATTGCCTTGCTCGTCCATGCCTTGCCAGCGGACGAAGCCGAAGCAGGCATCGCCGCTCTGGAGCAAGAGCATCCGGCTCAAGGCTTGATCCTGCTCGGCACCAACCTGACCCCGGCGCAGGTCGCGGCGATCTCCGCTCGCCATCGCAACCTGATCGTGCTCGATACATGCCACGATACGCTCAGCGCCAACTTCGTCGTCATGAACAATACGCAAGGCGCGTATCTGGCCGCCAGACATCTGATCGATCAAGGCCATCAGAGCATCGGGATCGTTCAGTCCAATGTCCGCATGCACAACTTCGACGCCCGTCAGCATGGTTTCAAGCAAGCGCTGGCCCAGGCCGAGCTGCAAATAAGGCCCGAGCATGTGTTCACAGTCTCGCCAACCGTCGTCTCTGCGCAGGATGAGCTGGTCGAGACGTTGCGCAGCCGCCAGGACGACCTGCCGACGGCGCTATTCTGCGAGTGCGATTATATCGCGATCAGTGTCATCAAGTCGCTGGCCGAGCTTGGCTTGCGTGTGCCCCACGACATCTCGGTCATCGGCTTCGACAACATCCATGAGTCGATGGTCATCTCGCCGGAGCTGACGACCGTCCATGTCGAGAAGGAAGCGATGGCCGAGATGGCCGTCGCCCGGCTCGTAGAGCCGGCCTCAACGCTGCCCGGCATCACCAGCAAGACCGTCGTCGACACGCGACTCGTCGTGCGCCGCTCGACTTGTCCTCCGGCGGAGTCGCCAGCCAACCAACTCTAACGCTTGCCCTGGCGCTTATTTCACCGATTTTCGCCAACTTTCAACTCTAATGCTTGCCCTGGCGCTTATTTTCTTCTAAACAGCTAAATATCCCACTTTCAGGCCAAATAAGCGCCGTGAGGAGCGTTACAGTTTCCAAAGCGTAATTCCGAGCAAAATAAGCACCGTGGCGGACGTTACATTTCCAGAAGCTCGCTGCACCATCGTTGCCCTTCCAAAATTTTAGTTGTCTCCGTCAATGGACTCGTGCTAAAGTTGAACTATACGAATAACGGCGTGAAGCACATGCCGCTTTGAATCCGCTGCTCCTTGAGCATCCCCGGGTTCGAGGCGGCATTTTTCGTTGTCAACCGTCACAACAAGCGCACAAGGGAGGCAAATATGGGACAAACCTTTGATCAAGTCTACACATCCTGGCTGGACCAGCAAATTGAATCGGAAACCAATTTGCGCCGAAAGGCGCTTCTTCAGCGAGGGCTGAGTCACGGGACGGTCCAGCTGCTGCGGAAGATTTGGTATCCGGCGGTAGGCAGCCTTGACCATCTGTATGCCGAACATGAGGTTAGAGACTTCAACAATGGTTACCGGTATCTTGATCTTGCCTATATGCCTGGTCGCGCCAAAGGGTGCATCGAGGTTCAGGATTTCCGCACCCATGCGAGAGATATCGAAGCTGGGCGCTTCAAGGATCTATGTATGAAGCAAGCGCTGTTGGCGCTTGACGATTGGCTGCTGCTGCCGATCGCTTACTTGTCGATTCGCGATGATCCGGGGATGTGCAAGCAACTCGTATTGTCCTTCATTGGCAAGTTTCTGTCGCAGCAGGACCAGCCTCCGATGAATTGGGCAGCGTTGGAAACCATCCGCTTTGCACGCCGTATGTTGCGTCCCTTTACGCCTAACGAGCTTGCCGAGCATCTGCAACTCTCGCGTCAGCGCACCGCAGCCGTGCTGCACAGCCTCACCGCCCAAAAACGAATCGAGGTGGCAGGCGGCAAGCTGCGTTATCGGAGCTACCGACTGGCGCTAACCGAATCGTAAAGTTTCCTGCAAGGCGGCGGAGCGCGAGGTTACACGATTGCTGCACGAGCTGCGGCTGCGCAAAAAAACTCCACCCGACCACAAGTGAAGTGGAGGTGGAGGTTGATTGCGACGATAGTGTACATGAGACGGTAGCCCGAGCATCCATCCTTCCGACCAGCAGATGTACAGTCAACAGCCATCTACTGACCGACTTTACGCGATGAACCAATGCAACGCCCAACATACACGAAGACATGGCATCCATCACAAGCGGACGGGGTCGCCGCTCGCTTACTTCCCCTCGCAGATGATGACGTAGCGGCCCGAGCCGATCCGCAGCACCGTCTCTGCGCCGTCCGAGCGCAGCAGGCTGCACCCTCCTGCGTCCTCCGGCGACACGCCGTCGACAGTCGCAGAGCCGCCTGGCACATAGACATCGGCCGTCGTCCCGGCCGGGATCTCGACCTCCAGACGCAGACTGCCATCCGGCTGCAGCGCCCACTCGCTGCGGATCGTGCCGTACATTGACTCATACGACGCCTTGACCCAGGTCAGTCGTCCGCCCGGCTGCGGCCGGATGACCGCGTGGCGGAAGCCCGGCGCCACTGGATCGACCTCGATGCCCGCCATGTAGCGGTACATCCACTCGCCGACCGAGCCGAGCGAGTAATGGTTAAAGGAGTTCATCGACGGCGTCTGGAAGCCCTTGTCCTCGGTCCAGCCGTCCCAGCGCTCCCAGATCGTCGTGGCGCCATGCTTGATCGAGTACATCCAGGACGGAAAAGCCTCCTGCGTCAGCAGCTCGTACGCAACATCCAGGCGGCCGCTGTCTGTGAGCGCAGGCAGCAGGTAGCCGACGCCAAGGAAGCCGGTCGACAGGCGACTGCCGCGTCCCCGGATATCGGCGACCAACCGCTCAATCGCTTGCTCGCGCAGATCCCCCTCAAGCAAGCCGAACTGCAGCGCCAGCACATAGACGGTCTGTGTGTCGCCATGGATGCGGCCAGTGTCGTCGACGAAGGCGCGCCGGAAGGCAGCCGCGATGTCGCGGTACAAAGCCTCGTAGTGCGTCTGATCCGCTTCGTTGCCCAAGACGCCTGCGATGCGCGAGAGCAGCAGCGTGCTGTAGGCGAAGTATGCCGTCGCCAGCACCTCATTGGGCGTGTCGGCATCGATCGACAGCCAGTCGGCATAGTTGGCGTAGCCTGGCCGCACCAGCTCCTCGCTGTTGCTGCGCAAGTATTCGACCCAGCGTACCATCGCGTCGTAATGACGCGTCAGCACCTGCGTATCGCCATACATGAGGTAGAGCGTCCACGGGATGATGACCCCAGCGTCGCCCCAGCCGGAGTTGTCCGGCGCATACCAGTTAAGCCGCGTGCTCCACATCTTGAAGCGAATCCAGCCGCCGTCCGGCGCGACGTCCGTAAAGGCTCCCGACGGCTGCTGCGCGTCGATCATGTCCCAGACGAACTTGGTGAAGAAACGAGACACGTCCATATTGTACGAAGCGGTCCGCGCAAAAACCTGGGCATCGCCGGTCCAGCCGAGCCGCTCGTCGCGCTGCGGACAGTCGGTCGGCACCGACAGGAAGTTGCCGCGTTGTCCCCACGTAATGTTGCTGTAGAGCTGATTGACCATCGCATCGGATGTCTCGAGCTTGCCTGCCAGCGGCGTATCCGAGTGCACTACCTTGCCTGTGATGTCATCCAGCGTCGGCTCGCCCGGATAGCCGATGACCTCGACATAACGGAAGCCGTGGAAGGTGAAATGCGGCTCGTAGCGCTCGACGCCTTCGCCCTTCAGCGTATAATGGTCCTGCTGCACCGCACGTCGCAGATTGTCCAGATAGAGCGTGCCGTCGGGATTGAGCACCTCGGCATGGCTCAGCGTGATCCGGGTGCCGCGCGTTCCGCTCGCCCGCACCTCTGTCCAGCCGACCATATTTTGCCCCATATCAAAAATATACGTCCCGGCCTCCGTCCGGCGCACCTCGATCGGCCGGATCGTCTCGGTGATCCGCACTGGCGGCTCCACCATCGCTACCAACAACCCGTTATAACCCGGCCGCACATCCGGCTGCTCCCAGAACCCGTCATCATAGCCGGCATGACACCAGTCGCCCAGCTCCTGCCGCGCGTCATAGCTCTCGCCCTTGATCATATCGGAATACTGGATCGGGCCGCGAATCGTCTTCCAGGTGCCGTCTGTCACGACGAGCTGTCGCGAGCCGTCGGCATACTCGAGCACGAGCTGGAGCAGGAAAAATGGCCGCTCGCCATACACTCTGTTGCCGAGCATGCCGACCGTACCAGCGTACCAGCCATCGCCGAGGATCGCGCCGACTGCGTTGTCGCCTTGCTGCACAAGCGCCGTCACGTCGAGCGTCTGCACCTGCGTCCGCTTGTCATAATCGGTCCAGCCCGGTGCGAACGGCTCGCCCGACTCGACGCCGTTGACATAGAGTCGGTACAGACCAAGCGCCGACGCATAAGCTGTCGCGCGCGTCACCTCGCCCTCGGCGCGGAACGCCTTGCGCATATACGGCGCAGGCTGCAGCTCAACGCCCGACTCCGCCTTGCGGCCGATCCATTGGCCCTTCCAGGCGATCCGCTCCAGCAAGCCCATCGACCAGCTCGCCGGCTCGCTCCAGTCAGAGACAGCGCCCTGCGCGTCCCATACCCGCACCTTCCACACATAACGTCCCTCCGACTGCAACGGCGCACCGGCATAGACGATATGCTGCGACTGGCCGGACTCGACCTTGCCGCTGTCCCACATATCTGCCGCACCCTCCTGGAGCAGCTCCTCGCTCTTCGCGACCAGGATCTGATAGGCCGTCTGGCTCGCGCCTCTCGCCTCGGAGCGCAGCTGCCAGTACAGTCTTGGCTCGCGTGTATCGAGTCCCAGCGGGTTGTCCATATATTCGGTCCTGCATCGAACCACTTGCATCGTCATCGTTATCCCTCCAGTGATTGGCTCTGCTCGGCGTGGAGCTGCAGCTTGGCATACATATCTTCCAGTACAAAGCGGGCATCAATATAACGATACGCCCGAATCCGGCGCGGCGCCTGCTCGCTCCGCGGCGTATAGCTCAGATCCTCGCGAACAAACGGCGGCTCGATCAGGTCGTAATCGTACTCATGATCCTCGAGCAGCAGACCGATGGCCGGCGAATCGCCGAGATGCCACATCTCGCCCTTTGGCCAGCGCATGCTGTGGTGCGGCAATCGATTAAAGGCTTCCAGCTGCTCATACAGATAACGGCCGATCTCCCCATGCGGCCGCACCCGGACAGCCAGCTCCGCGAGACTGACCCGCATCATCTTGTACACATTTTTGGGCACCTGCCAGAGCTGAATCGGCGATCCAAAAACAATATTGGCCGCGTGCCGGTCCATACTCAGATTGAACTCGTCGCCCCCGTCCGGATAAGCGCCGCCGCCGATCCAGATCGCTGTCAGCCGTTCGGCGATGCGGGGCTCCTGCAGATAGGCTGCCGCCAGATCGGTCAGCGTGCCGAGGAAGATCGCATAGAGCGGCTTGTCCTCGTCCTTCATCGCCTCGCGGATCAGCAGCTCCGCCCCCTCCGACATGACCGTCGCGCGGTCATCGGGCAGCGCGTGCGTCGCGCCGCGATAAACGGGAGCCGCGCCCTCCAGCTTCATCAGACGCAGCACGTTGAGGATCTCCTCATAGGATTCCTCCATCGTCGTCGGCGTGCGCGTGCCGAAGTGCGCGGCGATGATGCCAGCGATGTCGAAGCGTGGCGTCAGCAGCGCATGCGCGATCGCATATTGATCGTCAGCTTCATTTTTAGCATCGGTATTGATGACGAGACGTATCTGTTTGTTATCCGGCACCGCGAAGGGTATGGTCAATGTTGTTGCAACCCCTTTCAATATTGTTTAACGAATCTGCCGCTGGATGGCGACAAATGCTAGTTGTTCACGCTAACTAAAATGAACTAAAATTTCGAAAATGCCTATTCCCTTTATTTAATGGTTAAATCCTATCACGAAGCGCTTTCATCGTCAATGCTCGTTTTAAATAAATTTACATTAAAATTAGATAAAATTTATAAAGAAACCTCTCTGAATGAAAGCTGTTCAGAGAGGTTTCCCAATCAAGTGCGCGGAACAAGCCGCTTATGCAAGAAGTCGACAATATGCTCGACCTGCCGGCCTTCGCCGTGTCGATGCTCGCCGAGCTTCATCTGGAGCAGACAGCCTGGATTGCTGGTCAACACATACGATGCGCCAGTACCGTTGACCTGCCCCATCTTGTCCTCGAGCAGTCGTCCCGCCATCTCGGGCTGGGTAATGTTGTAGATGCCCGCCGACCCGCAGCAGCGATCCGCCTCGGGCAGCTCGACGTAGGTAGTACCCTCGACGCTCCTCATGAGGCGACGCGGCGCATCCGACGTGCGCATCACATTGCGCAGATGGCAAGAGTCCTGATAGGTGACGCAGGTCGGCTCTGCTCCTGCTGCGGCGTCGCAGAAGTGCGGCAGACGTCCGCGCCGCACCAGCAGCTCGCTGATGTCGATGACATGCTCGGCGAACCAGCGCGCTTCGTCCCGCCAGGCGTCGTCGCTATGCAGCAGATGGTCGTAATCGACGAGCGTCGCGCCGCAGCCGCCGGCATTGGTGACGATATGCTCGACGCCCGCCGCCCGGAAGGCGGCGATATTGCTGCGCGCCAGCCGCCTTGCATCGTCGGCTTCTCCGCTATGCGCATGGAGTGCGCCGCAGCAGTTCTGCGCTTCGGGGATGACGACCTCGAAGCCTGCCTCGGTCAGCAGCTCGACGGTGTTGACATTCGTCTCGGTGAACATCACGTCCATGATGCAGCCACGGAACAAGCCGACCGTAGCGATCCGCTCTCCCTTGGCCGGGTGGCGCGTGCCGATCCGCTCG
>NZ_BFBX01000011.1:0-154 GCF_003851045.1 Paenibacillus sp. 598K | reverse complement strand
GGCGCGTGCCGATCCGCTCGATGACGCCCTTCCCGCTCGCCGACGGCAGGATCGCCTCCATATCGGCCAGATGGGCGGGGAACAGCTTCAGCATGCCGCTGCCGCGAGCCAGCCGCTGCAAGCCGGTGCGCTGTTAGAGCGCGCTCGTTCTGCC
>NZ_BFBX01000010.1:162213-176790 GCF_003851045.1 Paenibacillus sp. 598K | reverse complement strand
TCTGGTAGGACAATCCCTTGCCTGTCGCAGCGTACGTTTCGTTCCACTTGGCGAGGAAATGATTGAACACAAAGCGGGAGCACCCTAAGGTGCGCCGCATCTGCATGGCTTGCTCTGGATTCGGATAGAGGCGGAACTTGAACGCTTTATGTCTAAGCATGGACGAACCTGCCTCCTTATTTGAAGGTCTATATCCCCAATTATAGCACATACGTTCGTGTTAGAAAACAAAAAACCACCGATTCATCTCCCGCTTATAGAAGACGGGAGTATTCTCGGCTTAGGTTGATAAAGGGAGCGATATAGAGAAATTTCCGTACCGACGCGCGTTTCATGCTGCGACTTTGTGGGCGCACCCTTTCACTCCTTTCCATTTTTGACAACGCTTACATTAGCGTGAAATTATCATACGTGATTGTATAATGTAAAACCATGATCAATCCGCATCGATTATTGATCTATTCTTATCCCGCGCCACTTGCCCGACAAGCTGCAATACGACAAGCGCAACAAAAAAGCGGCCGCCCGAGGGCGGCCGCAGCTTCGGCTTGTTGCTCTTAATATACGTGCCGGTACAGGCGTTCGATCAGCACCGCGATCTCGGCCCGTGTCGCCTGGCCGGTCGGATCGATGCCGTCTCCCTTGCCCTGGATCAGACCGCTCTGCACCAGATTGGCGACGCTCTGCTCGGCGTAGCCCGCGATCAGCTGACGATCTCCGAAGCGCTCCAGCGCACTCGGCGAGGCTGGCTCAAGCGGCTGCCCGAGCAGCGTCAACGCACGGTCGAGCAGGACCATCATCTCCTGTCTGGCGATCGGCTGCTCCGGCCCGAAGCGGTTGTCGCCCGTGCCCTGAGCGATGCCCAGCGCCTTGGCGACTGCCACCTCCCCGGCATAATACGCGTCCGGCGCCACATCATCGAAGCTGGCATCGGTCTCCGACTTCAGATCGAGCGCGCGGACCAGCAGTGCGATGAAGTCCGCCCGCTTGATCGCTGCGGCAGGATGATAGGTATCGGGAGAGGTCCCGTTAATGACGCCGCGAGAAGCCATCGCTTCGATCGCCTGCCGCGCCCAATCGTACCCTTGCAGATCGCCAAAGGTCTTATGCACATAAGCAATCGTGTAGCGGCCGGATTGGCCAGCCTCGAACGCAACGCCGCCCAGCTCCGCATCGTACGCGCCGGAGGCGACTGCTACTCTCCTGCCCGCTTCGTCCGTGTACCAGACGAAGAGGTATGCGGCGTCTGCCGCCTCAGCGGCTGTCGGCGCATAAGGCAGGAATACCTTCAGCGACGAGCCCTGATCAGACCAGGTCTGCGGCTTGCCATCGACCTTCACCGCGAGGTCGACGCCGACGCCCTCCGCAGCTTTGACGATGGACACGGACACTTCCTTGGCTCCGGTCACCGCTTCGCTCGCCAACAGATCGGCTGGCACAGTCACCATGCCCAGCGGCGTGCGGATGACGACTTGCTTGGCTTTGTCCCCGCCAGCCAGGGCGTACGGCGGCAGCGCGATATCATAGCCTGCGGCTCCCGACGCTTCGTTCACAGTGATGACGACGATCTGGCTATTGGCGGACGCTTGGTCGTAGGCCTCGGCAGCAATACCCGCCTTGGCGATACCATCCGCGCCAACCTGCGGCTCCCTCACGATCATCTCGCCCGGCGCTCCCGTCTCTCCTGTCGGATCTGTCCCGGGCTCTGTTACCGGAGGCAGTACAGGCGGCCACCAGGGGATCGGATCGCGACCGCGCTCGGTCGTCGCGGTAACCGAAGGTCCGCCCGTCGTCCACAGCTCATGCTCGTTGCCAGCCTCTACCTTAAACGTGTACGTCGAGCCGGCGGTCAGCCCCGTAACCTCAAAGGTCGTAACGTCGCCCGTCGTCGTACCGATCAGACGGCTGCCATTGTAGATGTTGTAAGCTGTCACTGCATCTGCGTCTTCAGCAGCGGTCCAGATCAAGGTCAGCCCTGTTCCGCTGACATTCGCCGCCTTCAACGTGCTACGCTCTGGCCAGACCGGAGGCTTCGCCGCGCCAAGCTCGGCTACCGTTACCTTGACGGTTGCCGTCAGCGCATCCGGGTTGTACAGTTGGGACGGCACTATACCTGTAACGGTGTACTCACCCGGCTTCTCGCCGTCATAGCCTGCGACATCCCAGGTTACAGCTACTGTCCGGGCCGCGCCGCTCGCCAGCGTCACCGACACTGTCTGAGGCAGTTGATTCCGCAGCTGCTCAGCAGATGTGCCATAGGCCACACGCACATCGGCGATGGTCGCGATAGCTGTCACCGCATCCAGCGCTGTTCCCAGCACCCGCAGCTCCGCCACCTGGTACGGCGCTCTTCGACCGCTAACCTCCTGGATATTGGTCGTGTTGATCCGGATGTAGCTGGCATGAACGGCGTCCAGCAGATGATAATCCTCCGCTTCGTTTGGCGTCGTCCGCGTCGTCTTCTCCCCGAGCTTGGTCCACTCGGTACCGTCCAGACTGCCGTAGAGCTCATAGTTATGCCAGTAACCCCGGTTATTGTTGCCGAAGATGACCTGGATCTCCTCGACACGATAGACGTCCCCGAGCGCGATCGTCGCCCATCCCGGGGTGATCGTCGACTCGTAAGGGAGCCCCGTCGCGCTGAGCCGTCCCGAATCCCAGACGGTGTCGCGGCTGTTGTCCACCAGCCTGGCCGGATTGCCGGCTGTCCCGTTATGCGCCGTCACTGGCCGGTCGAGGGCCAGATTGCGCAAGCCGCTCAGGTTCATCCTGAGGATCGTATCATACATACTCCAGTACACACTGTTCACCTGATCGACAGCCGCCTCGATCTCGATCGCCTGCTCCGCCTGCTGCATCGCGCTCCGGAAGGCGCTCACTGCATTGGGCTCGCTGGCGTCCAGCGGGATCGACCCGGCGAACCGCACCAAAGCCCGCAGATGATCGAGCGTCGGCAGGATGCGCTCGCCGTACACTCTGATTTCATTGAGGGCCAGCTCTTCCGCGCCCTCAGGCTTATCGGCCGAGATGGCCCGAATCTTGACGTAACGCGCTTCGAGGTTGGCTACCTGCCATTCATTGCCGGTGCCAGACGCCTCTCCAGCCGCGACTTCGCCGACCTTGTGCCACGTCGCCTGATCGCTGCTCGCGTACACCTCATAACCAGCAAACGTCACGCGATCAGCCAGTACCTGAATCTTGGACAGTTGGAAGGCCCCGATCAGATCGATGATCAGCTCCGGCTCCGGTATCGAAGGGCTCGCCAGAAGAGCGACCATCGTCTCCGCTTTGCCGTCGGTTGCCGCCTGCAAGCGTCCCGAGACGTTGGCGGTGTTGGCCGTAGCCATCCGCTCCAGCGCTCGGTTGCCGATATTCGGGTCCAGCTCGCCAGAGAGCATCGCATGGTCGAATACCAGCTCCACGACCGCCTTCAGCTCTTCGTCGGAATCCTTGGCATCCCGGGTATAGTCTTGCTCCCCCAGTACCCAATCCCAATACAGATCGAAGTAGCCCGAGACGCTAATCGTCTGGATTGGCGTGCCGCTCTCCAGATTGGCCTCCACTTTGTTCAGATACGTCTCCCAGACGTTCTTGTAGATGTCGTTGAACATCCCCTCGTAGTTGCGCCAGCCGTATTCCTTCAGACTGCCATGCGATTGGCGCGAGCCCCATGTGGTGATGAGGCTTTTGGCATTCATCTCGAACGCATCATTCGTAAAGTCATCGTACGGCGCCGCCAGATCCTGCGCTCTGCCGATCCACTCGCCGGCCAACTGATCCTGCTGGGTCGCCTGGACCGCATTGAGCACGTCAAAGGAGTGCAGGAAATCCGCCTTGGCAGCTCTGAACGCTTCGAGATCCTTATTGTCCCGCGCCTTCAGCACTTCATTATAGGCAAAGACCGAATAATTGCTCACCAGTTGTCGCATGATTTCGGTCATATCATATAAATAGGCTTCGCTGGTCTTGAATTTCTCGAAGTCTTCAGCCAGCAGACGGAACGCAGACTCCAGCTTCTCCGCGCCGTAGGCGATGTTCTGTTGGCCGTAGTTTTGCGGCGTCGTATTTTTCATGCCGTAGATCTGCGTCGTGAACCGAACCCCGTAATTGTAGTTGGCATCCTTCATCATATTCCAGGCCAGTCGGGCATTCTCCGAGATGCCGCCGTAGCGCCGCTCGATATACTTGTCGATCCACTGGTTCAGATTGAAGCTCTCGTCCGCCCAGGCCAGGTCGAAGATCAGATCATAGATGATCGGGTTATCGTATTGCGCCTCCGAGATGATGCCCAGCCCTGCCATATGCTTGCTCGTCTTCTTGGCGTTCTGGATATCGTTGACCATCACCTCCATCTGACCGTGCATCGACGGGTTGCCGCCGAAGTTGGCCAGCAGTCCCCATACCCAGCTCGTGCCGTTAAATTCGACCGCGTCGAGCCGCGTGCTGTCATAGGACGTCTTGTTATACTTTGTAAAGCTAGCGAGCGGATATTTGATCAGGTCGACGATCAGAACGTGATCCTCTCTCCGATCCCCCATGCCGCGCAGCAGATCGTTGGTCGGGTTGCTCTGCCAGCCCTGAACGATCCATACCGCATCCTCATCATAGGCCAGCATCGAGTTCAGCACCTCATGGGCAATGGTACCGTCGCTCAGTCCCGCCGGTCGTTTGCCGCCCTCGTGGAACGGGTCAGCGGCGTAGTATTGCGTGGTTTTGCCGTAGACGAACTCCTGCGCTTCATAGAACAGTCTGGCATATTCATCATACAGCGCCGAATCGGTTGCGATCATATCCGGCCGACTGAATCCATTCCACAGCCCCTGCTTGATGACCGCTACATCCGGCTGGAATTCGTTGAAATTGGTCGGCACAACGCCGGCATAGCCCTGGAGCACGGTCTGCATGCCAAGCGAGTTTTTCCAGCGCATGGTGCTTCTCGCCAGCTCGGCGCGATCGATAATATAGCCATCCGGCACCGGTCCGCCGAACGCCTCCATATTGGCCATGAACTGCCAGGCGTTGTAGGCCGGGCCCGTGAGCCAGTCCTTGGCGTCATCGAAGGAATAGCCGAAGTTCATCAGAAATTTGACCCAGGTCGCTTCCTGCCCCGCAAGATCAAGCACGACATTGACGCCGTTCAGCGCCAGCCAGTCGTTTTCCCGCTGCCATTCCTCGACGCCAAAAAATGCAAACGAGTAACTGAGCGTGCAATAGTTGAAGGCATACCGAATTTTATATTCGGTTTCCTTGCGTACAGAAGCGCCGATCGTCGCGATCGTCTGCGGCATCTTCACCTGCATCGTCTGCTCCGAGATATGCACGTTCAGATAGTTCTTATAGTAGTAATTCAGACCGGTCGTAATCGAAATCCCGCTGTTGCCTGTAATATGCACCTTCCCTACCCGGTCGCTAAGCTCAAAATAGTCCTTGTCATTGGCCGTGTTCGGCGCAACCTCAAAGGAAAACCAGTCTCGGTATTGCGGACCGACGGTACGCTCGACAATGCCGTAGATGTTGTCATACGTCTCTTGATCGGTAATCGCCTCGGCATAGGAGGTGTCCCGGAAGTCCTGCAAGCCAAGGATTTCCTTCAGCGAGCCGGTCCGCAGAGGGTCTGTGTTAACGCTTGTCTTGACGCCATACGCCCGCACCTCGGACAGATACGCACTATTCTCACCCTGCGTATACTCCATGTAAACGCGCAAGATCCGGTACGAGGCCGGCTCCTCCAGGACGATCCGATCGCCGTCCGCCGTGGCGGCCGTTCTTGATCGTTTCTGATAGAGACGGTCGTAGGTGGCGCCGTCGTTGCTGCCATAGATAGTGTAGTAAGCGATCTTGCCTGGCGGCAAGTACACCTTCAGCTCGCTCAGGTCGTATTGCGCCATCAGGTCGATGTCGATGTACGCTGGATAGAAGATCCCGCTCCAGACGGTGGCCAGGTCGCCATCGGTGACATGGCTTGCCAGATGCTTGGACAGGTTGCTCCTGGCCGGCTTCTGGTAGGCGATATTGCCCGGATCTCCAGGGTCGACTGGATCGGTTGGATCGGTCGGATCGACCGGACCGGGGTCATCCGGGCGGTGCGAGCCTACCATTTTCGGCCGTTTGGCCGGATCGCTGGTTTCTTTGCTATGGAACATTAGCGAGGAATCCAGACTGTTTTGTGCGCTCGCGAACAGCGTGATCTCCTCCCTTCCTTCCTCCACCAGTTGCAGGATCGTATCGGTGATGTCGACGGCAATCGTCTTCTCTGCATCGGTTTTGGTCTCATATTCCTCATGCTGCTTCACCTCGAACCGGAACAGCGTCTGCGTGCTGCTGCGATCAAGGAATGCCGGCTTGGTGTTCCACGTCATGGACGTCTCCGCCCAATTCGTGTCTGTTGCGTAATGAAAGGTGTACGTCTGATTGCCCAAGGCGTAGTTCGGATTTTTGAATACATGGAACACAAAATCGAACTGATTCAGCCCGTTTTGCTCGATCTCGGCCTTCGTCGGCAATTTGAGCTTCATCGCCGCGAGGATCTCGTCGGTTCCGTAATACTTGCTATTGAGGACCGTAATGCCTTGGCCTGCATATTGAGCGCCGTGAGCCGCCGTAATATTCTCGAAGCTGTAGTTGGTCGTGGCCCTCGATTTGCGGACAAACCCGTCTTCGAACACAGGGTAGTCTACGCTCGCCGGAGGGTCCTCCGGAGCCGCGTAGAGCGGAATGCTGGAGAACCAGACGGCGGCGATCAACAAGAGGACGAGCGACTTGTAACGTGTGCGCATGGACTGAACTCCCTTCTATTGTAGGACTGAGTATGAAATGAAGCAATTATTTTACGGCGCCTGCCGTTACGCCCTCGGCAATCTGCCGCTGGAAGATGACGTAGACGAGCAGCACCGGCAAGATCGACAGCAGCAGCCCGGCGAAGAGCGGTCCCCACTCGGTGCGGTATTGCATCTCTTGCTGCATCACGGCCAGTCCGACCGGCAGCGTGTAGAGCGCGGGCTTGTTGACGAGCACCGAGCCCATGATGTACTCATTCCAGATCGTCAGCGCATTCATAATGCCGACGGAGATCAGGCCCGAGCGGGCGAGCGGCAGCATGACCGACCAGAAGGTGCGGGCATGTCCCGCGCCGTCGATGTACGCCGCTTCCTCCAGCTCCCGGGGCAGCGTCTTGAAGAAGCTGACCAGGACGAAGATGCCGAAGGGCAGCGCGCTGGCGGTGTAGACGAGGATCAGGCCGGGAATCCGATTGATCAGTCCCATGTCGTTCAGAAGGAAGAACAGCGGGATCAGGCCAAGGATCATCGGGATCATCATCGCCGACAGATACAGATAGTACAGCACTTGTCCGCCCTTGATGTTGAAGCGGGCCAATACGTAGGCCGTCGTCGCCGAGAGGAACAAGGAGAGCAGGATACTGCCCACGGTAACCAGTATGGAATTAGTAAAGTAACTGCCGAAGCCATACCTTCCCCAGACGTAGGTGAAGTTCTCCCACAGCAGCGGGAATTCGGGCAACGCCCACGGCTGCTTCAGCATAAATTGCGGATTGTCCTTCAGCGCGCCCAGCAGCGTCCATACGAGCGGATACGCGACCGCAGCCGTCCAGAGCAGCAGCAGGATATAGGTGACGGTACGCGCCGCCGGATTTTGCTTGGTTAACATCATCGGTTGCTCCTCACTCCTCATGCCAATTCAATCGTCTCCCGCTTCAGTATCCGCTGCAGCACAATCGTCGTGAGCAGGGACAAGACCAGGATCAGCACGCCGATGGTCGCAGCATAGCCCATATGGTATTGCCTGAAGCCCATCTGATACAGGTAGGAGCCCATCACCTGCGTCGAGTTGTCCGGCCCGCCCTCGGTCATGATCCAGACAAGGATAAACGAGCCGTTCAAGGTGGTCATCACAATATGGAGGATGCTCACCTTCATCTGCTCCCACATGAGCGGCAGCGTCACCGAGAGGAACTGTCGCCACTGGGATGCGCCGTCCAGATCGGCTGCTTCGTACAACTCTGCCGGGATGGAGAGGATCGCCGCGATGAGCAGGATCATATAGAAGCCGATCCCCGCCCAGATCGACGGCCAGAGCAGCGACGACATCGCCGTGTGCGGCTCGCCCAGCCAGGCCGTCGTCACTCGTTCGGACGTAAACAGCGACAAAAACGAGTTCAGAAAACCAAGGTTCGGATTGTATACATACCTCCACAAGACGCCGATGACGACGACGGAGATCACATTCGGAATAAAAAACAGCACGCGATACATGTTTTTGCCCCATACATTAAGCCTCGTCACCGCTACTGCAAAAAAGGTAGCCAGCAGCATGATGCCGAGAACCTTGCCG
The DNA here is from genome assembly GCF_003851045.1 of Paenibacillus sp. 598K. Taxonomy (GTDB): domain Bacteria; phylum Bacillota; class Bacilli; order Paenibacillales; family Paenibacillaceae; genus Paenibacillus_D. The sequence goes on along the minus strand of NZ_BFBX01000010.1, from coordinate 168,441 downwards.
ACGACCAGAAAGTAATCATTGGCTACCGCTGTGCCGACAATCGGATCGCGAAGCAGCTGCTTGTAATTGTCGATTCCGATAAAGTCCATGCTCTTCGTCCCGCCCGACCAATCGAAGAACGATAGCTGTATTCCTTTGACAATCGGATAGAGCGTGAACAGGCAAAAAAATAAAAAGGTCGGCAATAAAAAAGCGAGCAAAAATATGTTGCGTCTGGCAGATTGACTCATAGGACGTACCTTCCTTCTTGCATTCGGTAATCTCGTTCGAGAACGCGACAGGAGAGATGACGTCCGCAACGGAACGCCATCCATCCTCAGACGCGCTTGGCTAGTGCCGGATTACTTGCGGGCTTTCGCCGCCGCTGCCTCCAGACGCTGCATCCATTCCTCCGCCGTGATGCGTCCGGTAGCGAGCGCGATCGTCGCATCCTGCTTCGCTTTCTCGACATCCGCATTCAGGACAGCTACCGGCGCTACAGTCGTCGTATCGGCATTGAAGAAGCCCATCGCTTCCTTGACCACCTCGCTGGCGGAGGTATTGGTCAGGTCCGCCTTGACATTCATCAGCGCGCCCGTCAGCTCGGCCCAGCGTACGGCGTTTGCTTCCGTGAATGCGTATTCCAGGAACGCTTTTGCCGCTTCGGGATTTTTGGCATTCTGCGCGATCGCAATCGTGTTCGTGTAAGGGATGACGATGTTATTCTCGCCTGCATCCTGCGCTACGGAAGGGATGAAGCCGAATTCAAAGCCGTCCGGGATGTCCTTGCTCATCTCGTTCTCGAGCCACAAGCCGCTTGGGATAAAAGCAGCCTTATGCTGCAGCCACTGGATCTGCGAATCGGTATGATTAAGCGACACCGCGCCCGGATCGATCAGCCCTTTGTCCACCAGCTCGACCACTTGCCCCAGCGCCTTCTGGACGGCAGGCTCGGAGAAGCTGCCCTCTTCGAGATTGGCCTGCCGGGTCAGGATGGAGCCGTCGCCGCCGTTGGCTGCGACGATCGCCGAGTCGACCAGACCGCCGTTGATGTAATACGGATAGACGCCGGTATGGATAAGCGCCGAGATGCCCGAGGCCTTCACTTGCTCGCTCGTGTCGATGAACTCGCTCCAGTTGGTCGGGGCCGTCCAACCTTTCTCCTGGAAGAAGGCTTTGTCATAAAACAATCCCCACGAACCGAACACCAGCGGCAGCGTATAGTTCCGATTGCCTTCGTAAACGGTCGGCTGCGAGATCAGAATATCCGTCAGCTTGTCGCCGTCCGCGTTGACCATCCCAGCCAGGAAGTCGGTCAGATCCATCAGCTGGCCGTCATCGATCATCTGACGTTCGTTGGCGCCTGCGCCGTCGATGTAGACAACGTCCGGTGTGTCGCCCTGGATCCAGCGTGGCCGCATCTGCTCGTTAATGTTGGGGCCTGCCGTCTGGGTAATCGTTAATCCCGGATTGGCCTCCTGGAAGCCCTCCAGCACTTCCTTCCACCAGACATCGCCGTAGCCGCCGACGAAGTACTGAATCTCGAACTCTCCCGTCAAGCCCTTGTCTTCGGCGCCATTGTTGCTGGATCCCTCGATCGCCGACGTGTTCGGCGCAGGATCGGTCGCCCCATTGCCCGGATTGACGTTATTCGCGCCGCCGCAGGCCGTCACCGCCAGCACCGTCATCAACGCAATACCCGACATTACCGTTTGTTTCACTTTCATACTCCGACACCCCTCATTCATGGAATAGCCTGGTAAAGAAACGGATGGACATGATAAAAAGGGCACAAGTCACGCAAGCAAAGGTTTGCTTGCATAACTCATGCCCTTTCGGTAGCACGTTATGTTTCCTTACGTATTCGACTGAAAAAATCATAACTCGTAATTACTTTTCTGTCAACACGAGATTTTTTGGAACATTCTTCATTATTTTAATCGCTTCCATTTTCAAAGTTATTTTCAATTGACAGATTAACGTCATCTATCATATCATTAATAAAAGTATAATTGGCGTGTTACTAGTTGCACTAGGCATGAGCCGACGATGCCAGCTTCCTCCAGGAAGCAGGTGTTTTCGGCTTTTTTGTTTTGAGGAGGGGTAAAGTTGGCGGGGAACGAAAGGCAGCGCATTGATCGAATCGTAGGAAACAACGTAATCTTGACCGTAGACCCTAACACGACAAAGGAATATGTGCTCTTCGGCAAAGGCATCGGCTTTGCATCCCGAGGCTCTGAATGGATCAGCCTCTCCGATCCGAGAATTGAGAAGCGTTACCGACTGGATGAGGAACAGCCGATCAAGGAATATGAAAATCTGATCGAGAACATCGATCCCGAGGTCATCCTGATCGCCGAACAGATCGTCGAGAACGTCAAGGAACGGTTGGGGACGCCGGTGCAGCCGAAGGTGTACTTCGCCCTGCCCAATCATATTCAGTTCGCCCTCTATCGCCTGCGCAACGGGATGGAGATCAACAATCCGTTCCTCCATGAGACGAAAATCAACTTCCCGCTGGAATATGAAATCGCCGCCCAGGCGGCCGTTATGATCAGCGAGCGCTTCAGCCTCCCGATCCCCGAGGATGAGATCGGCTTCCTGGCCCTCCATGTCCACTCCTGCGTCGGCACGGCCTCGGTCGGCCAACTGGTCAAGCTGACCGGTCTAGTCAATCGCATCGTCGAATTGATCGAACGCAACAGAGGCATCCCGCTTGATCGGGACATGCAGGACTACGCCAGACTGGTAATGCATATGCGGGCTGTGATCGAACGCCTGATGTATGAACGTCGGGTGGTCAATCCAATTGTCAGCGAGCTGAGATCGCATTATCCCGAAGCCTTTGCGCTCGCTACCGATGTCGGACAGCTCATCGAGGAGGAACTGCGCGTCGACATCTCCGAGGACGAGATCGGCTACATGGCGATCCACCTGCATCGATTATTCCAACCGTACTAGATCGTATACAGAGGAGAGAGAGGGGATAGCCGATGTTCCTAAATCAACGGGCCTCGCAGCAACGTCCGCTGCTCATCGAAGCAGCCGCCCCGGCCAACGGTCGATTGTTCCCGCTGTGCGAGGTTAGCGACGCCAACTTCGCCTGCGGCTTCCTGGGCGAAGGCATCGCCCTCGAGCCAACAGACGGCCTCGTGGCTGCGCCCTTCGACGGAATCATCAGTCATATCGCCGAGACCAAGCACGCGCTGATGCTGCGTCATGCCTCCGGATTGCAGCTGCTCATCCATATCGGCATCGATACGATCGATCTGCGGGGCGAAGGCTTCGACATGCTGGTGAGCATAGATGATCAGATCCTCGCGGGACAGCCGCTCGTCACCTTCGATCCTGTCCGCATTCGCGAGTCGGGATACGCGTCCTGTATTATCCTTGTCGTCCTTGGCGCCCAGTCGAGTACCGCATCTATTGCGTGCAACTATAGAGTCGTCGATATCGGAGAGCCCGCAGCATTTCGGATTGCGCTGAAGCAAGTTACCTGAGCAGAGGGGTTGGGAGCATGCTGGCTATGTTGCAAAAAATCGGGAAGTCGCTCATGTTATCCGTTGCGGTGCTGCCCGCAGCCGCGCTGCTGCTCCGGTTCGGCAACATTGATTACGAACAGGATTTCCGCTTAGGGGAGCTGGGGGCGTGGCTGAATCAGTATATCGCGCCGTTCCTGGATGCGGGTGGCTCCGCCATCTTCGACAACCTCCCGCTCATCTTCGCCGTCGGCATCGGTATCGGCATCGGAGGCGATGCCGTAGCCGCGCTGGCAGCCGTGATCGGCTATCTCGTGCTCGACTACGTGCTCCTCCAGATGCCGGTCGTCCTCGCGGACTGGTCTCATATGGACAGCGAGTTGAATATGGGCGCGCTGGGCGGTCTGCTGGCAGGACTGGTCGCTTCCTTTTTTTACAAACGGTATCATCAGATACAGCTTCCGGGCTGGCTAGGCTTCTTCTCCGGCAAACGCTTCGTGCCGATCGTTACCTCAGCGGCCATGATTGTGATCTCTGCCGGCTTTGGCTTGATCTGGGGACCGATACAGCATGCTCTTGACACCTTTGGCAGCTGGGTCATCAATCTGGGCGGCATCGGGGCGTTTATTTACATGGCTGCCAATCGACTGCTGTTGCCCTTCGGCCTGCATCATATATTAAATAACATCGCCTGGTTCCAGATCGGCAGCTATGTCGATGCCACCGGGCAGATCTACAAGGGCGACCTAAACCGGTTCTTCGCTGGCGACAAGGATGCCGGTCTGCTGATGGCCGGGTTCTTCCCGATCATGATGTTCGGACTGCCAGCCATCGCGCTGGCGATCGTGCATAGCGCCAGGCGCAATCGCCGCAAGCTGGTCTCCGCCATCTTCCTGAGCGCGGCGGTTGCCTCCTTCCTGACCGGCATTACCGAGCCGCTGGAGTTCTCCTTCATGTTCGTCGCCCCAGTCTTGTACATCATCTACGCGTTGCTGGCGGGGGTCAGCGGCTATATCATCGTCGAAGCGGGCGTCCGACACGGCTTTGGCTTCTCGGCAGGCTTCATCGACTATGTGATCAACTATCCGCTCGCTACCAAGCCCTTGCTGATCGTACCGATCGGTCTCCTGTTCGCCCTCTTCTACTACATCCTGTTCCGCGTCATCATCGTCAAGTTCAATCTGATGACGCCGGGCCGCGAGCCGGAGGAGCCGCCCGCTCCCCCCTTGACTTCCGACGAGCTTGATGTTGCCGTTGTCTTGCGCAGCACGCGGTCCGAGTCCGCTGCCGCCAGCCTGGACGGAGACCGTCAGGACGCTGCGACGGCCCAGACGCCGCCCCCGCTTCCGATCCGGCAGGGCGACCCTGCCTCTGCCCGTTCCGACATCGATGCCTCTGGACGCTCCGACATCGCTGCCTCGCTGGCCGCAGCCTTTGGGGGCGTAGCCAACATTAGCAGCATCGATGCCTGTATCACCCGGCTGCGCCTCACCGTGCATGATGAGAGCCTGGTCGACGACCAGGAGCTGAAGCGACTCGGCGCGCTGGCCGTGCTCCGGCTCGGGAAGGGCTCGGTCCAAGCGATCGTCGGGATGGAGGCCGAGAAGTTAAAGGATTGCATTAAAGCTATCATGTAGGAGTGCACGCCAATGAAAAAAATATACACCGTCATGAATCCGTCAGGCATCCATGCCCGACCTGCGCTCAAAATCGTAGATGCGGCCTCGCAGCATCGCTCCGACAGTTATCTGGTCAGGGATGGCCTCCGCTTCGCTGCGAAAAGTCTGGTCCAGATGATCTCCATCAGCGCCAAGTACGGCGAAGAAATCGAGGTTTTCGCGGAAGGCGAGGATGCCCGGGAAGCGATCGAAGCGATCGGCGCTATACTGACATCGCTGCATTAGACTAGACCGGCCAAAGGCCGGATTACACCCTATGTGAGAGGGGACTCAACATGATGCAATGGAAAGGGATACCTGTCTCCGCCGGGATCGCCCGGGGACCGGCGTTGCATCTGCCGCCCTCGTCGCTGCTGGCCGCTCCTCGCAGCATCGCAGAGGCGCAGGTGAACGCCGAGCTGGCGCGTTTCGATGCCGCTGTCCGGCTGGCCGAACAAGAGTTGTCTGCGCTGCGCGCCACCCTCCTGCATAAGCGACGCACCGAAGAAGCTGACATCCTCCGCGTCCAGCTCGCGCTGCTGCATGACAGGGAGCTGATCGGCTCGGCCCGCGCCAGTATCGTAGGCCTGCGGCGCTCCGCCCAAGCGGCGTTAGAGCAAGCGATGGGCAAGGCGCTGGCAGTCATCCGCCAGCATAACCCCGCGCATTTCAAGGAGCGGACAGCGGACATTGAAGACGTCATTCACCGCGTCATCCGCATCCTGCGGGGGGAGATGGACGCAATCGAACATATAGAAGATATGGCGGCGCAGGGCATCATTCTTATCTGCGGGAGCCTGTCCCCCTCCGAGGCGGTGCGGCTGGATCCCGATGTCATCGCTGGCATCGCCCTGATCCATGGAAGCGCTAACTCCCACTTCGCGATTATCGCCCGCTCCATCGGCATCCCGACCGTCGTCGGTCTCGGCCCCGACCTGCTCTCGATCCGCGACGGCGAGTCGGTGCTGCTTGACGGGACAAAGGGTACCATTATGATCCATGCGGCGAAAGAGCGGCTAGACCCGAGTGCGATGGTGGCGCCAGTGGCGGGCGTTGTGATGGGAGAGCGCGAGCCGGATGCGCGGACGACCACGAAGGCGGCGACAGAGACG
>NZ_BFBX01000010.1:156620-162058 GCF_003851045.1 Paenibacillus sp. 598K | reverse complement strand
GGCGGCGACAGAGACGCGCGCGGCTGGCGCGGCGAAGGGAGAGGCGCTAGAACCGGCCTCCTCCCGTCAGCTTCGTATCCCGTCGATGGTCGACGAACGTCCCGCTCTCCTCGCCAACATCAGCTCGGTCGCTGAAGCCGTCTCCGCCAGACGCAGCAGAGCCGAAGGAGTCGGCTTGTTTCGAACGGAGTTCTTGTTCATGGGACGAGAAGACCTTCCCTCCGAGGAAGAGCAATTCTGCTCGTACGTGGACGTCGTCTCCATATTCGACGCAGGGACGCCCGTTACGATTCGTACATTAGACGCGGGGGGAGACAAGCCGGTCGCTTCCTTGATGACAGAGACAGAGGACAATCCGTTCCTGGGCCAACGCGGCATACGACTCTCCCTCCTGCATCAGGATGTGCTGCGTACGCAAGTGCGGGCTATCCTGCGGGCTAGCGCGTATGGCCGGGTCAAGCTGCTCTTCCCGATGATTGCCACACTCGGAGAGTGGCGGCAGGCGTTGACTATCGTGGCAGAGGCGAAGGCAGCACTCTCAGATGCCGGCATCGCGTATCACCCCCAGATCGAAACAGGACTGATGATCGAGGTGCCCTCGGCGGCGCTGATTGCAGACCGACTGGCGCAGGAGGCGGATTTTTTCAGTATCGGCACCAACGACCTGATCCAGTACACGATGGCTGCAAGCCGCAACTCGGCCTCGCTGCTCCATGATCCGCTGCAGCCTGCCGTGCTGCGACTGATCCGGCAGGTCATCTGCAGCGCGCATGCGCATTGCAAGCCCGTCAGCCTGTGCGGCGAAATGGCGGCAGAACCTGCCGCGCTCCCCCTCCTGCTAGGAATGGGGCTGGATGCTCTTAGTGTCGGCAACGACGCACAGTCAGCGACCGGGCGTCAGTTGAGTCTGCTGTTCGAGCACAGGGATCAGCAATCTCTACAGCTCGCTGTCGAGGCCTGTCTTGATCTGGACAGCCCCGCCGAGGTACGCCAGGAGGTCGAACGTCGCTTTCCCGAGCTGCGGAAGGTGATGGCAACAGATTAAGGCAAGGCCTTGTCATCGAACGCGGACACTTCCTGTCGACGACAAACTCAGCAACTCCCAGCGCGCGGTAGCCTTATAACGCAGGGAAACAGATAATTGCTTTGACTGTATAGTCGCTATACAGCTTATAATAGCATCGACTCCCCCAAGGGAGCGCCAAGTTATAGCGATTATTGCTGAAGAGGTGGACGTCTGTTATGAAAGTACTGGAAACCGAGCGTTTGCGCATCAGAAACTTTACCATCGCTGATGCGGAGTATTATATGGCCTATGCGGCCCATCCCCGGGTGAACTGCTTTGTGCGTGACAAGGTATCCACCCTGGAGGAAGCCGCAGCCCGGCTGGAGAAGAGAAGCGGCGATGACGGCTATCTGGCGGTCTGTCTGAAGGAAAGCGATGTGGTGATCGGGGAGCTGTTCAGCCATTTCGAAGAACCAGACACCTACGGCATCGGCTGGAGCTTCAACGTCAAATATGAAGGCAAGGGTTATGCGAGGGAGAGCGCGGAGGCGCTGCTGACGTATCTGTTCGAGGAACGGCAGGCTCGCCGACTGTACGCCTACGTCGAGGACGACAACCTACGCTCTCAAAAGCTATGCGAGAAGCTGGGGATGCGCCAGGAGGGCTGCTTCAAGGAGTTCATCTCCTTCACGAACAACGAGGACGGCACGCCCAAATACGAAAATACCTATCACTATGCCTTGCTGAAACGAGAGTGGCTCGGACAGGCAGCGCAACGGCAACGGTAACGAACGGGTTGGCAGTAACCGTAATAGCAGTAACCCGCAATGGCAGTAATCCAGGTAGCAGTAACCCGCAATCGTAGTAGCCCAAGTAGCAGTGTCCACAATGGAGGTTGCTATGCCACGAGTAGCCGGCTAGCGATACGCAGTGATCAAATTAGAAAGTGCTCCGACAGGATCATTCCTGGCTGCTGCAACCCAAGCCCCTCCTCCACCGTATATTGGCTATACGGCCATACCGAAGGAGGAGATCCCCTTGGAACTGTATTTCAATGATCGGCTGCTCAACCGCGGAAAGTCCGATATTATGAATGCAAACGGCGACAAGGTCGGCTTCGTCGATCTGGAGGGCATGCTGACTTCCTCGCTGTCCGTCTATGGTCCCGACGAGGAGCTGCGCTGCTCTGGCAAGGTCCGCACCTGGGGCTACAAATGGATGGTCACCGACCCGTCCGATAACACGCTAGGCCTGCTGATTGATAACTACGCTCTCTTCGGAAAAAAGTACCGGTACGATGCGACAGAGCGCGGCTCCTACACGATCGAGGCGCCCGCTTTCTCCCGCTCTTATACAATCTTCGATGAAAGCGGGTCGACGGTAGCGACCTTCGAGAAGACCAGCAAGTGGCTGCAGCCCGGCGCCTTTTGCCTGCTCAACACGTCGCCCCAGCTCGATGACTACGAGTTGATCGCCGTCGTGCTCGGCATCCACCATTACGAGAAGCGCAGAAATCGCAACGAATAGCCGCAAGGTAAAACGACTAGACCGTCCTTGAGCGGCTAGCGGCCTTGAGCGGCTAGCGGCCTTGAGCGGCTAGTGGCCTTGAGCGGCTAGCGGCCTTGAGCGGCTAGCGGCCTTGAGTACCTTGAGTACCATTCGGTCGCCCCCTTAAGCTTAACTGCAAAAATGCCTTTAAAAAGCGGCTTTGGGAGCGAAAACGGCAGCACAACTGCAATTGTACATTTAAATCGCTCCTTAACTTCCAAACGTGGTTAAATTGGCGAAAACAACTGCACTTTTGCATTTAATACCGCTAGAAATGACGGTTTCGCTGAAAATAGATGTACTTTTGCAGTTAGCACCAAACCGCAGTGCCAGAACGCAACACCAAACCGCAGCACCAGGCCGCAGCACACGAGTAATCCACAAAAGGTGCTTTCCCCAACCAAGCGGGAAAGCACCTTTTGTTGTGTTCTAGTAAATCGTCACCGTATCGCCCAGCACCGTCTTGTTTTGCGCCGGGTTGCCTGCCAGATAGAGCTTCTTCAGCTTCGGCAGCGCGGTCAGCGGCCCCAGATCGGCGATCGCATTATGCTCCAGATGGAGCTCCTCCAGCTGCTGCCAGCCCTTCATGAAATCCAGCTTCTGTATGGTGCTGTCCTGCAGCGTAAACGAGCGCAGCCCCGTCAGCCCGGTCAAGTAAGGCGTCACCCGATCCAGAACGTCGACGTTCTGATCCTTGACCCGATAATAACTGCGAGCCAGCGTCAACTGCTGGAGCGTCTCGTTGCGGAAGGGCTCGTCGCCCTGGATATCAAATTGGCAGTCGTCGCAACTGAACTCAGTCACATGCTGCAGCTCGAACAAGGCCCGGGTCTCATCATAAAACGAGGCATCTACCGCATCGATGACCCGCAGCTCGGGCAGTTGGTCGAGCGCCGCGACATCCGTCATGCTGCCGTCCATGAGCGACAGTCGCGTCAGCTGCGGGAAGCGGCGCAGCGAGGAGCCGCTCAGCTCGGCGCTGCTCAGGCTGACGGTCAATGTCTGCAAAGCCGGCGCCTCGAGCTCCGGGATGAAGCTCGCCGGCAGCTCGGCCCGCCGCACCTGGGGCAGCGAGAGCGACAGCGGCGTCCCGTAGTAGCCGCTGATCGTCAGCTCGGTCAGCGACCCGAGGCTGCCTACCGCCTCCATCGACTCCGCCGCGCCTGCCCGCACCAGCCGCAGCTTGGTCAGCGACAGCTTGCCTCGCAGCGGCTCCAGGCTCGCCAGCTCGGTATTCTCCACATCCAGCCGTTGCAGGTTCGGCATACTCGCGACGAAGTCGAGCGTCTTCACATTGGGCGTATAAGCAAGCTTCAGCTCGCGCAGTTGGCTGAGAGCGTACAGACTGCTCACATCCGTCGTATCGCTGTAGGTGATCGCTAACGACTCCAGTCCGCTCAGCGAGGACAGCCATCGCAGATCATCGACGGAATAGACTGACAGCGAACGCAACGGCAGCTCCTGCAGCAGGTGGAAGTCGGTCACCGACTCATCGACATAGGTCAGGTCCAGCGACTGCAGGTTAGTGAATTGCTGCAGCAGCGCCAGCTCGGCATTGCTGCGGATCTGCAAGGACAGCGATCGAAGCTTCGCAGGGTCGGCGAAATAATGAATAAAGGATGAGAACGACTCGTTAAAGGAACCCGAGTAGCGCTTCAGATCCTTCATATGACTGTACGTGAGATGATCGCTGCGCGCGATATCGTATTCCCCCCGCAGATCCAGCACCGCCAGTCCCGGGAAGGCCTCGAAGTCCTGCTGCTCGATCTTCTGTCCATTGAGCCGCTTGTCGACGACGACGTACTCTCGCAGCTCGGCCTGCTCATTCGTGAACGGATCGTCGAAACTGTAGGTGAAGCGCCATTGGTCGTCCTCCTTGCCCGCAGCCAGATACCGTAGACTGGCCAGATCCTCCTGCGTCGGCATCGCCCCGCCCTTATTCAGGATATCCCGGACGAACACCTGCAGCACCTCGCTCTGCGGCTCCGTGCGGATCGTATGCTGCACGCCGCCGGAGAGGGCGTCGCTGTTTTGCGAGGCCGTCCAGCCGATATAGACGATGAATGCACAGATGAGCAGCAGCGCGACGACCCCCGCTCTTTGCTGCGATTTCGCCGCTCGCTTCGCCGGCGCTGGCGGGGCCGCTGTACCGTGATAGTGATGCACCGACTGGTCGACATAATACACATGATTTTCTTTTAATAGTAGCTCGGTTCGGCAAAAGGGGCACTTGAAGGTACGCCCGTCCTGTTGCTCAATCGTCCCGTTGCAATTGGGACATGTCAGTTGTATAAACGGCACCGGCCGCCCTCCTTGCTGCGATCATAATCTCTTCCTATTATGCTATGGAATGATTATACGCTACAACGGGACAGAAGTAGCAGTTTTTAATGCACTGTCGAGGCAAAATTACGCCACAGAATGCCGCATGGTATAATGATAAGCACACGATTCACACAAGGAGCATCTTCATTGAAATCAAACATTCGTCGTATCGCCAAAGTCACCCTGATTGTATTCGCTCTGCTCCTCCTCGCAGGATTGGTATTCCCGACCTGGACGCCAGCCATCAAAGAGGGCAATAGCATCAGCGTACTGAAGAGCATCGAGATCAATGGCGCAGAGCATACCGTGATGATCCGAGGAGTCAATCGCGACAATCCGGTGCTGCTATTCGTTCACGGCGGCCCAGGCAGCTCGGAGATTCCCTACGTGCGCAAGTATCAGCGTCTGTTGGAGCAGGAATTTACCGTGGTGCATTACGATCAGCGCGGCGCCGGCAAATCGTACCGCTTCTTCCACGACTACTCCGATCTGACGACCGACCTGCTCGTCGATGACCTGATCGCGCTAACCGACTATGTCCGCGCCGAGCTCGGCGCGG
>NZ_BFBX01000010.1:116642-156557 GCF_003851045.1 Paenibacillus sp. 598K | reverse complement strand
CGCCGAGCTCGGCGCGGACAAGCTGCTGCTGGCAGGCCATTCCTTCGGTACGTATATCGGCATGAAGGCTGCCGCCCGGGCGCCCGAGCGTTATGCGGCCTATATCGGCATCGGACAAGTCGCCGACGCTGTCGCCAGCGAGTTGGACAGTCTGGCCTACGTGATCGACCAGGCTACGCTCGCCGGAGATACCACCGATATCGGACGGGCGGAGCGTCTGCGGGACGAGATTACGCGCGGCGAGCGCCTGACTCCGAGAGATCTGGTGCGCAAATACGGCGGCGCCTCCCGCTTGATCAACGACAACATGGATTATTATACCGGCTTCCTGTTCCATCCGGAGTATAATCTGCTCGATGTGCTGCGCTACATTAGAGGCGTGTCCGCGACCCAAGGGCCTCTGCTGGACGAGGTATTAAAGCAGCCTTTGCCCGAGCAGGTGGAGCGCCTGGAGATTCCCGCCTATTTCGTCATGGGGCGGTACGATTATATGACGTCCGTGCAGTCTGCCCAAGCCTACTTTGATCAGCTTAATGCGCCCCGCAAGGACTTTGTCGTGTTTGAGCATTCCGCGCACTTCCCTCAATTCGAGGAAGAGGAAGCCTTTGCGCAGTGGCTCAGCCGCACTTGGAGCGAGCTGCAGCGAGGCTCCTGAACACATATTCGTCTGTGCGACGCGCAGTCACGGGGGCCAATCTTGTGTACAATAACAGCAATTACAAACTGTATAGCAACTATATAGTCCATCCGATCTTTTAGTGGGGGGTTCCTATGCAGCCAAGCGACTTGTTAACGATCAGCGCATTTTCCAAGCTATCCGAAGTGAACCGCAAGACGCTCATCTATTATGATCGTCTCGGCTTGTTCCAGCCGGCTCATATTGCAGCCAACGGCTACCGCTACTACCACCGCAGCCAGCTCGATACGATCGGCCTCATCCATATCTTCAAGGAGCTGGGCATGTCGCTCGGGGAGATCCGGACCTACCTGGATCAGCGCACGCCCGAGGTGACGCTGGCGCTGTTGCGCAAGCAGGAGGAGCATGTCCGGCAGCAACTGACGAAGCTGGAGCTGGCCCGGCAGATGATCGTGCGACGAGCGGACAATATCGAAGCCTCGATGAGCATCGACACCGGCCAGATGCATGTCGTCTGGCAGGCCCGTACGCCCGTGCTGCGCGGAAGCACAGTACAAGCGTCCAAGCAACAATTCCCCGAGGAGCTGTGGCAGGACTTCCAGCAGCGCCTGCAGCTGGAGCATGCGCCGCTTGGCTATCCCAATGGCGTAATCATCCCCCGGGAGGCGCTGCTGCGCGGCGACGGCGATGCGATATCCGGCATGTACTGCCGGATAACGACAGCGCAGCAGGAGCAGGCGTACATGCCGGAGGGTTATTATCTGGTGGCTTACGCGAGGGCCAACTATGGCGACACAGAGAAGATTTTTCCGCAGATTTTTGAGACGGTGGCGCGCGAGGGGTACGTCATCATCGGCGATGCTTACGAGGAGTATCTCCTCGACGAGGTCGTCCTGCAGCAGCCCGACGACTACCTGGTGCAGATCATGGTACAAATCGAGGAGCCGGGAAGAAACAATAGAACAAACCCAAAATAACAGGCTGCCCTCAAAAAGCCGAAGAGGCACGGGATCGAATCCGGTCAACGCTTTTTTGAGGGCAACCTGAACTCAAGCCATGACAAAGACGTAAAACAGAATCGCGATCACAAAGCGGTAAGCGGCGAACCACTCCAGCCGCAGTCGCTTGATCAGATTAAGAAACGTCACCACCGCCAGCATAGCGACGACGAAGGCGGCGATGAATCCTACGAGGAACAAGACCAGGTCGTCGGAGACAAGCGCGTCGCGGCTGGCGTACATATCGAGCACCGTCGCCCCCATCATGACCGGGACGGAGATCATAAAGGTAAAGTCGGCCGCCGCCTTCTGACTCGTCCCGAGCAACAGCCCGCCCGAGATCGTCGAGCCCGAGCGCGAGAAGCCGGGCCACAGCGCGAGACATTGGAACAGCCCGATGCCAAGCGCCTGCTTGTACGAGAGATCGTCCGTCTCCTCGGCCGTCACCTTGCGCTTCGCGCGGGCCGCGATGATGAGCAGGATGCCGCCCGCCACGAGGCTGATCAGCACCGGCCCGGGACCGAACAGCACCCGCTTGATATAGTCATTGCACAGCAGATAGACGATCAGCGCCGGGAACATCGCCAGGAACATATGGATGACGTTCAGCTTTTTCTTCTTGAAGTCCAGCTTCACCATATCCCGCAGCATCGCGATATATCGCTTCCAGTACAGCAGCAATACAGCCATGACTGCGCCGAGCTGAATGACGATCATAAAGGTTTTCTCCGCTTCTCCGTCGAAGCCGAGCAGATCCCCGGCAAGGATCAGGTGTCCTGTGGACGACACCGGGAGGAACTCGGTCAGCCCCTCGACGATGCCCAATATAATCGCATGGATGATATCCTGCATCCTTCACCCTTCCTCTCTACAGCGATTCCTTGATGACCCGCTTGCAATACAAGACGGAGAGCAGACCAAAGATCGAATACAACGCCGTATACACCCCCATGACGATCAGCATCGGCGTCATCAGCTCCGTGCCAAAAAAGAACCAGCCCGACTTCACTGCAAAATAGCTATGACTAAGGCCCACCGCAAGCGGAATGCCAAAATTGAGTATTTGCTTGAAAACAATGCCGCGCAGCAGATCGCTTTGGGTGAATCCCAGCTTGCGCAAGATGGTGTAGCTCGGCTTCTCCTCTTCGCTCTCGTTCATCTGCTTGAAGTAGAGGATACAGCCGGAGGTAATAAGGAAGGCCAGCCCAAGGAATGCGACAATGAACATGATCAAGCCCATATTCATCCGACTTGCCATCATATCCGCATACTGCGAGAAGACTTTATTGGATTCCTCCAAGCCTTCATCCGAAAAGTACTGCTCCGCTTGCTCTCTGGCGGACGGATCCGGGATATCGATGCCGTAGTAGTCTGTGAACTTCTGCAATGCAGGATCGATGTCCACCCGCAGCTGCTCATAGATGCTGTCATCGACAACGACCGTCGGCATGCCCGAGTTGTACATATAATACAAGACCGACTCTTCCCTTGTCCCTGCAAGCCGCAGCTCCACGCTCCCGCTCTGCCCGACCAACCGAATGGCGCCCTTGCCTAGGGTGGGTAAAATTTGCTGAATCGTTCCATTGTATCCCATAAAGATCGCCTCGCCCGGTTCCAGCTCGATGTCCTCAACCATAGACTCTGAAATCGTCGGGATAATCAACGACTTGTCTCCAAGGTTCAACTCGACGCTGGCCGAGGCAATATCGGATACATCCGCCTCGATATAGATCGGCTGTCTATGCACGACAGTATACGCGATCCCTCGGCTATCGAGCGCTTCAGCAAACTGCGCCTTCTCTTGCTCGTCCACAAAGGCAAAGTCGTTCGGCACGCTGTGCCGCGCTTGCGCTTCTGAAGAGTAATAAGAGATATACGATAACGACAGCAGACCGATCGCCAGCGCCGAGACTGTGGTAATGACCGTCAGCAGCAGCGCGTTCGACTTCATGCGGAACATGATGGAGGAGAGCGACAGCACCTCCCCGATCGAGAGATAACCGGATTTGCTGCGACGGATCATATTGAAGATGACGCCGACCGAGCCCTTGTAGAACAGATACGTCCCGATAATGACGGCGGCCAAAATAAAAATCATCGCAAACGCCAGCTCGCCCATATTGGTGAAGCTCCCGCTGAACAGCTCTGTCGATACATAATAGCCGAGCAGGATCAATAGCAATCCGGCTATGCCGACCAGCGTCCCTAACACGCTGCGCTTGCTGACCCGTTGCTCCGTAGACGATGCGACCTGGAACAGCGCCAGGATCGTCTGCCTCTTGATAAAGACGTAGTTCATCGCGATGATCAGCATATAGATCACCACAAAAACGAGGATCGTCTGAACAATCGCTCCCGGCGAGAGGCGCAGCTCGGCCATCTCCTCCACGCCGATAATCCGGAAGAGGACCATCAGGGCCAGACGGGAAACGACAAAGCCGGCGCTAATCCCGACCAACACGGAGCCAAAATACAAAATCATATTTTCGGCGGTAATAATGCCGAGGATTCGCGTCTTGGTCAGACCGATCAGTTGGAACAGACCGATCTCCCGGCTGCGACGCTTGATGAAGATCGTATTGGCATAGAGCAGAAAAATGGCAACGATCGCGACCAGCAGGACCGAAGCCGCTGCGAGCGCGGCCGCTCCCTTGACCGAGCCCTTGGTCTCGTCCATCGACGGATCGTATTGCAGCGTCACGAAGGAAAAGTATAAGGACGAGCTAAAGATAAGCGCAAAAACGTACAGATAGTAATGCTTGATATTTTTGCGCAGGTTGCGAAGTATGATCGTGGTCAGACTCACCCTTGAACACCGCCCAGCACGCCTTGGGTTTTCATAATATCGTTCAATAGCGTCTGTCTCGACTCCTCGCCCTTGTGCAGTTGGGTATAGATCTGGCCGTCCTTGATGAAGATGACCCGGCTGCAATAGCTCGCCGCCACCGGATCATGCGTGACCATCACAATCGTCGCCGCATGCTTGACGTTCATATGGTTGAGCTTGCCGAGCAGATCCGAGGCGGACTTGGAGTCGAGCGCCCCCGTCGGCTCGTCGGCGAAGATAAGGCTTGGCTCATGGACAAAGGCGCGCGCTGCTGAGGTGCGCTGCTTCTGCCCGCCGGAGATCTCGCCGGGATACTTGTCCCCTAACTGTTCGATACCCAGCTCCGTGGCGATCTCCTGGAACTTGGCGAGCGCCGCTCGCTTCGACAGCTTGCGGATCGATAAGGGCAGGAGCACGTTTTCCTTGACCGTGAGCGTATCCAGCAGATTATATTCCTGGAAGATAAAGCCCAGATGCCGCTTGCGAAACTCCGCCAGCTGCTTCTCCTTCATGCCTGTAAATTGCTGTCCCTCAATCTCGATCTCGCCATCGCTCAGCTGATCGATCGAGGACAGCACATTCAGCAGCGTTGTTTTGCCTGAGCCCGAGGCGCCCATAATGCCGACGAACTCGCCCTTTTCGACTCGAAGGTTGATGCCCTTCAGCACTTCCTGCCGATTAAACTTGTTGCCATAAACCTTGCGGACCTTCTTTGCTTCGAGGATCACCATCCGCACCCATCTCCTTTGATTCAATTACCTCTATCGTACCCCATCCCTCCAGTAATCTCCTGCGCTTCGCCGAACAAAACAGAAAAGCATGTGACATTATCGTCACATGCCTCCCATTCGGGACATCTCGTTGGCTACAGGAAATCGCAACCGGAAGGTCGAGCCGCTGCTGCTGACCGACTCGACCTCGATGCGGATATGCAGATTAAGGGCTGCCTTGTGCGCCAGATACAGCCCCATGCCGGTGGCCGCGCTGTCCTGATGCATCGAAGTCGATGTGAATCCCCGATCAAAGATGCGCGGCAGGTCCTTGGCGCTGATGCCCCGACCGACGTCCCGCACCTCGACGATTACCTGATCGTTCGCTTCGCGGCTGATGACCGCAATATCGCCCGTGTCGCTATATTTGACCGCGTTGGTAAGCAGCTGCCGTATGATGAACCCGAGCCACTTCGCATCGGTCAGCACGTACTCTGCTTGCAGATCCATCTCGAAGCCGATCCCCTTCTGCATGCACCACGAGCGCAACGGCTGAATTTCCTGGACGACGATCGGCGCGAGCTTCGTCCGCTCGATGAACAGATCGTTGTCCATATAGGGGAGCCGCCGCTGATGAAGCTGCTGGTCGAGCAGATGATGGATGCGCAGCCATTCGTAAGCGAGCCTCGCCTTGACCACGGGATCGGATACCCGTTCCATCCCGAGCTGCATCGCCGTGAGCGGCGTCTTCACCTCGTGGATCCAGGACAGCAGCTCGTCCTTCTCCTGCTCCAGCAGCTCCCCCTGACGAGCGGCCTCGCGCTTGTAATGCTGCGCCTGCTCAGATATAGCCGCCTCCACGATACGCGCGAGCGGATGGTCCGCCTCCGCCAGCGCCGCCGTGCCATCGCTCGGATCCCAATCCCTCAGCTGCCGATAGAACCTCGTCTCTCTCGGATACCTGGCGATCAGGAAGACAAGGCAGACCAGACCCGACAGCAGCGTAATATACAGCACAGGCAGCAGCGGGATAGACACATCGATCGCCGCGATGAGCGGCGGCAGCAGATGGATGAAGAGCAGCAGCAGCAGCCAGCTCCGGCGTTCAACCAGGAAGCTACGTATCATGCGTCGCCTCTTCCGTCGCCATGTAGCCTTGACCGACCTTGGTCTCGATGTACGCGCCTAGCCCGATCGTTTCCAGCTTTTTGCGGAGGCGATTCACATTGACGGTCAGCGTGTTGTCGCTGACGAACTGCTCGTTTTGCCACAAGCTCTCGATCATCTCCTCGCGGCTGACGATCGTGTTCTTGCGCTCGAGCAGCATCGCTAGGATGAGCATCTCGTTTTTGGTCAGCTCGGCCTTGCCCTGGTCGCTCGCGACGGTATTTTTCATATATTCGACCGCAGCTCCCCGCCACGTCTTCAGCAGCGCCGGCTCTGTGCCGTAGTTATACGTCCTGCGCAGGATCGCCTGGAGCTTGGCCAGCAGCACCTCGAAATGAAACGGCTTCTGCACATAATCGTCCGCGCCGAGCTGCATCGCCATCACCATATCCATCGGATGATCCCGGGAGGAGAGGAAGATGATCGGCACGGTAGAGTGCGCCCGGATCATCCGGCACCAGTGGAAGCCGTCGAACTTGGGCAGCTGAATATCCATGATGAGCAGGTCAGGGGCAGTCTCCGTAAACTCCTGCATGACCCGGTCGAACTGCCGCACGCCGCAGATCTCGTAGGACCACAGGCTAAGCCGCGTCTTCAGCTCCTCGAACAGCGTCGCGTCGTCTTCGACGACCATAATCTTAAACATCGTCTTGGTCCTCCTCGGCATACAAAGGGCATGAGCCTTATAGCATCTGCATCCATCATACCCTCAGACGTCCCGTTATGCCAGTCCATGTGCTATGCCAGATCAGGTGTCAGAGCTCTCTTGTCTGCAGGGCGAGTATCCCCATCAGATAGAAGAACGCCCCCAACGCCAGAGCCCCCGCAATCGGCAAACCGATCCGATCCGCCTCTGTGCCGATGAGCAGAGCGCTCGACGCCTCCGCTAGCTTGTTCGGCGAGAGCCAGCGCACGAATCCGCCGAGGAAGGACGGTACGACTGACAAGAGCAGGTATACAACAAAAGCTACGCCGCCTGCCGCAATCTGGCTGCGGAACAAGGCCGAGGTACACAGCGTAATCGACACGAGTAGCCACAGCACCGGGATATAGGCCAGCGTACCGAGCAGAGCCGCTCCCCAATCGACCGCGCCGAACAAACGCTCGGTATAGTAGGTCGAGATGAGCATGGCGACGACCAGGCTGATCGTCACGAGAACCGCATAGGCTGCACCCTTGGCGGTGAAATAAGCTGCACGGCTCAACGGCTTGGACAGCACCATCGGAGCTACGCCGGAAGCTCGTTCCCCCGCGATCGCCCCCATCGTGATCAGGATGACGACCATCGTGCCGAGCGTGCCGAACTGTTGCAGCAGCGTCCCCATGACATCGATCGCCTGAGGCTCGGTCACCGAGATGACCGTCCCTGGTGGCAGGTCGGTGCTCTCCAGCAGCTTGGGCAACAGACTCATCGTCACCGGCTGCATAAGCGCCAACAGCGTAAACACGATCGGGACATAGACGATTCTCATACTATAATAGAGCTCGGACAGCTCCTTTTTCAGCATCGGACCAAAGCCTGTCATCGCTTCACCACCTTCAGATAGACCTCTTCCAGGCTGGATTGTCCGATCGTATAAGAGGTCAGGATGCAACCCGCATCGAGCAGCAGTCGGGGCAGCAACCGCTTGAGGGCCTCTGAGTCCGGGGCAGTCACCTTGTAGCTCTGGCCCTCTCGATGAACCGTCGCGATCCAGGGCTGCTCCGACAATAACGCGGGCACGTCCAATCCATCGGCTCGAACCGTAAAATGAACGACCGGGTCGATATACTCGGCCTGCAGCTCAGCGAGGCTGGCGGATAAAATAATGCTGCCATCGTCGATAATAACGATATGATCGGCTACGCGCTCTACATCGTCCAAGATATGGGTGGACATGAAGACGGTCATCTCTGACTTGATCTGCTCGATCAACTGGAGCACCTCGTAGCGACCGATCGGGTCCAGAGCCGATACAGGCTCATCCAGGATGAGCAACTGAGGGTTATGGATAAGCGCTTGCGCGATCGCCAGTCGCTGCTTCATCCCGCCGCTGTAGCCGCCGATCGTCCGATGGCGGGCGTCCGCGATGCCGCATAGCTCGAGCAGTTGCTCCGTTCGCCGCTTCGCCTCCGTCTTGTCGAGCTTGAAGATCGAGCCAGCCCATTCCATCCATTGCTGTCCTGTCAGGTACGAATAAAAAGCGGGCGCTTGCGGACAATAGCCGATCTTCCTGCGGATATGCACCGTCTCCTTGCTCACGTCATGTCCCAGCACGCGAGCTTGTCCCGACGAAGGCTTGGCCAGACCGGTCAAAATGCGGATCATCGTTGTTTTTCCTGCCCCGTTGTTTCCCAGGAATGCGATACATCCCTGCTTGTCTATCGTAAAGGTAACTCCCTTCAACGCCTGTTTGTCTTTATAGGCCTTGGTTACCTGCCCGCAAGAGATAATTGACACCGGCTCTCACCCTCTCTAGTCTTTTCTTCCCCAGACGAAATAAATGATCGGACCAATAATGTTGATGACGACGATAACAACCGCCCAGAGCCATTTGTTCTCATCGCGAACCGAGCGCGCATCTCTCCTGACAAGATGAACGAGAGCAATCGCAACCAGCAACGCCTGCAATGCAATAATGGGTAGAAAGTCTTCAAAGCTCATGCGTTGGCCTCCTCAAACTTATAAACTATTGTTATCAATATAGATTATATTATCAATTTGATAATAATACGTCAAGACCGCAGTACGCAACGCCCTGAGAATGCGACACGGCTGGAGCTGTCCTTCGACGAGTCGACAAAAAAACTCCTTGCCGCAAAACTGCAAGGAGTTAGAGATTGGATGGTGAAAAGGGCGCTAGTCGTTATACGATTCGGGCGGCGAAATGATCAGACCGATCGTACGCGACTTCCTGCCCGGCGCAGGTCGATTCTGATATAACGGCTGTATGAAGTTGACGTACTGCTCCATCGCCGCAGTCAATTCTTCATCAGTCGCATAGATCGGGGCGAGAGAAAATCCGGACATATCCTTCGGGATGTCGATATCCGGTTGCTTGCAATAGGTCTGAAACTGTTTGATAAAACCAGCCACGTACTGTATAAACATCTGCATATACACATCGCCCGCCTGCTCCCCCTCCAGCCCTTGGCCCATGGTGGACAAGTCAATCGCAACGGCGTATGTCTTTTCTATCGTCCCGCGAATTTGAGTCTGCTCGACGATTTTCAGTATCCCGTCATTCGTCATCCGCTTCAGATAGCGATATAGCGTAGCTTGGGGGATATCGCTGTACACCTCCGCCAGTTGTTTCGCTGTAGCTGTCCCTGTAGCGTTGAGCTCCAACAACAGCTTAGCTTTGATTGAATGCGTAAAACAATCGATAATTTTTTGATCCATAGCGTTCCCTCCTGACTGATTATGACAATATTATCATTTTGATAATAGGAAGTCGAACGTAGGAACGAACGCATTTAAGAATCTTTAAGAATTAGCCGCATGGATGTTAAGGTTTGTCTCCTATACTGAGAGCATCTCAAGTCAAAGCTTTCTTGAAGGAGAGGTACAAACATGATGCAGCTAACTAGAACCCATCTGTTGAAAATGCTGATGCTGTTGCTCGCGGCCGTTTCGCTGGTGCTTTTTATCCGTCACGCCCCCGCCATTCTCCACATCTTGTCCTCGATGGACAATTTCCGGGACTATATTCGTTCGACGGGCCACTGGGGGCCGGTGATGTTTATTTTGTTCCAAATTTTGCAAATCGTCATCGCGCCGATCCCGGGCGAGGTGGTCCAGATCGCAGGAGGCTATATTTACGGGACAGGTCTCGGCACGATCTATACGATGGTCGGCATGGTCATAGGCTCGGCGATGGCGTTCTACTTCACTCGCTTCCTCGGCCGATCGATGATCGAACGTTATCTGGATCGCAAAAATTTCAAATGGCTGGCGGTCATTAAGGATCAAAACAAGCTGTCGGCGTTTTTGCTGCTCTTCTTCTTCATCCCGGGCCTGCCCAAGGACCTGCTCGTCTATGTCGCCGCCCTGACGCCGATCAGCTCGCTGCGGTTTTTCACGCTGCTCATCCTCGGTCGCCTGCCCTGGATCGCCGCTTCCGCCGTCGTCGGCTCCTCCTTGCATCTGGAGCAATACGGCGTGACGATCGTCATCTCGGTTATCGCGATCCTCGGCTTCATCTTGGGCTATTGGAAGAAGGACAAGCTGATTCAGCTCCTCTCCAAATTCGAAAAGGGCGCCGCTCGCTCGGAGAAAGCGAGGGCACCCTTGAAGAACAAGGCTCCGGTGGAGTAGCTAGCAGATCGTCAAAGTTCCGCGTGGTCGTCCGACCGCCGTCATTCCGCCGGACCCCGCACGCTAGGCCATAACTCGCCTTCTAGTGTCTAGCGAGGATTCATTCGCAGCGCATAGAAATACTGCACGATCGGATGCTTGACTTTGATCTGATCGGCCATATTGAGCAGCCGTTTTTTTCCGACCCGACGATCGACCAGCGCCAGAACATTGAGCAAAATATCCTGGCTCTCCAAGCTGTCCTCGATTGAGGTGGTCAAAAACGTCGTCGCCACGACGATAAAGCTGGACTTGCTCAGGGTCGCCTGCGCCGCTAGCAGCGACTTGGATAGCGTATTGATCCGCCTGCCTCTGACCATCACGCGCAGACGCTCCTCCGGCACCTTGCCCTGCGTCTCTGCCCGCAGCGCCTCGATCTCCGCCTCGGTGATCGGGATCTGGATCGAGCCGTCCTGCTTAATCTCCTGATCGGACGGATACCAGCGGATCGGGCAGCCCGGATCATTCATTTGCAGGATATTTTTCTTATCGACGGTAATATAACACTGCCCGGCCTTGTCCGGCACATACCGATAGCTCGTAGCCCGGTATTCCACCTTGCCCTGCAAGGCTGGCGTGAGGAAACTCTCCAATTGCTGCTTTACTTTACTCCAGGACATGATGCCTCCTATGGTGCAGATGATACCCTACATCATACACCATCTTCCTTACCAGTCCCACTCTTCCTACAATCTCGGTGGGACAATTATAGTGGCGCTCCTGCGTCTCGCAGCCGAAATGTCTATAGTTTACACAACATTATCTTAAGAAAACGAAGCCACAAAAAAGTTAATTAATGCTAGAATTGGGTCATGCGCTGGGATGGTTCGGCCATACAAGCAGCAATAGCACTCTTATGTATCCTTCAGCGAATAACGTGACCTCTTTAACGACAACAGATAAGAGACATATCGGACAAGTATATTAATAAAAAATGATAAAGAAAAGAAAGAGGTGTATCGAATGAAACTCCCTTTGTCGATAAAAATCGTCTCGGGAGCATTGCTCCTGGCACTGACAGCGGCTGTGCTGCTCCTGGTCATCCAGCCAGACAAGGACGATCTTGCGACGATGGATTCGGAGGACACAAATGGTGCAGTAACCAGCGTTGCACAGAATGCCTTTGAATTCGAAAGCATAGAGCACTATATCGGCTTCGCGGATCACATCGTCTACGGTCAGGTGACCGATGTCGCTCCGTTCGAGCCCGGCTCCAGTGAATATACATTCCAGATCACTCACGAGTTGAAGGGTAGCACCGAGAACGATATTATCCATGTCTACAATCAGAACAATACGATGGAGCCAGGCGTCGATTACTTACTGTTCCTGCAAACTTACAGAGGGGGCCTGTATCCCCACACAGTGTACAAGGTTCTCCGTGACGGCGGGCTGGTTCGAATGGATAAGGAACGGGTGACGCACAGTAATGCTCTAATCAGCCAGGATGTGAAACCTAAAGATCTGCTAGCGGATATCGCGGCTTCTCCGGCTCTGTCGCAGTACCGTGAAGTCGATGCGTTGGAGAGCGCGATGATCATCCCTGACTATCTGGAACTGAAGGATCTGGCAAAACAGGCCGATCTGGTAGCTATTATAGAGCCAGTTGAAATTATGAAAAAAAATAAGTACATGGCGTTTGCAACCGTGAAGCTCACCCAGCAGCTGCAAGGCGATATCACCATCAGCGCCGAGGATCTCGTCTGTCTGCCTGCCAAGATCGAGACGGGACGTCAGTATGTTGTTTTCCTGCAAATCAAGGAAGGTATACCCATCGTAGCATCCAAGCAGGGTAGTCTGTTCGAGGCAAGCGACAAGGAGAAGTGGAACGAAGCGATGCAGGCGGTGGAGCGTTAGGGCTACTGGGTAACACTGTAGGATCCCGACCCGCGCGATATCCGATGGGCGATGGCAAGGGGAAGCTAACGCTTGCCATCGGCCTTATTTGAGCAAAAAGGTAGCCGCTAGCAGGCTAACGCTCGTGGGAGAGCTTATTTTTGCAAAACGCCGCCAAAATTGGCTTTTTCACTCCAATAAGCGCGATGACGAGCGTTAGATTATGGATGAGCGCCAAATGCCGCCAATAAGCGCCGTCACAAGCCTTACAGCGGACGGACTCTAGGCGAGCATCGACGAGCAAGCGTTTCCCCTCCTCATTCGAGAAAAGGCTTGCAAGCCCGTTGGATTTCTTTTACAATTGAAATGTAAACGCGCGTTCACGCAACAAAAGGAGGCCTCATGCGCAGCGAAGATATAGCAAAATTGGCTGGCGTCTCACGCAGCACTGTCTCCCGAGTTATCAACAACTACCCCAACGTCCCTCCCGCAACGAGAGAGAAAATACTGAAGATCATCGAGCAGCATCAATATGAGCCCAACTCGTACGCCCGGGCGCTGGCCGGCAAGGCGACCAACACGATTGGCTTGTTTGTCGTCAGCACGGCAGATAAAACGAGCGGTCATCGCATCTACCAGAACAATTACTTCGCGCCGTTCGTCGAGTCCGTGGTCGATGCGGCCAACTCGCTCGGCTACTATGTGCTCATCCACACGCTATACACCGTAGAGGACTATCACAAGGTCAAGCAGGCCTGTCAGCAAAAGAGGATCGACGGGGCGATCCTGGTCGGCACCCGCAGGCAAGTCGACGTCATCCGCGAGCTGGTCGGTCTGGAATCGCCGCTCGTCCTCATCGACTACGACATCGGGGAGATCATCGCCCATCGTCTGGACCGCAGCAACGTATCCGTCATCAACTCCAAGGATTACGACGGAGCGACGGAAGCGGTCGAGCATCTGATCTCGCTTGGTCACCGGAAGATCGGCATGATCAACGGCTCCGTGCATACGTTCTCAGGCTCCGAGCGTTACAAGGCTTACGAGTCCGCCCTGCAGCGCCACGGCCTGCCGCTTGAGCCGCATTACATCCTGAATGGAGAATTCCTCAAGCAAAATGCCTACCATGAGGTGAAAGGGCTGCTCTCGTCGGGAGCGGAGCTGCCTACCGCCTTTTTCACGGCTAATGACGATATGGCGGCTGCCGTTTACGAGGCGTTCCAGGAGTTCGGCCTCTCGGTCCCGGACGATATCTCGATCGTCGGCTTCGACGATGGCCCGATCGCTACCCAGCTGACGCCGAAGCTGACGACGGTCCGCTTGCCGATCTACGACATGTCCAGGGAAGCGGTCCACAAGGTGGTCGCGCTGTGCGAGCAGACGATCAGCGCCTTCAGCACAGTCAGCTTCCCCGCGCCGCTAATCCTGCGGGACTCCTGCCGGAGCTTGTAACGGCTCTTGTGACGGCTGGGGTGGCCGGCTTGGCCGACCTGGATGTCGCATCGGTCGCGATTTCCGGATTGGCCTGGCCGACCTGGAGGTCGTATCGGTCATATGGCCGAGGCGGCAGCAATGTCGTATTGGGCCCTATGGATCGCACCGGTCGCATTCGGGCGCACTGGCACATCAAGCCTTCACTCTCTGCTCTGCCAGCGAGCGAGACGGTGAAGCGCTTCTTTTTAAACCTCTATAAACGCGCGTTCACAGCACTTTTTAAGGAGATGATACGGATGAAATTCGGTCATTTTGACGATGCCAGCAAGGAATACGTCATCGACACGCCCAAGACGCCTTATCCCTGGATCAACTACCTCGGCTCGGAGAACTTCTTTGGCCTGGTGTCCAACACTGGCGGAGGTTATTGCTTCTATCGCGACGCACGGCTCAGACGACTCACCCGCTACCGCTACAACAACATCCCGCTCGACAACGGCGGACGCTATTATTATATCCATGACGACGGCGACTACTGGACACCGGGCTGGATGCCGGTCAAGCGCGACCTCGACTTCTACGAATGCCGGCACGGCCTCGGCTACACCGCGATTACCGGCGAGCGCGGCGGCCTGCGCGTCAAGCAGCTGCAGTTCGTACCGCTCGGCTTCACCGGCGAGGTGCACCAACTGACCGTCACCAATGTATCGAACGCGCCCAAGGAAGTGAAGCTGTTCTCCTTTGCCGAATTCTGCCTGTGGAACGCCAACGACGACATGACCAACTTCCAGCGCAATCTGAGCACCGGCGAGGTCGAGATCGAAGGCTCTGTCATGTACCATAAGACCGAATATCGCGAGCGTCGCGACCACTACGCCTTCTACTCCGTTAATGCGGACATCGATGGCTTCGATACGGATCGGGACAGCTTCCTCGGCGCCTATAACGGTCTCGATACGCCGGCAGTCGTCGCCGAAGGCCGCTCTGCGAACTCGGTCGCCAGCGGCTGGTCGCCGATCGGCTCGCATGGCATCACGCTCTCCCTCCACCCGGGCGAAGAGCGGACGCTCGTGTTCGTGCTGGGCTATGTGGAGAACCCCGAGGACGAGAAATGGGAATCGCCGGGCGTCATCAACAAGCAGAGAGCCTACGATATGATCGAGCGCTTCGCTACCGACGAGGACGTCGACCAGGCGATGGCCGAGCTGGCCGCCTATTGGGACGGCTTGCTATCCAAGTATACGCTGCAAGGACCGGACGACAAGCTGAACCGGATGGTCAACATCTGGAATCCGTATCAATGTATGGTCACGTTCAACATGTCCCGCTCCGCCTCCTACTTCGAATCCGGCATTGGCCGCGGCATGGGCTTCCGCGACTCCAACCAGGACCTGCTCGGCTTCGTCCACCAGATCCCGGAGCGGGCGCGCGAGCGGATCATCGACATTGCCTCCACCCAGTTCGAGGACGGCAGCGCCTATCACCAATACCAGCCGCTCACCAAGAAGGGCAACAACGAGGTCGGCAGCGGCTTCAACGACGACCCGCTCTGGCTCATCCTCGGCACGGCGGCGTATATCAAAGAGAGTGGCGACTACAGCATCCTCGATGAACAGGTGCCGTTCGACAGCAACCCGGACAACACGGCGACGCTGTTCGAGCATCTGAAGCGATCCTTTGACCATGTCCTCCATAACCTGGGGCCGCATGGCCTGCCGCTCATCGGACGCGCCGACTGGAACGACTGCCTGAACCTGAACTGCTTCTCCCGCGAGCCGGGCGAGAGCTTCCAGACGACGGCCAATATCGAGGGGCGCGTCGCCGAGTCCGTCTTCATCGCCGGCCTGTTCGTGTTCGTCGGTCCGGACTATGTCGAGCTGTGCAAGCGTCGCGGTCTCCATGCCGAGGCCGAGCAAGCGCAGGCGCATATCGAGACGATGCGCCAGACGACGCTCGAGCATGGCTTCGACGGCGACTGGTTCCTGCGCGCCTACGATCACTACGGCAACAAGGTCGGCAGCAAGGACAATGAAGAAGGCCAGATCTTCATCGAGCCGCAAGGCTTCTGTGTCATGGCCGGGATCGGCGTCGAGGAAGGGCTGGCGGCCAAGGCGCTGCGCTCAGTCGAGGCGCATCTGGAGACCGACTACGGCATCATCCTGCAGACGCCGCCGTACTCCAAGTACTATCTCAACCTGGGCGAGATCTCGTCCTACCCGCCAGGCTACAAGGAGAACGCAGGCATCTTCTGCCACAACAATCCGTGGATCATGATCGCGGAGACGGTGCTCGGCAACGGCGACCGCGCCTTCGAGCTCTATCGCAAGATCGCGCCGGCCTACCTGGAGGAGATCAGCGAGATCCATCGGATGGAGCCTTACGTCTATGCCCAGATGATCGCCGGTCGCGATGCGGTGCGTCACGGCGAGGCGAAGAACTCCTGGCTGACCGGTACGGCGGCATGGAACTACATCGCCATCACCCAATCGATCCTTGGCATCCAGGCCGACTTCGACGGCTTGCGGATCGATCCGTGCATCCCGAGAGACTGGAACGGCTTTGCGATCACCCGCGAATTCCGCGGCAACACGTACCACATCACGGTCGCAAACCCGGATAACGTCTCCAAAGGCGTAGCTTCTCTCACCGTAGATGGCCAGCCGCTCGAGGGCAACATTATCCCCGTTACCGGCAGCGGCGGCACGTATCAGGTGGAGGCTGTGCTGGGCTAAGGCACTTGGCTATGACTTATGACGAAACGCCCCCGTTATCGAGCTGTTTCGTTCGATAACGGGGGCGTTTCTTAGGGCGTGTTTGCACACCCTAGGGAACGACAATCGGCTTTTGGGTATATTTCTCCAGCGGCTTGAAGGCTCCCGTTCGCTTGCCGATCATGACCAAGGTCCGGAACAGCACGCGTTGCAGCCATCTTGGCTTCTCGGCTACCCATGTATTTTGCAACATCAGGATGAGCGCGACATGATAGAGATTTTTGGGATTGCCCTGCTCATCCGTCAAGCCATCCCCCATGAGACCGTAATGAACGCGAACCGACGCTTCAAACTGTAAAGGCGGGGTTAAACGTACCCGGAAGACCACCGGTTCATCATGGTTGTTTTTGAACGTATGCGCAGTTTCTTGCGGCACGAGCAGGGATTGCCCAGCTTCGAGCACAACCTCCTCTTGCTTCACCACTACGGTCAAGTGCCCCTGCCGCACCTCGAATTGCTCGGTGAATCGATCATGCAGATGCAAGGGCGGACCCTTGCCCCGGGGAGGCAGAGCCACCTCGATGAGCAGATATGCGCCGCCGCTCTCCTCTGCCGTCTCTACGAAGGTAATGGACTCGCTCGTATATCTGTGCTGGACAGTTCTCGGTAATGCCGTCATCCTCTTTCCAACTCCTAGGGGTCTGTATTGCCCGGCCCGCTCCTCTAGTCGAGCGCCGATTCGATGTCCACAGTATATACCAAGAGGCCTCCCTGCTTCTGTAACGTCCATTACAATTTG
This sequence comes from Paenibacillus sp. 598K, assembly GCF_003851045.1. GTDB lineage: Bacteria > Bacillota > Bacilli > Paenibacillales > Paenibacillaceae > Paenibacillus_D. The sequence continues at coordinate 139,102 of NZ_BFBX01000010.1, read as the reverse complement.
TGAAGAAGTCTTGTATCCCCCCTTCTCCAAAGCGTCCCGACGCGAGGAAAAGGGGGCACGACGTTTTCACAAGCGCTTTACTTAAACGTTGCGGTCCTTGTCTTGGCATCCCACTCTACCTCGATACCGAGGGTTTTAGCAAGCTGCCCGATCGGCAGGAAGGTCACGCCTTTTTTTATCGCAGGCGTCGTGCCTTCCAACAGCACCTTCTCCCCGTTAACGAGCATCTCGGATTTGCCGATGTGCATGACGATAACCGTGCCTTCTCGTGTCAGTGTAATCTTCTGTTTGCTTGCCTCCCAATCCACCTTGAACTTGAATGCATCCGCAATCGCCCGCATCGGAACCATCGTGCGTCCATTCTCGATATAAGGCCATGGTGCTTCCCATCCCCTAACGTTCAGGTACAGCTCGTCTACAACGACCAGGACGAGATTCTTTTTCGCCTCCGAACAGGTAGGAAGCTCCTCCTCGTTCTTTTTATTGCCATCGATAGTCGAAATCGAGAATTTTCCGGTGACAAAAGTGCCCTCCTTCTCATCCCCACTCTCCCGATTGCTAGACGCATCGCCCACACAGGATGGCATCGGTACAGATTCCGACCAGAAATAGGTTTCCACCTCCGCATTCGCCGTAGCTCCGAATACCATCACACCTAGCAAGGCAAGCACGCTAAGTCTCCATTTCGATTTCCTCATTGGTAGTCCCTCCATTGTTATAGACGGTTATTATTTTGCATTATCCCATTTTGAATTGTATAGGCTCGCTGTCCAAGGAGCCCGGGTTGAGTTTGGTTGGAGGCTGGATATGTGCCTCGTCTCTGCTTGGATACGTAAAAATATCCAGCTTCGCGCTATCCTTCTGTTCGCCGCTTGCCACGATCTTGAAGGAGCGATTCGCGCTGCTCTCCCCCGGTACAAAGATCGTGCGGGTCCCGCTCGTTACGACGGGACTCCAGTAGACGACACGTCCTGTGGCCTCATCGATGACGGCCAGGCTAATCGTCGGCGAGTTGTCTGTCGTCGCTTTGACATCCATCGCCAAGGTTTCTCCGGCTTTAAGCACAAACGCTTTTCCGAGCTGAACTCCCTTTGAGCCATCCGCCATGGGATCAAGTTCGGATTTCGGGAGTTTTGCGTTCCCACTAAAAACATGGGTAAGTTTGTTTTTTTTATCATAATCCGTTAGTTGCTTGTGCCCGGCACGGTCTCCATTTTGCAGCGGGGTTAGGAGGAACGTAAATTGCTCGGGTGGCAGCACTTCATGAATGACATAAGCACCTCGTCGGATCAGCTCATCGACAAAGGCAGCATGATCGTAAGTTAACTTTTTGTCATCGAGCTTCAATTCATAGTCCATTTGGTTCGCGATCATTTTTTTAATGACGCTGTCGTCCTTATAGGCGGCTGCCTGTTCGCCGAAAGCGACCGTAACCTTTCGATTCTGGATCGACAGTTCGATTTGGGTCATGGCGGCTACGGCGGAGTCCGCTTTATCCATCCATTGCATCCCTACTTTATAGTAAGGCGCTGTGCGGTTAAAGTAGTCCAGCTTCAACCCCTGTTCGTCGATATACAAGTCGGCTGCTACAACACGCAGCGCGCTATGGCCGAGCGTGGATTGTACATTTTGCTCTAACGTTTGAGCGGTATTGTAATAGGTCTTGATGCCACCGCTGTACTCCGTATGCGTCGGTGACGATTTTGCAAATACGACTGAGGTCGAGAGGAGCGCGACGGCTACAATCAGGACGACAGCTGCGATGCCGACAAACGCCTGGTTTCTGCCTGTATTCCGGCTCATGATCAGCTTGAATCTGCGGTATAGCTGCTTCTTAGGCTGGGTTAGGCCGCTGTTGAAGGCAGGGGACGTCGGGGAAGCAAAGCGCAAAATCATTTCGCTGTAACGCTTCTTTTCAACGCCCTTCATCGATTTGGACAACTTCTCATCCACCGCGTACTCGCATGCCTCGCTAATATTGGCCAACGCCATGTAGGAGACGGGATTAAACCAATGCAGACAATTGACGATGACAGCTGCTAATTTGAACCATGCATCCTTCTGCTTGTAATGAATCAATTCATGCTTTAACGCTAGCTGGTAGTCCTCCATACTCATATGCTTCATCGGAAATACAACCTGAGGCTTATGGAATCCGATCAGCATAGGCGCGTGCACGTCATGACTGGCTAGCACATGCAAGCCATCGGCTTGATCGATCCGGATGCCTCGAAGCGCCCTGCGCTTGAATCGAAAGTAATTGAAAAAATAAAAGCTCAGCATGACGACAGCGCCGCTGCCCCATATTCCGACAATCCAGGCCTCTGCCGTTCGCGCTGGAGCTTGTACTGCTCCTGCTGCCTGTGATACTGAGGCAACAGACGAGGACGGCCCCGGTGCCGTCCGTTCTCCCGCAGCCGTAGGACTTGCGTCTAGAGAAGCCGAGCCGGTGCCCTGAATCAAGGATGGGTAGGAATAGAGAGGCGGCATATCGATACTAAGCGGCACCAGGAACAGCAGCAGCATCGACAGACAGACGTAATAGTACCTGCGCCCGCCGCACAAAACGGCCAGCTTTGACTTGAAAAGGATGAGAAACAGACTTGCGATACTGCCCGCCAAAGAAGTCATAAGCAGCCATTTAATCAAGGCCGTCCGCCTCCCGATTAATAAAATCACGTAGCTCGTCGATATCTTTTTTGGTCAGCTTCTCGTCCTGGAACAAGGCGCTGATCAGACTTTTGGCAGAGCCGTTATGGATCGTTTCCATGAAGCTTTGCGTTTGGATTTTTTGGTATTCGGCTTTGCTGATCGCCGCCCAATATTCATGCGCGTGCGAGCGCCCGAGCTTGATGGAATGCAACGCTCCTTTGTCGATCAGCCTTCCAGCCAGAGTGAGCAGCGTAGTTACTTTTTTGTCAGGCAACTTCTCCGCGATTTCCTTGGTCGTCATCCTTGCTCCGTTTTCCCATACGACCTCCATGATTTCCATTTCCGCCTTAGTAATTTGCATTGATTCACTGTCCCTTCATTCGTTTCTACAACTTGTTTTTTATTTTACATGTTGTAGAATCGAAAAGCAATGATCTTTTTCTTCGTCTTAATACAATCGTAATACTTCACTTAGACAATCGTAAGCTCTCCCCCGTATCCTATCCATGCAAGTACAAAATAATGGAGTGTGATACGAATGGGTAAAGGAAAACAACGCAAGACCTTGATCATGATGATGGTGTTGGCGCTGTCACTCGTATTTGCCGGACTGGCGAATGCCGCGCCGATGACGATGATGAAGGATGGCAAAGAGCTGGTCCATCTGAGACAGGCAGCAGAGATGTATGGCTACAGCGTCGCTTGGAACAGCAAGGAAAAATCGGTCACCTTGATGTACATGGGAACGATGATGAAAGACGACATGATGATGAAGGACGACATGATGAAGGACGATATGATGATGGAAGATGACACGATGATGGAAGACGATATGATGATGGAGAGCAGCATGAAGCCGATGGGCGAAACGATCAAGCTGATGATCGGCTCGAAAAAGGCGATGATTAATGGCAAGGAAATGAGTCTGGATATCGCACCAACCCTCCATGAAGGCAGCACGTATGTGAGCGATGCGCTGATCATGCAATATATGAAGCCCGCAGAAAGCATGAAGAAAATGTAGCGCAGCAAATATATCCACTTATGGTATCATGAAGGCAACGGTAACTTTCGGAATACGAGGTGGGTCAGCATGAATGAACGCATACTGGTGGCGGATGACGACAGCAACATTACCGATGTCTGTCGGCGATATCTGGAGAGGGAAGGCTATCTCGTCACGACAGCCAAGGACGGGCTGGAGGCATTGGAGCTGTGGCGTCATCACGCTCCTGATCTGATCGTGCTCGATCTGATGATGCCCCATCGGGACGGGTGGGAAGTGTGCAACGAGATCAGGCAAACCGCCGATGTCCCGATCGTCATGTTGACGGCCCGCGGCGAGGAGCAGGATCGTCTGATGGGCCTGACAATCGGCGCCGACGATTACATGACGAAGCCCTTTAGCCCAAGAGAGCTTGTGCTGCGGGTGCGAGCCATCCTGCGCCGGATGCGCTATGTGCAGACCGCTTCCGCTACTGCTGCCGAACACACGATTCGTTACGAAGGACTTGCCATTGACGTTGCCAAGCGCAAAGTGGAGATTGGCGGGCAGTCGATTGACTTGACCGTGACCGAGTTCGATATGTTGTATTTGCTGGCCAGCCATCCTGGGCAGGTCTTTTCCCGAACCCAGATTTTGAGCAAGGTGTGGGACTTCAGCTACGAAGGCGATACGACCACGGTGACGGTCCATATCCGAAGACTGAGGGAGAAGATCGAATCGAATCCTTCGGAGCCCCGATACATCAAGACCGTGTGGGGAATCGGCTACAAGTTTGCAGGCGGGGACTGACGGATGAAGCTGCGAACGTACTTACTGTTGTCCAACCTGGCCGGGATTAGCGTTTTGCTCTTATGCTTGTTTGTCAGCTACTCCAAAATGCTGCTCACCATCGAACAGCTTTATTGGCTCTCTGGCGTCACCGCTACGGTCGGCTTGCTGTCGTTTATTCTCCAGCATTTGCTGACAAGGCCGCTAGAGCAAGCGATGGCGAGAATTACGCAGCAAACGGTGCGCATTGCCGAAGGGGATTTCGATACCGAGGTTCCCTTCGTCGGTCCGCAGGAGTTCAAGCTGCTGGCGCGGCAATTTAATGCGATGAGCGGCAAGCTCAAGGAAAGCTTCGACAATCTGCATCATTCCGAGTCCGCCCGGCGGGAGCTGATCGCCAACGTCTCCCATGATTTGCGGACGCCGCTAGCCTCCATCCAATCGTTTGTTGAGGCGTTAGAGGACGATGTGATCAAGGATGAAGCAACGTTCCAGCGATATCTGAACACGATTCGGCTGGAGACGAAGCGACTAAGCGGGCTCATCCAGGACCTATTCGAATTATCGAGCCTGGAGGCCAAGGGCGAAGTGTTCGAGCCGCAGCCTTCGCATGCCGATGAGCTGCTGATCAGCACCTTGGAGAGCTTCTCGTTTCACCTCGCCGAGAAGAAACTCCACGTTGAGATCGATCTTCCCGATAGATTGCCTGCCGCCGTCATGATGCCGACTCAGATCAAGCGGGTGCTGTCCAATCTGCTGCAAAATGCGATTCAACACTCCCCTATGGAAGGCAAAATTGTATTATCCGCTGCGGAGCAGGGCCGCTATCTACTCTTTTCGGTGACCGACGAAGGCGAAGGGATCGAAGCAGCCGAAGCATCGCGAATCTTCGAACGATTCTACCGGATCGATAAAGCACGCAGCAAAAACAATGGCGGCGCCGGTCTGGGCCTGGCCATTGCGCAGTCAATCGTCCAGCTCCATGGAGGCGAGATCGGGGTGCATAGCGCCAAGGGAGCGGGCAGTTGCTTCTGGTTCACCCTGCCGATCTATGACAGTCGTTAAACAGAACGTTATATCCCTTGCATTCAGGTGGTGACAGCATTGATGGGAAGCCTCTCATCAAGATGGTATCCGGCTGCATGCTGATCGTCATGGGCATCCTGCTGATGACCGATCAGCTCAACAACCTTGTCGCATGGCTACAATAATCTAGGGGGTATCCAACATGAAGCGTATGCGGAAATGGATGAGTTATCTACTCGTTATCGGCGGCGTGCTGTCCATCCTGACCGCCTGCGGCGCTAGACAAGACGCTCCGCCGCCGGATGGGAGCACGCCTGCTTCCATGAACAAGGGAGACGCTGCGCCAGCATTTGCGCTGACGGATCTGAAGGGCGACTCCGTGCAGCTGGCGGATTTCGAGGGCAAGAAGGTCTATGTGAAATATTGGGCCTCCTGGTGCTCCATCTGTCTCGCCGGTCTGGAGGAGCTGAACACGCTGGCTGGCGAGGACCACGATTTCCAGGTGATCACCATCGTCGCTCCGAACTACAAGGGCGAGAAATCTGCGGCGGCGTTCGCCCAATGGTTCAACAGACAGCCTTACGACAACTTGACCGTACTCCTCGATGAAGATGGCGTATGGGCCAAGCAATTCCAGATCCGCGCCTATCCGACGTCCTATTATATCGGCTCTGACGGCATCCTGGTCAAAGCGCTGCCTGGCCATGCCTCCAACGAGCAAATCATCGAAACGCTAGACAAAATCGCCTAGGCGCCCTAAGGAAGGAGAATACGTCTTGAAAGCGACCGTATCTGTTGTATGCTTGTTGGCTCTCGCTATCCTCGTGTCGGCCTGCGGCGGTGGCATGAGCGGAGATCCTACGACCCAAGCCTCGCCTCCTCCCGTCAAAGTAGCGAACAGCGCCCCGGCGGAGCTTCGTGACCTGTACCTGGCAGGTGGCTGCTTCTGGGGTGTGGAAGCGTATATGTCCCGGATACAAGGCGTGCACGATGTGACCTCGGGGTATGCCAACGGCGAAGGAGAAGACCCGACCTACGAGGAGGTCATTCGCGGGGATCGCGGGTTTGCGGAGACTGTTCATGTGAGCTATGATCCGCAGCAAGTGACGCTGCAGACGCTGCTGGATTATTTTTTCCGTGTGGTCGATCCGACCAGCGTGAACCAGCAAGGCAACGATCGAGGCATCCAGTATCGCTCGGGCATCTACTATACCTCGCCTGAGGAGGCGGCGATCATCGAGCAGGTCGTAGCCCGGGAGCAAGAGAAATACGAGCAGCCCATCGTCACCGAAGTGCTGCCCTTGCAAAACTATTACTTGGCGGAGGAATATCACCAGGACTACCTGGAGAAAAACCCGAACGGCTACTGCCACATCGATCTGAGCGTGCTGGACGGGCAAGAGCTGATGATCGACGCGGCGCTCTATCCTCGCCCGACCGATGAACAGCTGCAGGAGCGTCTGACTGACATCCAGTATGCAGTCGCCGTCAACAACGATACCGAGCGCGCATTCAGCAACGAATACTGGGATACGTACGACCCTGGTCTCTATGTCGATGTCGCAACGGGAGAGCCGTTGTTCACCAGCGTAGACAAGTACGACTCCGGCTGCGGCTGGCCGAGCTTCACCAAGTCGATCGTACCGGAGGTCGTCACCTATCATGAGGATACCAGCTTCGGGATGGTGCGCACCGAGGTGCGCAGCCGGGCAGGCGACATCCATCTCGGCCACGTATTCAATGATGGTCCCGAGGATCGCGGCGGTCAACGCTACTGCATCAACAGCGCCTCGATTCGCTTCGTGCCGCTCGATAAGATGGAGGAGGCAGGCTACGGCTTTCTGACGTCCTTGATCGACTCGCAGTAGCGGGGCTCAAGCCTGCGTCTGGACGCTCGGGCTATGTCTGCAAGCCCCAGCTACGTCTGCACGCCTCGGCTACGTCTGCCCGGTCAGCCTCTCCCTTGTATCGGGCTCGCTCCCGGCCAGCCGCTTCATGAAGGTTCGACGCCAATTGTCGGACAGCTCGGCGACGGCGAGGATGCGACGGGCGCCCTCGAGATCGTCTTTGTCCTGATGCATCATCCGGTTGGCATAGGCGATCGTGATGCCCGTTTGATGCCGCTCCAGCAGGGAGATGCCTGCGTCTCTGGAGACGAGTCCTTCCTGCAGCACCCGGAAATAAAAGCCTGTGTAGCCGGTCTGCTGCACCTTTAGCACCATCTCCGGCACGCCGTATCGCAGCGTCAGCTTGTAGCAAGGCTGCCTCGGTTGACTCACCTCGACGATCGCCTCGCCCAGCCTGAACGTATCGCCGATACACACCTCCGTCTCCAACAGGCCTTGGGTCGTTACATTCTCGCCCAAGGCTCCATAGCTCAATTGGCGCCCCAGCGCCTCCTCCCAGAAAGGGTAATGCTCGTAAGGATAGACGCAGACCGCCTTTTCCCTGCCCCCGTGATGCACCAGATCCCCTTGTCCGTCGCCATCCAGGTTGGTATACGATAAAAATAACGACGCCTCGGTCGGATCCTTGAATATCCCTGTGTTTACGTCCTTGCGCTGAAACGGGACGACGCGCGGCATCCCTACATTCAACGAGCGCATCGCAATCGCTCCCATCGGAATCCCCCTTCCCTAATCTCTCCTCTGCTGTGCGGGTAAAAAGCTAACCCATTAGACAGCAGTATAGCAAGAAATGGACGGGGAATATAGCTCCAAAAATCTATATACTGAACAGTCCAAAATTGATTATCACGCTCCTTTCGCCATCAAATAGAAAACGACCTCGCTCCAGGCAGCCCCCTCCCTTGATCTTTCACAATCCTACACAATCTCTTCACTATTCTACAAAATTGCAATAAATTGCGTCTGCTCGCCTAAACCGCTCTATATAGCAGCCGTCCCGCCATGTATAGTAAGACTTAGAGAGCATAACAGCTACAGTCAGACGGGGGGAGCTAACATTGCTGAATGTGATTATCGCAGACGACGAACGGATCCAACGCGAAGGCATCGCCAGGCATGTGGACTGGGAGGCCTACGGGATGCAGGTGGCAGGCTTGGCGGAGGATGGCTTGCAGGCACTGGAGCTGATGGAGCGCAGCGGCATCGATCTGCTCATCACCGATATCAAGATGCCCAAGATGAATGGCCTGGAGCTGGCCGAGCGGGCCCGACACGTCAACCCGCAGGTCAAAATCCTCATCATCAGCGGCTACAATGACTTCGAATATGCCCGAACCGCCATCGAGTTGAAAGCGTATGCATATCTGCTGAAGCCGATCATGATGGATCAGCTCGAGCAAGAGCTGGATCAGCTCCATGCCGCGATGCTGCAAGAGCGGCACATGCAGCAGACATTCGTCTCCTTGCAGGAGCAGCTCCAGGAGAGCCAGCCGTTGCTCGCCGAGAAGCTGTTCCAGCATATGCTGCACGGCTTCCTGCGGGACGAAGAGACGATCCGCTATCGGATGGCTGCGCTCTCGCTTCCGGTGCCTGCACATGGCTATGATCTGCTGCTGCTGCAGGTCGATGTGCCTCAGGATCCTCCCCGGAGCGACGCCCGGACAGAGCTCGCTTATATGCAGCTGTACGCCCAGCTCGCGCGCTTGCCTGTGATCGGATGCGGCCAAGGACAAGCCTTCCAGAGCAAGCAGGATGAATACGTCATCCTGCTCTACGCCTCCGATTCGCAGCCCTCGTCCAGGGTGGCCGAGGTCATCCGCGAGGTGCGGGAGACGTTGCAGCTGCCGTACCGCGATCGCTTGACGATCGGGGTCGCCAACCGCAGATCGCGGCTCGATCAGATGCACGAAGCATACAAGGAGGCTGAGGCGGCAGCAAGACAAAAATTCCACCTGGGCCGAGGGAAAACGATCTATTATCGGGACATCGAGACGGAGCAGCCTGTAGCGGCCAACCTTGACGCTTGTTACGAGCAGATGATCCAGGCCGTAGAGGTCGGCAATAGCGAGCTGGCGGAGCAGGCCGTAAGAGCCATCTTCGAGGAATTCGTTCGGATGTCTGCCGACGCCAAGCCCTTCATCCGGACATTCTGCTACCGTACGATAAGCAGCCTCATCCTCATGCTGCAGGACGCCAACGAAAAAAAAGAAGCGGTGTTCGGCGAAGAGCATGACCTATGGAAGCGTATGGATGCATGCGATACGCTGCCGGACTTCCATGCGTGGCTGCGGGAGACTACGCTCGCCGTCTGCCAGCGCCTCAGCGCCAAGCGTACGCGGAAAAACGGGGCCGTGATCGAAAAAATCGTTCATTTGCTGGAGACGCATTATGCCGAGCCGATCACCATCGACGAGCTCGCGAAGCGGATTCATCTGACGCCCAATTATATCTCCAACCTGTTCAAGGCCCATATCGGCGAGAGCATCATCGATTATCTCACCCGGATACGGATGAAGCGAGCGATCCAGCTGCTCAAGGATGAATCGGTGCGCATCTACGAGGTGGCCGAGCAGACCGGGTATAACAGCACCTCTTACTTTAGCGTCGTCTTCAAAAATATGTACGGCATCAGCCCCAAGGAGTACCGGGACCAAGGCTCGAAGCCTCAAAACAATGGAGCGCGCGCCGATGAACAGGATTAACAATATCAAGCTGCGCAACAAGCTGCTTATCTGCTACGGCAGTCTGATGATCTTCGCGGTCAGTCTGGTCGGACTGCTGACCTATCACAAGATCCAGACCTACATTTATAATCAATCGAGCAAGTCCTACAGTCAGACGCTCAATCAGGTCGTCATGAATATCGATTACAAGATGAATACGCATCAGGAGCTGCTTCACGCCTACATTACCAATCCGAGGTTTGTCGCCGCTCTGAATACGCGTTACTCTTCGCCTGCCGATTACTCCTATCAATATCTGGATAATCTGCGCTCGATTTTCGAGCTGGAATCTCGCTATCCGGCGGTAAAAAACATCATCATCTACAAAAACAATATGACTATTCCAGATATCGGCACGTTTCCAGACAAGCCAAGCGTCTCCGATGCCGAGCATACGATTATCGATATGTCCTATGCTACGGGACAAGCATGGTACGACAAGTACTTCGCCGATCTGGACGAGGATAATCTGGCGAGCCTGATCGCGCTGTCGAACGCTACGATGTGGACGGTCGATGACAGCCGGTCGCTCATCTCGATCCTCAAGCCGATCATGTACAATCACGATCAGCTCGTCGGGATCGTCGAGATGCAGTTGAAGACCCGAGACATCTTCGAGAACCAGATGTTCAGCGAGCACTCGCCCGGAGAGCTGTTCTACATTATGAGCGACGAGGGGCAGACCCAATTCCTCAGCCATCCCGAGCAGAAGCCCAGCGCCTCCCTCGCCTCCATCCTCCAGCCGGAGGCTGCGGATGCCGGGGGATGGCTGACGAAGCACGACCGGAAGCTGGTCTTGTACCAGACCAACGCTTCCTCCGGCTGGCGATATGTGCTCGAGGTGCCGATGAATGCCCTCATGCTCAGCGCGCAGTCGATGCGGCAGTTTACCATCCTCATCCTGCTCGTCTGTATTGCGATCAGCATCCTGCTCACCCTGGCGATCTCCAGCGTTCTCACGCGCCGGATCTCGCTGCTGGCCAAGCATATGGAGAGCCAGGAGGATCTGGCGCTGGAGCTGGGACCTTCGGTCGACGGGCGAGACGAGATCGGTCTGTTGATTCGCAACTACAATCGGATGATCAAACGAATACGTGAGCTGATCGAGCAGCTGCGGACGAGCCAGCAATTGCAAAAGGAATCGGAGATCAAATCGTTGCAAGCCCAGATTAACCCGCATTTTCTGTACAATACGCTGGCGACGATCAACTGGATGGCCGCCGATCGCGAATCCGGGAAGATAATAAAGATGGTGAACAACCTGGCGACCTTTTACCGCCTCTCGCTCAATTCGGGCAAGCCTCATCTGCGGATCAGCGAAGAAATCCGCCATGTCCAGGCCTATGTCGGGATCCAGAAGGTCCGACTGGAGGACAAGATCAGCTTCGACCTGGACGTAGAGGATCGCATCCTCTCTTACCCGACGCTTAAGCTGATCCTGCAGCCGTTCGTGGAAAACGCCATCCTGCACGGCGCCGAACAGAAGGAAGGCGCAACCCGTATCGTCCTGAAGGGCTACCTCTCCGCGGAGGCGTCCTGCATCGTATTCGAGGTGGAGGATGACGGCGTCGGCATGACCCTCCCTGCCCACCATCAATATGTGAGCCACGGGGGCTACGGTATCCATAATGTCCATGAGAAAATTCAGTTGCAATACGGACACGCCTACGGCGTCCGCTTGTACAGCGAGCTGGGCAAGGGCACCCGAGTCGTCATCCGCATCCCCGTCCTCGACGAGCACGCCAACAACCGGACGATCAGACATACGTGATCGTCCGGTCGGCTTCTGGCCAGGGCGTGTCTGCTACCGTCGATTCAGTTTTTACTTGTTCAGGTATTCTTCGATCAAACGCAGCTTCTCCTCGGTCACCTCGGGCGCGCCGATTTTTTCGAAGTGTGCGAGCATTTCTTGCGTTACCTTGCGCGCTTCCGCTTCGTCTTTGGCAAAGATTGCCTTGGCCTGCCACTTGTCGATCTCGGGCCACAGATTGCCCCAATGCTTATCCCACTCCGGCCCCGTGCCTGCGGGATTGAACAGATTGTCGTCAACCGTATAGCCTTCCGCCCAGATCGTCTCGCCCATGATGAACTCCTCCGTCCCCGCCTTCACTTCCATGCTCGGAAGGACAGGATACTTCAGCAGATTGTAGAATTTCAGCCCTTCGCTGGCCTCGAATACGGCATCTCCCTTATCCAGCTCCGCCTTGACCTCCGGCTTCGGCTCATACAAGCCATCGGCATTTTTCACATAATACTCGCTATCTACCCCATGACTCAGGAAGAAAGAGCCTTCGTTCGTGGCATTCCAGTCCAGGAACTCCATAAACCGCTCCAGATTGCGCTCGTTCGCTGCAAACTTCTTGGAAATCACGATGCCTTCGAACATGCCGTAAGAGGTCGAGGCGTAGATCGGAAGCGGCAGCCCTTCCTGGCGGATCGGCGGGTTAGGCACATAACGGCTGTTCGGATCGGACGCTTTCAGGACGCCGTTCGCCGTATCCATCGGCACATGGGTCTGGAAGGTGATACCTACGCGGCCCGAGCTGAGCTTGGCTTGATATTGATCCGGCTGCTGCGTCAGGAATTCGCGATCGAGCAGACCGTTCACATACAGCTTGTTCATGAATACCATATATTCCTCGATGTTCGGATGGTTGAACCACCAGTACAGCGTTTTGTGATCCTCCGAGAGGTCGTACCAATTTTTGGTCCAGGTGTACATGAAGTTCTGGCGCCCCATGTGGTCCAGCGACATCGGGATGATCGGCTTGCCGTCGACATTGGCGATTTGCTCCTTGAAGGCCATCAGCACCTCGAATAATTCATCGGTTGTTTTGGGCGCCTCCATGCCTACCTGCTTCAGCCAATCCTCCTTGACAAAGAAGCCGAGAATCTTCTGCGCAACGTCCGGATGACTCGCCGGATTGCTTGGGATCACATTCATACTGCCGTCTTTTTTATTGGCGAATACAGCAGCGTTATAATCGGAGTCGCTATACTTCAGCAGGTTCGGATACTTTGCCAATAGCTCATCGGTACGAATCGAGAGTCCGGCGTCGGCCCATTTGTTAGCGATCGAATTGCTCAGCTCGTTCGTCACGTAACGGACGACATCCGGGAGCTCTCCGCCCGCCAGCAGCATGTTCATCTGGTCGGAAACCTCGCCGTTCGCCAAGGAAAAGCGCAGGTCGATATTTTTGTGTTCCAACAGCCACTGATGCATCGGATTGTTTTCTTTGGGCAGGATCGTATCCCCGATAAGCAGCATATTGACCACGAGCGGGTCCTCTTTGGTCTCCGCCTTGTCCGATGTGTTCGTCGGCAGCGGCTGCTCCTCCTCCTTCTTCGTGTTGTTGCCGCCGCTGCAGGCGACGAGCGATGTCGCGATGACGCTGAGCGCAAGCGCGCTTGAGAGCCATTTCCATCTCTTTTTCATGGTAAGACCACCCTTTCCATTCGGTTTATAATATCAAGATTCCTTAGCCTTTCAAAGAACCGATGATCACGCCTTTGACGAAGTACTTTTGCAAAAACGGATAGACGCACATGATCGGGAAAACGACCACGACCAAGGTCGCCATCTTGATCGACTGCGCGGTGACCGTGCGTTTCGTGCCGTTGACCAGATCGACCATGCCAAAGGAGGAGCCCGGCTTGCCCGAGCGATTCAGATCGAGAATCTTCATCAGCAAGGATTGCACGGGGATCAGGTCCTGCTTGGTCACATACAGCGTCGCGGTCATGTAGTCATTCCAGTGGCCAACGGCCGAGAACAGTCCCATCGTCGCGAAGATCGGCAGGCTCAGCGGGACGACGATCTTCAGATACACGGTTAGATCGTTGGCCCCGTCGATGTGGGCCGACTCCTCCAGCTCCTTGGGCAGCGCCCGGAAAAAGGAACGGAAGATAAATACTGTCGAAGCGCCATACAACGAGGGCACGACATAGACCCAAAAGCTGTTCAGCAGCCCCAGCGACTTGAACAAAAGATAGGTGGGGATCAAGCCGCCGTTGAAAAACAACGTCACGATCAGCATCAGATTGATGAGCTGCCGCCCGCGCAGTCTATTCTTGGACAAACCGTAGGCCATCAGCGATACGAGCAGGATGGATAACGTCGCGCCGATCAGCGTTCGGCCGATCGTGATGGCATAGGCATCCAGAATATCGCTGCGGGCGAAGATTGCCTTGTAGTTATCCCATGTAAAGGCTCTGGGCCAAAAATGAATACCGCCCTTGGAGGCTTCGTATCCTTCGCTGAAGGACAATGCGGCAATCCGCCAAAACGGATAAACAAACAGGAAGGAGAGTGCGGTTAGAAACACATAATTGACCCCTTGAAAGAGTTTCTCTCCTCTGGAAATAATCAAGCTGACGTCCCCCTTCCCCCCTAGAAGATTCCTTCTTCGCCTGTTTTCTTAATTAAAAAGTTCAACGTAAACAACGCGATCATCCCGATCATGGACTTGAACAGCCCGACTGCGGTCGCCAATTCATATTGGGCCCGGAATATCCCCATCTTCATGACATACGTATCGATGATCTCCGCTTTGTCGAGCAGCATCGGGTTCTGCATGACATAGACCTGCTCGAAGCCCGCATCGAGAATGCCCGCCATATTGAGGATGAACAGCAGGATGATCGTCGGCCGGATGGCCGGCAGCGTAATGTGCCAGATCTGCCGGAGCCGATGTGCACCATCGATCACGGCCGATTCGTACAGATCGGTATTGACCGACATAATGGAAGCCAGATAGATGATCGTCCCGAAGCCGATGCCCTTCCAGACATCGGAGGCAACGATCATGCCCCAGATCAGATCCGGATCACCAAACCAGAAGATCGGCTCATCGATCAGACCCAGCGACGCGAGCAGTTGATTGACCACCCCGCCGTCCGTACTGAACAACTCGTACCAGATGCCTGCCACGACGACCCAGGAGACAAAAAACGGCAGGTAGGATATCGTCTGCGCGATCCGCTTGAACACGATGCTGCGAGCCTCGTTAAGCAGAATCGCCAGGATGATCGGCGCCGGAAATCCAAACATCAGCTTCAGCAGGCTGATGGCGATACTGTTGGTCAGAATGACCGAAAAGTTCGGGCTGTTAAAAAACTCTCTAAAGTTCGCCAGTCCTACCCACTCGCTGGCCATCACGCCCTCGATAATGTCATAGTCCTTGAAGGCGATCAGGATGCCGTACATCGGCTGGTAACAGAACATGAGGAACCAGACGACGCCCGGCAATACAAACAGGTACAGATAACGATTATTCCACAGCTCCTTGCTCAGGGACGATTCCTTCAAGCGCTTGCTTGGTAGTAATGATGTCGACATATGCTAGCCTCCTTGCGTCTTACTGGCGCTGTCGCGATCGTCTAAATCAGCTTATACGTCACAAACGTCTTGGCCGCGATGACGCTCGAGATCCAGTCGTCTGTCGCCTCCAGTTCGCCTTGCGGCTCCTCGATGCTATTGGTGCGGACAGCTCCCTTGAGCGGCACAGCTGCGGACACGCTCGCCTCGACTGGTCGGGACTCCACATTGTACAGCCGGACGACGGGGCCTCCGCCATCCTCGGCCCACTTGAGCGCCGACACCATGATGTCGCCCTCCACCCGGAGCGGACAGTAGATGGGGGGCAGCGCAGGCTTGTGCGCATTCGGGTCGGGCAGCTTGAACAGATCGCCATGCGACGTATCCTGCACCCAGGCTCGTCCCTGATTCCACTTGTCCTCATCGATCGGCAGCAGCTCGGTCATCACCCCCTGATGATAGCGCTCGGCCTCCTGATAGAGCCGGGTTGCGGACAGCTCCGCAAAGGGCCGCAGCGCCAGCTCGAGCGTATGCGCCCCGATGCACTGGGCCTTCGGCTGTCTGTCCTGCTCCATGTAGACCGTATCCCGCAGATGGATCGTCTCTACGCAGCGGAGCAGCGTCACGCCTGCCGTCCTGCCTTCATCGAGCATCTCGTACTCATAGAGACCTTTGGCGAAGATCGCCGTGCCGCCTTGGTCGTCTACAGGGGCCAGCCATTTCCAGAAGGGCTGCGAGTTGGCGTCCCGCTCCCACTCGCTGCCGCTGTCCCATCTGCGCTCCACGACATCGAGCTGCCCTCCCGCCAGCACCTTGCGCGCCGGCTCCTCGAGCGGGAACAGCATCCGCAGACGATGATCCTTGGCCTGATTGTCGAGCTGCACCCGGATGCTCACATGCTCGGAGTCGGCCTCCAGCCTGAGCGCGACCTGGAAGGCGCAGGGTACGGTCTCCGCCAGCATCGCTTGCTTGGTCGCATCCAGACCGGCTGGCAGCTGCCATACGATACGGTAGACGGCTTCCTGGTACAGCACGTTATCGGTCCGGGACACCCATTCGACCGCTTCGTCCCAGCAGGACGCCGCCTCTCCTTCCAGCGACTTGAACACATACAGGTCGCCGCGATCGCCCGCGTTGTGCAGTCGGCCCTGATGACGGAGCTGTCGGCCTGACGACTTGTGCAGCACATGGAAGGTGCCATCGGCTTGCAGCTCGACGAGCAGATGTCCGTTCTCCAGCACGAGCGGCTTCGACACTGGCGCGTCCTCCAGTCTCGCCCCGGGCCGATGCTGACGCACGCGATAGGCGGCGAAGCCCGATGCGGGCACGCTGGGCCTCCATTCGATCTCGCAGCGCTGGACCTCGATGACGCCAGGCAGGTTGATCGGACTGATCACTTGTACGCGGCTCGGCTCCTCGCTTACGAGACGGTAGGACATCGATTGCCCGTCCGCATCCTCGATGCCGAAGGAGGACACGGATTCATTGGCCAGGAAGTAGATCGGCGTCCGGATGACGCCCGCCCCCTCCAACTGCGAGGTGTTGACGACGAGCAGCTTCTGGTCGTCCGGATCGTATCCTTGGGCGTCCACCTGTCTGGCGAGCCGCTGCAGCTTGCGCTCGATGATGACGCCGGTCAGCTCCTCCAGCCGCCGATATCGATCCATCATCTGATCGTGGACGGCGTCCTGACTGCAGCCGCAGATACTGTCATGCGGATGATTCTCCATATATAACCGCCAGATATAACCGATCGCGTCCTGATCGCAACGGTCCAGCTCCAGCATCGCGCACCAGGTGGACAACGGCTCCAGCCACTTCTCGATCAGATCATGACACTGCGCATTCGCTTGCTTGATATAGAGACGGCTGGACAGGGTGCCTGCCAGGATATTGTATTCCGGCGCTTCCCGAAGCTCGCCCCGCAGGACGGGGTAGGTCCCTGGCGGCTGCGCTGCCATCTCCTGCAGCACGCCGCTCACATAGTCCGGCAGCGTGCTGTGCACCACATCGATCTCATCTCCGTACAGCCTGCGGAGCTGCTCGAGCACCTCCGGCAAGTCCTCCTGCGCTTCGAGATGATCCACTCCGTTCATCATCGGATAATGCGAGGTCGGATTGATGCGCTCCTCGCGCGTCCGGATCAGATCGAAGACCGCTCGCAGTCGATCCGGATCGGCAGGCAGGCGCTGAGCGCTGTTGTACCAATAATAGAGCTGCAGTCCCGTCACCTCGGAGCCGTCCGGCGACTGCCAGCGGAAGAACGGGCTGCCGTGCTTTCCCGCGTCGTAAGCGCGGCCAAATACGCAATTATCGATGCCTACGTCCCGGAAGAGCTGCGGCATCTGGCCGATCAGTCCGAAGTGGTCGGGCAGATAGCCGATCTTCATCTCTCCGCCAAGTCTGCGCGAGGCGCGGATGCCCTCCATCAGACTGCGTATGGTCGACTCGGCGCTCGTCAGATACAGATCGTTTTGCTGATACCAGGGACCGATCAGGATTCGCCCCTCGCGAATCAGCTTCTCCAGTCGCGGCCGCTGATGCGGTCGCAGCGCGCAGTAGTCATCCAGCACGATCGTCTGACCGTCGAGGTGGAAGGTCTTGAACGCAGGGTCGCGCTCCAGCAGATCGAGCAGCTTGTCGATCAATTCAACCAGACGATAACGGAATTGCTCAAAGGTCATGTACCATTCGCGATCCCAGTGGGTGTGGGCGATAAAGTGATAGGTTTTTTTCGGTGTCATGGGTCCTCCTGACAAGATGCTTTTACATGCGCTGCAAGGCAGCAATCGCTTTCAAACGTTAACCGCGCCTGCATCGACTTTTTTATTGTAGGATGCCGCCACGCAATTAAACAGCCATAATCCTACACAAACCGTTTAGTATCCTACAGCGTCAGAAATACACTCCGCATATTTGAAGCCCTTGTCCTCGACTCCCGTGTAAGCGGATACAAAATGTGTAGAATAATGAAACGTATGCGTAGAATTTTTGATGTCTGAACGTTCTGCGCTCTCTTATACTGGACTGGCATACAAATCCATCGTATCGGAGGGTGCTTTATGTTCACAAACTTGAATCGCTTCTTCAAGCTATGTCTTATCTTCACGCTCGCCTTCACCGGGTTGACCCACTGGCAGATCCGACAGGCCGATGCCGCCGCCTATCCTATCCTTTATACGTTCGACCTGCGGCAGGTCTCCGGCTCGTTCAACACCGCCGAATCTTACGATATCAAGCTATTCGTCACCACGCTGCAAGGGATCGTTAATCAGAAGGGGCCGCGTTTGTACGTCTACAATTCCTTCTATGTACAGACCCCGTCCATCACGCCGACGCAAGCGATGCAGATCGATGAGAAGTGGCTGGAGACCTTCCGCAAGCCCGGGCAATGGCTCAGCCAGTATACGCTGAGCCCGATTCCCTCGCTTGAGGCGCTCGTCGAGACCTTCCGCAGCGACCTCGCCGGACTGGTCCTCTGGGACCCCAAGGTCGATGCCACCGCCAACGTGGCAACGACGATCGCCGGCATCGAGCGAACCCCGGCCGTCATGGGAGGCGGGCGGCTGCATGCCCGTCTGACCGCCGCCCCCAACAGTCTCTCGGTTACGCGCACTCTGGTCGATCAGTTCAGCGGTCCCAACGCCAAGACGGACGCTTATGTGTGGGCCAAGCAGCAGTATCTCGATAGCGGGCTTGCCGATGCCGGCGTGCTCGGCTACATCGAAGACGCCTACGCCAGGCTGCCCGCCACCCACTCGCAGGAATATGTGGCCGCCCGCGACATCCTCGTCATGCGCAAGGGCTTCGTCTTCGACCTGAGCCCGTGGGGCGACGAGCGCCCCTTCGATGCGCCCAATCAGACGCTAGGCAAGGATCTGGAGACGTTCCTGGCTATCCTGCAGTCGGCTTATACGCTGCATGGCCAGCGAGATATGATCGAGGTGTATGGCTTCTTCCCCTGGTGGGACAAGTATTCGACGTATGGGGGCAAAGGTACGTATACGGAATTCCAAGGCGAATGGAAGGTCGTGGAGCTGCTCTCCAAATACAATGCGGCAATCGTCAGCATCCTCGATACGATGGGCGACGCCAATATGTCCATCCACTGGTGGGCTCCGGTGGCGACGCAACTGAAGCCAGCCCATACGGCAGGCAGCCGGCCCACGCTCGCCAACAAAACGTATATCCTGTGGGGCATGGGCGATCATGATGCCTCCACCATCCATTACCAATTCCCTTATGTATGGAACGCCGATCCCGCCCGGGGCAAGACGCCGATCGCGTGGAACATCGTGCCGGCTACTCGCAATGCCGGGGATATGCTGCAATATCTGTACGATACGGCGACGCCGGGCGACTACCTGGTCGCTGGAGCGGGAGCGGGCGGGTATGCCAATCCCGACTATGTGAAGGATGTCGCTGTCTGGAAGGGCTGGAACGAGCGACTTTACCGCTCGACCGGCTATACGATGTCAGGTTTTGTCCTCAATGGCAATGCCGGTGTCGTCACTCCCTCCTCGGAGGAGGTGTACCGCTACTTCTCCAACGACCTGTCGCTGTTCTACAATCCCAATCTCCGCTCGCCCAAGCCAGATGTACGGAGCACGAACATGGTCGTGATGAACGATAACGTACCGATCGCCACCAACGATGTGCAAGCACAAGCCGCCCATATCTACAACGCGACTGCCGCTCTGCCGAGCCCGGGGGCAACGCCCAACTTTCTCTACATCAAGCCAGCCTTCACCTCGACCGAATATATCCATCAGGTCATGAAAAAAATCCAGGCCGAGCACCCGGAGTATCAATACGAGGCGGTCGACCCGTACGCCTACGCTTCGCTGATCCGTCAAAAGGTCAAGGGCAACGTGGCGAACGACGCGATCCTCCTCGACCTTCAGCTACCCGAGCAGATGATCGCAGGGGAGAAGTATACGGCATCCGTCACGGTCCGCAATGTCGGCAGCGCAACCTGGACCGCAACGGATCTGTTCCGCCTGGCCGCGACGACGGACAATACGCTTGCATGGAGCGACTTCCAGGACGGAGGTTATGCCCTGGCTTCCAACAATCAACGGGTGTATCTGGCAGCGACTGATCACATCGAGCCGCAGCAGATTAAGACCTTCGCCTTCCAGGTGCAAGCGCCTGCCGCTCCGGGCAATTATCTGTTCGGCGCGTCAATGATCCGGGATGGCGTGGCGGGCTTCGGCGACAACCGCAAGCAGACGATCCAGGTCGTCCCTGCGCCGGCACAGGCCGCGCGGATTACGGCTGTCACCGTGCCTTCCGTCATGACGGAGGAGCAGGTGTCCACCATCGCAGTTACCGTCAAGAACATCGGCACCGCTACCTGGACGCCTGCCGCTAACTTCCGTCTGGCCGCTATTCCAGCGGACAACCAGGTGGCGTGGAGCGCATTTGCCAGCGGCGGATACAGCAACAGCGTCCGCGATCAGCGGGTGTTCCTGAGCGCGACGGACAGCATCGCGCCCGGGACGAGCAAGACCTTCAGCTTCTCTATCGCAGCGCCGCGCACGCGTGGCGTCTATAGCCTGGCTGTCCAGATGATCCAGGATGGCGTCGCGTCCTTCGGCGATAAGGGCATCTACGATATCCGGGTCACCCCGGCTGGCGCGGCGGCCGACGACGCCGTCAGCTTCTATGACAATATTCCGGCCTATGTTGCGCCCGGCGATATCGTCCCGGTCTCGATCGGCTTCCGCAATACGGGGTCGAACGACTGGACGCGCGCCGGCCAGTATACGCTCAAGAGCGCCAGTACGAATCAGTTGATCTGGAGCGGCTTCCCTCACGGGGGCACGAGCGTCAGCGCAACCAATCAGAGCGTCCAGTTGGGCGCAACCGAGCGTATCCGAACCGAGCAAGCCAAGACCTTCTCCTTCTTCGTGACTGCGCCGAGCACCCCGGGCAACTATACGCTCTCGGCGCAACTGAGTAAGGGCAGCTCAAGCTTCAGCACGGTGAAGACGTTCACTCTCCGCGTAGCCGAGCCGCGCGACGCCAAGTTCGCGGCATGGGAGGTGCCGACTGTGATGGCGGCAGGAACCAAGGCCGCTCTGAATCTGGAGGTTCAAAACGCAGGAGCCACCGCATGGACTAGCGCAGCGAACTACAGACTGTATGCCGGTCCTGCCAATGCATTCGTCTGGAGCGAATACGGCACCGGCGGCTACAGCTTGAGTCCGACCAATCAGCGCATCTTCTTGACCAACTCGGATACGGTGATGCCGAGCCAGCGGAAGAGCTTCAGCTTCGCCATCGAGGCGCCGACGACGCCGGGGACCTATACCTTCAGCGCCGGGATGATCCAGGATGGCGTCGCTACCTTCGGCGAGCTCAAGACCTGGACCATCACGGTCGTTGACGGCTACGAGCAGCGGGTCAATGTCGGCTCTGCGACAGCCTACACCGATAGCGCAGGACGCGTCTGGGCAGCGGATCAACCTTATACCGGCAGCAATACATGGGGATATACGAGCGCCACGACAGCCGTCGGCTCCACTACGGATACGATATCCGGGACGAGCGACCAGGCGTTGTACCGGACGCAGCGCTTCGGCAGCGGCGGCCAGCCCTTCTCCTACAAGTTCAATGTACCGAACGGCACGTACAACGTCATTTTGGAATTCGCAGAGATTCACTTCAACGCAGCGGGGATGCGCATCTTCAATGTAGATATCGAAGGCGCCAACATGCTGGCGGGTTATGACAACTATACGGGTGCGCTGGGACACGATAAGGCGCGCAAGTACACCTTTAGCAACCTCGACGTCACGGACGGCGTCCTCGACATCGACTTCAGCGCACTCGCCGATGCCGCAGCCGTCAACGCGATCCAGGTCGTGCGGACGCGCTGAGACGTCTGGGCGCTGAACGATTAGAGAGGGAGCTAAGTCGGAAAGGTAGCTAAGCGCAACAAAGCCGAGCGGCATGTTCCCGCTCGGCTTTTGCTTTTGTATACTAGAACACTAACCGTCCATATCGCCCCGGTCTGTGCGAAATATCGCACAAGTTGCGCCACTCACCGCCGAATC
>NZ_BFBX01000010.1:90694-116538 GCF_003851045.1 Paenibacillus sp. 598K | reverse complement strand
CCACTCACCGCCGAATCGCCCCGATCTGTGCGAAATATCGCACAAGTCGCGCCACTCACCGCCGAATCGCCCCGATCTGTGCGAAATATCGCACAAGTCGCGCCACTAAGCTTCCGAATCACCCCGAGTTCCGTACTTACCCCCACTATACCTCGTTCCTCAACGCCGTAAAAGCTGCTTCTCCGCCATCGCCTTCAGCCGACACACATCCTCGAACACGTCATAATGGTCGTCCTGCAAATATTCGATGGACACCGGACCGGTGTAGTCCTGCTGCCTCAACGCGTGGAACAGCCACTCGAAATCAACCGCGCCCTGCCCGAGACGGGTCTGCATATGGCCGTAGGCGGCATCGCGCAGATGGACATGGATGCTCCGATCCAGCAGCCACTCGGTCTCGCGGATCGGCACGCCATGCATGACGAGATGACTCGGGTCGTAGACAACCTGGAGCTCCGGCACGAGCTCGATGAGCGCTCTCGCCTGATCCAGCATTTCAACCGGGCTGAAAATATGCAGCTCCAGCGCCAACTCGACTCCGCCCTGCTCCGCGATCGCCCGCAGCTCCCGCCAGGTGGCGGCGCAGTCCCGCAGAACCTCCGCCTGCGGCCTCGTCGCATCGCGTGCGCGAGGCTGCAGGACAGCGACCGGGATCGCCAGCCGCTGCATCAGTCCGACCATCGCGCTCATCTCGCGGCGTCTGGCGGCGATCGCCTCGGCGGAGCGGTCGTGGAGATCGCTGCGGGTGCCGATGTTAAGCGCAGTAGTCGAGAGCTGATACCGGTCGAGCATCTCCGCTATGCGCGTCTCTCCCGCCTTCCCCTGATCGGCCAGATCGCCCGGATTGATATGCGCCCACCTGTCGATAGCCAGCAAGTCGACGCTCGTGAATCCATGTTCCCGGATACTTCGCAAAGCCGTCGGCAAATCCTGCTTGTACCCTGCCGTCGTAGAGCATGCGATGTTCATGCGTTGTGCCTCCTTTGTATCACTTGCGGTTAATTTTGCGAGTTACTTTATCATCGGGTCTCCACAAGATTGCGTTCCAGCAGAGCGCCCAGCCGCTGAGCCATAACCGATGGAGATAACGGTCGTTCGTGCTTGAACCACCATTCCACAACCCCGACGATCGCCGCGCCCAAAAACTGATCGTCGACCTCCTCGGCTGCGTCGATCGCCGCCCTGCCCTTATCCGGTCCGCCGTCGCGCGGCCGTCTGAGCTCCTCTAGGAAAAACGCCAGAAACCTTGTGCGGAAGAACGGACTGCCTTTACTCGCCAGCATGGCGGAGAAGAACAAGTGATGGCGCTCGAAATATTCGAACCACACCTCACCCATCGTCTCATAATCCGCATCCTCGTCCGCCTGCTCGCATACCGCCCGCATCTCGCCGATCTGCTCTTCGATCAGCTTGTCCAGCAGATCATATTTGTCCAGGTAATGTAGATAAATCGTTCTTCGGCTGACATCGGCCCGGTCCGATATATCCTGGATCGTCACTTGATCAAAATGCTTCTCGTGCATCAGCTCAATAACCGCCTGCTTGATAGCTGCTTGGGATTTACGTACTCTTCGATCCAGTGTCGCCACCCGATAACACCTGCTTTCCTTACCGTAACTGCACAATTCGAGGTAACGTGAGAAGTAATGCACGAAACGGCATGATTTAAGAATTGTCACGATTTGATTTCTGATTACAATTATACATAATCGTTATTTAATATACGAGTGTGTAATAATGAATCGCAATCCAAGGGGGCCTCGTGATGAAAATTGCAGTTATCGGAGCAACAGGCGGCACAGGAAAGAAAGTTATCGAGCGGGCTCTTGAAGCGGGGCATGACGTAATCGCGGTCGCTCGCCGACCCGAGGCCGTCAAAGGTGCAGATCGGGTCGTCATACGAAGGGGAGATGTATATGATGCGGCGAGTATGGTCGACGCCCTCTCCGGCGCCGAGGCAGTCATCAGTTGTATCGGTCCCCCGAGCAGCATCGCTGCGGGCCCTGCCGCCAAGCAAGGCTTGCTCGACAATCTGAGGGCGGGTATGCAGGTGATGGCAGCCAACTTCTCGCCGGGCACGGTCATGTCGGAGGGCATGTCGAATGTCGTGGCCGCCTGCCAACGGACAGGCGTGAGCCGATTGGTCATGCAGAGCGGCATCAATCTGACCGACGGTAAAGAGCTTTCATGGGGCAATCGGCTGGCAGTAGGTACGATGCGGCGTATCTTTTGGCGAGCGATTCGAGATAAAGCGATCGCCGAGCGCTCCGTGATGGGGAGCGGACTGGAGTGGGTCATTGTACGGGCTTCGGTCCTTCAATTTGCCGAGGGCACGCTAGACTATACCGCTGGTCCGTCCGCTCGCATCGCACCGCTTCAGGCACTGGCTTTTGCAGACTGTGCCGACTGTCTGGTGCGCGCGGCGGCGAGCGAGCCGACGTGGGTCCGCACGATCGTCAATGTGGGGCGGCGATGAGGAGCGAGCCGAACCCGAGCATCATGCTGCCAGCATAGCCTGATGGCAACATAGCATGCTGGCAGCATGATGTTTACTGTAGCCTATCATTCATTCGCAATCTATCGTTCGTCCTCTGCTCCCGCACAGATGGCTCCCAGCCTCTCCACGAAGGGGATGTCCGCCGGGGCAAATCCATAGTCGGACAGCTCCTGCAGAGTCACCCATTGATACGCATCATGATCGACGAGCACAATGGCGCCGCTCGCATAGCTCGCCCTGTAGGCAATCAGTCGGATCGTCACAGTGGCGTAGGCATGCTCGTTCGTGCCAAAGTACGCATAGGGCTCGATCTCGATCCCCATCTCCTCCAGCAGCTCCCGGCGCAGGCACGCCTCCGGCGATTCGCCGGGCTCCAGCTTGCCACCGGGGAATTCCCACATCCCCGCCTGGGACTTGCCCGCCGCGCGCCGCGCGATCAGCACCCGTCCGTCCTCATCCTCAATGATCGCTGCCGCTACCTCCAGCATCGTCCTTCCCCTCCTATACGATTACTTTGTTGGCTGCCGGCACCAGCGCCGGTGGCAGATCCTCTTGCAGTCGCCAGACGACACTCATCGGTCGGCTCCCCTCATGACGTACATACTCGGCTTCGCCGAGGAAGACGAACGGCGACGTATAATTGTGAGCTTCTTTGTACTCCCGTACGAACAATACGATCCGGTGTCCCGTCTTCTTATGATGAATATAGCGCTGGGCGGTGCTCGTCTGCTCCGAGATTCGGCTCTGGGTCTGCCAGTGGAACAACCGCTCATTGATCGCATAATCCTCATACAAGGTCGATGGCGAGAAATCCTTGTTAGACTTGTGAAGCGTAATGAAGAAAAGATCGGTGCGCTTGTCCTCTATGTACTTCACGCCCTCCCGAAAGCTTGGTGCTTGCTCTTCATTCCAGTACCCAAAAGCCGCCAGGATCTGGTCGGTGGAGTACCGGCAATGCACATCGAGCGGGCAAGCATAGGACAGCTCATGCCGCTTGTCGACAAAATCAATGTGAGCGCTGTTGTACTTGAGAATATCCACAATCTCGTCGCGGAACATCCGGCAGGCCGTAATGGATCGTATGCCGTCCTCAATATCGCTGAACCCCTGTTTCCTGGGCTCCGCCCGATAAAAAGAATAATACAACATGCCGAGCATCAACCGCTCTTCCTCCGTCTCAGCCGCTCGTCCCTCTTCGAGATATGCAATCAAAAAGCTCAATAGTCTACGCGAGTTCATACTTAGCAGCGAGGGCAACCGCTTCGTCAGATAAGCTTGTTGTTCAAAGGAGAATGCTTCAAGCAGACAAGCTTCTACCAAAAGCTCGCGGAAGCTGCGCTTGCCTGTACGGCCGCCATAAAACTCGTATAAGCTCATGCCATAATAGCGGACGAAGTTTTCAAGCGTTAACGGCAAACCCGTATCTTCTTCGAAATACTTCATCTTCAGCACTAATCGTTTGCGATTCGTCGTCGCTTGCTTGAGATTGCGGAGGATGTACTCCTTCGTCTGTTTCTCCAACTGGATGAAGCTGCCGCGCGGCAGGCTCGAGAAGCCATGCTCGATATAATGCTGAACCGAATGTTTTGTTTTGCCTAGCAACGCCCGGAATTTGTCTTGAAAGTTATAGTCCTGATGAGCCTGTCCGATAAAATCGAGTACCGTCAGACATTCTTTTCCGTCTGCCAATCGAAGTCCGCGGCCAAGCTGCTGGAGGAAGACCGTTATACTCTCCGTCGGGCGAAGGAACAAAACGGTGTTTACCTCCGGGATATCCACGCCTTCGTTGTACAGATCGACCACGAAGATCAGTTTAATGTCGCCACTGACCAGCCTGACTTTGGCTAACCGTCGATCCTCATCATTGGAGCCGCTATGCAAAGCCAAGGCAGGAATCCCCGCTTCTGCAAAAACCTTGGCCATATATTGGGCATGGGTGACACTTACGCAAAAGCCCAGTCCACGAACTTCCTCAAGATCGGCAGCGTACTTCCTCAGGCTATTCAAGATTTGATTGGCACGAATCTTGTTGTGGGTATACAGGTTGTCCAGCTCCTGCAAATCATAGCCGCGTCTGGACCACTTGGCCTGAGAAAGATCAACGCTGTCCGTCACCCCGAAATATTGAAAAGGCGCCAGCAGCTTGCGATCAATCGCATCCGTCAATCGGATCTCTGCTGCTATGGTGTCGCCGAAGTAGGACAACACATCCTTGCCGTCCATACGTTCAGGCGTTGCCGTGAGACCAAGCAGCAATTGGGGCTCATAGTGGCCCAGCAGCTTCTGGTAAGATGGAGCGGCAGCGTGGTGAAACTCATCCACTACGATATAGTCGTAATAGTCCGGCGTTGTGCGCTCAGCGAGCCGCATGGCGTTAAAGCTTTGAATGCTGACAAACAGATGCTCAAGCGAATCCGCTTGGTGGCTGCCAACATGCAGCTCGCCAAAATTCAAGTCCTTAAGAATGAACCGGAACGTAGCAAGGCTTTGCTGCAAAATCTCCTCGCGATGGGCAACAAATAACAACCGTGCTCTGTCTCGCCTTTGAGCGAATCTTTTGTAATCGAACGCAGAGATGACCGTCTTGCCGACACCCGTCGCTGCGACCAGCAAGTTTTTGGTGCGACCATACAAAGCTCGTTCCGCCTCGAGCTTCTCCAGAATCTCTTTTTGATAATCATAAGGGGCGATGTCAAAATAAAACCTCTGCTCGTCTCGATCTCGGTCGCGTTTCCTGTTCAACGCTTGTCTCAGTTGCTGCTCGCTGCGAGCATCCGAAGCCACGAAGCGCTTGAACTCACGATCGTTCCAGTAGCTTTCAAAGGTCGCTTCGATTTTTTTGAGCACATCGTAGGCATCCTTTTCTGTTACCTTCACGTTCCATTCCAGACCGCTCGTCAGCGCCGGATTGGACATATTGGAGGAGCCTACGTACGCGGTCGTAAAACCACTATCTCGCTTGAACATATAAGCTTTGGCATGCAGTCGGGTCCGCTCGGTATCATAGGACACCTTGACCTCCGTATTTGGCAGCTTGCTCAGCTCGACGACTGCCTTGTAATCGGTAGCCTCCATGTAGGTCGTCGTGATTACCCTTAGCATGCCGCCCTTGGAGGTGAACTGGCCCAATTGCTCCATCAGCACACGTAGTCCGCTCCACTTAATAAACGAAACCAGCATGTCGATCCGGTCAGCTGTCACGATCTCATGCTGCAGCTCGCTCATCATATTCGGCTCTGAGGGAGCGCCTGTGAACAACGAGCTCTGGGAGAGCGGAGTCACCGGCCTGGTTACTTGGGTCCTGCGGATGCTCCGGATGTGATTGAGCTTGGCGTAGACGTAGGTCAGCACCTCTCCATGCGCATCCAGCTTCAGCTCGTCACACTCTGCCTCACCCAAGCTGTCCTTCAGGACAGCTATAATCTCGTTACACGTCCGTACCTGCGCCCAGATAGCTTCATGGTCGTTTGTCGACTGCTCTCGCACCGCCTTCAACGCCCTGCGGGTAACCATCGCCAAATAGTTGGATAGCACCTTCCTCGCTTCCTCGACGTCCAGCGACTCCTTGCCTATGTCATAGACCGCAGGGTCGAGATCGGCCAACTGCTGCTTCGTCAGGTTGTTGATGACCTGTTCATAGAGTCCTTCTATCATGGGGCACCTCTGATTTCCATCCTCATTTTGTAGGCGTCATCCCCCTGCCTTCGACAAAAAGAGTGGTAATTCCTGCCTTCAGCCTTGATAGTTTAGCGTCGGACATGCCTATCTACGCAAGCGCACGCACCAGTCCAATAAAGCCACGCACGCGATCCCAGCCGTATACCGCACCAGATCGACGACGAGGAAGCCCCGGCCCAGGATGAGACCGCCAAGCGTCGTGGAGCGAATGTCGTTGATCCATTCTGCCTGGTAGAGCTGGCTGAGCTCGATGGCGAAGCAGAATAACAGGCTGAGCGCCGCAGCGTGCCTCAGGCCGGACTGCGGTCGCAGGAAGCGAAAACCGAAGTAGATCATCGCCGCCCACAACGCATCGCCAACATGCACGCCGACAAAGGGCGGCAAATGCTCGGCATAGCGCCGCGAGCCTAGTCCGAGCAGTATGACAACGATAATAACGAGTAAATACAGGAGGCGACGCCTCAGACTATGATTTCGCATTTGAAGCATGACGCTCCCCCCATACGTGTCTACTCAGTTCGTGCTGAAACGAAATGAGATCTTCTCTCCATACGTCGGATGATGTCCCATCTCCTCGGTATAATGGCCATGGGTGCACGCTTCCAGCGTCTTGCGCCAAAATCGTTGCGCGCGCTCGTTCCTGGCGGTAGGGTTCGTCTGCAGCTCCCAGCGACCGGACAATTGCGCGAGCAGCTGGCGAACCGCCTGCTCGCCAACCCCCTTGCCTCGATAAAGGCGCAGTAGGAAAAATTCATTCAAATAATAATCGATCTCTGGAGGACACGGAATATAAGGCGCAGTCGCCACGAAGGCAAGCCCTGCGGGGAGATCGTCGACCTTGATCAGATAAGGGAACAGCACGCCAGGATGCTCCCACCATATATCGAACACCCGATTTTGCTCTGCCAGCGTCCGCGTCTCGTCCTCTTCAAATATACCGTAACGATTCGTTTTGAACGACCATATTTCTGAAAGATCGTGCAAATAAAGCGGATAGATATTGTTGATCTTATACTTATCCTCGCGACTGCACAACTCCAGCTCGACTTTCATAGCGGTTCATCTCCTTGAGTTTATATTCAACCCAAAGTTTACCGTCTACTTTCGAGCATTTATAGGCCAAGCATAGTTATAATTGTACTTACAAACCCCTTACGTTAAACAAGGCAACTCTTTCGCCCGATCTGCCACGCAGCGGACATAAGAATTGCCTTGAAGCTTTCACTATTCACTATTAACCCTTGACCCCGCTCCAGCTCACGCCCTTCTCAATCATTCGCTGGCATGCGGCGAACACGAGGATGAGCGGCACGGTAGCGATAATCATCATCGCCATCGTGACATGATTCTCCGAAGTAATGTTGCGCGTATGCATGAAGACTGAGAAGGTATACAAGCTATCGTCGCGCAAAATAACGAGCGGCCACAGAAATTCATTCCAGACCGGCAAGAAGGTCATAACCGCTACGACCGTAAAGATCGGAATCGACATCGGCACGGCAATGCGCCGGAAGATCGTCCATTCGCCTGCGCCGTCCATGCGCGCTGCTTGCAGCAGCTCATTGGGCAACTGCTCGAAGAAGCCCTTGAACATGAAGATAACGATGCCCCACGACGTATGCGGCAAAATGACACCCCATAACGTATTCGTCAAGCTCAGCTTCTCCATCACAAGATACAGCGGCACGATAACGGCAATTTCCGGAATGAATATGGTCGCTACGAAAAAAGCTGTCAGCCGCGCCGACCATTTGGCGCTGATCATCTTGGCGAGAGCATAGGCAGTCAGGCCGCCCAACAGCAACTGGGACAGAATGCTCATCCCTGTAACAAACATGCTGTTGTACAGATGAGTCCATACCGTAACTGAATTGCCTGTCAATTGCTCTTGCTTAAGCACAGCCAGGTAATTGTCGAACACGCGCGTCCAATCGCCCGCCTGTTGAATGGAGACCACTTGGCCGGTCAGGAAATCGGTTTCGTCGAAAAAAGCCGCGATGCGCTCCGACTGCTCGCCTGACACACGCCCGCTGCGCGTATGCGCTATAGACGCCCGCTCATCAAGACGCGCGCTGGCCTCCATACTCGGCTCGCCGCCTGCGGCTGTCGCCTGAGAGGGCGCTTCCCCGCTGGCCCCCGCATCTGCGTAGAAGGTTACCGTGGAATAACCTTGCTCCAGAATAAGCGGATACTTCACCTCCATTAGGGCATCGGTAAAGGCCATCGTTGGCAGAATACGCTTCATGCCGGCATTAAACTGGTAGGACTTCGTATTCGCCTGATAGAGATGCTCCCCGCCAGTCACGCCCTGGACTATTATCTCCCCGATCGGATCATGCTGGTGTTTCTTCCAGGCGAACCACGTTGCCTTCATCGCATCGCGGCCGAGCTGATCCCGCTCAAG
Organism: Paenibacillus sp. 598K; assembly: GCF_003851045.1. Taxonomy (GTDB): domain Bacteria; phylum Bacillota; class Bacilli; order Paenibacillales; family Paenibacillaceae; genus Paenibacillus_D. The sequence continues at coordinate 107,959 of NZ_BFBX01000010.1, read as the reverse complement.
CGAGCCATAAGCGGAATAGTCCAGGATAATCGTGATGGACTGCGGCCGATCGGGAATCCACTGCGGCGGCAAGCGAAACAGCGACAGCGAGTCCTTCAGGGAGGAGCTGAGCGCCCACAACAGCGGCACCAACGCCAGTACGATGAACAGCACTGTCATTCCATATACGATTGCGTTAAAGCTGAACTGCCCTTTTTCGCGAATGGTTTTCTTACTCACAAGCTTGCCCTCCCCTCCCTTATCCTCTGCTGCTGACCCGAATCTGCACATATGAGAAGATCCCGACAATGACAAACACGATTAGCGAAATAGCACTGGCGCTGCCAAAGCGGTTTTGCTTGAAGGCCGTTTCGTACACCAGCATCGTCAATACCTTGGTACTGTTGGCCGGACCGCCGCCCGTCATAACGAAGATGGCATCGAAGCTGAGGAATACCCCTGCCAGGAAGCTGATGAACTGGATGCCGATCACAAAGCGCATATTCGGCAGCAAAATGGCGAGCAGCCTGCGCCACGGGCCCGCGCCATCCATCTTCGCCGATTCCAGCAGCTCGACCGAGATGCCTTGGAGGGCGGAGTAGTAGATCAGTACCCCTAACCCGCCGCCCAGCATGCCCGGAATGACGAGTGCCAGCTTCGCCAAGGAAGGGTCGCTCAGCCACATCAATGGCGGCAGCCCCAGCTTGCCCAGCCATTCATTGGCCAACCCATAATCGGGATTGTAGATCCACTTCCAGAGCACAATGCCCGCGATGGCCGGCACAGCTACCGGCACCAGATACAGGAAGCGATACAGCGCATTGGCTTGCTTGATGCCCGTTAACAGCAACGCTTGCAGAATAGGAACCCAGAATGTCAGCAGCAGCGACAAAAGGCCGATGGCAAATGTATTGTACAAGGCCGTCCAGAAGTAGGTAGACTTCAATAGCAGGCTGTAGTTGTCCAGCCCCATGAACCTGCCTGGCGGCTTCATGAAGTCATAATCAAAGAAACTCATAAAGGCAGCGTACACGAGCGGAATATATTTGAAGGCCAAAAAGGATACCAGCGAAGGGGCAATAAAAAACACGGAAATCCAGGACATCTTCAATCGGCGGATGGCGCCCATCTCTCTCCACTCCCTTCATACCTCGGTAAATAAGCAAGCAGGCAGCCGCCCACCAAGACGGCTGCCTGCTGTATTCCCCCGGTACCCCCTGCTATTGCTTGATCTCTGCATTGTATGGATCGACAACCTCGCGCTGTGCCAGCTCCTGGGCGGATTGCAGTTCTGCCATCAAATCCGCATTCTGATTCGTTAAGACCGTCTGGATTGCCTTCACCACATAAGGCGACAATCGCTCCTTCAGTGCGTATTCCAGCTGGGTGTGCTCCGCTGCCCGCTGTACGCCAGCAATCAAGCTTGCAGGAACCGCGGCGCTGCTCTCTACCGGGTTCAGGTCCAATCGCACCGACAGCAGGTTGGGCATAATTCCGTTCTCATTTTGATAGTTGTACAGGCGCTCCTGTGCTTCCTTGGATTGCATGAAGCTGATGTAAGCCCATGCCGCATCCTGCTTTTCCTTCGTAGAGCTTGGATTAATAATCCAGTATTTTCCCCCTGTCTGCGAGGGAGCCGTACCCGAAGGGCCTGCCGGCAGCGGAGCGAAGCCAATCGTATTCAAGTCGACGCCGTTTTTGGCGAAATCTCCGAACCAGTCAGACGCTCCCAGCGACATCGCTGCGCGGCTCTGGAAGAAGTCCGCCTTGTTGTCATCGAAGTTCTGGGTAACGTTGTTCTGCACTACCTGGTGCGTCCACTTCAGGTCCCGCCAGTATTCCAACGCCTTCACCGTCGGCTCATCCGTCAGATTCAACGTAATCGTGCCATCGCTGTTCCTGGTCGTCAGGTCGCCGCCAGCCTGCCAAACATAATATTCGAAGAACCAGTCCGCCCAATCCATCCCCAACAGCGCATAGCCATATTGCTTCTTGTCGTGGTCTGTCAGCTTTTTGGCGTACTCTACGAACTGATCCCAATCTGCCGGCGGGGTATCAGGGTCCAGCCCTGCCTCGGCGAACAGTGTCTTATTGTACAGCAGCCCGACGACATACATGCTGTGAGGAACCCCGTAGATGCTGCCATTCATGGTAGCCTGCTCCAGTGAGGAAGGGATGAAATTATCCGCGTCGTCCCACGCGCTCCAATACGTGCTCAGATCCTGCACATAGCCTGCCTTGACCCAATCCTGAATAATGGGAAAATGTGCGTCCATGTAGGCATCCGGACCTGTTCCGCCAGCCATCGCGGTAATGAACACCTGACGTTCGCTCTCGCCAGGAGGCGCAGACTCATGCTTCACCGTAATATGCGGGTGCTTCTCCTGAAACGCTGCCCAGTTCTCTTCGATTACCGGCTTCATGACATCGTCATCCTTGGGCTTGTCCCAGACCGTAATCTCTACCGACTGCGGCTTGTCATCCTCCGGAGCGGACGGCGTATTGTTGGCAGGCTGCCCGGCATTCTGGACGTTCCCCTTGTCCGGCTGCTCTGGCGCCGGTTCGTTACCGCTGCATGCTCCAACAACCGTCAGAGCGAGCACAGCGGTCAAGGCGACCCACTTGCTTCTGTCTCTCATATTCAACCTCCTCTTTTTATTTGGCTGCTGGTTGTATGTTCATTATAGGCGGATGGCTCGCACTGCAGTTATAGAGCAAATTAGGCTCTGCCTATGATAATATTCACTTCCTGGCTCCCCCGCGCACCCGCACCGGGGACTCCCCGAACATCCGTCGGAATACGAGCCCGAAATAGGCGGGATCCTCGTAGCCGACCATCTCTGCAATCGAGCGAATTTGCAGGTCAGTGGACACAATGAGCCTTCGGGCATGCGCCATTCTCACCTTCACCACGTAATCGGTCAAGCTCAATCCGGTACGCTCCTTGAACAATTTGCAAAAGTAGTTGCCGTTAATATAATAATGCTGCGAAATCCACTGCAGGGATATGGGCTGCTGATAATCCCGCTCGATCTTGCGCCGCACCGCCTCCACGATCTCCTCGCCGGTGCGCCTCCCGTCCTGGGGCGGACCACCCACTGCGAGGCTTGCTTGCCGAGCAAGCTCATGTACCATATCCTCCCATTGGTTGCAACTGGCGACCGTCTGCAAAAAGGCGGGATAATCGCCGAGCAGCGCGCTGTCGTCCGCATCCTTGCCAATGAGGAAGGAGCGGATGAGATAATGGATCTGCATGCATAGCTCCTCCCAATCGCGATAGCTGATGGCTGAATCAGCAGCCACCGTCCCCAGCTTGTCCCGCAACCATTGGCCCAGCTCGCCAAGCTGCCTCGACTCCAGCCATTGGACCATCAGCTTCTCCTCTGCAGCCATCAGCAGCTTATGACTTCGCGGGCCGCGCTCCCGGGCAGTGTCGTAGACCTGCCCGTAGCCCTGGAGCACCCGCCTCCGGCAAGCTGCGGCAGCCTCGGCGTAGGATTGGCGCCAGCCCGCCGGGTCGACGCCTCCCCTACCCACAGCGGCAGCCGCCGACAGACGCAGCACGCGCTGCAGATGATGCACCGCTTGCCGGGCAGCAGAGCTGGCGCATCGCTCTCCCTGGGCAGGTACGAGAGCAACGAAGGCGATGAATTCAGATTTGTTGTAGGCATGCTTGTAGACAACAGCTTTCAGGCCTGCGAGCCGCAGGCAATCGCCAATAATATTTTTTATGCCGAATTCAAGCAGTGGCTCCTCCTCCGCCAGGAAGCCCTGATGCGGATAAGTAACTCTGTCCACCGCAAATACCAGCACAGCCCACTCGCGAGCCTCTTCCGTAGACAGCGCCCTCGGTAGCTCGCTAGCCTCTCCAGCGCCTTCCATAAGGAAGCGAGAGAGTGCCAGCTCCTGCTTCATCTCCTCGTGCCGGCGGTATTGATCGCGCAGCGACAGCACCATCTCTCGATCCGCCGACCTTTCCTCCAGCTCTCGCTTCTTGCGCCGCAGCGCCTCATTAAGCTCCTGCTCCTTCAACGGCTTGAGCAAATAATCGGATACGCCCAATTGCAGCGCCTCGTGGGCAAATGCGAATTCGCCGCCCCCGCTGATAATGATGCAAGCCAAATCCGGCTTCTGCTCCTTCAACTGCCGAATCAGCGCCAGACCGCTCAGGCCAGGCATTCGAATATCTGTGATGACAATATCGATAGGCAACTCCTGCACCTTGCGCAGCGCATCGACACCGTCTGAGGCTGTTGCTGCGAGGCGTAAGCCCAGCTCATCCCAGCGAATCTGCTCAATGGTGCCCGCCAGAATAATGGCTTCATCCTCTGCGATCAGCACGTTCACCATGCGGCTTCCCCGCTTTCTTAGGTAATGTCAATTGAATAATCGTTCCAAACCCTGGCGAGCTCGTCAGCTCCATTCCCCCGTCATCTTCATACAATAGCTTGAGCCTGCGGTACACATTGGTTAACCCGATCGATCGGCGGACTTCTCCTTCCTGCTTCATCCCATAGCGATCCAGTGTCATCTGCTCTTCGAGATGCTTCAGCTTCTCAGGCGCCATGCCGAGACCGCTATCCTCAATTTCGATGATCATGCGTTCCTCACCGTCAGAGCGCATGTATACATTGACATAACCGCCCCCGGACTGTAGCTCCAAACCATGGGCGATAGCGTTTTCAACAATCGGTTGCAACAGCAGCTTGGGCATCTCCATGCTCTCCAGTCCCTCTTCGAGCTCAATGCCATAGCTAAGCTTGTCGCCATATCGGATTTTCTGAATGGACAAATACAGCTCGACATGGCGCAGCTCCTCCTCTACCGTCGCCATGGCCCCCCCGCTAATGCTATAACGAAACATTCTGGCTAATGCCTGGGAGATGACGCGTATACGGGGCTCCTTCTGCTGCAGAGCGAGGCTGTCGATAGAACTGAGCGCGTTATTGAGAAAGTGAGGATTGATCTGGGCTTGCAGAGCGATCAGCTCCGCCTCCTTGCGGGCAAGCTCCGTCTGCAAATTATTAGCTATCAGCTCACGGATTTGAACAGCCATTCGATTAAAGCTCTTACCCAGATAACCGAATTCATCCGCGCTGTCAATCTGCACCGTCGTGTTGAACATTCCTCGCTCGACCTGAGCCATCGCCTGCCGAAGCAGCTTGATCGGCTTCGTTATCGTATGAGAGATAAGAATCGCCATCCCGAGCGAAAGCGTGAAGATGATCCCCGCCACGGTGACAGATTCCCACAATGCCGCGCTCACCCCGTCAGCTACGCCAGCAACAGGCGTAACCGCAACGAGATACCAATCCTGGGCGCTGAATTTCTGAACCCAAAAAATCCACTCCTTGCTGCTCCACTTTGCCTGTCCGCTGCTTGTCTGCTCTGCAAAGGCTTGCGGATCGTCCAATTGCCTGCCCATGTCGTCGGAATGGCTGGCAATTAACACCTTCCCGCTGGCATCCGTAATAAAATACTGGCCATACCTCTGCTGCTTCATATCCTCCAGTTGGCTGGTAATCCAGTCGGATTGAGTAGACAATTGCAGCACGCCCAGGGGAAGCGCCTCGTAGGTCTTGATTTTGTAGATCGGCTGGGACAGCAGCATGACCGGCATAGCAGCTCCGCCAGGCTTGGTATAATGGTCGAGGCTCCACTTGCTCGGCGACCGGGAGAACGCCAGCTTTGCCCCCTCCCGCCGCCAGCGGGCCCAATCCTGTTCGTTGAGCGGCGGCGCGTGGATGTTCCACAGCTTGTCGATGTTATCCTTGTCATAGATGGCGACTGTCGAGATCCCGCTGTCCCTCGTCTCGAAGTCCAGCCGCTGCATCACAGCGGAGCGCAGTTCATGCGGAGCATCGGGCAGATGCTCCGCAATCTGCTGCAGCTGCTTGTCCCCCGCCAGTCGAATCGCGGCCCTCGTCAGCTCATTCATTCGCTGCTCGATATTCGTACGGATCTGGCTGACCATTCGCTCCTGATTCGCACTGGAGGCTGCCTCCAGCTCTGCGCGGACATGCGAATAGTTGATACCCTCGATCGCCAGCAGGGTGACCACGATTAATAAGCCAAACGAAATAACCAGCTTCATTCGATAGGTTCGCAGCATCCGCAACAATATCGCCTTCTTCCTTATGTAAGTGCAAGGACGGCCAAAGGGCAAGCGCAGCTTATCGCTGCGCTTGCCCTGATTCCGCCCGTCTGTTACGATTGCGCAGGCTGCAGGTTATAGATCCGGTACAGGAATACAGCAGACTCTGCGCGAGAGCTCAGCTTGCCTGGGAGCAGTGCGCCTCCCGAGCCCTGGATCAGCCCCGCCTGGACCAGCGCTGCCATGCTTTCCAACGCATAGGAAGCGACCTCGCCTCTATCCTTGAACGCATCCAGCACCTTCGGCTCCGCTCCGCTTGGCTGCAGTCTGCCTGTCAGTTCAAGCGCTCGTGCGGTCAAGACCATCATTTCTTGCCGGGTAATGGTACGCTCAGGCTGGAAATTATTGTTGCCTGTCCCCTGTGCAATGCCTAACGTCTTGGCGATGCCAAGCGCGTCATAATAGTAGTCGGTCGCCGCAACATCGGCGAAGCTGCTGGTGAAGTCGGCATCAAGCCCAAGCGTCCGAACGAGCAGGAGCATATAATCTCCCCGGGTTATGGAAGCAGCAGGGGCAAAACGCTGCCCACCGACCCCTTGGATGATACCTTTGGCTGCCAGCTCCTCGATGGCCTGCTGTGCCCAGCTATAGCCCGCAAGATCCGTGAAGGGCTGCTGCACGAAGACGATCGCATAGCTGCCGCTTGCCCTCGTTGTGAATGAGACGGCGCCCACGCCAGCATCATATCGGGCATCCGGCATAGCGATTACCTGGCCGTCAGCGCCCAACATCCACACGGTCAGATACGCTGCCGCTGCGCGTTCCTGAGCGGTGGCCGCATAAGGAATAACGACCGCTACACTGCCTGCCGAATGATCCTGCGGCAACGGCTTGCCGTCAGCTAGCAGATCCAGACGAATTGCCGGGCGACCGCCATACTCCGCTAATCCCGCGAAGTCGGCATCCGCGCGGCTGATCCTTACGGTTAGCTGCTTGCTCTGCCGCAGCTTGCGGCTGGCAAGCCAGGTTGCTGGCAGCTCCACGCTCGCCAGCGGAGTTACCACGCGGTAACCAAACTCGCTGGCAGCGCCGGCAACTTCCGGCAGCGTAATGGCGTAGGCATCGGCAGCTTCTGAATCCGGCGCGGTCTCGATTCGCAGCTCAAGCGGCTTGCCGGTTAACGACTGTTCACGAGCAAACGCCAGCTGCTGCTCATTTACCTCTGCCTCAGCTACGCCGCCCTTGGCAGGTACAACCACAAGCACCTCTCCTGCTCCGATCGTAACGGATGACTCGCGATCAGGCCCCCCAGGCTGCTCCTGCCCGTTGCCGGCCTCTCCGTGTCCGCTGCCATTGTTACCGTAGTTGCCGCCTCCTGTTGATGGAGCAAATGGCGTAACTGTCGCCTCATTCGACTGCCCTTCGCGGCTGCCGCCAATGACCTGGAGGCGGAAGCGATACGTTGTTCCATTGCTTAATCCCCCTGCGACAACGGAGGTGGAGGTCTCATCCAGCTTGGCCGCATCCACCGCAAGCCACGTCTTGCCGCCGTCACTGGATTGTTCCAGCACGACAGACTGTGCGCCTGTTGCAGAGCTGAAGGACAAGGAAGCCTGGCCGTTGCCCGCTGTCGCTGTCAGGTCGGCAATCGGCACGATCGGATACCGTTCCACGGCCAGCAGCATCGGCTGCTTGGATGCGATGCGCATAGTTTGCCCGTCCACTTCTTCGCCACGAATTAATTCCGCGACTGTGCCCACCGGCTTGCCGTCAATCAGCAGCTTGGCCGATTTCGCTTGGTCGGTATAGTTGGCAATATTTATGAGCAACTGATTGCGATACTCTGCTTGCAGCCATTCTACACCATATATCAGCTCGCCGCTATCCGGATGTACCAATTGCACTTCATACTTGCCCAGCCCTGCCACATGCTTCGCCAGCTCATCCCGCAGCTCCAGCTCGCCCAGACTGTTGCTATCGATTTTGACCGCCGTTTCCTGCAACTCGCCCAGCAAGGCGGGATCAGACGGCCGGCTAGCCTTGTTCATGCCGAGGGCTGCCTCGCCTGAGAGGATGACCTTGCCGCCCGAGCGAACATAGTCCGCAATTCCTTCCAACGCCTCAGTCGTAATATGCGTGGAGCCCGGCACAATAAGCAGCTTGTAGTTATTCAGCTTGCCCGCTTCAATCTGCCGTTCCGAGATGAAGTCGGTACGGAAGCCGTTGAAGGAAAGCGCCTTGTACCATTTATCCTGTACATTGCTTGTCGCCATGCCATTATATATGCGCGATGTATAGGCATCCAGGATCGCTACCTCGCGCGGCGCATGCTGCAGCGCTGTCAGCTCGCTGGACAGTCGGTTCGTATCTAGCGTTACCATGCCAACAGCCTTGACGACCTCCGGGCGATGCATAATGCTTCCGCTGAAAGCGTCCGACGTATCCGTGGCCGTCGCCCATTCCCAGACCCATATGGTCGCAGCAGACTTGCCATGGACAGCGCCTTGCCACATATCGGTGTATACATGCGTCGCCTGCTCTGGCGAATAGTTCTGGCTGTAATCCTGGATCACATGATCCTCCGAGTTGAACACAGGCGCCGTCCGGTAGGACCCCTGCATATCATAGAGCTTGGTCTTGCGGGTGAAGCCATCCACCCCCATGCCCAGATAGTTATGCTCGTCGTTGCCGTTAATGTCCAGGAACTCGGCGAACTGCTCCAGATCGACCCCGGAGCCAATGCCGAAATGACGGTCGGAGTCCAGAATCTTCGTATGCAGCAGCACATCAGGCGCCAGCTCTCGAATCAGGCCCGCCATCCACTCATGCCACGCGGCAAAATAGCTATAGTTAAAATCTCGCCAATCGTAATAAGGTTGCCCGAGCGCCGGATTCAGCGCTGGCATCGGCACTTCCTTGAAGCCTGTATACTGGCTGCCATAAGCCGTATTGAGGCTCTCGATCGTGCCGTACGCTTCGCTCAGATAAGCCGGCCACGCGACCTGGACTGCATAAGAGTCGCCCCGCGTGTCGTACATCGGCTCATTCGTCAGCGTAATGCTATGCAAGGAGCGATAGTCCTTGATCAGCGGAATGATCGTCTGCAGGAAGGCGGCCTCCAGCTCTCTCGCCTTCGGATGGTTAACGCTGAAGCGGATAAAGCTCGGGTTGGCAGGATTCTTCACTGCTGGCCATTGCTCATAAGCAAACTCGGGGAAGTAATGGGGGGAGAGCAGCAAATTCACAGCAATATGATGCGTCTCCGCCTCCGCCAGCACACGAACAATATCCTCCTTCACGGGTTCCGTAGTGATTTTGTATCCGCCATTATAGATCGCCTGAGAATGGTCGAAGCTGCCGTTCTTCACCTGGTTGGCCGTCGTCCCCTTCTCGATCAAGGCAATATCATCGAGATAAAAGTCCGAGAGCTCCTCGTTAATCAGCGTAAGCGGCAAGCTCGACGCATTGCCCGTACGGATGTCAAACGAAACCTGCGTCCACTCCGCGAAAGTCTGCGGCTGCTCGGCAATATAATAACGCGGGTCCCAATTGCCCGTTACTGCAAAAGCCGTCCGCCCGACCTCCCCCTTCACCCATGCCGATAAGGTGTAATCTGTATTGGGCTTCACCGCCACATTCTGCGACATGCGTCCATAAGCGTGCGGCGTCAGCGGCGTATTGTTCTTCACATGAACCGCATACGAGCCACTGTGAGCCGCTGTTTCCATAACGGTAAACTTCAAATCTGCCCCCGTCGCAAAATAGTCCCAATGCTCGCTGTTGCCGCTAGTCATTTCACTCAGGATCTGGTCGCCTTCCGGATGGTAGATGTAGCCGCCTTCGTCGAAATCGCCATTGGCGACCAGGTTGGGGCCCCCGCTTGTTGCAAGCGTAATATCATCCATATAGAAGTTGCCGCCCTCCTCACTAACATAAAACAGCGTAATCGAGCGGCTGTCTCCAGTGTTGAAGGTGAAGGTATGCTCTGTCCATTCCGCATGCTCTACAGGGCGGTTGTCCTCCGCATTAAGGTAATAGCGCGGTTCCCAATTCGGCGAGGTCGAGAAGAAGCCCTTGCCCACGCTTCCCTTGGTCCATACCGACAAGGTATAGGCCGTACGAGGCTCTACCTGTATCGGCTGGAGCATCGAGGCCCAACGATTCGGACCGTAACCGAACGTGCCCTTGAGATGCAGCGAAGCCGTGCCGCTGCGCCGCTCCCGACTGTCGTTGAAGAAGGCCATGTCCGTTCCGTTCGTATTAAAGCTCCAACCGGCAACATTGTCCAGTGCCTTAATCAGGGAATTGGGCCCCATCTCGATCTGGATCATGTTATTGCCAAAGCCGCTGAAATTCGGCACATCCTCCCGCACCTGTTGGAAATGGCCATAGCCGTTAAAGAAGACCGGACGACGAACAATCTCATCGCTGTAGGATGTCTTGGTATCGGCAATGAACGAGAAGCCGTCGATATCCAGCGCGCCTGACTGATAGCGGGGCACCGGGCGGGCCTGCTTCGTCCCTGCCAGATAGGCGCTCATATTGTCCGTGGCCTCGTCATATTGACGCTTCAGCTCGTTAAGAATATAGTACGCTCGCGACGCGTTCCCGGCGTCGAGGTCGACACGCCCCCACTTCAAATAGTTCTGAATAATGGTGTAGTTGATCGTCTCATAGTCAATGGCGATCTTCTGCTCGCGGCTCTGCGCCATTAAAGCCTCTAATTGCGGCAGCTTGCCCTCCAGCTCTGCATACATCTCCAGCAACGCTTGCAGGGTTGGCGTCTCTCCGCCTCCGCTGGTGCCGACCTCTACCACGCTAATATCATCTATCCATAGCGCATCGGTGATGCCGTCGCTAATGATCATAAAATTGAAGCTCTTCTGCTCCAGCCCTGTCGTCATCTCGTACTCCAGCAGCTTCCAGTCATAGGTTCCCTTGAATCCGCCCACCTCCTCGCCGAACGTCGGGTCCCAGCTCATCGTAAGGCGGACGCGATCCACATTGTTGCCCTTCACCCAGACGCTAATGCGATACTTCGTGTTGGGCTTGACACTGACCGCCTGGTGAATATTCATGTACGTGTTGGGCGTCTCGGACTGCCGATTGACAATTTTCAAGGACGAGTTGCCGCTGCGCTTCTCCGTCGCATCCACAGTAGCCTCGGCATCCAAATTGCCAATCATCGCTACCGACCATCCGTCAGGGACATTTCCGATAGCGCTTTCAAATCCGCCGTTTTTAATGACATTCTGATCCGCAGCTGCAGCCTTGCCTACATCAGGCCCGACATTAGCGATGCTTGCCAGCAAGCATATCAGCAAGAATACCGCAAGCCCTCTCTTTTGCATAGTAGCCACTGTGCAAATTCCTCCTTTGTTATCTTGGGCGTGAGCTTGCCGACACTGCCCTTCCCTTGGCAAGCCTTGAGCACATCATAACCAATAAGGCGACCCGTGGGTTATAGGGTATATTAATCTTTGAGTCTGATTATATTCACTTTTCGAATCAACGAAAATCGACTGAAATCGGCGAAGCTTCACCCTTTCAAAAGTGGTATAATAAAAACAGAAATAGTGTTACAACCCACACTAAACGAGGTGCTAACGATGTTATTTCAATCCATATTAGTCGCCTATGATGGCTCCAAAGCAAGCACCAAGGCGCTCGAGAAGGCCATCGCCCTTGCCAAGGCGTCTCCAGGCGCCAAGCTGGAGGTCTTGCATGCCTTTGATTTCCCTAGGCTGTATCTTGCCGACGGCTTTGCCCAGGTCCCTGCCTCCTTTAATCAGGAGCTGTATAATCTGGCAGAGCGGACGGTCAACGAAGCTCGCAGCATTGTTGCCGAAGCCGGCGTCGAAGGAACGGTCGAGCTCGTGCAAGGCCAAGCCGCCGAAGTCATCCTTAAGCATGCCAGCACACATGACAATGATGTCATCGTCCTTGGCAGCCGCGGCATGGGCGGTATTCGCGAATTCGTCCTCGGCAGCGTCAGCCATAATGTCGCGCAGCATGCCAAGATTCCTGTACTTATTCTGAAATAGTTCGTTTACATGTCGCGCGCGCGACATCCGACTGCGCACAACGGCGGCAGAATGCATCGATGCATTCTGCCGTCTTCGTGTTATAGCTATCTTTTCTCTGCTCCGGCATGAAGTCCCTATAAAGGACGGGCATTTCAACCGTCATTTCTTCATTGGTCGCTCCCCCGCTCATAAGGAATTCTTATGATTTACAGCGCCGAATTTTGTGCTATAATCCGTGGATACATGGCCATGGCAGTGCAGTAACATCAACCTTCGAGCAAAGTGAGTGGTGAGACCCATGCTTTCCCTGGTGAAGCGATTATTGATTGGGCGACCTCTAAAGTCAACCGAAATTGGCGAACAGAAACTGAGTAAAACCAAAGCGCTAGCCATCCTGTCCTCCGATGCCTTGTCCTCTGTGGCGTACGGCCCCGAGCAAATGCTGATCGTGCTCATCACCATCGGCGTCGCCGCCTTCTGGTACTCCATCCCGATCGGTCTCGGCGTACTGGTCCTGCTGACCGCGCTCGTCTTATCGTACCGACAGATCATCTTCGCTTACCCGCATGGCGGCGGAGCCTACGTCGTCTCCAAGGAAAACCTCGGCACCTACCCGGGGCTCATCGCTGGCGGGTCGCTGCTCGTCGATTATATCCTCACCGTCGCCGTCAGCGTATCCGCAGGCGCCGATGCGATCACCTCGGCGTTTCCCAGCTTGTACGAGCATAACCTGATGATCTCGATCGTGTTTATTGCGATCATCACGATTCTCAATTTGCGCGGCGTGACCGAATCGGCCTCGGTATTGGCTTATCCGGTCTATTTGTTCGTGCTTGCGCTCGTCGTCATGATCATCGCCGGCCTGTACAATGTCCTCGCAGGTCATGTGCCGGCCGAGTGGCATACGCCTGTCGGCACGCCGATCGCCGGCATCAGCCTGTTCCTGCTGCTGCGGGCCTTCGCCTCGGGGAGCTCGGCGCTCACCGGCGTGGAGGCGATCTCCAACGCGATTCCCAACTTCAAAAAGCCCGCCGCCGTCAACGCAGCCAAAACGTTGACGATCATGGGCTTCATTTTGGCCTTTTTGTTCTCCGGCGTCGTCGTGCTCGCTTATTACTATGGCGTGGTGCCAAAGTCCGACGCCACGGTCGTCTCGCAGATCGCCGAGCATATTTTCGGGCGTAACGGCGTCTATTACTTCGTCCAAGGCACGACCGCGCTCATCCTGATCCTGGCGGCCAACACCGGTTACTCGGCCTTCCCGCTGCTGGCGGTTAATCTGGCCAAGGACAAGTTTATCCCGCGCATGTTCACGATGCGAGGGGATCGGCTTGGCTACTCCAACGGCATCATCATCCTGGCCGTCCTCTCCATCCTGCTGCTGATCGTCTTCGACGGCAAGACGGATCGCCTGATCCCGCTCTATGCGGTCGGGGTGTTCATCCCCTTCACGCTGTCCCAGACGGGGATGATGGTCCGCTGGATCCGTCAGCGACCGGCCGGGTGGCGGCCCAAGCTGGTCATCAACACGATTGGCGCGCTTATCAGCTTCACCGTGACGATGGTATTCTTCTTCACGAAGTTCTCCGAGGTGTGGCCGGTGTTCATCTTCCTGCCGCTGCTGCTGCTCGTATTTCACCGGATTCGCAAGCATTACGAGGCGGTCGCAGACCAACTGCGCGTGACGGCCAGCGCGGAGGCGGTGCCGATCGAAGGCAATGTGATCATCGTGCCGGTCGCCGGCATCACCCATGTCGTAGTGAATTCGCTCAACTACGCGAAGTCGCTGTCAGCGCAGCAGATCATCGCGGTGTATGTGCCCTTCGACCGGGAGGAGGAGGCGCTATTCGAGGAGAAATGGAACAAGTGGCAGCCCGACATCCGACTGGTGACGCTCTATACGCCGTATCGCAGCATCATCCAGCCGCTCACCAAGTTCATCGAGACGGTGCAGCGCAAGGCCGAGGCGTCCAATCATAAGGTAACCGTCGTCATCCCGCAGTTCATCCCCAAGAAGGGGTGGCACAACATCCTGCACAACCAGTCGAGCCTGCTGATCCGCGCGCACTTGCTGTTCCATAGCGATGTTATCGTGACGACGGTGCCGTATCACCTGAAGAAGTAGCGCCGCCTGGCGGATCGCTCAGATGGATGCGGGGACGGTACTGCGTCGGGGCGACTCCGGTCCAGCGCTTGAATTGCCGGGAAAAATGGCTCGTGGAGGAGAAGCCCATCGCCTCGGCGATCTCGTCGATCGTCAGCGCATTATCAAGCAGGTGCTGCTTGGCCTGACTTAGCGTAAGCTCGGACAGATATTGGCGGGGCGACATCCCGTACACCTTGGTGAACACTTTGTAGCATTGGCTGCGGCTTACATTCAGATGACGGGCCACCTCGGTGATCGTATGGCGAGTGTAGCGGGTATCGCGGATCAACGCCTCGACCGCATGCGCCAGCTCCACCTCTGTGGCGGAGCTGTAGCGCATGGCGGCGCTATCGCTCTCTGCCCTGCGATGGAGCAGCATCGCTGTCTCGCTGATCATCAGCAGCACGAGGCTCTGCAGCATCAGCTTGCTCCAGCCATCGAGCGGCAGCGCTTGCGCGTCCTCGCCGACCGCGTCCGACTCCATCGTCTGCGACTGGCGCCGGAGCAGGTCCGTCACCTGCTGCAAGCTCTCCGGCAAGCGCGTCTCGGCAAGCGTCTCTTGCGCCATCCAGGCATAGGGGCGACCCGAGAGATGCGAGCGCAGCTCCTGATCGTCGGTATTGAAATGCAGGTTCACAAACCGGTAAGGCCCCGCCCCGTTGTTGTGCAAGCCATGCTTGACTCCCGGCCTTAGCAGCAGCAGCTCCCCCGCCGCCAACGTAAACTGCTCCTGCTCCACCGTCAGCTCCACCTTGCCTTCGCGGCAATACAGCAGCTCGAACAACGGGTGATGATGGGTCGGGAACGACCAGTTCTGCCCCCGCTTCCCGACATGACAGCCGATAATTTGCAGCGTATTGGTCATGCTTGCGATCCGAATATCGCCATCCATCTGTCCGTCCTCCGCCTTTCGACTCATTGTTCCTTCTATCTAGTATAGTTCGCAGCCACAGCTTCGTCTATTTCCCTGGCAACGCACATCGCAACAGCAACAAATGGTCAACTTAACGGAGCTTTTGTACATGGCCTCTGTCTGAACGTAGTCCTATGATTAATTGAACGAACTATTACATCAAGGGGCGAAGCGAGGATGGGGACATTTGACGTGCAAGGCAATCAGTTTGTATGGAATGGACAGCCGATCCGGATCATAGCCGGGGCAATCCATTATTATCGGGTCGTGCCCGAGTATTGGCGAGATCGGCTGCTGAAGCTGAAGGAATGCGGCTTCAATACTGTCGAGACGTATGTGGCATGGAATATGCACGAGCCGCGCGAGGGCGAGTTCTGCTTCGAAGGGCTGGCCGATATCGAGCAATTCATCGCGATCGCCGCTGAGGTCGGGCTGCTGGTGATCGTGCGTCCGAGCCCGTATATATGCGCCGAGTGGGAGTTCGGCGGGCTGCCGGCGTGGCTGCTCGCAGACTCCGATATGCGGCTGCGCTGCTTCCACCAACCTTTTCTGGACAAGGTCGACCGGTACTACGATGAGCTGCTGCCCAGGCTGCAGCCGCTGCTGTGCACGAATGGCGGGCCGATCATCGCGGTCCAGATCGAAAACGAATACGGCAGCTACGGCAACGACAAAGCATATCTGAACTACCTGAAAACGAGTCTGCAATCACGCGGCATCGATACGCTGCTCTTCACCTCGGATGGCCCGGAGGACAGCATGCTGCAAGGCGGGATGGTCGAAGGCGTACTGGAAACCGTCAACTTCGGCTCCCGTCCCGTCGAGGCGTTCGCCAAGCTGAAGGAATATCAGCCGGATCGGCCGCTCATGTGCATGGAATTCTGGAATGGCTGGTTCGATCATTGGGGCGAGCAGCATCACACGCGGGAGGCGGCCGATGTCGCGCAGGTGCTGGACGAGATGCTGGCGGCGGGCGGGTCAGTCAACTTCTACATGTTCCATGGCGGCACCAACTTCGGCTTCTACAATGGCGCCAACAACCCGCCGTACGCGCCGACGATCACCAGCTACGACTACGATGTGCTGCTGAGCGAGTCGGGCGAGCCGACGGCCAAATACGCGGCCGTGCGCGAGGTGATCGGGCGGTATGTGGATCTGCCGCCGCTCGAGCTGCCTGCGCCGATCAAGAAGCTGGCCTACGGCACGCTCCAGATGACCGCACAAGCCGATCTGTTCGCGCAACTCGACGCGCTCGGCGAGCCGACGCGACTGGCCTATCCGATAGCGATGGAGAAGCTTGGCCAGGACTACGGCTTCATCCTGTATACGACGCAGGTGAGCGGACCGCGAGGTAGAGCAAGCTTGTACCTGCAAGAGGTGCGCGACCGCGCCATCGTCTATCTGGATGGGCGATATCTCGGCGTCATCGAGCGGGACCGCCCGGAGCTGCAGTCGCTGGAGGTGGAGATCCCGGCTGGAGGAGCGACGCTGTCCATCCTCGTCGAGAATATGGGGCGCACGAATTACGGACCGTATCTCCGAGACCCCAAAGGCATCACGGAAGGCGTGCGACTCGACAATCAATTCCTGTTCGACTGGGAGATCCGTCCGTTGCCGCTCGCCGATCTGACGGAGCTGACCTTCCAGCCGCTGAGCGAGGAGTCGCCAGCCGAGGGGCAGGAGCGGGCAGCACAAGGGGATGATAGCCAGCACGAACGCTCAAGTCGAGGAGCAGGTAGCGAGCAAGAACGCCTAGGTCGAGGAGTTGACGGCGAGCAGGAGCGCCCGGGACAAGAAGTGGACGGCGGGCAGCCGCGCTTCTACAGAGGCAACTTGACCATCGAGGAGGCGGCCGACACCTTCATCGATATGAGCGGCTGGACCAAGGGCGTCGTCTACGTCAATGGCTTCAACCTGGGCCGGTATTGGGAGCGCGGGCCGCAGCAGACGTTGTATCTCCCCGCTCCGCTACTGCGGGTCGGCGACAATGAGATCGTCGTGTTCGAGCTGCACGGGAAGGAGCAGACGAGCGTCGCGTTCACGGATCGGGCGAGGCTGGGATAACGAACGGCCGCTCTGCTAAGCCCCTTGCGATATGGAATCGCCT
>NZ_BFBX01000010.1:61377-90639 GCF_003851045.1 Paenibacillus sp. 598K | reverse complement strand
GATATGGAATCGCCTCGACACGCAGTCCCGCGTGTCGAGGCGCGCTATCTCAACGACCGTTCGCGGACACGAACTGCCGTCCATCAGATTCTAACGTTCGCCCTGAGAGCGTTAGAGCAACTACGGGCGATCAAACTTCCCTTGCCAAGTCTGCCCCGTCAAGGCGCAAAAATCGCCGGATGATCGCGGCGCCAGGCGCCAATGCAGCCGATCAGGCAAGCGGTATAGCTCCGCATCGCGTAGCCGGACTCGCCCGCCTCGTACTCGATGACGAGATTGAGGCCGGGCTTGCGCCAGGCCAGGATGCGGCCGTCAAAGCCCGGCCACTCGCAATCCTCATCGAGCTGGGGCGTGCCGTAAGTCTGGATCGCCAGCTCCGGCGCAGTGGCCATCGTCAATCCTCCCGGGAGCGGAGCGGCGTAGGGCGCTTTGATGCGGTCATCCGCTCCCGGAGCGAGGAAATGGACAGCGCCGATCCTCCATGCCTCCGGGTCTTCATACTCCCTGCCGGTCAGCTCCCGGAGCTTGGCCGGCAGATAGATGTCCAGGCGGATCGACGCCTTGGCCGACCAGATGATGTCGTCATTGAAGTAACTGTTAGGCTTGGGCATCCGCTTGACGCCCAAAGGCTGCAGCACGGCTTGCACCTGCTGGGGATGATAAGGATGACCTAACAGGTCAGCTAACTGCTCCGAAGCTTCTTTCATGTCGCGTTCTTCCTCTCTTCTCATCGATAGGTATCGCAATACGGATCATATCGACTTGCTTTCCTTATGATATCCTATGAGAGGAAAGGAGAGGAAGCTTTTATGCGGCAAACCGAGATTGAGAAGGCAATGTTATATATTGAAGAGAACTTGACGAGGACGTTTACGTTGCACGAGGTGGCGCAGCACTGCCACTACTCCCCGTATCACTTCTCCGTGTCCTTCCACCGGACGTTCGGCGAGACGATGAAGAGCTATCTCCGCAAGCGTCGGCTGACCCGCGCAGCAGAGCAGCTCAAGGCGACGGACAGCAGCATTCTGTCGATCGCGCTAACGTTCGGGTACGGCTCGCAGGAAGCTTTTTCGCGGGCGTTCGTGGAACAATACGGAATAACGCCCCATCGGTATCGCGAGACGCAAACGCCGATCCAAGAGACGCACCCCAAGCCCCTCCTGACGCCCCGACAAGGGGGTGATAGCATGCAAGACAAAATTCAACAGCTGCAAGAGCAAATCGGCGCGCACGCTCCGGCGAACATTTTGCATGTGCTGAACGGCTCCCACATGCTGGAGCAATTCAAGGCGAACAAGCTGACGAAGGAGAATGCGACGTACGTACCCTTTAATGAAGCGATGTGCTGGGGAGAGACCGAAGCGGAGATTTTCTCGCCGTCCTTTGTCCAAGCGAGGGTGCAGTCCCTTCAGACCACGGAGCCAGAATACCGCAGCATCGTTATCGAGTCGCTGAGGCCTCTCTTCGAGAAGCGCTTCGATATTATCGTCCTGTGGTTCGGCGATGATATGTTCTGTCAGCTCAATCTGATCACGATGCTGGCTTATCTGGACCAGATCGGCTACGAGGGCGATGTGTTTTTTTGCATGGCGCTGGAGCGGATCGACGACTTCCTCGCGGATGCGTACGAGATCGACCCTCGCGGCTATGCCGGGGTCTATCAGTCAGTGCTCTGCAATCGCCAACAGCCGACAACCGTGACGATGCCGGTGACGTATCAGGCGATCCGCCTGTACTTTTCGTATATGAGCGAGGGCAGTCCGATCGTCGATTATATCCGGCGACATCGGGACAAGGATAACCTCGTCGCCGATCTGTTGCAGCAGTTCCCCGAGTACGGCCTCGGCGATCGGCAATATGAACAGATGATCGAGCTATACGGGTAAGAGCGCGGTTTGCGCACGCTTGTGCGCAAACCGCGCTCTCTTTGGCTACAAGCTAATACTCCTTATCCTAAGAATGACCCTGACCAGCCTGGCCAGCTGACAAAGAGCCTGTCTGAGCTGAAATAACTGCAAATGTACATTTAAATCCTCCTAAAACAGTTGTTTCGGGCTGAATAACTGCAATACTACACTTAAATTTAAAGAAATCGGACCGATACGTGTTTTTTCTTCATATTAAAGGTATTTTTGCAGTTATACTTCATCTTCTTGGACAGAAATTGATAAATAAATGTATTTTTGCAGTTCTTGTGCTTCTCGTCCCCAGTACGCTTTCACCAAAGTTCCCTGCAAGCAACGAAAATTCAGCCCAATCTCCTGCCCTCGGAGACTGCAAACACGCTCTACGCCTGATGATGATAGACGTCCCAGCCCAGATATTTCGTAAAAGCCTCCTGTACAGCTCCGGCTACCGTAGACAAATTCAAAAAAAGGATGATTGCAAGGCAGCCTTCGCCCCGCAATCATCCACTGATGCTCAAAGTTGGTGTGATCGTCCGATCAAGTCTTGCGATCCGCCGCCGTCTCCGCCCGCCATAACGTTAACCGCACGCGTATCGCTCGCTCATCCGAACGGATGACGGCAAGCCGGTATTCGCCATTGCGATTGCCGCAGCGCTCCTCCTCGATGTCCAGACGGCCTGTCGTCGACAGGCTGTAGCGGTCATCGCCCAGGATGACGGTCGCCTGCACGTCATCGCCGTTGCACTTGATCGCCAGGCCGCTCTCCTCGGCGCCGTTGTCACAGAAGAGCGGCACCCTGTAGCGGATCGGAGACAAGTCTGTCCGCGCGGTCCCTGCATCTGTCCCCGGCTGGGCTCCCCGCAAATCGCCAGGCCCAGGCGCACCAGCCGTCCCTTGCTCGGCCGCCATCGCATCGTGCAGCAGCATTCCTTCGCCCGCCCGCAGCTCGCCTGCGCGGTCGCCATCCGCGACTCTCTCCTCCAGCTCCAGCACAGCCTCGATGTCCAGCCCTTCCGGCGACAGCGCATACGTCTCCCGCAGCGTGTGGCCGTCCGGCAGCTCTCCTCCGGAGTAGACGAGGCTGAAGACGACGCGATCCGCCTCCTCTGCATGCACCGTCAAGCGATGCTCCAGTCCGGCGGCCTGCTCCGCCAGATAGGCGACTGTCCCGTCAGGGCGCTCCCAGCCGGGCCCGATCGCTGCCGCCCGGGCCGCGACGCCGTGCGGGAGCAGGTAGCCTGGGGCCCCGCTGAGCGGCGAGGACAGTCCCAGCTCGGCGGGCATCCCGCGGCGATGGTACCGTCCCAGTCCCGTCGCG
Organism: Paenibacillus sp. 598K; assembly: GCF_003851045.1. Classification (GTDB taxonomy): domain Bacteria; phylum Bacillota; class Bacilli; order Paenibacillales; family Paenibacillaceae; genus Paenibacillus_D. Next base: position 87,414 of record NZ_BFBX01000010.1, on the reverse strand, counting down.
TCATACCGTCCATCGGCGGCGGTGTCGAGCTGGATGGACTGACCGCCGGCCGAGGCGACAATCTGGTGAAAGGCTGGCGAGGTCGCCAGCACGTAGCCGCCCGCCTCCGCAGGACAGGGCTGCTCGGCAATCGCGTCATCGGCGAACAGATAAGCCATATAGGCAAAGCTGCCGAGCGTCACCATGTACTTGTCGTAATAGGCGTACGGCTCGGCTCCGTAGCCGGAACCGATGGCATAGCCGTTTTTGACATGTCGCGGCGGCGTCATCTCCAGCACCCAGCGGCGCACCGCCTGAGCCGACAGCCTCGCGCTCCGCTTGAATGCGCCCGCCAGCTTGACGCGGCCCGCACGCTGATGGCGCGACGCCTCATACTCCGCGCAGGCTGCGGCCAGCGCCTCGTTGAATTGGAACTGGCTGCTGCGCCCGCCGTAGGGGATATGCCCGGCCGCCGACTGGAGGAACAGCGTCATCATGCCCCCCGCTTCCAGATGTCGGTCCAGCTCCTCCGCATAAGGCCCCTCATAGCTATAAGCGAGCATGAGCTGGATATGGCAGCGAGCCGCCAGATCGTACAGCAGCGGACAGCCGGGATCGCGGTACATGCCATTGTCGTCGAACCTCCCGAGCTGCAGCGGCCAATGGGCGTCCAGATAGGAATCGGCATCCGTCATCCCCTCTGTCTGGCGCAAATACTCGCCTGCCATATTGTACAGGTTAATATTGTGCAACCGATCCGTATCGGGGACCGCAGTCCGCGTATGCACATAGTTGACCTCGGGATCGACAGTAGCGAGCAAGTCAGCCCACGCCCGAAGTTGCCCGGCATCGACATGAAGCTTCATCGCCTTGTAGGCTAGCAGCAGCTCCTTGGTCGCGAAGTCGGCCATCTGATCTCCGGTCATCCGGGGCAGCTGGCGGCAAGCCGCCTCCATCATCTGCTCCCACAACGGCTGCAGCTCCGCCCGCCGCCCTGCGCCGATGAGTCCGCCGAGCACGCACACGATGCGGGAGTACGCCTGCATATCCTGCGGTCTGCCCTCGCCGTCCCTGCCCCAGCTCGCATCTGCGAGCTCCAGGCCGTACCCGGAGAGCGAGGCCTCCATCAATTGAAGGTAGGTCTCCCTAGTCTCGCCCGTCGTCACGAAGTCCGCAGGCACCTCCATCTCGTCGATGTAGGCGTACAACCGGCGGTCGGACGGCCACCCGCCCCCGCGCGCTGGGAGCTGCACAGGACTGGCGCTCCTGCTCAGCTTCATATCTTCCCGCTTCAGCTCTGCCTTCTTCACTCCGCCGCCCTCCCGGTTTCGTTATGCGGTCAGCCCTTCAGCGAACCGATCATGACACCCTTTACGAAATACTTCTGAATAAACGGATACACGCACAGGATCGGGATCGTCGCGACGACGATCAAGGAATATTTGAGCACCGCCGCCGCATGGGCGTTGGCGATCTGCAGCTCAGGGTCCATGATCATGCTGACATCGACCTGATTCATAATGAGAATCTCGCGCAGGATGATCTGCAGCGGATAGAGCGAACGATCGTTAAGGAACATCAAGGCATTAAAATACGCATTCCAGTGGCCGACTGCCGCGAACAGCGTAATGACCGCGATTACTGCCTTGGACAACGGCAGCACGAACGAAAAGAAGAAGCGGACATCGCTGCAGCCGTCGATGCTCGTCGCCTCGATCAGCTCCTTGGGGATCGAGGATTGGATGAACGTCCGCGCGATAATCATGTTGTACACGGACAATGCGCCTGGAATGACCATCGCCCACATCGTGTTCAGCAGGTGCAGATCCTTCATCAGGATATAGAACGGAATAAGTCCCCCGCTGAAAAACATCGTAAACGTGAACAGCAGCATGAACAGCCCGCGTCCCTTCAGCCCCGGTCTGGAAAGCCCGTAGGCGCAGGTCATGACGACACATACGTTAAGCGCGGTTCCAAGGATCGTGTACAGAAACGTATTGCCGTACGCCCGCAGGATATCCTTGTTTTTGAACACAGCCTCATAGCCCTCCAGACTAAAATCGACGGGCCACAGCAGCACCTGACCCGAGGAGACGGCGTTGCCGGAGGAGAAGGAGGCCGACAGTACATACAGCAGCGGATAGGAAACCGCGATCAGGATAAACGTCAGGCAAAAGCCCGACACGATGTAGTACGCCCGGTCCGAGGCCGGGTGCGTGGAAAACTTCCTTTTGTGCGGCTTGGCGTCGCCAAGCGAGGTTGAGAGCTTTGCCATAGTCACTTTCCTTCCTACCACAAGCTGGTGTTGCTGAACTTACGGGCGGCGTAGTTCACCATGATGAGCAACACGAAGTTGATGACGGAATTAAACAGGCCAATCGCCGTCGCGAACGAAAAGTCGCCGGTGCCGATCGTCAGACCCACCTTGTACACGTAGGTCGATATGACCTCGCTGCGCGAGATGTTCAGCTCGTTTTGCATGAGGAACACCTTCTCGAAGCCGACCTCCATGACATTGCCGACCGCCAGGATCAGCATGATCGTCGCTGTAGGCAAGATGGAGGGAAAGTCGATATGCCGCACCCGCTGCAGCCGCGACGCGCCATCGATCTGCGCCGCCTCGTGCAGATGCTCGTCGACCGAGGACAACGCCGCGATATAGATGATGCTGCTCCAGCCGATGCCCTGCCAGATGCCCGACCAGACGTACAGATGCTGGAACGCGCCGGGATTGGCAAAGGCATCGGGCAGCAGATCGCCCGTAAAAAACGTGTACAGCGCCCCGAAAGCGCCCGTCCGCGGGTTAAAGATCTGCACCAGCATGCCGACGATGACGACCGTCGAGATGAAGTGGGGCATATACGATACGGACTGGACGAGCTTTTTGAATTTGAGCCCCGTAAAGGAATTGAGCACCAGGGCAAAAATAATCGGCAGCGGGAACGAGATCAGCAAGCTGTACACCGACAGACTGATCGTATTCCAGATGATCGTCCCGAACTGGTACGAGTCGAAGAACCGCCGGAAGTTTTCCAGCCCGATCCACTCGCTGCCCCAGATGCCGAGGTTGAAATTGTAGTTTTTGAAGGCAATCTGAACGCCCGCCATCGGCACATAGGAGAAAATAATAATGTACACGGTTGCAGGCAGCAAAAACAGATAGAGCTGCCAGCCCGGCAACCAGGCCCTCTTTGGCTCATTCAACGTTTTGTTTGCTCGCATAAGCTGATCTCCGTTCCGTTATTCCGAACGCTCGTAAGCGGCCTGGATAACCTCCAGATATTGATCGAGCCCCATTTTGTTCAGCTCGGCCAGATAATCGTCCCATTGCGTGAGCGGACGGTTGCCGGTGATAAACGCCACCGCGCTTTCATTGACATAGTTGTCGATCGCCGTCTTGCTGTTGGCGATGCTGCGCAACTCCTCCGGCGTATAGTTGAGCTTGACGATAACCTCATCCGGGAAGGTCGGCACGTAGCCCTCCATGTACGCGGGACGCCAGTTCGGCACGGGATGATCCTCGCCTTTCTTGAGATTCGAGGCGGTGCGGCTGATCTCCAGCGGACGGTAAGCCGGGTTGGCATCGTTCCAGTGCTTGTTTTGCGGATTGTTCCACAACGAAGGATTGAGCTCGGCCACGGCCGCAGCCAGTCCTTGCGATTCCTCGAACGGTCCCAGATAATCGGCCGTCACCGCAGGATCGTCGCTCCAGTCGACGCCTTTCTCGCCGTAGCGGCTAGCCAGCGACATCTCGGGGTCGAGCATGTAGTCGCCGACCTTGAAGGCAAGCTCGGGATCTTTGGCATCCTTGGTGATGAACCAGAGCTGAGTCGGCAAGGACGGGCTATACGGCGTCGCCGCTAGGCCCGACGGGCCCTTGACTGGAGGCAGCAGCGTCATCTGACTGTCGAGCTCCGGGCCAAACGTGCTGTAGCTGCCGGCAGTGACCATGCCTGCCATGCCCCCTGGCACATTGATCAACGCCTTCAGCTGCGTCTCGTCCTGGGTGAACGATTGCGAGGAGAACAGTCCTTCCTTGACCAGCTTGTTCATATATTCAAGCCCTTGCTTCCACTCCGGTTGGGTGAAGGCAGGATACACCTTGCCGTCCTTCACATTCATGTAGCTCTTGCCGGGATCGGCGTAGATGAAGGCATTCATCAGATAGACGCGCGGATTTTGCGACCAGCCGTTCAGAGAGCCGACCAGACCGACCTCATCTCGCCGGCCGTTTCTGTTCGGATCTTGCTCTACAAAAGCTTTAAGCGTCTCGTACAGCTCATCCGTCGTCTGCGGGATATCCAGTCCGAGCTTCTCCAGCCACTCGCCATTAATCCACGCCCGGTTGGAGCCCTCATTCCATTCGTTCGGCGCATAACGCGGCAGCGCGTACACTTTGCCGTCCGGCAGCTTCATCGCGTTGTAGACGAAGTCCCTGTCCGGTATGCTGTTGAAGTTGGCTGCCAGCTCGGCGTCGTTCAGATAGTCGTCCTGGGGGATGAACACACCCTTGGACGCGTAATCGTACACGGTCGATTCATTGAGATAGATGTTGACGACATCCGGCAGCTCCGCCCCGGAGGAGACCATCAGGGAGAGCTTCGTCAGCGCCTCCTCGACCTGACTCGGCAGCTCCAGGAACTTCAGCTCGACGTTCATCGCTTCCTCGACGAGCTTGGTATAATGATTGGTCTTGTAGTCCTCGACGTTCGGATTGGCCTGGACGGCCACCGTGATGACGGGACGGCCCCCTGTTGACTCTCCCCCGCCCGCAGCCGGTTTGTCATTGGTCTGGTTATTGCCCGCGCAGCCTGCCAGCAGGCCGCCCGCCATCGTACAGGCCAGCAGAGCCGCTGGCAGCTTCTTTCTCAGTTGTACTTGTTTCCTCACTCTGTATTCCTCCCTTGATGGTTTGCTCAGTTTTCAGACTTGTTGAAAAATAAAGCCTACGGTCACGGGATCGATCTTCCGATCGCTGTTGTCCCCAGATTTCTTTATTTGAACCGCATTAGCGGTTGAAATCCGGGGACTACACGCTTTCTGCAAGAAAGCGACTTCGGAAGCATAAGCTTCGCTTCTACAGATTCGATCCCGTGCCTCTTCGGCCTTTTTTCAATCGTCTGATGATATCGCTTTCATTCACATTGTAGGAGGGAAGGCCGGCGACGAAAACCGTTACTTCACTCATTCGCTGTCAGCGGGTAAGAATCGGGGCACTTCCATTTTGCGCGGGCGCTGTCATTCCGTAAGATCGCGGTGATTGGCCCGCCAAACGGTAGGGGTGACGCCGTGTTTTTTGGAAAAGGCGCGGTAAAAGGTATTTTCGCTGCCGAACCCGCATTGTCTCCAGACCCAGCTATTCGCCTGCTCGGTATCGAGCAGCAGCCGCTCCGCATGAGCCAGGCGGATGTCCTCGATATATTTGCCCAACGTTTTGCCGGTCTGCTCCTTGACAAAGGAGAACACATACTTCTCGGAGATGAGCAAATCGCTGGCAATGGCGCCCGCCGACAGCGCCGGATCGCTGGCGTGCTCGCCGATGTAATCGAGCAGGTTGGCCTTCAGCTTGTCGTTATTGCTCTTCTTGCTGCCGATGACGACCTCGCATAACTCCAGCGCCGTCCGTCGCAGCTGATCGGCGAGCCGAACGATGTCCTGCGATTGATCATAGACCGGCAGCTCGAGCGAGCGGCCCTCCTCGCCGACTGTCCCGCCCCCGATGACGCGATAGGCGCTGGCCACGGTCTGACGCACGGAGAAAAAAAGCTGCAACTGGTCCTGTTCAGATAGCGCATAGGCGGTCAGAGGTCTCAGACTTCCATCCAGCAGTTGACTGACCTGGCTCGTCTCGCCTGCGATCAGCGCGTCATAGAGCTTGAGCAAGACCGCATTGTCGAACGCAGGGCCCGGCTCCGCTCCCGCCGATGGCTCGAACAGGTAGACGCCGCTTGCCGCTTCGTTCTCATTGATGCCCAGCGCGTATTTGGCCTGCTGGTAGGCGGCCTTCGCCGCCTCGGGACCGGACATCGTCTCGCTGAGACCGATGCTGATGGTGATGTTCAGCGACGCCTCCGCACTGAGCGAGCGGATCAGCTCGGACAGCCGGGCTTTGAGCTCGGCTCGTCCGACACGCGACTCCTCGGGATCGAGGAACAGGAGGAATACCGTCTCGTTGGCATGGAGATTCAAGGCCAGCGGCCGCTGACTCAGCATGGCGACGCATCCCGCCTCCAGCCGCAGGCCGAGGTTTTGCTGGGCGGCTCGGGATGCGGCATGACGTTCATCCTCTACCTGGTAGACCGCCTTCGCGACGACAAACCGATCGAATGCGGAGCCGAAATACGCCGCGGCCTCCTCCTTTTCCCGCTCCGTAAACACACCCAGGATGAGCAGATGCTTGGCAATCGAATATTGGATGGAATCGCTCAGCGCTTCGATCTGTCCATGCTGCGCTTCATTGAGGGTGTGAATTTCGGTAAAGGCGTTGTTCAAATACTTGAACTCATTGTCGAGCGTAAATCCCGTCTTGGTCGAGCGGGACGCGGTATCGACCAACTGCTTGATCGAGAGCGCCTCCCGCGTCGAGAACAGAAAGGCCAGCAGCACGATCAGCGCCGTACCGCTCACGATATATAGCAGCACCAACTGCAGCAACGAATTGACGTTATGCTCAAAGGACGCGGCCGGTATGCCGACCACCGCCGTCAAGCCAAGCAGCTCGCTCGGCTCGGATAGGGCAAGATACGACACGCCCGCCACCTCGATGCCGTCGAACAGGCCTCGGACTGGGTCGACCTGCTCGATCGGTCGATCGGCATCATAATTGTGGGACAGCAGCATACGCCCCTCGCTGTCGGCGATATACACGATATGATCCGACCATTGATCGGCATAGATCAGCTTGTCGAGCAGATCTCTGCGATCCATATCGATCGCCAGCACGCTTTGCGGCTCAAAGGCGTTGAAGTAGGAATTGTTGACGACGGCGGTGATGCCGTCGAACGGCTGACGGCTATAATAGGAGGAATACACCTGCTCCGCCGGATAGAGCTTGACGATATAGCTCTCCCCGAACAGCCGCTGCTGCCACGCTTCGGCCGACAAATTGCTGTAACGGTAGAAGCGCCCATACACATCCTCATAATCGTCCGAGGAGATATGGTTGGAGATAAACACCGGATTGTCCTTGAACCGCAGATAGGCGTTGGAATACATATCCTGGGTCAACGCCAGATTTTTCAGCTTGGACTGCACGACGTGGATGTCCGGGTAATACTCGCTGGAGGGCGCCCCTTTCAGAAAAAAAAGACGCTTGAACGCCTCCTCCTGTCGCAGCATATTCGTAATCGTCTGTGCTTGCAGCACCTGCTGCTCCAGCATCTCTACGCCGTCCGCCAGCTTGGATTCGCTATTGTCGAGCGTCAGCTGCTTGGCTAGCCCGTAGGATTTGTAGTACAGCGGGATGATCATCAGCAGCAGGATGGCCAAGATAAGGCCGTACTTCATAAATCGTTTGCCGAAGATCAATGCGGCTGGATGTCGCTTCACCCATTCCTTCATTCGTCGTGCGCCCCCTTGCTCGTAATCTCTTTTTATAGTAATCGCTTTCAAATTTTTCGCCAGCAAATCGCCAACGCGCATCCTTACATATAGATTAAACCATATCGCATATCGCCCTTCGGATAAACCTCCAATTTCTGCTCTCGGCTGTCACAGGGTAAGAAAAGCCTCGCCAGGACAGGCTTTCTGGCACGAAAATGCAGAAGAGGCCGCTCATCCATTGAGCAGCCTCTTCCGCATAAATTCATACTATGATTTATCGTATCTCCCTCTGCTTGCAGCGTTATTCATTCAAATACGTTGTCACCCGGTTCTGGATCAGCTTGCTGACTTCTTCAGCCGATTTCTGACCGTTTTTGTAGCTTTCAAACTCCTCTGTCGCGATCGTTAGCACTTTCAAGTCGCTGAGTTTTCGCGCCCCCGCCTCCGAGATCAGCTGCTGCACCTCTGCAATCCGGTTTTTAATCGTTTCGCTACTCGGCAGCATGTCCTTCGGGATCGGCAACTCCAGCGTTCCGTTTTCGATTTTCTCCACCACTTCATTTAATCTCTTGTCCGTGGCGGTTTTATTCATTGGCAATCCGAACAGATCGGGCGAAGCTTGCATCTCGTCAGACAGCAAAAACTTGATGAACTCCCATGCTTCAGATTGAACCTCAGATTTGCTGTTAATGCCAAGACTGTCTATCGCTTTGAACGGTACGCCTTCTTGTTTTCCTGTCGCACTTGGATTATGGTAATAGTCCAGGTTCGAGGGCATGGTCAATGCGGCTACAGGATTGAATATGCCGACCATTCGAAACACTGCTTTGGCAGGATCGGATGCCATACCTTCGTTGAGCAAGCCTTCATCATAGATCGATTTTATTTCCTCCATCATGTTGCGGAACAGATCCGAGTCAAAGCCCGGTTGCCCCTCTCCGACCAACTCCTCATAACGATCCTCGATGTACGTGTGGAGGAGCGGTGACATCATCAAATTGTAATATCCCTCGCTCCCTCCTTGCTCCTTCAGCTTTTTGGCGACATCGCTGAATTGGCTCCAGGTCCAAGGCGCATTTTTGTCAACGGAGATGTTCAACTCCTTTAACAACTCGGTATTCCCCTGGATCGTCTCGAGCGAAAAGGAGAGCGGTATCGTATACAAGCCTTCTCCGTCCTGGGAGGCCTTCAAAATATTGTCGTAGATCGTATTTCGATCAAACGAACTGCCGTCGGCTATAAGGTCATTCAAGTGGGCCAAGCGGTTTTTTTCGACGAATTTATGTTGAGGCAGGTTGTTCATGAGGATAAGATCGGGGCCGCCGTCAGAAACAACTTGGGTCGTCACCGACTGCACATATTTTTCAATGTCTGCCAAGGAGAAGCCCTCCCTCGCCCCGCCGCCTTCGGTTCCTTCCGACGCTTTGTATTCTTTAATTTCGATCCGAATGTCGTTGTGCTTTTCCTCAAATAACCGCACGGCGGTCTCCAGGAACCTATTACTGCTCAGCACAGAGAAGACGACGGTTTTCTTGCCGTCTTTCGTCAAGCGTTGGGAGTCGCCTGGAGCGTCGCTCCCGACGTTCGAACAAGCGGACAGTATGCAAACGAGGGCCAACAGCATAACAAAACCAGACTTTCTCAACATCAATCACCCTTTCAATTTAATCGAATCCGATTGCCTTCCTGCAGCGGTTCGCTGGATTCCGTCACAATGTCTTCCTCCGGGTATACGCCTTCAAGCACGACAATCTCCTCGTCGGTTCCCTTCCCCGTTCTCACATAAGCCTTCTGGACTGTATAGGTGTTGCCGAGCGAGCTTCTTTTTTCGCGCACGACAAAGACGTAGCTTCCAGCGCTATCTTTTTTGAGCCATGTTTTATCGATCACTAGTCCCTGCTCGGGAAACGGCTTCTCCCAGCTAACGGTGGCCGACTCGCCTCCTTTGAGCTTGTCTCCCGGTACGTGGACGACGATTGTTTTCTGATCCTTGACGTCACCGTCCGGATTACCGCCCTCGTCCTCCGGCCCGTCTCCTCCGTTGCCTCGGGCAGCAGCCTTGATTTCGGCCACTGTTCCTTCGATCTGCAAGGGGTTATCCCCATCCACGCGAACAGGCGCCTGCTCGTCTAGTTGCAGCAAGTCGGCGAGTTCTTTTTCGACCGTAAACGCGAGCTTGAAGCCTTCGCTGGCATCTACGATCGTCATCAGCGGCTGCCCCTGTGGAATACGCATCCCTTCCTCGGCTTGAAGGTTGACCACATACCCGTCGACCGGCGCAGTCAGCGTGCGTTTTCGTTTCAGCTCCTGTCGCAGCGCTTCAATCCTCCGCGTCGCTATGTCTGTGTCGATCCGATCCATTTCAATGTCGCGTTTTGCTTTGCGGATCTCCCCCTCGTCGCCTGAATGCTGAGCGGCGATAAACTGCTCTCTGAGCAACTCCCGGTTCAAGCTCCTTTTTTTCAGTTCGTCCTCCTCATTGAGGATCTGCTGCTGCACCTCTGTCCCGTCGAAGGTGACGAGCGCCTGCCCCTTTTTGACTTGCTCTTCCTTGCGAACATGCACCTTCTCCACCATCCAGCCGCTGTCGCTGTTTAATTCGATTTGCATGCGCGGCGTCAGGAGGCCTCCGCCTTCGATGCGATGGGTCAACGTTTTTTTGACCGGCTTCGCGGTTGTCACTTTGGGCAGCAAGGCGGTTTGAAGCGTCTGACTGAATAACGTGAACCCGGCCAGGATGAAGAGCAGCATCGCCAATCCCAGGCCAAGGATCCGTTGTTTGCGCTGTACCATGGTTCCACTCTCCTTTCGCTCAGCCTTTCACGCCGGATAGCTGGATGCCTTCGATAAAATATCGTTCCGCGCTTAAAAAGAGAAGCACCATAGGCAGCATGTAAATCACGGAAGCCGCAAAAGATACGCTGAGCATATCTTCCTGGATGCGGGCGAGGAAGACCGAGAGCGGCTGCATCGCGGCATCCTGAAGAAAAATAAGCGGTTGCTCGACCATATTCCAATAATCGACGAACAGGAGCACGAGGAGTGCGGCAATACCCGGGCTCACCATCGGCAGCGCAACCGATGCGAGGATGCGCAGCATACCCGCCCCATCCATTTTGGCCGCTTCGATATATGACGAATGGATGTGGAGCATAAATTGCCGGAGCAGAAACACGCCGAAGGGGCCAAACACGCCGGGCAATATGATGGAGCCGGCATGGTTCAGGAGCCCTAATCGCTCCGCCATCAGGTAATTGGGCACGAGCGTTACCTGAAAAGGCATCAGCATGGTCGCCAAATAGAGAAGAAACAAGCCCTCCCTGCCCGGAAACCGCAGCTTGCCGAACGCAAAAGCGGCGAGAGTCGCCACGACGGCTTGTCCGAGGATGATGGGCGTCACCAAATAAACGGAATTCCAGAACAGGTACAGAAACTCCGGCGTCGCGATCAACACTTTGTAATACTGCTGGAACGATACCCAGTCAGGGATCCACTTCAGATTAACGAATACGCTCGTATCGGTTTTGCCCAGCATCCCGTAATTCGCCACCATCTCTCGCTCTGTCATCAAAGAGTTGACGACGGTCAGCACGACGGGCATGAGCAGCGCCATAGCGACAGGAATTAACAGTAACGAGCGAAACAGCGGTGCGCCCCATCGCTTCATCACGTTATTCACCTCATTTTTGTGCTTACTCCATATAGGAGCGGAATAACCGCTCCGTGCGGAACAGGACGAACACGAGCATCATCATGCCCAACGCCATCAACACGGCGGCGGCCGACACTTTTTGGATATCGAGGGACAAAAACATATTGTTCATGTAATGCTGCATCATGTAAATCCGATCGTGCGGATAAGCGCCCGCGACGAGATAGGTCTCGCGGAACACCTTGAACGAATTCAACACGGACATCAGTACGACCAGAAACGTCGTTGGCGTCAAATAGGTGAGCGTAATGGAGAACAGCTTGCGAACGGGGCCGGCCCCTTCCAGATCGGCGATTTCATAATATTGCTTTGGGATGTTCTGCAGGCCGGCCAAAAACAGAATGACATTGTAGCCTATGTTTTTCCACACAAAGACCAGCATGATCACAAACCCAGCCCATTCGGATTTCATCCAGTCTTGACGATCAAAGCCAAACTGCTGCAATACGGCGTTTAACGCCCCATTCCAATCGAACAGAATCTGCCAGACCAGCACGATCGAAGCAACGGGCACGACAAGGGGCAGCACGTAAGCCGTGCGAAGCCAATTGCGCAGGAACAACCGTTGATTCAAGAGCATGGCCAGCAAGAGCGAAGCCACGACAACAATCGGTACGCTGATGGCTGTGAACCAAAAGGTGTTGGAGGCCGCTTTCCGAAACGACGAACTATGGAGCAAGGCATCGTAATTGGACAACCCAAAGCTTCCTCCCGCTCCAACCTCGAGGGAGTGCATGACGCTCTGGCCAAACGGAATGAGGTAAAAGAGAGAAAATCCCGCCAGACTTGGAGTCAATAAACCGATGGCGAAGATCGTTTCCGACCGGATAAGCCGTCTGATCCTGTTCATCCTCAGCCCTCCTCGGACAACACCAGCCGAAAGATGACGCCGCTCTCTTCATTGCGCACCTCGATCCGGGCACCGTAGCTGGTTAATATTTGCCGGACGATGGAAAGACCTAGCCCGAACTCCCCTCTGGCGCCTGTACGATACGGATCGAACAATCCCTTCAGCAGCGCCTCTTCCAGCTGCGGTCCGTCATTGCGAATGTCAATGCTACGCTTCAGGGAATCGCCATCCGATGCTGTAATGGAGATCTGTTGACGAGCATAGCGAATTTGATTGTCCAGCAAATTTTCAAACACGACCTTCCATTGGTCGACATTGCCATAGATGCGCCAAGCGGGCGGTTCAACGATCCAATGTATCTCTGGCCGACGCAAACGGAGTCGCTCCACCGTGTCATGCACCACATGATCAACCTCAAACCATTGGTGGGGAACCTCGCGCGAGGCCACGTATTGCAGCCTGCTAAGCGATAACAACGCCTGAACCCGCTCCATCAGTCGGTCCGTTTCCTGGAGGATGGTGTCTACGCTCCCTTGCAATGATCCTCTTGGGTATATGCCATCGACGATCGACTGCGTATAGTTGCGAATAATCATCACCGGTGTTTTTAATTCATGCGATATATTTTGCAGCACCACTTGCTGCGTCTCGTCCTGACGCCTCAGCCTCTCGCGCATCTCGTCAAAAGCTTGGGACAACCTGCCGATCTCATCTCTTCGTCCCGACTCAAACGGTTCGTCCCAATTGCCCTCCGACAGCCGTTTGACCTGACGCTCCATCCGGGTGAGCGGACGGGATAAATATCGGGCGAGCCAGATGCAAGGAACCGAGCTGAGCAGCAATACGACGATCTGGAGCAAAAGCAAATTGCGAAGCATCGCTCGAACCATCTCATTGCGATATTCAGACCATGCGTAGGAGATCAGCACAGCAGCATCGGGATTCACAGGCTTCTTGATCGAGTAAAAAAGGGTATGTCCCTCCACCTGGAACGAGCCCGCCTCCACCTCCTTGACCTGCTCCGCGGCCTCCTGCTTCAGTCGCTGTGTTAATGGATCGGACAAGCTCCGATCGCGGTTCATAAACACCACCTCTCCATCCGCCAATACGAGATGTCCGATCGAAGGTCCCCCCATATATCCGGTCGGCTGGACATCCTCAAATCGGCCAGGCGCGCTGTCGTCCCCCGACGCCGCTTGATCTGATGGATCAGGCATTGCGATCTCCAGCCCGCCATCTTCTCTGAGCTTGATGCGCCCCCCTTCCTGGTCCAAAATGTCGGACACGAAATGCAACTGCTGCTGGGCATTCCGAATCATCGCATAGGTTTGCTCCGTGAAAAAGCTCTTGAGCAAATAGGGGAGAATCAAGGCCGCCATCAGGAATATGCACAGCAATAGAGAGGCGAAGACGAACCAGATTTTCATTGCCAATGGCCAATGCTTCATCCTTTTGCCAACCTGTAACCAAGGCCATAGAGGGTTTCCAAGCGCAGCTCGGGCATTTTTTTGCGCAATCGCCAAATGAGATCGTCTACCACACGATCCGAGCCGAAGTAATCCCGACTCCACACTTGATTTAAGATGTGGTCGCGTTGGACGACTCGCCCGGCATGCGATACAAAATAGAGCAGCAGATCAAACTCTCTGGACGTCAGCGCCACTTCGAGTCCCGAACGATCCTTCACCATGCGGGCTTGCCTGTCGATTGCATAGGGCGGATAGTCGAACCGGTCAACAGACGAAGCCGTTAACTGAGGTTGAGATTGAGATTGAGGTTGAGACGCTTTTCCATACACGCGCTCCATCAGCTTGCGGACACGAATGATGAGCTCGCGTGTCTGGAACGGCTTGGCCAAGTAGTCATCGCTGCCCAGCTCCAAACCGTTAATCCGATCCAGATCGGAATCCCTTGCAGAGATAAAGATGACCGGGATGGACTCGTTTGCGCTTCGAATCTCTCGGATCAGCTGATAACCGTCCATTCCAGGCAGCATAATATCGAGTATCCACAGGTCAGGCTCTTGCGCAATCGCAGCTCTGGCCGAATCACCGTCCATAAAGGGAACCACTTCCCAGCCCTCCCGCTGCAAATAGGAGCAGATAAGCTGATTTAAACTGACTTCGTCCTCTACCAGATAGATGGTATACATGATGATCTCCCCTTAATGTGGGTTCATAAACAACTTACCACATCAATTTAGCAGAAATATCTTAGAATGATTTGAAATTATCTGACGCAGGGCATAACGTCTGAAACAAAAATAAAAGCCCGTCTGAAAACACGAGGTTTTCGGACGGGCTTTTCGCGGTCGGTCATAATTTGCTTTCTTCAATCATCACTTGAAAAAACTTCAGCGTAGCCTGAATCTCTGATTCGGTCAAATTGCTCATGGCCGCTACGAATCGCTCTTCAAACATTTCGTGCATCGCCACATGCAAATCATAAATCTTTTGGCCCTTCGGGGTGAGCGAAAAAAAGACTTCTTTTTTATTGTCCACCATCTGGCTTCGTTTGATGTACCCCTCTTGCAGCAGCTTATGGCTAATCTTGGAGATGCTGGCTTTGGACAAATTCATTTTCTCGGCAATCGTCGTATTGTTAATCGGTTCATGGGCGCCGATGCAGTCCAGCACATGTACGCTTGTCAAATTGCTCGGAATCGCGGTCACGCCATGTAGCTCTGCCAATTCCGTAAACTGGCTACTCTCTGCGGCAAATACTTGCTCGCTTAGATGTGTAAAGTGAAGAAAACGCTCGTACAGCGCACGCTTTAACCCCTCAGACATGATGTAACCTCCCCTTACCTTACAAAAACAAATGACCTTCGCCAGTCAGACCTCTTATTGTTCACTTGTAAATCATTTTATCACCCAAAACTATCCCGGTCAACTATGTAATGCTTGATATAAAAAGAAGTTGACAACAATATCACTTGTATAATATAGTTTCCTCGTTAACAATAATCATAAAGGTTGCTGCAAAGGAGGTCCGACTGTGAATCTTGTCCAAACGATCACGGAGCGCCGAAGCGTTCGCAAGTTTAAAGCTGAGCCTGTCCAAGTGGAATGGATGAACGCCTTGCTCCAGCAAGCTGCAAGCTTGTGGACATCCGAGACGCCGTCCCATTGGCGTTGCCTTTATTATGACTCCATGGAGGCGCGCGAAAGACTGGCAGAGAGTATGATCGCCAAGGTAACAGGCAGCCAGTGGGGAAAATTGATTCCGTCGAAAGTAACAGGGATGCTCACCAAAACCGTGCTTAATACGCCGGCTCTTCTCGTTTTTATTGCGGAGGATGCAGCCAATGAGCGACAGCGCGACGAGAACTATGCCGCCGTCTGCAGCATCATGCACAACCTTCAATTAGTTGGCTGGCAACACGGATTGGGAATGCTTTGGTACACAGAGCCTTTCATGAGCAATCCGTCCCTTTTTAATGAAATTGGCCTAAAATCAGGGGAACGGTTTGCCGGGATTTTAAATATTGGTTATTTTGATAAATCGCCCAAAGCCCGAAAAAGAACGCCTGCAGAGCAGAACTGGACGGAGCTCGCAGCAACGGCGAAGCCGACTCAAGCTGCCAAGGGCCATTATGTAGCTTCCAAGGACGTCCTGGAAGCCTTAAACATTGCTGTTTGGGCGCCAAATGACGGCATGCGCGAGCCCTGGCGTTTTATCTATGTCACCGATCATGAAGCAGTCGCGCGGCTCCACCCGTCTCCTGTCAATGCCTCACCCTCCTTCCTTGTCGTTGCGGCCAAAAAAGAAGCCGACCCGCACAAGCAAGAGGAGGATTATGCTGCAATTTGTTGTTTGATTCAGAACTTCCAACTCGTCGCTGCTGATAAAGGCTGGTCTGCTCGCCGCACCATCCCGGAATGGATCTATGAACGACAGCTGCCTATCCCTCTTCCGATCGATCCGCAAGAGCGAATCGTTGCTGTGTTGGAAATTGGGACCTCGGCGCAAGCCTCTCGTACAGCCGCCGCTTCATCGACTGTGAATGTCTTGCGTCTTTAATAGGGCAATAACCAAAAAAGCACCCCGGCAGTTTCCTGCCAGGATGCGTGCACATGTAATTATGAAATGCCTGTTACTTCTCGAAGGAACTTCTCCAGAATGGCGATGTCCGTAATGTTGTTGTTGCAAGCCTGGCTGTCGGAGCATACATAATTGCCGATGGCCCTATAATAATCGGGTGAAGCCTTGGCAGGCTTCGTTTTCGTAACCGCCGAGATGAGCACAAGCTGTTCGTGACGGTTGCACAAGAAGCATACTCCCTTGTTCATCGGGGTAAATCTGCCTTCGATGCCAACCAATCGACCGTTCAATGGATAGACAAAAAACATTTTATTGGTGGCAATATCGGACCAGCCAAGATAAGTGGTGCGCCGAGCGTCCACCTTGGTCAGGTCAGGAAGCTTCAGTTTTTTGATTTTGGGAAAAAGCTTATTGAGCTGTTGTGCCGTCACTTGCCCAAAGTCCGTCAAGTAAGGCTCCAACCCCTTCACATATGGCTGGACTTCCTCCGCCGTCCGCATGGTCGACATCGGATCGAGCAATTGTTTTTGATCGGATGTGGCTTCAGGGAATGTGGCCAACACTTTATCATGCGCGCTGTACTGAACCGATTCGATGACTTTCGGATCGGCTGCGTGTTGGTAAGCTTGCCGCAGCAGAGCGGCTTGTTTTTGAATCACGTTGAATTGATGGTTTCTAATGAATGGTATCACCATTGCTTTCAGCCCCTTATTATTTATGATGAAAAATAAGGTGCAAAGCCCATTATTAGAAACGATATAAGCTATTTACGGGCGATCAAACGTTCGATCCTCTCCGCCCACGCAAAGTATCGCCCCTATTCAGGCTTTGCATGAGCTGTGCCGAGTCGCGGCAAATTGATTTGCCATATCTACCGACCACCTTTCAGTTCTCATTATAAAAGCAATCGCGTTCAGCCGCAAATCCTTCTTCTGCTACGTCGCGACAGACACCAAAAAAAGGACGACCGTCGGCCTCGCGCCATGCGGTCATCCTTTTGCAATCCACTACATCCTCTTCGCATAATGATTGGCCATAAACATCCCTAGACCGATCTGGAACACAAACACTCCGCTAAGCACCGTGACCACGATAGGCTCGACCTGCATCAAGCTAAAGCAAACTGTCACCGCCAACAGGAGGTAAAAAATAATCTGATTCGTTTTCCAGCCAGCCTTTTCATTGATCCGTATCCGCCGTTCGTCCTTCGATTCGATTCGGGCCGCTTTTAGTTTGCCCTCATGTATCGCTCTGTTGCCAGGCTGATTGAGCCACAAAGCATAGACGATGTTGCCGAGCCCAAGCGCGACAAGGACCGAGCCGATCCCGAGGAGCAATCCCGATATCACTTCCATGCTCTCATCTGTGAACAAATATTGACTCGCATATACCGCACAACCGCCCACCAGCATCAACAGCAGCCATTTCCCGATCGTTTTCATCCTAGCTTTCCTCCTCGTAAATGAAAATGTCTTCAATGCTCATCTCGAAATAACGCGCAATCTTAAAGGCAAGCAGGATCGACGGATTATACCTGCCATTTTCAAGCGAGCCAATCGTTTGCCTGGACACCTCCAGCTTATCCGCCAGCTCTTCCTGTTTGATGCCACGCTGCTTCCGTATTTCCTCCAAGCGATTTTTCACTGCATGACCTCCCGAAAATGGAAAGCTTACTTTCCTTAACTATACTACCAAGTTGGCGAAATGTAAAGCTGACTTTCCATTCCTTCGCAAAAAAATCCGCCCTTGATAACAATCGGAGGTTTGTTCTCGGTGAAGATAATCCATCCGAAGTAATAGCATATAACCGAACGAATTGAGCTTCTTTAACTCTTTCACAAAATGAAAAGGCCGTATGCTCAAAGCGAGCTACGGCCTCTTTTTGATAACATTAAGTCTTCGAATTGTCGCCTTTGGTTGGATCTACTTAAGCAGCTATTTTACCGCAAAATCAATCGATATCGTCAAGGTACGTTTGTCAAAATCGACGTTTCCCCCGAAAGCTTCTGCGATAAACCGTAGATTTACATAGAGATGTTGATCTTCCGAAATCACTGGGCTTTGAAGAAGAGCGACATTTTCACCATTTACAGTAGCAATTCTCTTTCCCGCAGTTAAGGTAATCGTCGTTTCATCACTCTTAGCAGTAAGGGTTTTGCTGTTATTATCGAATTGAGGTTCAATATTAAGCGCCTTGAAAAATGCGCGAAACGGAACCAACGTTGAACCGCTTGGCGGAACAACTCCTAACAACTCCTGCTTCTCCCCATTAATAATAATGATTGGTCGATATACGCCATTTGCATCCGGTTCAACAGCACTTGCCAGTGCCGCATGCGAGACGAAAAAAAGAAGACAAAGGCCTAAGATTGATTTGATAAATAAAATCTTTACTTTCATTACTCACCTCTCCTTTGCTTGGAATAATTATAGTTACTACATCCTACAGACGTTCCTGATTGGAATTAAGTTGCGTTAATCAATTTCAATAGTAACTGTATTGCTACTGTCTCTTGTAATTGTTGCATGATCTAACATAGGCGTTGCAAAGTAGGAGGAAGAAACACTTGATTCTCCAACCTTAATGCTTGAAAAAACCCCCTTGTTGTTACCTGTTGTTTGATTCGTTATAATACTCGTAATTAATTTATATGTGTCGATAGCAGGTAAGCTTACGGTTTGATTTGTTTGCATGATTGTTGTCAACGAAGTTTGGTTTTGTGTATTGCAGTTCAAATCTGCACAAAGGGCAGTTCCGGTGAGCTTCATCCTTACATAACCATTATAATTGTAGTAAGTGTAATAATTAACCGTTCCACCTTGAATGTAACCATTTTTATATTGCACTTCGTTATAATTCCCATCTAAACTTGAATTATAAGCAGTTCTAACCCCTCCTGCAGTCTTTACAAAAACAAGAAAAGGCTTCCAGCCTTTTGCCGTCCCCAAGCTTCCTAAATTACTATAATATTGCAACCCCATTTCACCAGAGTAATGCGCTGTACTGGTAGTATAGTCAAATCCACCATAGTTCCAAGAACCAGCATCAGCAGAGCTTGGGAGTTTCAAAAGCGTGCTCATGTAATTTGCATTCTTTAGTGTAATATTCTGTTTTCCGCCAATACCATCTGCAAGAAAGTTAGTACCGACTGCAAGAGGAGATATAGGTAACTCATCCTCATCATTTTCAGTACTCACTGTCACTGGACTGTAATCAGCAATTAAAAGCACAGGGTCAGCGTTTGGAGCTTCTTCATAGACATAGATGTAATCGTCTCCACCTGAAACAAAATTATAAGTCTCATCAGCAGTTTTCTTACTTGTTACATCCTGGTCTTTTTCTTCCTTAATCTCCCTGGATGCATAGTCTACAATATTCGCTAATTCCAATTCTGAGAAAACTCGGGTTTTCCCTATGCGTTCAACTTGAACATTCTCCCCATCAATATTTTTCAATAGCAGCGGTGTTTTGTCACTACTTGCATTTGAAGTTAATGTGGGCACTAACAGCCCAATAACCAATGCAGACAGTAGCGTTTTTTTCATAATTCCCACGATCCTCTCAAATATTTTTGCAATAAATATACCGACCTAATTCATAGAACGAAATAAATCAATACTTATCAAGTATTCCATTATTTCCATTTGAAATAAATAGGTCCAATAAATCATTTCATCCATTGTCGTGACTAAAACAAAATTCGACAAAAAAGGCCCTTGATTTCTCAATTTCCATTAAAAAAGCCTGTTTTTTCGAACTAGGGACTCAATACTAGTACTAATCGCCTTTTTTATAGGCCTAAAATATAATCCAACAAAAAAAGGTGGGTATTCCCACCTTGAAAAGCATGCTTTATGAATATGACGCAATACCTGCCCGTCACTCTACCTGCACAGTCTCAAGCAACGCGCGGGCTTCGTCCGTGGACCTGGCGTTCATCAAGCGGTTGCGCAGCTCTCCCGCGCCGCGGAAGCCGCGCACATAGATCTTGAAGAAGCGAACCAGCGCGCTAAACGAACGCGGGATCTGCAACGCATACTCGTCATGAAGCTGCAGATGCAGCCGCAGCAGGTCGAGGTACTCCTCCTTGCTATGCTCCTTCGGCTCCTGCTCGAACGCGAATGGGTTCTGGAAAATGCCGCGTCCGATCATGATGCCGTCCACCCCGTATTGCTCCGCGAGCTGTAAGCCACTCTGACGGTCCGGGATATCGCCGTTAATGGTCAGCAGCGTATCCGGCGCAACCTCGTCCCGCAGCTTCTTGATCTCCGGAATCAGCTCCCAATGCGCGGCGACCTTGCTCATCTCCTCGCGGGTCCGCAGGTGAATCGACAGATTGGCAATGTCCTGCCTTAGGATATGGGTCAGCCAGTCGCGCCATTCGTCGACCGCCGCGAAGCCAAGCCGCGTCTTCACGCTGACCGGCAGCCCGCCAGCCTTGGCAGCCTGGATGATGTCCGCCGCTGCATCCGGGCGGCAGATGAGGCCGCTGCCCTTGCCATTCTCGGCGACATTGGCGACCGGGCAGCCCATATTGATATCGATGCCACGGAAGCCCTCCTGGGCCATGCCGATGCTCATCTGGCGGAAGTACTCCGGCTTGTCGCCCCAGATATGCGCGACGATCGGCTGTTCGTCCGGCGTGAACGTCAGACGTCCGCGCACGCTTTTATTCCCCTCAGGGTGACAATAGCTCTCCGTATTAGCAAACTCCGTAAAAAACACATCCGGTCTGGCAGCCGCGCTGACGACATGGCGGAACACCACATCGGTCACATCCTCCATCGGGGCCAGTATGAAAAAGGGGCGCGGCAGCCCGCGCCAAAAGTTATCTGTCATCGCTTTGACTCCTCTTAGAAAATCAGACCCTATTGTACCAAACTATAGGCCGGAAGAGAAGTCGTCGCTTTTTTCACCCCAAAACGCCGCTTACCTGCTCACATTCCCATCCTGCGCCACGGTCCCGGAGACGGCGATCCCTCCTTCGGCGGCGCTGCCGGTGATGCTGACGTTGCCTCCGGCATTGTCGACGAGGGCCGTCATCGCGGTGGCAAAATAACTCGTCTGCACCTTAAGGCTCCCGCCAGCGGCCTGGATCGCATGAGTCCCTCCATCGACGAAATGCCCTTGCTGCAGCAGCACGTCGCCGCCGCGAATATCGTAGCCGACCGTCGGGTTCGTCCAGTGGTTGGTGTTGAACAGGCGGATCGGCGCGCTGGCGGAGACGGTATCATCGACGACGACGAAATGGCCATTGTCGTATTGCACAGTCTCCAGATTGACGAACGTCACTCCCTGCTGCGAATCAACAGCGCTGAAGCGCACGCCGTTCCTCGCCCCGTCCGTGCCATGATTGAGCACCGTACCATGGAAGCTGCCAAGGCCCGGCTGCTCGATAAAGCGCATGCCATCGTTGGCTCCGAACACGAACGTTTCGCTGACATGGCCATTCGCGACTGCGCCGAACACAAAGCTCGTCCCGTTCGCCTTCTGCCAAGGCCAGATCTTGGTCAGCGTCTCGCCGCCCGTCGGCGAATTCAGCAACTTCTCGTCGCCTGTCCAGTATGTCGGATTGAAGTGCACATTCTCGACCCAACCCTCAGTCGTCGTATTGCCGACGAACAGACCGGTCTTGAGGCCCGCGCCGGACAGATAATCAATGACATGGCCGTTGTTGTTGTGCGTGCCGAAGTCGACGCCCTGATAAGCATTGGATACGTTCGTATAGATGATCCAGCAATCCGACCCCTGGCTCTGGATCGCCCAAGGATACGCGGTGACGTTGTCAACGTCCTGCTCGGGATACCAGACCAGGATGCCGCGGATGCCCGAGCCTCCTGACACTTGGTCAGAATTCAGCTTGATAAAGGGAGTCCCATCCGCATCTCCGGCATCGCCGACGGCATAGGCGTACAGCACCGTGCCATGGCTCATCGTATGGAACGGCACATCCTGCGCGCCGCGCAGCTCGACGCCCGCCGGCACCTCCAGATGACCGTCTACCCGATATTTGCCTGCTGGCAAGTAGACGGTCCCACCTCCACCGGCGCCCGCATCGTCCAGCGCGGCCTGGATCGCAGCCGTGTCGTCCGTTACGCCGTCAGCAGCAGCCAGATACGGACTGACCGACACATCGTACAGATCGCCCGTACCGGTCCGGGTCGGCTTCGGATGCACAGCGCGGACATACGGCGCGCCGTCGATCGCATCATAGGTGCGCGGCGACTGGTCGATCACGATCTGACTGTTGGCCGGGTTGGCATTGTCGATGACCGCGGTACCGCTGTAATCGTTGCTGAGCAGGCTCGCGGACGATACGCCGCTGTCCAGACAGAGGTGACGGGCTCCGCCAGTCGCGCTCGCGAACTCGCTGCCCTGGACGAGCAGACTGCCCGCAGACGCCTCGATAGCGCAGCCAGCCGCTGACCAACTGTCGAAGCTGCTGTTCACGAAGCTGAGCAAGCCGTCGCCGAGCTGACGGACGGCGCTGCCCGAGCCGCTAAAGGCGGTCTTGTTGAACTGTAGCGCGCTATTCGCGAAGCTCGCAGGCGCCAGCACGGCGACCGGGTCCTCGCCTGCCGTCGCTTCGATCGAGCTGGCGGAGATGAGCCAGCCGATCGGGCTGACGCCCTCGGCATCGACGCCGACACGCGCTCCCTTGATCGTCAAGTTATAGATACTGCCGTTGGATGCGCCGCTGGTATGGATGAACCGGATACCGGTCGCGTACCTGTCAATGGTGATGCCGTTCAGCACCTCCCAGTCGTTGCGGGCGATGACGATGCCGACCGAGTCATGGTCGCCTTGGGTATAGGCAGCGATAGTCGCCGCGCTCGGCGAGCCTGCGAGGCCCGACTCCGCCCAGTAGTCCGGCGAGAAGACAACCTCCTCCACCCGGCCTACATCATATACATAATCCAGATACATCCCCGTCTGCAGCGGCGTGCCGTATACGTCGCGAATATAGTGGAGGCCATTGACGCGCTTGTCCGTCATCATCCCCCGATAGGCATTAACCAATGTCAGGTTCATCGCTGTGCCGGACGACGGCGTCGTCAGATCGATCGTGTACGGGTAAGGCTCCACCTCGTCGATCGTCTGCTCGGGATAATAGATGGACAGGTTGCGCACCCCCGCTGCCGTCCCCATCGTCACGAACGGACGCGCCTGCGCGTCGCCGCGCCCCGGGTAGACCAGCAGCAGCGTGCCGTCCACCGTCTTGTCGGTGTCGGTCGGCTGCTTCCAGTCGCCTCGCAGCGTACAGGAGTTCGGGACGAACAGACTGCCGAGCAGCTTGTATTGTCCATCCGGCGCATAGACGACGCCTCCGCCCGCCTCGGCACAGTCATTGAGCGCATGACGGAAGGCTGCCGTCGCATCCGACATCCCTGTCGGGTCGGCGCCGTAGCGTGGATCGGTGACGTCGAAGCCGGCGATCACGACATCCTGCGCCGGGAAGGCAGTCGTGCGCACCTGCGCCTGCGGCGCATGGACCGGCAGCCCTCCGGTTACGGCGCTCGTCGCAATGCCGCTGCTGTACGCTTCGCCGACGAGGCTTTTATCCGCTGCCTCCGCGAAGAGCGTATACCGCACATTGCCCATTCGGTCGGTGACGACGATGTTTTTGTAGTCGGTGCTGTAGCTCAGTCCGCTCTTGTCGTTTTCGCCGACGAGCAGCAGCTGATCGGCGTGCTTGCGGATCATCGAGAGCGGTACCTTCAGCTTGCGGTGATACCACTGATTGTCCGCATACGCCGACAGATTGGCGGAGCCGCCGTGGCCGCTGATTCCGTTCTGGTCGACCCATCCGGTGTCACGGAAGTTGCCGCCCTCGAGCACCAGCATGTCGAGACCGCCTGCCCCATTGACCGCACCGTCGAGACGGACATCGTATTCGATGTAGTCGCCCGGCTGGAACCTGTAGTCCGGCATCGCCACCTTGTGGTAGACGTACTTATTGCCAGAGCCTGCGGTATTCGTCACCTCCAGCGTCAGCATGCCGGAGCCGGAGCCGCTGTGATACTGGAGCGGCAGCCCCTCCTGCTCGACGAAATAAACCGTGTCCAGCTTCGAGAGGACGGCAGCCGTCTTATCCAGCTCCAGTCGGAAATGATCGATAGCCGATAGGTCAGGCGCACCGACGATATCCGCATCGCTCAGCTTCAAGGCGACGAGATTCCAACCATCGGCAGTCTGACTCAGCACATCGGCCATCTCCCACGTATACGCGTCGGCCGACAGGCTGCCTGCGCTGGAGACCCCGACCTTGCCCGTCGCTCCATCGAGCTGCGAGCGATCCTCGATATAATAGTAGAAGAGCAGCATCCCGGCATCCGGCGCGACCAGTGCATCGAAGGGGATGGCCAATGTTTTCTCGAACTCAATGGCGCCGCTCCCGCTCCGGCTCAGGCTGGCCCGCCCCTCGGCCTGATCTGCCGAGTCGAGCGTCAGGGTGTCCGAGGAGCTCCAGCCCGTCAGCGCATCGGCCCGGTCGAGCACTACGGCGTTCGGATTGAACTGCTCGAAAAATATATGATCCAGTTTGATGACCGGAGACTGCGAGTTGAGGAAAAAAATCCGGAAAAAGTCCAGCTCCTCGAAATCCGGATGCCCCAGCACCACACTGGTCGCATCGAGCTTCAGCGTCACCAGATTCCAGCCATTGCTCAGCTGCGGCAGGACGCGCGAAGCGAAGTCCCAGGAGATCTCGTCGACATCCGGGCCGCCCGAGCTCGACAGCTCCACCTGGCCGTACGTCCCCTCCAGCTTGGACACGTCGTCGACGTAATACCAGAAGTTCAAAGTCCCCTGCTGCATGCTCAACCCCGAATCGACCGGCGTCGAGAAGGTCTTCTGGAACTGCACAGCCTGGCTGCCGCTCATCGACAGACTGGCCGTCCCCTCGCGCTTGTCCGCCGTATCGAGCGTCAGCGGATTGGCCGAGCTCCAGCCGCTCAGCGAGTCGGCCGTATCGAGCGTGACGGCGATCGAGGAGGCGGGCCGCTGCTCGAAGTAGACGTGATCAAGCTTGATCGTCGCCGACTGGGCAGCGTCGAGATAAATGCGGAAGAAATCGATCGCCGCCAGATCGGGGCTGCCCAACACGTCGCTCGTCCCGTCCAGCTTCAGCGTCACGAGGTTCCAGCCGTCGCTCAGCTGCGGCAGCACCCGCGTCGTGAAATCCCAGGAAATCTCATCGACATCATAGCTGCCGGAGCTCGAGATCTCCACCTGTCCGTTCGCCCCGTCCAGTTGGGAGACATCGTCCACATAATACCAGAAGTTCAGCGTTCCGTAGCGCATGGTCGTCCCTGTATCGATCGGAGCGGCCCATGCCTTCTCGAATTGGAGGAGCTGACTGCCCGTCATGGACAGACTGGCCGTCCCCTCCCTCTTGTCGACCGTATCGAGCGTCAGCGGATTGCCGGAGCTCCAGCCGCTCAGCGAGTCGGCCGTATCGAGCGTCACGATCGGCGATGACGGCCCTTCGACCTTTTGCTCGAAATAGACATGATCCATCTTGATGACGGGCGACTGCGCATTAAAAAAGTAAATGCGGAAGAAGTCTATCGCAGCGACATCAGGGTCGCCCAACGTCCCGGAGACATCATCAAACGCCAGTGTGACCAGATTCCAGCCGTTGCTTAGCTGGGGCAGCACCTTGGAGGCAAACTCCCAGTACAACTCGTCGACGTCCGAGCCGCCGGAGCTCGTCAGCTCTACCTGGCCGTATGTACCGTCCAGCTTCGCGACATCGTCCACGTAATACCAGAAGTTCAGCGTGCTGTCTTGCAGCGTCACGCCCGTATCTACCGGCGAGGCGAACGCCTTTTGGAATTGCACGACCTGAGAGCCCGTCATGGACAGACTGGCCGTCCCCTCCCTCTTATCGACCGTATCGAGCGTCAG
>NZ_BFBX01000010.1:0-61227 GCF_003851045.1 Paenibacillus sp. 598K | reverse complement strand
GAGTCGGCCGTATCGAGCGTGACGGTCGGCGCAGTCGCAGCGGCCTCCGCCTGCTCAGGCCAAGCCAGCATCCCCCATCCGCTCGTGATCAGGGTCAGCACCAGCACATACGCCATAGCCAGACGCCAACCCTTGCGGCGCAGCTTTCTCATCCTATTGTCCATCATCATCCCATCCCTTCCTTTATTTGAAAGCGCAACCATTCGTAATGAAAGAAAGAGCAGGTCAAACGGTTCCCCCTTCGCCCTGCTCTTTCCCGGCTCTCCTGCGATAGCTGCTAGTTCACATAGTCAGGCTTGTTCTTATTCGTCTGCAGCTCGTTCACTTCATCGATAATTTTCTGACCGCCAGCTTCGCTCCATTTTTGCAGCGCATCGAGCCAAGATTGCTTGGTTGCGGCTTTGCTGATAATGGCGCTGTCCACGACTGGCTGCATATAGTCGTTCCACAGCCTTGCGCCGAGCTCGGCATCGGCTGGCGAGGCGATCGTATAATCCCGCCAATCCGGATAGTCGATTTTTGCGTATTCCTCGAACTTGCCCTTCACATACTCGAAGCTTTCGCCGACGCCTGCACCCTCGTAGTCCAACTGCAAGCTATCCCAGTCCAGCTTCTCGCTGATCGGATCCAGGAAGCGCAGCGGCTCGATTTGCTCGCCCTTGTAGTCCGCTTCGCGCTGCTCGTTCGGGATCACAACTTTTTTGCCGTCGACCACGTTGTAGGTTTTGCCCTCCACCCCATATCGGCGGAAGTCCGAGCCCTCCGTCAGCGTCCAATTCAGATAACGGAAGATACCGTCGGGGTCCTTGGCCTTGGCGGAGATGTAGAAGCCTCGGTCCACCGGAAATACCGAGCGCGTCCCGCCTGGCGTGCCGTCCGGACCGGCGAGCGGCGACATGATGCCGACCTTGGCATTCGGGTCAAGCTTCTGCAGCTTCGTGACCTTCTCGATGTAGCTGACCCAAGGCGTGGCGATGACCGCGGCCATCCCTGCGTTGAATTTGTCCTCGGC
Source organism: Paenibacillus sp. 598K (assembly GCF_003851045.1). Lineage (GTDB taxonomy): Bacteria > Bacillota > Bacilli > Paenibacillales > Paenibacillaceae > Paenibacillus_D. The sequence continues at coordinate 60,215 of NZ_BFBX01000010.1, read as the reverse complement.
GAAATTCGGCTCCTTGTTCAGCTTGAATTCCGGATCGAGCAGCCCTTTGCCGTACAAGCTCTGCAGCCAGACGAAGAAATCGATATTCTTCTCGTTAGCGATCGATGGAATGATCCGGCTCTCGTCGCTTGGGTCCGGCGTCCAGCCGTTCATCGACACCTCCCATGCGGTCGCCAAATCCTTGAACGACCATTCGTAGCCGGCCGTCAGCGGGATCGTGTCGTTTTTGCCGTTGCCATCCGGATCGCTGTTTTTGATGACCTCCAGCGCAGCCACCAGCTCATCCACAGTTGTCGGCTCGGCGATACCCAGCTTTTCGAACCAGTCCTGGCGGTACATGATAGGAGCTGGAGTAATCGGGTAGATCAGATTCGGTATAAAATAAAGATGGCCGTCCGCCGCCCGCAGCTGCTCCCAGATCCCGTCCGGCACAGCGTCCTTTACCGCCGGATACTTGTCCAGATACTCCTCGATGGGCAGGAACGCCCCTTGCTCCTGCAAGTTCCGATCCCGCTCCATCAAGGGACCGTTCGCCCACAGCACATCTGGCAGATCGCCGCCGGCCAGTATCGTGTTGATCTTGGCATCGAAGTCGATGACAGGGATGATGCTGACTTCAATTTCCGCATTCGCCTGCTTGAACAGCTCCTTCTCATACGCCCCGCCTTTGGCATACGTCGCCGGTCCCCAGGTCGGACGCAGATAGGAGAACTTGATCATCTCCGGCTTGGCGCCCTCCTCGGCGCTTTCTGCCGGAGTGTTGCCCTCCCCTGTCTTGTTCGTACCTGCTTTGCCGTTGTTGCCGGAGCAGCCGAGCGCCGTCGTTGCCAGCAGCAGCAGCGCCAACGCGCCAAGGGCCATTTGTCTGTTTTTCATCGTTCGCACACCCCGTTTATTTGGTTTTATGAAAATTCCCGTCAGGGAAACTTCAACATACTCAGCCTTTCACGGAACCCAGCATAATGCCCTTGACAAAATATTTTTGCAGGAACGGATAGACGATCAAGATCGGCACAATCGCAAAGATGATGGTCGCCGCCTTGATGTTCTGCTGGCTGACGACGATCTTGCCCGCATCGCCCGGCCGCATCCCGCCGCCGCCCATGTTCATCATGTTCTGATCGATGATGATCGAGCGCATGACGACCTGCAGGGGCCACTTCGAATTGTCGCTGATGAAGAACAGTCCGGAGAAAAAGTCATTCCAGTGCCCCACTGCGTAAAACAGCCCGATCGTCGCAATGACCGGCTTGGACAGCGGGATAATCAGCTTCCACAACACCTGGAGCTCGGAGGCTCCGTCGAGACGCGCCGACTCCTCCAGACTCTCCGGGATGTTCCAGAAGAAGTTGCGCATCAATATCAGGTTGAACGGCGCGACCAGCCCGGGAATGATCAATACCCAGAGCGTATTGAGCATATGCAGGCTCTTCAGCAGCAGATAGAAGGGGATCAGTCCCGCCCCGAACAGCATCGGGATGACGATCATCCACATGAGCAGCTTGTAGCCGGGAATGTGCGTCTTCGAGAGGCCATAGGCGCCTGTAATCGTGAATGCGAGGTTCAGGAAGGTGCCGAACACAGTGACGTACACTGTAATAGCAAACGATCTGAGCAGCACCTGCGTGCCAAAAATATAGTTGTACGCCTCCAGCGTAAAATCGTGCGGCAGCAGCATCAGCGGATTTTGGGTAATCGCGTGCCCTTCACTCAAGGAAACGGCGAGCACATTGACCATCGGCAGCAGCGTAATCAGCCCAAGCCCGATCAAAATCGCATGGATGATCGTCTGCGCCCACCACGGATTGCGGTCCAGCCGCCTCGTACCGGCCAGCGATACGCGAGGATCATTATCGAAGGACGTGTTGTCCGGATTAGAGCCAGTTACCATAGCGACTTCTCCCCCAATCTGCGAATGATCGCATTGGCTGTGACGATCAGCGTGAAGCCGATGATGCCTTTGAGCAAGCCGAACACGGTCGCCATCTCATACTGCGCGTCCTCCAGCCCCAGACGGTACACATAGGTGTCGATAATATCTGCGACGCCCATGACCGCGCCGTTGTACATCATGAACACCTGATCGAACCCGGCGTCGAGGATGCCGCCCAGCGACAGGACGAGCATCAGCGCGATCACCGATCGGATGCCTGGCAGCGTGACGTGCCAGATCTGCCGCAGCTTGCCGGCGCCGTCGATCTTGGCCGCCTCGTACTGCTGGGGATCGATGCCCGAGAGCGCAGCGAGGTAGATGATCGCGCCCCAGCCGAATTCCTTGGCGATCCCGGTCGCGACCAGGATGGAGCGGAAATACTCCGGCATCGTCAGGAAATTGATCGGCGCAAAGCCAAGGTTCGTCAACACCAGATTGACGATGCCGAGCGGTCCGAGCAGATTAAAGACGATGCCCGAAAACACGACCCATGACAGGAAATGCGGAAAATACGTGACGGTCTGAATGGTCCGCTTGAACCACAGCACCCGGACTTCATTGAGCAGCAGCGCGAACAGGATCGGCACCGGGAATCCGAATGCCAGCCGGTACAGACTGATGGCGATCGTATTCATCGTCACCTGGGGCAGCTTTGCCGATTCGAACACATCGACGAAGTTTTTCCAGCCGACCCACGGGCTTTCCCACATGCCCTTGAAGATCTGAAAATCCTTGAATGCAATCTGCAAACCTACAAACGGGAGATAGGCAAAGATGATGAAGTACACTATCGTCGGAACGATCAGCAGGTAGATGAAGCGAGCCTCCCACACACGTGTGAAAAGCTTTTTTTTCGTCGACCGCAGCTGCCGTTCGTTCGCTTCGGGTACATGGATGCTCAGAGAAGTCCCCCCCTTTTTTTTCATTATGGGTTATCCTGCCTTCACCCAAACTGCAGCCGGACCGCTGCAGCGGCGTAGGCCGGCAATTCAAAAGCGATGATCCCCGTCTCCTCCAGCCGCACCGCTCCGCCGTCCGGCAGCCTGCGCTCCAGCGTGTCGACGAACCAGGCCTCCGTCACCGCAGCAGCCACCCGCAGGCGGACGGTCGTCGGCGCTCCCTCAGTCTCGTACAGACGGATGATCCACACCTTGCCGCCCTCCGCCTCCTCCGGCATCTTCAAGCCGGATACCGCCGCTGTGCCGCCCACCAGCTCGAGGAAGCTGGCATCGAGCGAGCGTCCCCCCGCATGGGCCGTGCCGGACAGCACGCTCAGCGGATGGTTGAACCGATAAGCCGTCTCGATCCGTTCGCAGGCTCGCTGACCTGCCGGCAGCACGCCGATCGCAAAGGAAGCGCGGTGATGATTGCCCAGCTCCGGGTGCAGATCGGGATCGTAGGAGCTGCGGATCAATGCGACCGCGAGCGAATCGTCCGTGCCGCGGAAGCCATACTTGTTATTCGTAACGAGCATGACAGAGGATGCGGCCGACTCGTCGGTCGGAACGGCGAGCATAAAGCTGTTGCCGGGCACATCGTGCGCCAGCGGCTCGCGCTCGATGATCCCGTAAGGAACATCGTACTGATAGCTCTTGATCGCAGCGGCAAGCGGCCAATAGAAGTTCAACTGCGGTACGCTGTCGCCCGGCCGGCCGATCTCATGCCAGTCGCATTCCAGATCGTATCTCAGGAACGGACTGCCGTGATCGAGCGAGATGTAAGCTCGCAAGAGCGACTGACCAAAGCGGAATTCCAGATGTACGGTTTGCCGCAGCGGCCCCCAGACGCCTTTTTTGATCTTGACCGCACGATCATGCAGGCTCTCGACCTCCATATAGCGACCGACTCGCCAGGAGGTCATCGCCCGCTCGGGGTCCTCCTGGATGAGCCGGAACATACCGGCCGGCTTTGCCGGATCGATGAGCTGCTCGCCCGTCTCCTTGTTGAGGAGCGAGCGGACGGTACCATTGCGCGTATCGAACACGACCTGCAGCCGTTCATTCTCCAGCACATACGTATCCTCGAGATCGATGCGCGGCTCCGTCGCCTGGTACGGCCCGACCGTTGCATCCCCCTCGGAGATCGTATAAGTGGCATAGCCACACGCCGGAGCCTTGGCGAACGCAAGGATGCGGATATAATCATGTCCCCAGTACACATTGTACCCTTGGTCGATCACCTGGTACGGCGCCGGTTGCCCTGCGCTATCGCGTACCGCCAGCTCCTTGATCGGGCTCTTCCAGTCCCACAGCACGATCTCGACAACCTCCTCGCGCGCATGGACAGAAGGGTTGAACAGATGCACGATCCGGGTATTGCCGCGTCCCCGCTCGACCTGGGTAATCTGGAATGTCCGCGAGCCGTAGCCGGCCCCCGCCCCCTCTGACACCGTCAGCCGATCGCCGTCGCCTGTCAAAGCCGATGTATCGATCCCGGCTGCGAGCTGCTCCATCGCCAGCTTGCGATTCGTATTGGCGATCGCCATCGTCTGCTGGAACAGCCCTAGCGCATGCTCACGCGTCTCGATGACGCCAGAGCCCGGCAGGATGTCGTGAAATTGATTAAACAGCACATTGCGCCAGGCTTCCTCATACGCTTCGCCCGGATAGACGGCGTTCGCCTCGACGCTGGCCACGGCGTTGAACGCTTCCGCTTCGTTCAACGCAGCTTCGCCCATCCGATTCGCCGTCTTGATCCGCGACTGCGAGGTGTAGCAGCCAGTGAATACGAAGTTCTGCTCTCCTCTGACGACAGGGAAGCGATCCGCCACCTTCTCCGCCAGGGCAAAAAACTCGCGATACGTCCCGAATCGCAGACGCGGATAGATCGGCCAGTCGTTCATATCGATCAGCCGCTCGAGGTCGCGCCTCGTCGGGCCGCCGCCATGATCGCCGACGCCATACACCTTCAGGTAGGTGTTCAGTCCGGTCTGACGACAAATGTCCGGCACATAGGTGCCGAGCGAAGACTGAATATTGTCGTTGTACCAGGTGGGCTCGCGATAGACGAGTACGGACTGGCCTGAAGGCGCTTCCCAATGGTAGAAAATCGGCGCCTCATTGCCCCGGCAGTGGTAGAAAAACTTGACGCCCCCGTTGGCGAGAATCTCCGGCACGTTGAGACTGTGGCCGAACGTATCCGGCTCAAAGTCGATGTTCAGACTGTCGATGTCCAACTCGAACAGCTCCGCCAGGTAACGTTTGGCATAAAGCATATGGCGGGAGAGGCTTTCGCCGCTCGGCATATTTTTGTCCGCTTCCACCCAGTGAGAGGCCGTCACCTCCCAACGTCCTTCCTTCACTCTTTGCTTGATCTCCGCCAGCATGGCTGGCGCGAATTGCTCGACGATTCGATAAATCGACGCCTGAGACTGCGAGAAGGTGAACGTCGGGTATTCATCCATCAGGTTCAGCATCGTCCGGAACGTATCGAGCGTGACAGCGACCGTCTCGTCCCACGACCACATCCAGTTCATGTCGATATGCGCATGCGCGACACACAGCACCTCGTAGCTTTTGGCCTGCTCCGCAAGCTCCTGCAATTGAGCTTCCGTCTCCAGCACGATCGACTTGCTGATGACTCCCTCTGCGGCTAGCTGCGCCTCCACATTCGTAAGCGCTTTCTCGATAGCCCCGTCATATTTGCCTTCGTTTACCTTGGACATTTCGTAGGCAAAGCTGAGCTGCGCCAGCATGCGCCCGCCCCAGTAGCCGTATTTCTCCGTAATTTTCTCTTCCCAGTAGCTCTTGGGTTCCGGACCAAGCAGATCTCTCAGTCGGCGCTCCAGGGTGGATGTCATTGGATTCACTCCCACAAAGTTTCTTTTAGATACCTATATACCAATTATTCATATTTAGATACCTTTCTCACGAGTAAATATATTATAATTCAATCCCGTTGTAAAGCTTAACTTTTTGAACGATCGCAAAAGGGATGGAATCCGGATTGCGAAGGTCTAAAGGTTGTATATTGGTATATTTATGTGTTTTGTCCGACCGATTGTGGTAAAATGGGACCTAATGATAACGAACTGGAGTTGAATCCTGCGAATGACACGAAACACGAAGCGCACGCCGCTCTATTCACAGATCCGGGACTATATCCTGGCCAATATCCAACAGCTGCACTGGCAGGCCGATGACCAACTGCCCACGGAGCAGGAGCTGGCCGAGAAATTTAACGTCAGCCGCTTTACCGTAAAGAAAGCGATGGCGGAGCTGGTGAAGGAAGGTCTCGTATACCGCATTCAAGGCAAAGGCTCCTTTATCTCGCAAGTTGTCGGCGAGGAGCATCGCTCCAGCCCCGTCCAGGCGACTGAAGCGGGCGTGTCGACGATGAAGCTGATCGTCCTGCTCACGCCGCATATCCAGAGCAGCCTGTCCGCGAGCATCCTGACGGGAGCGGAATATTATCTGGCCGAGCAAGGGTATCAGCTGATCGTCCGCTCGACGCGCAACGAGCAGGAGCTGGAACGTCGATTGCTCGTCGACTCCGTACGCATGGGCGTGCGCGGGGTGATGATCTTTCCGGTGGACGGGGAGACCTACAACGAAGAGATATTGCGGCTGACGCTGAACAAATTTCCAGTGGTCGTCATCGACCGGTATTTGCGCGGAGTCGAGACCAACTGCGTCTGCTCGGACAATATCGGCGGCGCTTATGAAGCGGTCTCGCACCTCATCGAGCTGGGCCATCGGAACATTGCCTTCGTCGTCGTCCACGATCGCAACACGACCAGCCTCGAGGAGCGCATCGCAGGCTACGAGCGGGCGCTATCCGCCAAGCAATATCCGTTCGGCCCGCGCCTGACCTGCTTTGAGTCGGAGGACCCGGAGCTGACGCCGGAGCATCGAGCGCAGCAGGGAGATCAGCTCGAGCGGATGACGTTGCGCATCCAGGCTTTTCTGGAGCAAAACCCAACCGTCACCGCCGTATTCGCCGCTACGACCTATAGCGGTCTGGCGACGCTGCAGGCGGCAGCGAACCTCGGCCTCCGCGTGCCCGAGCAGCTGTCTGTCGTGCTCTGCGACGACTTCGAGCATTCCGGGCTCTCCCGCATCCCGCCGACATGCGTCGTCCAGCAGGAGAGCGAGCTCGGCATCGAAGCCGCAAGGCTGCTGCTCTCGATTATCGACAACCCGCTGCAGGAGCGCAAAAAGCTGACGCTGCCCACCCGGCTCGTGGTGCGGCAATCGACTGCCCCGCCTATTGGTGGGGATCAATAGACATACACAACATAGCCGGAGCGAGCTGCCGTTTTGCTTTCTTTGCCCACAGGCGCAGCTCGCTCCATCCTTCTCCCACTCACCAACCTTACTCTCCCCCTCCTCTACAATTCCAGCTTTACAGAGAAAATCACATGATTTATACTTGTATGTGAAATAGGTATAAAGGTATTTTGATATGTATATTCAGGAGGTTAACATTCCACATGCTCTACAAACCACATGAGGACCGTCTTTGGGATTGCTGGATCGTGCCGTATCGTAACCGCTATCATTTGTTTTATATCCGTATCACCCCTGGCACCGAACGGTGGAACGGGATCAGTATGGCCGTCTCGACCGATCTGCTCCATTGGGAGGAGTATGGTCCAATCCTGGAGAAGCATCCGGACGCCGCTTGGCTTGGCACCGGCATGGTACAGCGCATCGGCGACGAGTTCATTATGAATTACTCGGAGGAGCTCATCCCGGGCCATCAACAGATCCGCTTTGCCCGCAGCCAGGATCTCTACACCTGGGAACGGATCGACGACGTGGTCCTGCGACCAGATCCGGCCTATTATCTGGACGCCCCCGAGGATTGCGTCGAGGAATTGCCGCGTTGGGACTCGCTAGGTATCGTTGGCGCCTTGCAGGATGCCGCTCCGCCCTACACCGGTTTTTTGACTGCCCATGCGGCGGAGCGTAAGCTCAAGGCCAAGGCGGGCGTGCTCGGCGTCGTGACCTCGATGGATGGCATCCACTGGGAGGCGCTGCCTCCAGGGACAGCCGAGGATCTGTTCCCCAACTATGAAGTGCCTGAGCATCTGAGCTTCGACGACCGGCACTACGTCATGTTCTCGACTGTGACGCAGCACGGCTGGCGGTATGACGACCGGGCACTGGCGCGGTCCGGCGGGACCTACTATGTCGTCTCCGAGCAGCTGCATGGACCCTACCGACTGCCGCCCGGGGATCCGATGCTGGTCGGCAGCCGCGACCATGCCAATGTCGTGATGGCTTATGTGGGGCGAGTCATTCCGCACGCATCCGGCTATCTTTTCTATCATTTCTGGGGGAATGACCATATCGACGGTCGAGTCGGTCTGCCCAAGCGGATCGTCGAGCGCGAGCCGTGGGTGCTGAAGCTGGAATATTGGGAGGGGTGCGAATCGGTGAAAGGGGCGCTGGCGAGCAGCGGCATCGCTCTCTCCTCGTACCGCGTGCTGCGTCAACCTGGCCGTCTGCCGTCGGTGATCTGGCAGTCAGAGGACGACCGGACGCTGAGCTTCGTCAATCAGGGCAGCACAGGCGGCATCGAGCGAGAGCTGCCGCATACGCCGTCCCCTACCGCCAGCAGTCTCGATTGGAGCGACGGACGCGTGATCGAGTGCGCGGTAACGGTTCAAGAGGGCGCAGGAGTTGGCATCTTTGTTGGCGAGCGGCGGTTTTGCCTCTTTTTGAACGTTCGCCACAGCCGCCTCGAGCTCGGGGATGTGAAGCACGGATGGGGCGTGGCGAACGTCCTCGAGCTGGCGGCGCACAAGCCTTGGCCATTGGCCTACGACACGACGTTCCAGCTTCGTCTATTCGTACGCAACGAATGCATCGAGCTGTTCATCAACGACGCCTACGCCATCTCCTACCGTCTGGATCAACCGCTGACGCTCTCTCATCTGGGCTTCTACGCCGAGGATGCGAGCGGCTCCATTACGGATCTTAACATTTGGGAGATGGCCTGAGTTTTACAAAAGAAGCTGCGCACCGTAACAGGATACGCAGCTTTTTTCATTGCTTGCTGACGCCTTCTACAAATCCGCCAGCACGCGATCTGCTGCGCGAAGCGTATCGTTCACTTCCCGTTCGGTGTGGACGGCAGAGATATACCACAAGCCGTTAGAGCGTACGAGTACGCCCTCCGCCAGCATCAGCTCTGCGAATCGGCTGTATTTGGCGGCGTCTTTTTTAGTAAACGTCGCAAAGTCCTCGACGATCGGCTCATCCGTGAACATCAGGTTGAACACCGGCCCCGCCTGATTAATAACGCCGGGAATCTCATGCTTGGCGAGCAGCTCGCGCAAGCCGTCTACCAGCAGTCGCGCGGTGTGCTCCATGGTTGCATACGCCGCGCCATCGTCAGATGCCAATACATCGATGGTCGCCAGCGCAGCGGCCGTTGCCACGCCATTGCCGTTCAGCGTGCCCAGATGACTTACCGTTCCGTCCTCGATCAACGACATCAGCTCCCGACGCCCGGCCACGGCGCTGATCGCCACGCCCCCGCCCAATGCCTTGCCGATCGTAATCAGATCCGGCTGGATGCCGAGCTTGCCGTGCGCGCCGCCCAGACCGAGTCTGAAGCCGGTGATCACTTCATCCAGGATCATGACGATCCCCAGCTCCTCGGTCAGTCGCCGCATCTGCTCCAGATAGCCGGCCTTGGGCAGCATACAGCCGTTATTACACATCACCGGCTCGGAGATGACCGCCGCGATCTCCTCCCGGTGCGCGCGCAGCGCCCGCTCCAGCGCCTCCGCATCGTTCCACGGCAGCAGGATGATGTCCTCTAGCGCCGCTGTGCTCTGTCCGCCGGTGCCGGGGCTGACCGCCGCGTCCGACGTCGGAGCACTCGCACGCATATCGGAGCTCGGAAACGCCGTGAAGATCGCATCCGACCAGCCGTGATAATGACCATGGAACCGGACCACCTTGCGCTTGCCCGTATAGGCTCGCGCCAGACGCAGGGCGAGCATGACCGCCTCGGTGCCGGAGCCGCTCAATGCGACCTGGTCGGCGCACGGCAACAGCTCGGTCAACCGCCTCGCCAGCTCGATCTCCCCGTCATGCTGGATGCCATAGGTAATGCCTCGCTCCATCGCCTCAATCACGCGGGCGGTGATGGCCGGATGCGCATGGCCGAGAATGAGTGGACCATAGGCGAGTAGATAGTCGATATATTCGTTTCCGTCTACGTCCCGGAGCCGCGGACCGCTACCCGAGGCTGCGAAGAGCGGAGAAGGCTTCATGGCGCTGCGGAGCGAGCTGGCCACGCCACCCGCCAGATAGCGGCGCGATGTCTCGTATTTGTGCCGCGACTGTTCCGTCCGTATCACAGGGCCTCATCTCCCTTGACGTCCGACGTGTCTTCTCCGCGCCTGGTGGGCGCGTAGGCGATCGCGTCGATCTCGATCAAGTAGTCCCCGATCAGGCAGCCGATCGAGGTGCGCGTCGGAAACGGCCGGCTCATGACGCTTTCATAGGTTTTGTTATAGCCCGGGAAATCCTCCATTTTACTGAGGAAGGCATTCATCTTGACGACATGGTCAAGGGTGAGGCCCGCCGCCTGCAGGATTCGTTCGATATTGCGAAGACATTGCACGGTCTGCTCCTCGATGGTAGCTCCCGCGACGACTCGAGTGCTCGGGTCGACGCCTACCTGGCCGGAGACGTACACGAAGTCTCCGGCACGCAGCGCTTGAGAGAACGGCAGCGGAAACGCCGGAGCGAGCTCCGTATGGATAATAGTCGACAAGTTGATCCAGCTCCTTTTCGATTCAAGTGACGATGCTTCCTGCGAAAGGCCGCCTAGACCTCAGCGACCATACGATTCGTTAATACACCCAGCTTCTCGATCTCGACCTCGACCAGATCTCCCGCTTGCAAATACTGCTGTTCCGCCTCCGGATAGCCCATAACTACGCCTTCGGGCGTGCCCGTCAGGATGATGTCGCCCGGCAGCAACGTCATATGTCGCGACAAATAGCTAACGATCTCCCCGCACCCGAAAATCATATCCGAGGTCGAGGAGTGCTGCCGCAATTCGCCGTTTACGGTCGTACGAATGGCGAGCCGTTGCGGATCGCCGACTTCGTCGGCCGTGACCAGATAAGGGCCCAGCGGCGAGAAGCCGTCGCAGGTTTTGCCCAGCAGCCACTGTCCCGTCCTGAATTGCAGATCCCTCGCCGACAGATCGTTGACGTTGCAATAGCCGAACACGTAATCGAGCGCTTCCTCCTCCGGGACGTTCTTTGCTGCCCGCCCCATCACAATCGCAAGCTCCGCCTCATAATCGACTTGGGTAGAAACCGCAGGCAATACGACATCGCTCCCGTGGGCAGTCAACGTGTTGTTGAACTTGTTGAACACAATCGGGTAGACGGGGATCGGGGAATTCGTCTCCTCCGCATGCCGCCGATAGTTGAGCCCGATACAGATGATTTTGCCGGGATTCGTCACGCAGGGCGCATACGTAAGCTGCGATTCCTCCATCAGCCAATCCTTGGTTTCTCCAGACGCCAGCGCCTGGTGCTCCAGCCTTTGCAGAGCCTCGATGGCCGCATCGCCTTGCTCGATGACCTCCATGATCGTCTCCGGCACAGCCTGCTTATGCTCCTGCCAAGCTGCGGCCGCCACGGACACATCTATAATTCCGCGCTCCGTGCGGATGCCCAAGTGTGGCGCATCATCCCGCAGGAAGGTTACCAGCTTCATCGAATGTCCACTTCCTTTCCTGTTGTTGAAGATTCGTACATCGCCGCGATGAGCTGCACCGCCTTGCGGGCCTCGTAGCCGTTGATCATCGGTTCTCTGTCCTGACAGATGGCATCGATCAGATCCTCGACGAGGATCGCATGCCCCTCATACGATAGATTGCCAGGGTCCGCTCCCGGCGCGATCGGGCGCGATGTCTCGATCTCGGCAGCGGTTCCGCTGCGCGTGTGCCAGAGCTGAATCCCGTCATCCCCGAAGATGATCGAGCCTTGATCGCCGAGCAGCTCGAATCGCGTCGCCTGCGCCGGGAATACCGATGTCGCCCCCTGGATGACGCCAAAGGCTCCGCTCCTGTACCGGACGACGGCTACCGCCGTGTCCTCCACCTCGATGTCCCGCGCCAATGCGGCTGAATAGGCGAAGACGGACGCGACATCGCCCATGATCCATTGCATGAGATCGATGCCGTGCACCCCTTGATTCATCAGCGCGCCGCCGCCGTCCAAGGCCCATGTCCCCCGCCAGCTCGCGCTTCGATAATAATCCGGACTCCGATAATATTTCAGATAGGCATCGCCCATGACCATTCGTCCCAATTGATGCTCCTGCACGGCTCGGCGCGCCGCAATCGCCTCCGGCATCGTTCGCCGTTGATAGACGCAGCCGAGCTTGACGTTATGCTGCTCCACCGCCTCGATGATGCGGTCCACTTTGTCCAAGCTAATCTCGAGCGGCTTCTCGCACAACATATGCTTGCCCGCTCTTGCCGCTTCCACCGCCGCCCACTCATGAAGGCCGCTTGGCAAGCAAATGCACACGACATCCAGCTCGCGAAGCCGCAGCAGCTCGGCAAGCTCGGTGAAGACATGCTTGACGGCATACGTTGCCGCCAGCCGAGCAGCCGACTCCGGCTTGCTGCCGCATACGGCGATCAGCTCTGCTCTCGGGCTCGCCTTGATCGCCTCCGCATGCATGACCGCTATCGCTCCCGCCCCTACAATTCCAAAACGCAGCGCTCCGCTCATAGTCGCTCAGCCCTCCACCCAAGAGATCGATCGCGCGGACTCGTCCGCATCGATCGTTGCCAGGACCGCTCGCCATAAATCTTCGTCCGTTAAGACGGAGGACTGGCCTGCCAGACGACGGAGGAAATCCTCGGTGATCGTCGCGGGCGGCTGCTCCAGCTCCGCCAGGCTCAGCGGCTCCGTATGCCCGACATGGAGCAGCAAGGGCCGATCCGTCTGGTCGCACGCGGAGGGATCGCCCGACAGCCGCAGCTCCGCCGCTCCTTCCGTACCCGTCACGAACAGCCTGCCGTCTCCCCACGTCCAGCTCCCCTTGGGGGTATGCCAATCGGCGTAGAGCTGGGCGCTGACACCATTCTCCATCATCACCTGCAGGGAGGCGGTATCGTAGAAGTCCGGGTACTCAGGCAGCACATGCTTGACCGTCACGCCCTCCATCGAAGCGATCTCGCTGCCAGTCAGCCAGCGCAACAGATCGACATCATGGATCAGCAGATCGATGATGATCCCGCCGCACTGGGCTTTGGAAAAAAACCAGGGCGGTCGCGTCTCTGGACGGAGCAGATGCGGCTTGCGGATGCCGATCGAGACCAGTCGTCCGAGCTTGCCTTGATCGATCTGCTGCTTCAAGGTATAGACGGCCGGGTGAAATCGCTCGGTCAGCAGCATCCCGACCTTGATCTTCCCTCTTGCCATAACCGCCCTCAACCGTTCATAGTCCGCTCGATTCGTGACGGCTGGCTTATCGATCATCACATGCTTCCCATGACGCTCGCATCGCTCGATGATCGCGATCTTCTCTTGATTGATAGCCGAGCTGCCGATAATCTCTGCCTGCGAGGCCAGCAATACGTCGGGCGCATCGACGAGCCCAACGTTGTACCGGGAGGCCAGCTCCGACGCCAGCTCCCGATTGCGAGCTTCGTAGATGCCGGCGCATGTATGGCCCAGAGCGAGCATCTCATCGATGAAGATCCCGATATGGGGATGCTCGCAGCCTATAATGCCAAAGGTTTTCGTATCCATATCTGCCTCCTTATATTCCAGCGCCTAAGACAGCTTGCTAAATTGGCCCCCATCGACGACCAGACAATGGCCGGTCATATACCTCGCGTCCTCGGAAGCGAGGAACAGGGCCGTATCGGCAATCTCCTCCGGCTGCCCGGCCCGCCCCATCGGAATGGTGCGCAAGTACGAATCAAAAGCATCCCGGTTATCGATGAGTGGCTGGGTGAGCCGCGTCTGGATGAACCCCGGGCATAAGGCATTCACGCGGATGCCGAGCGGGGCCAGCTCAAGCGCCATCGACATCGTGAGCAGGTTGATCCCTCCCTTGCTCGCATTGTAATGCGCCTGATCCGCTTCCGCCGCCAGACCGTTGACGCTCGACATATTAATAATCGAGCCACCGGTGCGCTGCTCTGCCATGACGCGCGCCACAGCCTGTCCCGTCAGAAACGTGCCTTTGAGATTAACGTCCATATGCCGATCCCATTCCGCCTCCTCCATGTCCAGGAAGGGAGCCGTCCTGCAGATGCCGGCATTATTCACGAGAATATCGATCGCGCCCCACCGCGCCAGCGTCGTCTCCACCAACGACCGGACAGCGGTCCGGCTCTGCACCTCGCCGCACACCGCGATGGCCTGCACGCCGCTCGCCTGGAGCTCGGCCGCTGTCTGGTCGAGCTCCTCCCGCTCTCGTCCCATGATGACGACCTGCGCGCCTTCGGCGCCGAATCGAGCCGCGATCGCTTTGCCGATGCCCGAGCTCCCGCCGGTTACGATAGCTACCTTATCCTTCAGTCTCATCGCTTCACTCCTGTTCTGCATCCAGCGGATCGATCGGTCTGCGGACCTTGGCATAGTGAAAATGCAACAGGTTGGCGCTGCAGCACCCGGGAGAATCCACATCGATGATCTTGCGCGCATAGGGGCCGAAGGCCGCTTGCCAGGCGATGGCCGACTTGACGACGATCAGATCAAAGTCGTTCGGACGCAAACCGACGCACTGAATATGGCCAAGATCCCAAGGGGCTGTCCGTTTCTCGGTCAGCACGACCGTCAATAACCCGCATTCGACGACTGCCGTACGTCCCATATCCGCCAGTTGTCCAGTCATATACGGCCCGATATGCCGATACCTCCCGTCGGAGAGCAGTCGAATCCTGCCTGCGATCGGGACCGGGTCGCCGTGCAGACGATCGCTCCTGCCGCCGACCTGCCCTTCATAATGTCCGCCGACGCCCAGCGCGAACGCTTCGCGCACCGCCTCCTCGTCCTTGAGCACGACGAGCGCTCGCTTCGGTATATCCGTGAGGTGCGCCAGCACATGCGTCGCATCCGCAGGCGCGCCGCCACCGACATTATCCGAGCCCTCGACGAGGATGACCGGCCCCTCGGACGACGCCAGCGCTGCGGCGACGGCCTGCTCGGGCGGCCATTGATCCATCCGGAATTGCGCGCCTATCTCCACCGCCATCTGCTTGAGCTGGGCCGCATAGCTGTCCGCCGCAGCGCGGTCGCCATCCGTCGTTACGATCAGCGACATCCCCGCATCCGGCACGTCGCAATACGGGAAGCCGCCGACAACCGACACATTGAGGACGTCAGGATGCGTCTCGATCTCGAATGCCCGGTCCATCAGCCGCTTCATGCCGCCTTGCTCCGTCATCATCGCCTGGGGCACGACCAGCATGCCCGTATGAGCATAAGCGCGCACAGGCGAGATCTCGCCCCGGATGCAGCGGAGGAGCAGCTCGAACGCTTCTTCGGCGCGCTCGTGCATGTCGATATGAGGATAGGTGTCGTAGCCCACCACGATATCCGCCAGCCGCACCATATCGCAGCTCACATTGGCATGCAGATCGATCGTCATCGCGATCGGCCAATCGGCTCCGTAGCGGGCGCGGATGCTGCGCAGGCACGCCCCCTCAAAATCATCGTACTGCTCCGAAGCCATCGCTCCGTGCATCATAATCAACAGCCCCGATGCCGCCGGGTCAAGCGAATCGACGAGGCTCGCGAGCAGCTTGTCCGCAGCCGCCGCGCTGACCATGCCGCTCGGCGTAGCGGCCGCATACAAGCCAGCGCTCCATGCGACGCCATGGCGGGCGGCGGCATCGATCGCCCCGCCCATCGAGGTGCGCGTGCCGCCATACCGTTCGCCAAATGCGTCGTTGCCGACCACCCATTCTTCCTCAAACTGCTCCAGCCCCGTCAAGCCCGGCGCAAACGTATTGGTCTCGTGATAGATGCCCGCTATCGCGATCCGTCCGGCTTCCCCTTGCTTCATGAGCGCTCCGCTCCCAAGGACGAGTCGACGCCGCACCAGTCCGCGATCAGCTCGGCATACCAGCGGATCAGCGCGAAATAACTGTCCAGCTCCAAATATTCATCCGGCGCATGAGCGTTGCCTCCCGTCGGGCCGAGCACGAGCGCAGGGGTGCGGCTATACAGATTGAACATGAAGGCGTCGCACGTAAACGGGGCACCCTCCGGCTCCCCGACAGACGTGCCAAGCGCCCGCTCTCCCGCCGCCTGGGCGAGGCGGATAAAGGTCCGACTGCGCTCGTCCTCCGGCACGGCGCTTGCCTCCAGATAACGAATGATCGGAGAGAGCTCGAGCGGACACGCGAGCAGCGCCGGATAATCGTCCACGCGCGAGCCGTAGAACGTCCGGAACGCCTCCAGCACCTGTTCCCCGCTGATGCCGGGGTAGCTCTCGATCCAGAAATCGACCTCGGCCTTGTCCGACATCTCGGCTACCTCGCGGGTCGGGTCCCCGGTGACGAGCTTCATCGCGAAGACCTCGGCTGGCTTGCTGCCGCGCCACAGCTCCGGGGCCGGCCAGCGCTCGCGCCAATACCGGCCGAAGGCCTGGAGCAACTGCACGAACTCCACTGCCGCATCGAGAGGGTTGACGATCTGCTCGCCATTAAATACGATGCCGTTTTTGCCCGTGAATCGCGCCTTCCAGGCGCCGCCTCCGAGATGGGCGGGATACAGCTTCAAGTTGCTCGGCTCCGGGATAATCGCCATATCCGCGTCCGGTCCGTGCAGACGAGCGGCCAGCGCTCCGTTGGAGCCCCCGTACTCCTCGTCGACGACGCTCTCGGCGATCACATCGCCCAGCAGCTCCACCTGCAACTCACGCAGACAGCGGATCGCCATCAGGGAGGCGGCCAGCCCGCCCTTCATATCGTAAGCGCCGCGGCCATACAGCCGTCCCTCGCGGACGAGGCCGCCCAAGGGCGGGAAGGCCCATGGCCTTCTCCCTTCGGCGACTGTATCCGCATGACTCGAGAACAGCAAGGACCTGCCGCCGCCTGCGCCTCTGAAGCGGCCGACGACATTGGGCCTGCCCGCGTACTCCCTCCCCGGGAAGTAGGCGGGATGGTCTACGAGCCCCCGCACGCTCTCGATGTCATACATCTCGACCTCCGCACCCTCGGCGCGCAGCCAAGCCGCGATCGTCTGTTGCACGGCGCGCTCGTCGCCTGACGGCGGACGATTGACGCTTGCCGTGCGGATCAACTGCTGAGCGAGCTCAACAGCAGACGCTTGATTGTTCGCCATCCATTCCCCGATGCGATCAGACAATCTCTCCTGCTTCATGCTTTCATCCTTTCGCCTCGCATTATCGTATTCGTCCGCGCGCGTCGACGGGCAGCTCGCGCTCGAAGCGCCCGTTGCGTACACCGATTAATCCATCCTGCAGGTTGACAACGGTACAGCAATGATTGGGGATGATGGACACGACGTCGCCGATGCGCAACGAGCAATCGTCCGGGACGCGCATGATCGCATGCTCTTCGCTGAGCCGCTCGATGACGGCGTCCGGATGATCGGGCACATAGCCGTACCCCGGGCGATGAACGCTGACGTCCGTCGTTAACGTCTTCGAGCCCGCATCGAGGATCAGCGTGCCAGGACGCGGCGCGCTGACGACGGTGGCATAGATGTGCATCGCGCATTCCTCCAGCGCAATCGTGCCGGGGTATAATTGCGAGCCATCGCCGAATACATAAGCGCCCGGACGCATCTCGGTTATGCCCTTCACTTCCCCGATGAACTTGCTCGTCGGCGTGGAGCCGACACTGATCTCTAGGACCGTTATCCCTTGCGCCCGCAATTGCTCCTGTGTGGCAAGCAGCGCCTGCGCTTCCGCATGCGCAACCTCTCTGCAGCCGTCGACGGTAGACCGGCTGTACGCATGACCGGCATGCGTCATGAGGCCGACGAGCTCCACGCCCGCCAGCTCCGCCAGACGCAGGCCGATCTCGGCGGACGGCGCGCCGGGCTCGGCTCCGCATCGATCCAGCCCGGAGTTCACATCCAGGTATAACGGAATCCGGGTACCCAGCGTAAGTCCCAGGCGCGATAGCCCTTCGGCCGCTTCCACGCTGTCCACGCCGACAGTGACCCTGGCCTTCTCGATGAGCGCGGCCAGCCTGGCAAGCTTGCGAGCGCCCAGGATCGGATACGCGATCAAGATATCCTCGATCCCGGCCTCCGCCATCACCTCGGCCTCTCCGAGCTTGGCGACGGTGATCCCGCAGGCGCCGAGCGCCAGCTGCCGCTTGGCAATCCAGATGCTTTTGTGCGTCTTGATATGCGGCCTTAGCTTCACGCCTGCCCTAGCCGCCCGATCGCTCGTCTGACGCAGGTTGCGATCCAGCCGATCCAGATCGATGACCACGGCCGGCGTGTCCAGCTCCTCCACAAACGATGACATGAGCTGTTCCTCCTTTATCTCCCCGCTATCGCACCAGCGCTTGATAATACCGGGCAAATGCCGGACCCTCGTATCCGGCGTAATCGCTCGGAAGCTCATCCAGCGACACGACCCGTCCGCCCAGCTCTGCCGATCGTCTGGCAGCCAAGGCCGCATATTCGACCTCGACCAGCTCTTCGAACGCTACAGGGGCGGGCGCCTCGCCGGCCAGATAAGGCAGCACGGCCTCCAGCAGGGCGCGATACAATAACGTGTTGTCGACTTGCCAGTGCTCTACCTGCTTATGCGTAACAAGGGTCGCATAGAACGGCAGATAACCCGCCGTCCTGCCGATGCTGATCATCCCCGTGCGGCCATCCTTCCAGGTCAATTCGATCTGCCGCTGCGCCCGCTCGCCCAGATGGCGCACAGATGCAATCCCTGAACCCATCAAGCCGTGCAGCAAGGTGTACGCATGGATACCATAGTTGAATTCATCCACCGCACACCCGGCCAGTCCGTACACCCAATCCTCGGCGGGAATCCCCCGCGCGCTCCAGGCCTGAACCTCGCGGCAATAGCGCAGGGCCGAGCCGCCCGTCAGAATCGCGCCCTGCCGGGTCCAGTCCGTCATCCGCCGCAGATCCTGCACGCTTCCGGCCATCGGCTTGTCGACGAAGACGGCTACTCCCGCAGCGACGAAGGCTTCGGCATGACGCACATGCAGCTCCCAATCGCAGCTATGAATGAACACCGCGTCTACCCGATCCGCCAGCTCCTCCAATGTATCGCATACGGCTTCGATACCGTGCTCGCGGGCAAACGCGGCCGCATAACCGGCCTCATAGACCGTGCCGCTATCGAATACGCCCGTCACCTCGTGACCCAGCTCCCGCAGCAGCGGCACGAAGCTGCCGGGATGCGAGGTGTCCAGGTCCACGAGACCGACTCTCAGACGTTTCATGATGGTTGCCCCATTTCCTCGTATAATCGCGCTTCGTAATGCGAGCTGACGGACAACGCGCCGCCCAGCGTCGCGAAAAATCGCTCGTCGAGCCTGTAGATGCCCCTGTCCGGCTCGATCCAGGGCGCGCCGGACAGCGGATGCATGCGCAGCATCCGCTCCCAGTTCTTATAGTTTTGATACCCGTTCATCTCGACCGCGCCAATCTTCAGCTCCGGCAAGGGAGCGAGGAAGGCCGCCAGCGTCTTGTTCCAATCCGCCAGCAGCGGATTGGCCGTCAGGTCGGCGCAAAAACACGGCACCCCGCGACGATGGGCATATGCCGCCACCTTCAGGCTGACGCTCATCGTCTTGGCGATCGGCTTTAACGCCATGGCGCCATAGCCCATGTCGATCCGCAGCCGCGCATCTTGCTCGTCATGCACGCTTTCGTCGGCAGCACAACGGACGGGTACGTCGCTCACGTCGATCTCGCTCTTCTCGTCGAACGGCTCCTCCAGCAGGACGATTCGCTCCAGTGCGCCGATCCGCTCGGCATGCTCGAGCAATCGCATCAAGCGCGCCTTGGTGTCATATCTGCCGTTGGCGTCCAGATAGTAGACAATCTTGCCGCTGAGCGTATAGGCGGTATCGTAGGCAGAGGCGATGCCGTGAATGGTCGTCAGCCGCTGCATGTCCCACATCAGCATCTTGTCCAGATCGCCGTCCTGATCGGGATCGGCCCCGATCTTGATCTTCAACAGGAAATACCCTTCGTCCAGGAGGTGCCTGATCGCTTCATCGGAGAGGCCGTAGCCAATGACCGGGATGCCGGCTAACTCCGACTGCGGCGGCGCCAGCGCATGGGCGTAAGCCTCCGGCACTAGCTTGTCGAAGCCCCCTGCTCTTCCTCGGCTGTAGAGCGCCCAGGCCGCCTGATCGATGGCAACGAGCGCGTTCAGCGCGAAGGTCGTACGCAGATCGGAGATGCCGGTTCGTACCCGGCCATAAGCCAGCGCCTCCGGCACGAGCTGCTCCAGCAGATGGATCGGCGTCTCGCAGGACGATTCGCCGGCCAGCGTCAAGGCGTAACTGGTCAGATCGGCCATCAGCGCGTTCCCTGCCGCTTCGCCGTAGCGGACAAATACCCGGGAATCGGACCATAAGACGCTTTGCACGCCAACGCCCATGCCCAATGCCCCGTCCTCGTCGCGCATCCCCACAATGATCTGCCATAGCTCCGACAAGCTGCCGCCCTTGAATCCAAAAGGAGACAATAACGGCTCCTTCATCTCGGCCCATTGCGTGTGCGCAATGCGGATCATCGTCCGCTCCCGGGTTCGGCGGAGCTTGCAAGCGCCCGCTCCACGTACGCCTGGATCGGCTCCGGCTTGCCGCTGCCTAGCGAAGCGATCGCCTGGAGCACCATCAACGTCGCATACAAGCCGTCCACATGGTCGATCGTCGCTTTGCCGTTTTCCTGCAAGCAGCGCAAGAACGCCTTGTTCTCTTCCATGAAGCCCGATTCGGTGCCCGTGAAGATCTGCGGCTCCTTGCCCGCCTCCGAGTAGGTCAGCGTCGTCAGTCGATCGGAGAGCGTAACGGACTTTCCTTCGGCGAAGAGCTGCATAAAAAACTTGCTGGCCAGCGGCGGACAATTGCAATCCCCCTGGACCAGGGAGCCCGCAGCGCCGTTGTCGAAACGGAAGACAGCGACCAGATTGTCGATGACGCCGCTCGGCTGATAGTAGTTGCCGCCCGCCGCATAGACCTCTACCGGATCGCCCCCCGCCACGAAGCGCATAATATCGGCGGAATGGCAGCCCTGGCTGATGACGTTGCCGCCGCCCTTGACGGGATCGTTGGGCCAGATCCCGTTGCCCCAGCGGTCATCCATCATCTGCATTGTAATCGTCACGGGTTGGGGGATCAGCTCCTTGGCCTTCCACAGCAGCTCATAATACCGCATCTTGAAGGCGGTAAATAACATCCTCCCCGAGCGGTTCACCGCCTCGCCGATGGCGAGACATTGCTCCAAGGTCATTGCCAAGGGCTTTTCGACAAGCACATGCTTCCCGGCGTCCAGCGCACGAATGCAATATTCGGCATGCGTATCGTGCTGCGTCGTCACGTAAATCGCATCCAGCTCCGGGTCTGCGAACAACTGCTCCGGGTCGCTAGTCGCGTAATCTCCGCCGAAGGTCTCCAGCAACTGCAGGGCATTGGGCTCGTAGACATCGCAATAAGCCGACGAGGCCATTCCCTCCAGCTCTGCTATGCATGTGGCATGCGTCCGTCCCAAATTCCCGCAGCCGATAATTCCGATCTTGAACATGGTCGTACCTCCCAATAGTTAGGCTTGATCACCCAAAGCTACTCGTTACTCCGCCTTCAACCTTCTCCCAATCATCCTCGAATCCCAGGCCTTGCAGATTGGCAACCGTATTCGTGCGCTCAGCTTCATACAATCGCCAGATGAGACGCAGTCCTTGCAGACTGGTCGGACCGTCAGTCATCGGCCGTTGTCCCGTTTGGATACATTCGAGGAAATGCTCCAGCTCGAAATGCGTAAACTTCCCGGCCGATTCGATGTCCATCAGCACCTGGGTGCTGGACGACGTGTCCAAATTCGCTTTCTCTTCATTCATATGGGCGTGAAGATAGAGCTTGCGTTCCGCGAGGTTGATCTCCAGCATGCCCTCGGTGCAATGCGCATGAATACTCCAGCCTAACCGGGTGCCGCGGGCTCCCCAGGTTCCGAAGTGATAGCCGAGCGCGCCGCTCTCGAACTCGATAGCTACATTGCTCGTCCCCTCTTTTTCCATCCAGGGCGTCCCGAAGTTCGTGCCGAGATGCGTCCCCCGGACGGGACGTCCGAGTATCCAGAGCATCAGATCGACATAGTGACAGCCATGGCTGAAAAATTGACCGCCCCCGAGGCTTTGGGCCGATTGAATCCAGTGTCCCTCGTCATGCCTTGTATACTGCTCGGTCCAGATCGACAACTGAAAGCAATCTCCGTACGTCTTCTCCTCGATCAGTGCCTTGAGCTTGCGCACGATCGGCCAGAATCGAACCGGATAGGCCGTCATCAGCACCTTGCCCTCACGCTCAGCCGTGCGAATCAGCTCGATACACTCTTCCTCGGTATTGCACATCGGCTTCTCCATGAGCACATGCTTGCCCGCCTTCAAGCAGGTCATGCCCACCTCGAAATGCAGGTCATGCGGCAGCACGACGAGAACGGCATCCACATGCTCCAGCATCTCATGGTAATCGGCGACAGCCAGCTTGGCCCCGGCCACCTCTGCTGCTGCTTGCGCTCTTTCGAGCACGATGTCGCAGGTGACGGCGACCTCCATGCGATCGATCAATTCCTGGAAGCCTTGACCATGACTATCCGCCATGTTGCCGCATCCGATAATTCCCAGACGAATTTTACTCATCGTTTTCTGCTCCTGTCTTGTATAGGTTCATTGCTGTGCTGCCCCGGGAACCGCTATAGGTTCGCGACAGTCGTTAGATTCCCATCCTGCACGGTAAGCGCATCCGTCGTTACGATCTGATGGATGCCATTGGTCAGGTTATCTCGGAGAATGGAGGTTTTCGTCGTCGAATAGAGACCCAGCGCTTTGGACGAAGGGCTCGGCACGCGAAAAACATTGCTGGAAATAACGGCCGATTCCACGCCCTCGGCATAGAAGGCTGGATTCGTGTTTTCCGTCGATTTCTCGAACACATTGCCTTGCACGATGAAGCCGATCGGATTGGCAGCGAGCGACAAGTCCAGTCCGCAGCCTATCGTGGACTGCACGCGATTCTCGCAAATACGCGCCCGCTTGTAGAACTGCGCGGTCGTAACCGGAAAGATCATGCCCGTCTCCCCCCGCAGATCATTCCCTTCAATCGAAACCTCGGACGAGCTGTGAACGGTGACGCCGGATTTGATCGCCACAACATCGTTGTCATGAACCGCCATCTTGCCCAAGTTACAGACGATCCCGTTATAGAAGCCATGCACGGTATTCCCCTGAATAACGGCCCGCTTGCTGCTGTCGGGCGAACAGAAGATCCCGCTGCTCTCATAATTGCCGGCATCCGTCTGCACGATCAGATTGCCTCTGACCTGCACCGCCCCCTCGCTGGGCGAGGAGCTATAGATATACACCCCGTTCCCTTTGTTGTAGGTGAGCCGGTTGCCCTCGATGATGACATTGCCCGATCGGCTGTTGATCAGGATGGCAAAACCGCTGACATAGCTGCCGGACTGATATACAGGGCGCATGTCGATGCACTCGTTGTTGGCGATGACGATATCCGTCGTCAGACACGCTTCGGGGGTAGAGCCTTCTACCGTGTAAGACTCCGTCTTCATAAAATAGGTGCTGTTGCGCGCGACATTGTCTGCAACTACGCAGCCTCGGACCCCTTGGCTGATATCGATACAGTAACCGCCCGCATTCACCCCTTCGCCTGCCCAGACACGGTCAAAAAAGTTGCCGGTGACGATAGCGTCTCGGGCCTGGGTCACCACAACCGCATGTCCGCCGATCCCGGTAAACGTGCATCCCCGGATTTTGACCTTACTGTTCAGCTTGGCATTCACATCCAGTGCCAGCTGTCTTCCGCAGCACACGGCAATATCATCCTGACTCTCGAAGTGGCAGTTAATAATGGAGATATTGCTGACGGAATAATCGCTGATCGGATCAATGATAATGCCCCCGTCGCCGCCGTAAAAATGAATGCCCTCGATCGTAATGCCAACGACATCCCGCAAGGCCAAAAAATATCCCTGTAAATTGGTCCCCGGCACATAATACTGAAGCCTCGACTTGCCTGGCACGCCGCGAACGCTTGCTTTGGGCTTGAACAAGCTGCCTCTGTGATTGGTCGGCTGGTATTCCCCGGCTGGCGCTTTGGGGGCAACGACGTACGTGTAGGGCCCTAACTCCACTGGGAGCTGAGCAGCAAACATGCGGACAAAAACTTGCGTATCGTCTGCCCCGCCACAGACCGATCCGAACATCTCCGGGGTTACGACGCGGGCATCGCGCCTGATCCAACGTCCGATGGCTACCCCCGTGGCCTGGATTACCAGCCCGCCGTCGTCTGCGGCCGTGCTGGCGGCAGACCAGATGAAGCAGCCTCCGCCTACCGGACCGCGAGGATCGCTTGCCCAGGTGCCGTAATAACTGACGACCTCCACCAGTTGACCGTCGTACTCGCCTTCCGTTGCTTGCAAGGTTGCGATATCGGCTATGACTTGCGCTTGTTCCGCCATCCCCATCACTCTCCTGGTTGTTTGATCTGTGTTATTCTTTGACGCTGCCCATGACGATGCCCTTCATGAAGTATCGCTGAAGAAACGGGTAGACCATCAAGATCGGCAAAGCGCCCAAACCGATTTGCGCGGATTTCAATGTCCGGTCGGACAGATTGGCCAAAACGGATGCATCCATGACCGATAATGCGGCCGAATCCTGCTTCATTAACACAATCGATTGCAAATAGCTTTGCAGCGGGTACTTGTCAGGCGAGTTCATATAGATGATGCCGTCGAACCAGGAGTTCCAATGTCCGACCACCGAGAAGAGCAGCAGCGTAGCAATCCCTGGCTTGGACAAGGGAACATAGATTTTGAACAACGTCGTCCAGTGCCCCGCCCCGTCTATAAATGCCGCCTCCGCCAATTCCTTGGGCAGGCTTCGGAAAAAATTAAGCAGCAACACCACACTGAATACCGGAACCGCGGACGGAATGACCAACGCCCAGATCGTATCGATCAGTCCCGTCTGCTTGATCACCAGGTAGGTCGGGATCAACCCGCCGCTGAACAGGATCGTGATCATAAAAAACCATACGTATAAGGTGCGGTGACGGAAGGCCGATACCTCTCGCGATAGCGGATAAGCAATCAGGATGAGCAAGATCATCTGTAACGAACAGCCCAGCACTACGCGTTCCACGGAGACCCATACGGCATCCATGAACGCTTGATTGCGCAGTACATAGCGATACGCATCGGTGGTAAAATCGATCGGAAACAGCGTCACCCGTCCCGATGCCGCCGCAGTGCCCGAGCTGAACGAGATCGCCACCATCTGCAGGATCGGAAACAGACACAAGAAAGAAATCAGTGCTAACACCACATAATTGAATCCAAGAAACAGCTTCCTCGACCATGTTGCGCGTTCAACCAAGGTGTGATCCCCCCTAGAAAATCCGATAATTGGTAAATCGATAGGCCAACCAATAAGAGGTGCCAATTAATAGGAAGGAGGTGATCGATTTGAATAACCCAATAGCCGTCGCTGCGCTGAATTGCATCTGCTGCAGACCCATCCGATACACCATCGTATCGATGATATCTCCGCTCTCGTACACTTGCGGACTGAGCAGCACGAAGATCTGTTCGAAGCCAGCGTTTAAGACCGAGCCCAGACTGAGCGTCACCATCAGAATAATAATCGGCAGCATGCCCGGCAACGTAATATGCAGCATTCTCCGCCAGTGGCCCGCTCCGTCGATGGCGGCGGATTCATAGAGAGCCGGATTGATGCTCGTCAGCGCCGCCAAATAGACAATCGTGCTGAAACCGAATTCCTTCCAGGTCTCCGAGATCACCAGTGTCAATGGAAACCAGTTATTGTCGCCGAGAAAAAAGATGTCGCCCACGCCTATTGCCCTTAGCACCTGATTGACGATCCCGTCGGCGGGCGATAACATATCGATCAGGATTCCCCCGAGGATAATCCACGACAGGAAGTGCGGGATATAAATCAAGGTTTGAACCGAGCGCTGGAACCATCTCTTCGTCACTTCGTTCAACAGAAGCGTCATGCCGATGGTGACGACCAATCCAAAAACAATCTTCATCACAGCGATCAGGAGCGTATTCCGTATCACTTGATGCGTGTCCGGCAGGCTGAAGAAATACGTGAAATTGTCCCACCCTACCCACGGAGAGCCAAACAGCCCCTTCGTAGGCACATAATTTTGGAAGGCCATAACGATGCCGCCCATCGGAAAGTAGTGATAGATTAGAACAATAAGCACGCCAGGCAGCAGCATCACATGCAGCGGAAGCTCCAGCCTGAATCGTCTTTGCATCGCTCTCGCCTCCCTCGTCTGCTCACTTGTTGCGCGTTGCGAGGAGAGCGGGCTTCCGATTATCCCCGGCTTCCCTCTCCTCTTCACGCGCCTTCGTTCGTGTCATTCGGGCTCATCCTACTGATTGCTCGCGAGCCATTCGTTCACTTCGGCTGTCATTTCGTCCCCGCCCAGCTTCTTCCATTGCTCCACGAAGCGGTCGAACTCGTCCAACGAGCCGCCTGTAATTACCTTCAACACCATCTGATCGCGAAGTTTGTCGAGATTACCCTTTTTTTGCAGCATCGCAGGCGTCGGCATGCCGGTAAATTGCGTCGGCTGGTAGCTATCCTTTTCCAAGTACTCGACGGCGATTTTGCCGGAGCTTTCCGGACCGTCCTGATAGTACACGTTCCAGAATTTCTTGTCGCCGGCCAGATACTTCTCGATTCCCGCCAGGTTATTGCGCTGCTCGGGCGTCAACTCCGATTTGTCCTTGCTTCCGTTCAACGCTTCCATCTCGGCGAGATGATTATCGGCCCGCTTGTTTTTGTAGATTTTGATAGGCGCGTTCATCCAATGGGCAATGTCCAGCTCGCTGTCATAGTTGTACTGGGTGTATAGGTCATCCGAGGTATTATAGTAGAACATATCCAGCCAGGTCTGGATCATCGGGAAGATCGCTTCCGGATGCTCGACATCCTTGTTTACCACCCAATAATAATTGTAGATATTGAGCGGGATCTGCAGCTTCACAGCCTCTCCGTCAGCGGATGGCACCGCGAAGGGGAGCCACTCGTTTTCTGGCGTCAATTGCTGCAGCGGAGCGGCAGCAGACCCCATATTGCCGAAGACCATGCCGATTTTGCCGCTGGCGATGCTCTCCTCCAGCTTCTGCATATCCTTGACGCCGAACTCCTTGTCCAGCCATCCGTTTTTATAGAGCGTTTGCAGTTCGGCCAGCGCCGTTTTCATCTCCGGTTGAATATCGCCGCTGACGAGCTTGCCGTCCGCATCCTTGATCCATATGTCGCGGTACGCATGGAAGCCGTTCAGGAAGCCTACCATCGCGTTATCGCTCAGCTCTTTGTATAGCCCCAATCCAAAGGTATCCGGCTTGCCGTTCCCGTCCGGGTCTTGGGTGGCGAAGATCTCGGCCATCTTCAAGACGTCAGCCATCGATTGCGGCGGCGTCAGATTGAATTTTTCGTACCAGTCCTTGCGAACCCACAACACCGAGACGCTCTCCTTGGCGACGCCTGTCCAAGGGATGGCCATCAATCGGCCCTTCATGCGCGCCGATTCCAATACTTCCGGACCGGCCAGCTCCATGATCTCTCTCACTTGATCCGAGGCGTAGGTCTCATACACTTCCGTTAAGTCGGCAATCGCTCCGGCCTCGTACAATTGCTTGAACTGCGAAGGAGAAACCCCGACGAAATCCGGCATATCCCCGGAGGCAATCATCAGATTCACCTTCTGTTCGTATTGACCGAACGGAACGTCCCAGATCGCTTTCACTTCAATCCCATACGTATCTTTAATGTATTGCGTATAGACATTGTTATCTGTCGTCTCCCCGTCGCCGAACTTGGTGTAGGAGTAGTTGGCCATCGCCGTCGTCAATTGAATCGGCGGATCGAACTTGGCCGGCAATCCCTTCGCCGGAGGTTCCGTCTCGCCTGTGCCTGACGTCGAATTCGGTTCCTCTGACGATGCGGGTGGGGCAGGAGTCGGTGAATCCTCCTTGTTGTCGCTGCAAGCCGCGAGCAGGACAGACATGACTAGTACAAGAGCCATACCGATTGCGGAGATACGTCTGGATTGATTTCGCACGGTTATCTTCCCCCTGAAAGTTAATGTTACTTTTCCTCACAAGTCTGTTTGGGGCTGACCTACCCTCCTTTAATTTTTTCGTGGAAACTTAAAATCGCTTGTGATAAGGTAATTGTAAACATGGCGCCCCAATCCAGGTAGACACAGTTCGCCAAAAAGTATACGACAGTCCTTCACCTGATCAAATGTATACGATCCGGTTTACGGCATATTTGAACGAAATGGAGGAAAACGTAACATGATCAAGACATTAAAGCTCATGCAGAATAAAAACTCGTTGTTTTTCAAGCTTCTTGTCAGCTTTCTCATTATCATCGTTGTCTTGTTATCCTTTAACCTTCTTTCGTTCCTTTTTTTTAAGACGAGCATTAACGAGGAGCTGGTCCAGAGCAATCGATTGATCCTCGACAAAACGGTGGACAGCTACGAGAAGCAAATCCAGCTCATCAACAAAAGCATGACCAATATTATCCTCGACAGCCGGATCAATCTGATACGGAACATGTCTGCCGACTCGCTCAACTACGATGTGATTCTGCAAATCACCAAGGAAATGTCCAATCTGGCATCGAACGAGATGCTCAATCTGGACAATGTGCTGCTGGCCTTCAAATCGTCGGACTATGTGCTCGACAAGGACGGTCTGGTCGATTTCGATAAAATGTTTACGACCTTTATGGTTAGCGCCTCCTATCCCCCCAGCTTTTGGAGGGAGCAATTCAATCCTGCGAATCATGTAAACGTTTTACCTGCTGCCGAGTTCAAAAAATATAATCAGGTGACCGCTTCGCCGAACGTGGAAGCGATTCCATTGGTCAACTATAACATGCTCGACAAGCAGGTGATGATGGTGGCCTTTCTTAATGCCGATCAAATGTTTACCAATTACAACTATATTAATATGGGGGTATTCCAGATTATCGGACGCGACGGCGCGCTGGTCTACTCGTCAGATAAGAGCCGCCCTTCCCTACCGGTCGAGACAACAAAGGACAGCGATGACAGCTTCGTCAAAAAAGACGACATCTACTATTTTTACAAAACCTCGGACTTGACCGGACTGACCTTTGTGAATGCCATTCCCTACAAGACCGTTGCCTCGCGGATTGTCCAGCTCAATTATTTGTTATTGGCTATCCTGATCGTATCGATCGGTGCCAGCCTGGCGATCTCGATCTTCTTAAGCATTCGGTTCAACAATCCTTTCCAGAAAATCATCGAAACGATCCGAAATCCGGACAAGCCGGTTCCCGTCACGACGGATATTCATGAGTTCAAGCTAATCAATGAACAGATCCATAACCTGGCCAAGATCAATCGCGATTATAACTCGGATCTCGAGGCGAAGAACAAGCTGCTGAGACAATACGGCTATTGGCGCAAAATCAAAAACGTCGAAACCTACTCGGACGATATTCGAAATGTCATCGACCCGGCCGAGCCGTTTTTCATCTGCTTGTTTCAATTTAATTTCACGCAATCCTTCATCCAGGACTTTGACGATGCGCAGCAAAACGAAGCGTCCGCCTATGTCCGGGCGATGACGCAATCCTACACCGAGGAGCATTTCCCCGGCTCGATCTCGTTGAACATCGAAAAGGATCTGCAATGCACCCTTATATTCACGGACAGCTTCCAGACCGTTGCAGACAAGCTGGAAGCGCTGAAGCAGTGGTTCGACAGGGACATGGATTACGGCTTTGTGACTATCGCGATCCAGCCCCGGCAGAGCGAATTTAGCCATCTGGCCGCTCATTACGAGCAAGCGTTGCGTATGCTTCGGTCCCGTAGGCTTAATGAGGAAACCCAGATTGTGACGACCGAAATTACGGAATCCGACTTTTCCTTGCATCCGATCATACCGGAGCAGGAATTCTGGGAAAATTTGCAGCATGGGAACGAAACGAATGTCATGGGACTGATCCGGCGCGGCCTGCATCTGATGGACAAGAAGCATGCCTCCGCCTTTCAATTCCATCTGTTCGCCAACCAGATCATCGAACGCGTCATCAAAGGATTAATCGCCGGGCAGCAGGATATCAGTCTGATTCTGAACGAGAATTCGCCCTATGAGCAGATCAAATATTGTCATACGCTGGAGCAATACGAGCTGTTCTTCGCCCGTTTCCTGGCCGAGAGCACCCTGCTCGTCCGCAATAAGCGCGAGAGCAGCAATAGTATCGTCACCTATGTGACCTCCTATATTAACCAGCATTATAGCCAGGACATCTCTCTGGATCTGCTGGCCGATCAGCTCAAGCTGTCCGGCGGATACTTGTCCACCTACTTCAAGGAGAACTTCGGCTGTACGTTCAGCGAGTACTTGAATGAAGTCCGGATTCACAAAGCCAAGGAGCTGCTCGCTGCGGACGATGCCAGCATTCAGTCGATCTCGCTCAAAGTCGGCTACCACAATGTGAGCTCCTTCATCCGCATGTTCAAGCGCATGACCGGCATGCCGCCGGGACAATACCGCAGACAACGTCTGAACGACGACCCATCGGTGCCCGTGCCGGGCAATTGACCTCAAAAAAGACACCTTAAGCTTATGAAAATCGCTCTAAGGTGTCTTGTCCATGGCTCTCTCTCACTACAATACGTCTTGTCCCTTGCTCCGATGAAGCGCCAGCGACTGGGCCAGGTAGTCATCCAATCGGACCAAGTCGAACTCCTTCACCAGGTCATCCGCCGTCCTATCCGCGGACTCTGAGGTGACCAGCACCGATCCGACCAACCCGGGGTCCATGATGCTGACCTTCACGCCATACTTCTGCTTCATCCGCTCCAGCTTCGGACGATTAAAATCCAGATGGACGACGACGGCATCCAGATTAATCGTCCCGGTAACATAATCATAGTAGCTGGAGGTCGAATAAAGCGGCTGGCCGAGGGGGGACAGGATGGCGCTCGGCAATCGACCGGCAATCGCGCCAACGAAAAAGGCTCGGCAGGCATAAGCCCAATACTGCTGCATAAAGCCTCCATGGAACATGGATGGAAACAAAATCAGGTCCGGCTGCATACGGGCGTAACGGTCGCGCAACGGGGCAAAATTGAGATCGAAGCAAATCGCGATCGCCACCCGCCCAAAGTCGCAGGTGAAAACCGGCGCTTCGCTGCCGCATACGATGCCGTCCTGCTCGATCTCGATGCTGACCGGATGATTCTTGTCGTAGGTTCCCGCTACTGTGCCCTCGCGATCAATGAGCAAGACGGAGTTTCGCCAGGTGTCGTCATCGCGATACCGAATGGTCGGATAAGCGATGTAGCAGCGATGTTGTCTCGCTAGATCGGACAGCAGGTCGAGGATGCGATCGGCACGCTGCCGATAGTACGCCTTGAGCCGTTCGCCGTCATAACCCGAAGGGACATCGCAGCATTCCGGCAACACGATCAGGTCGGGCTGATCGGGTAGCACCTGTTGGATTTTATCGGCGAGAAACTCCGATACCTGGATAATCGCCGTCTCAATGTCCTGCAGCGGATCGACCGTGCAATAATGGTAATTAAACGTACTGATCGTTACATATCGCGCCATCTCTCCATGCCCCCTATGCCATAGTCAGTCGATACGTCTGGATCTGCCATGCCGAGAGCGCAATCTCGAAGCCGCCTGGCTCGAAATCCACCGGCTCGAGCGATTCCTCGTACAAGGTTGCCTTCGTCGCCTGACGAAGCGTCCTGTGCGACAGCAGCCTCGCGGTGGCCGGGTGCTCCGACAGGTTGACGCAGCGTATGACGATATCCTGATCCGAGCCCGATTCGGGACGCTTCATCACGCTCACGCAAATATCGGATGGCGTCAATTCAAAATAAGAGACCGGCTCGGGAGACACATAATCCTGATCCACACGAACCGTTGCCGTCCTTACGCCCGCCTGCAGCGAATCTTGCAGCCGCGCCAGGTCCGCATCGGACACCTCGGCTCGCAAGGGCGCCAAGGCGTAGTTGAAGGTGAGCGGTCCGATCAGTTGTCCGCCCTCTTCCCCGTTGGTCAAGTAGGTTTTGCGGTACGAGCGGAACATGGTGATATGCAATTCTCCCTGCTCATGCTCCGGAGCAGCGCATTCGTGCAGACCGAAGGGAGAGACCAGGGCCAGTCCCGTACCGTCTGCCCGTCGCTTGCCGACAATGCCGTCCATTTGCTTCTCCGGGGCCTCGGACTCCTTCCAATGCTGCGTCTCCAGACGAAAGCCTGTCGGTCTTCGAATAAAAGCGAAAGCCTGCTTCACGAAATATGAGGGTTCGGCTACGCCCGTCGGAAGGACCAATCTGAGCCTGTGGTCGCGGGCCTGATTATCGATGGTCGTCTCCACGTCGACATGCTCCGCGCCCTGGGATAGCCCGAAGCGGGTAAGGATCACCACCGGCTGATCCTCGGCCGAGCGCATCTGTCCATGCGGGGTGTGGAGCATCTCTCGCGGCAGTCTGAGCGTCTGGCTGACTTGAAATACGATCCGTGCCGGACCATGCTCTACAATCTCGATCCTGCACTCGAAGCCCCGACTGTCCACCAGTCTGTCCTCGACAGGTCCCGCATGGAACCAACCGTCCCCGATCTCGCCATCGTCGAGATAGCTGCACAACTGATCATAGCTCCGGCCCGTTCTTTTATCCATGATACAGATCGTTCCATTATCCCGGATCGTCAGCTTCAGGTATTCATTCTCCGCCTCTTGTCGATCCCGCGACATCCGCTCCAGATATCGAGACGGCAACGGCGAGGGCTCGATCCTATACTCGGCGGTGCCGAGCGCAGGAAGCTCGACCAGCAGCGATACGGTATGACGGTCGATCGTCTTGCCGTTCTGGCGGAATACGTCGGATTGAACATTCCTTCTGATCTTGACCAGTCCATACGGGATTTCGCGATCCAGGCTATCGCGTATACGGAAGCTGTTCTTCTGCTCGTAGCCGAAAGGCTCTTGGTATTGCTCGGGGTATTGCGGCTCGAAGTCGATATCGACGGTAACCACCTGACGTCGCGGGAACAACAGCGGGTTGGTTACGAGCAGCAGCAGGTGACCGTCCTTCGAATGCTGTGTGCTGGCGATCGCTTCGAGCTGCTTCTGTTGCATGCTGCCTAGCACTTGCAGAGCGATTTCTCTGGATTGCTGCGAGCGGTACTTCATATCCTCATGCACCGCATCGATGGAGCAGCCGCAGATTGAATCATGCGGATGATTGAGCAGCAGGTATTCGTAAGCCTTGTCTAGATAGGCCTTGGGAATGGAGTAGCCCTGCAGGCCGGCGATTGCAGCCAGCGGCTCCACCCATTTCTCCAGCAGCGCCTGCCCGGCGTCGTTGGCTTGCTTCAGCGGATAACGGCTGGACAACGTATGGGGGATGACATAGTTCGAGCCTGGACTCTTCCCCGGATCGTAGAGCTCGCCTGTCAGCAGCGGCATGCGATCCCGGTGCGCTTCAAGCTGCCGCCCCATCTGCTCCAGGTTCGTATGCTTGACCTCCGCTTGCGGGAACAGCTCGCGGATCAACGTCACGTAATCGGTGGTATCCTGGCGAACGCGGCCGTGATCCTGCCCATCCATGAGCAGACCGATCCCCAGAG
Source organism: Paenibacillus sp. 598K (assembly GCF_003851045.1). GTDB lineage: Bacteria > Bacillota > Bacilli > Paenibacillales > Paenibacillaceae > Paenibacillus_D. Next base: position 26,409 of record NZ_BFBX01000010.1, on the reverse strand, counting down.
GAGAACGCGCCAGCTCGCGCTCGACATGCTCCTGGATTGCGGCTCTCTTCTCGTCTGCATCGAATTGCCGGGTTTCCGCATTCGTGAGCACGGCCAGAAAAGCGCCGTACGAGTTGTCGTCGAACAGCTTGTAGGCGATACACTCGCTGCCGTCCGGCGAACCCCAACGAAAATGGGACGGGACGCTATGCTCGTTGAGCCCGCGCCCCACGACCGAATAAGGAATACCGAAGCCTTGGAAGAGCTGCGGGAGCTGCGCGATATGCCCGAACGTATCGCAAATATAGCCATACCTCCAGGGCTCCGCGCCCCATTCCCTGCATAGCTGTCTGCCCTTCATCAGATTGCGGATCAAGCTCTCGCCCGATACGAGAAATTCATCCGGCATCACATACCAGGGACCGATAACCAGACGCCCCTCCCGGATCAGGCGGCCAAGCCGCTCGCGCTTGTCAGGCTCAATCTCGATATAATCGCGAAGCACAACGGTCTGTCCGTCCAGATGGAAGGTCTGGAAGTCCGGCGATTGCTCCATCACCTCGATAAGCTCGGTCATCATCTCGACGAGTCTGAAGCGGAAGCCCTGGAAGCTCTCGTACCATTCTCTGTCCCAATGGGTACTGGAGAAGTAATATATCGTTGGCTTGTCTATGACGCTCCCTCCTGTCCTGTGGGATACCCTACCTCCATCTTATACGAGTCCGGGACCATGCCTAGAGACAATTGCTGCGCTAGTATCCCGAGGATCGACAACCGAAGAAATGTATAGTATCGGATCTACGGTCGATTCCCCCGTCGTCAGCTCTCAAACCCGGCTTCCCGCAGCATCCGCTCGAGCGTAGCTCTTGCTTCGGCTACTCGCGCCTCCAGCGCATCCAGCGGCAAGGCCGCCCCGTATCTGCCGCCGGCACCGTCGAGCCTCTCGAGGACGACCGGACCCGCGAACCCGGTCTCGCGCAACGTAGCGAACATCGTGCGGAAGTCGACCTCTCCCTCCCCCGGTATAGGGAAATCGACCTCGGCGCGCGCGCCCCGATGATCCTTGGCGATCAAGGATGCCGTCTGCGAGGCGATCAAGGGGAAATCTGCCGCCGGATCGATGCCTTCATAGAAGCGGACATTGCCGGGATCGTAGCATGCCTTCACATGAGGGGAGCCGATCGTTCGCAGCGTCTCGGCGATTACGCCTGCCGTTGCCGTGTTGCCGGTATGAGGCTTGATGGTCACCGTCAGTCCACGCTTGCCCGCTTCCTCGCCCACCTCGCGGAACTTGGCGGCGAAGGCTTCGTCGATCGGCTTCATCTCCACCTCCGGGATCGGCTCGTCCGGGAAGCTGCGGTAGCTAGTCGTGCCCAGCGACAGCAGCTCCTGCACGCCGATCGCTTGCGCAAACGCCAAGCGCTGCCTGGCTCGCTCGATCGGCACGCCAGGAGCCAATACATCCGTACTGACAAGCGTCACCGGCTCCAGCCCGTAACGCTCCAGCAGCCGTACGATCCGCAGCGCTTCCCCGTCCGCGCTGTCGTCGAAGGCCGGCCGGTCCTCATGAGGCAAGCCGAACGAGACGTAACGGTATCCTGCCCGGGCTATGCTTGCCAGCGACGCTTTAAACGAATACCCGCAATAGATCCAGCTCATGCACGCCAGCTTGATCGTAGGAATCATGCTTCTACCCGACCTCCCGTCTGCGTCGCCTGTCGCAAGGCGGAATAATCCACCTGGACCTCCCGACGCTCCTTGAGCGAGCGATACGCCGCCTCGGATACGGCGAGGACACGCATCCCGTCCGCCAAGGAGATAAGCGGCTGCTTATCCTCGCGGATACAATCGATGAAGTGGGCATTCAGACGGACCCACATATCGTTATCGGCGTAGGATGTGGTGCGCTCGGGACCTCCGTCGTCTTTCTCCAGCAGCACGCCGTTGTTGTTGACGACTGTCAGATGCTCCGTGGCCACCCCGGTGATGTCGTATTCCACCCGAGTGATCCAAGGCGTGCTGACCTGTCCGATCCCCCCGTTGGCGAACCGGATGGACACCGTGAAGGCGTCGGCTACGCTCCCCGGAGGCAGCAGATAGGTGCCTCCGTAGGCGAACACGGACTCGATCTCTCCGCACATCCACATCAGAAGATCGTAGTCATGCGAGCCGTGGGAGAAGATCGGGCCCTTGGCCGTCTCGTCGTCGAAATACCAGCTCGGCGTATCGTAATAATGATCGCGATACTTGTCGTAGACCCGCTGGTTCGGGTCGAGAAAATGCGTCCGCATCGACCAGGCTTGCAGCGGTTTGCCGGCAGCCTCCCCTGCAACGGTTGCCTTCATCGCCTTGTACGCAGGGGAGAAGCGGAGCGGATAACCGACCATCGCCTTTAGATGCGCATGCTGCTCGCCCGCCGCTACAATCTCTGCCGCATCCGCCATCGAGGTAGCGATCGCCTTCTCCAGAAACAGATGCTTCCCCGACGCCAGTACCGCCTTCGACGCTTCGACATGCAGATGATCGGGCGTCGCTACCCATACGGCATCCAGCTCCTGCTCCAGCAAGGACTCGTATGAATCATAGACGACAGCGCCGACCTCCGCCGCCAGCGCCTCCGCTTTGGCGCGTGTCCGATTGTGGACGGCAGCGACCTTGACTCCCGGCAACGTGTGCAAGGTCCGCGCATGCAAGGCTCCCATCAGGCCGCACCCGATAATGCCTACCTTAATCGTCATGTCCGTTCCCCCTCTTTTGGTCGATCTGAACTCCTGCAGTACCCGACATCGCCCAGATCGTCCGCAGCGATCGGAGCGCTTCCTGTCCATCCGTCTCGGGACGCGTACCCGATCCGATGCTTTCGAGGAAGTGCTCGATCTCGAACGAGACATTCGTGTCGAGTCGCTGCTCCTGCCCTGGCGGATACTCGTACAACCGCTCCGTCCCGCTCGCCGATAACGCTTCCAATGTCCATTGATCTCGGCTCAATTGCAGCATGCCCTCGGTCAGATGGATCTGGCACAAGGCGGGCGGACTAGCATACTTCATCCCCCAGCTACTGACCAGATGAGCCAATGCGCCGCTGGCGAACTGCATGATTCCGTGCGACGTTCCTTCGCCCTCCATCCACTCCGTGCCGACTCGCGTACCGAATTCGGCTACGCTGGACACCTCGCCGAGCAGATACTGCATAATATCGATATAGTGGCAGCCGTGGCTGAATAATACGCCGCCCCCCAGCTTCTCCTTGCTGGCGAACCAGGTCCCCGGCATCGGGTCGAGATAGGTCTGCACCCAGAACTGAGCGCTGATCGGCTGGCCGTATCGGCCACTGTCGATCGCTTCCTTCAGCTTGCGGATCGCGGGCATATACCGGACGACATAGGCCATCATGACCGTCACGTCCCCTTGCTCTGCCGCCTCGATGATACGGAGGCAATCCTCCTCTGTGTTGGCCAAGGGCTTCTCCATCAATACATGCTTGCCGGCGGCAATCGCTTGCAGCGCTTGCGTCGCATGCAGATGATGCGGCGTGCAAAAGCTTATCGCATCGACATCGTCCAGAATAGTTGTCCAGTCGGTTGCATAATTGCAGCCCAGCTCCTCGGCCGTTTTTGCTGCCTTGCTCTCGTCCAGGTCTACCACCCAGCGCAAGTCCGAGCGTTCCGCTCTGCTGAAGGCATGCGCGTGAGCGAGCCCCATGTTCAAGCCGACAACGGCGGTTCGTATGTTCTTCATCTTCTTCCTCCTGTCGCTTCATCCGTCCTCTCTGTTAGCATACGGGCCCCGTGCGTTCAAAAGCTTTGGCCTAAACGATTGTATATTTGCACTTTTGTGATTTCAGTTGCACTTTGATTGACATATCGTTTTGCCCGCTTTACGATGGAGACGAACAGGTGGGAGCGCTTCAGGGGGGATGGCTATGGGGAAGCAACAGTATCGATTTATTAAGCTGAAGGAACAAATTTCGGTCGATCGAATCTATTCGATCCACTACAACGAATTCAACAAAAACTTCGTGTATTCCGGAGAGCAGCACGACTTCTGGGAGTTTCTCTATGTCGATAAAGGCGAGGTTGAAATCACCACGGATTATTCTTCCTTCCATCTCATCCAAGGCGACATGATCTTCTATTCTCCGAACGAATTCCATAGCTTGAAGTGCAATCGGAAGACACCGCCGAATACATTCATCGTGGCCTTCGGCTGCAAATCCGAGGCGATGCGATTTTTTACGCACAAAATGCTGCGGCTCGGTAATGCCGAACGGCAGCAGCTCTCGAATCTCATGGAGGAGGCGGACAAGCTGTTCGCAGCTCCCATCAACAAGACGATCAACAAACCCGCCTCGGCGAGGTCGGCTCACCCGCTCGCACGCAAGGATAAGCCTGACTTCGGGGCCGAACAGTTGGTCAAAATCTATCTGGAGACGCTGCTCATCCAGCTCATCCGCCGCAGTCAGGCACCGCCGTCTGCTCGCAGACTATCCTCCTTGCCCCAAGAGAAAGGACAACGCGACCTGATCCGCCGGATCGTCGAATTCCTGACGGCTCGAATCGCCGAGCGCCCGTCCATCGATGCCGTGTGCGCCGAATTTGCCCTGAGCCAATCTCATGTTCGCTCCTTATTCCGCGACCATACCGGCAGCGGCGTCACGGAATATATCGTGCGCTTGCGGATCGAGCATGCCAAGCTGCATATCCGCGAAGAAACGTACAACATGACGGAGATCGCCGAGCTTCTCGGCTATGCAAGCCTTCATTTTTTCTCGCGCCAGTTCAAGCGCATCACAGGCATGTCGCCCAGCGAGTATGCCAGGACGGTTCAAGCGCAAACGTAAAAAAGAGCGGAATGACAGGTATGACAGCCTGCATTCCGCTCTTGTCTTTTGGATAGTCGTCTTCCCGCCGATCACCGTCTGCTACCTTGCCGAGGTCGCGATTAAGCTTGCCCCCAATACTGCTTGGCAATTTTTTGTCCTTGGTCGATCTTCGCCCATTGCTCCGCTTCGCTCAGCTCGTTGCCGCCGTCGCAGGAGGCGAAGCCGCACTGATGCGAGAGCAGCAGCCGGTCCTTGTCGATGATCTTCGACGCTTCGTCGAGCAGACGCACGACGCGCGCCTCGTCATCGAGCGTACGCGTCTTGGAGGAGAGCAGGCCGAGCACGATCTCGGTGTCCGGGCGATCCTTGAATACTTCCAGCGCCTCGATCGAGCCTGCGCGGTCGTCGTCCCACTCCAGGAAGAAGCGGTCATATTTGAGCTGCTTCAGGAACAGATTGGCGATCTTGGCATACGAGCCTCCGCCCATGTTGCGTGAGTCGTAATTGCCGCGGCAGTTATGCGTCCACATCTTCAGCCCCAGACTATGGCCGAAGTCGATGACCGTGTTGTTAATCTCGATGAAGTCGGTCGCCAGCTTCTGAACCTCTGCATGGTCGACCTGCTCGCCCGTAAACGGCGAGTTCGGGTTGTCGTCGGCGAACAGCTCCCACAGGCAGTCGTCGAATTGCAGGATCCGGCCGCCAGCCGCAGCGAAGTCGGCCACGAATTCCTTGTAGGCGCTCACCAAGCCTGCTTTGAGCTCCTCCTTGTTGCGATAGACCGCATCAGCGCCGTTCATGTTGTCCGACCACGACAGCTCGCCGAAGATATGGGATGGCGACGGCACGCATAGCTTCGTCTGCTGCTCGCCCGCCGTCTCTTGCAGCTGCTTGAACAGCCCGATGAAATGATGATTCTTGCCGCTCAGCGGCGCTGTGATGCGGATGCCGATATCCTTGCGCGTCTCGTACTTGGACGATCCGTCCAGGTCGCGGAAGAAGTAGCCATGATCGGCGATATATCGTTCGACGCCGCCAAAGCCCCATACGAAGTCCAGGTGCCACAGCGATTTGGAAAACTCTCCGTCCGTCAGGACGGACAGGTTATGCTCGACTTCCTTCTGGACGACCTGCTGGATCGCCTCCGTCTCGCATTGTTGATAGCCCTCAAAATGGTCATAGAACGGATACTGAATATCGTCACGGTGCTCGATCTGGGTTTTATATTTCAACAGCTCTTCAGGCCGCAATAGACTTCCGACGATCTGGAACTTGTCTGTCATGTCCTCCAACCTCCTAGATGTTATACGATGATCATATCACGCCCGGGAGGAGGAGATGGAATACCAAAAAGGCATACCTGGTTATAGCTAAAAGCTATAGCCGGGTACATTTGCCATGTCAAGTTGAAGCAGCTACGCCGCCTCTCCAGGACTGCGCCGGGGCCACAAAAAATAGGTCAAGGCGATAACGAAATCGATGCCCAGAACGACAGACCAGATGCGTAGGATCCCATTCAGCGCTGCTGTCCGGGAGGCATCGTCTATCAGATAGGTCAACCCCAGCAACAGGCCGCAGCCGATCGCGTAGGCGAGCAGATGCAGCAGCCAGCTGCCCATATAATCGCGAGCTTGCGCCATCCCATACAGCTTCGCCGGCTTCGGCCCCTCCTTGGTGACATAGTAGCGGAACCGCTCATCCGCCCATCGGATCATCCGCTTCCCAAAGGCGATCGACACGCCGATATACACGGCAGCGATGCCATGGGCGACCGTCGCCTCGCTATTATGGTACAGCAGATCCCAGCCGGTCAGCAGCAGCAAGACCACATCCACGACCGGCGTCAGCGCCAGCAACACCATCCCCGCCGCAGGCTGTCGCCCGATGTAGCGCACGGTCAGACCCGAGATAATAAACACCCAAAATGCGATTTCGCAGCCTACGATCATCCAGGCGATTGCATTCATGCTCCCAGCTCCCTTCCGAACCAGTATAGCAACTTCATTTTTATAATACAACTGTATTATATTGTTGTTTCCATTCCACGGCTTTGCTACAATAGAAGCATGCCAAAAATTGTGGATCATGATGAGAGAAGGTTGGAAATTGCGGAGGCCGCCTGGCGGGTCGTCCAGCAGAAGGGCATCAAGGGCGCCAGCGTGCGCAATATTGCGCAGGAGTCCGGCTTGTCGCTCGGCGCGCTAAGGCATTATTTCCCGACCCAGGATGATTTGCTCGTGTTTGCCATGGAGGTCGTCAAGGAGCGGGCAACGGCGCGCATCCGGCAGGTGGCTACGGAGGAGCTGCCCCCCGTCCGCAAGGTGCTGCGCATGCTGATGGAGATGGTGCCGTGCGACGAGGAGCGGCGGCTGGAGATGGAGGTTTGGTTCGAGTTTACGTTCCATATGAAAAAATCAAATCCGCCTGCCTTTGACGCGCAGTATGACGGGATTCTGCAGGCGGTGGAACAGCTCCTGTCGCATCTGGCCCAGCTAGGGTTGCTGCGGCCGACGTTGGAGCTGCCGCTCGAAGCGGAAAAGCTGTACGCCCTGCTCGACGGGCTGGCTCTGCACATGCTGATGGGCCCGGACCGGCTGAAGCCGGCCCGGGCAGAGCAAGTGCTGGAGAGCTATCTGGCCTCCATTTGCAAGCCGGGGACTTGAGGAGAAGCTGGGTTGGCAGTCTAGAGCCGAGTCGAGTAAAGCTGCCAGATCGCCTCGATATCCGCCGCCGTGACCGACTCGCCGTCCTGCTGGGCCGCCAGCTTGTGAACCTCCTGCTTGCGGTTCCAGCGAAGCGACGGCGGCAGCTCCTGCAGCAACACCGCCAGCGCATCGCTGGCTTCCGGCGTAAATCGCCGCTCGTACCGCTCGCGGGCTTCGCCAAATTGCCACAGCGGCTGTACGATGCCCGCCGTCTGTCGATGCCGCTGGGCGCGCAGCTCCTCGGTCGCCAGACGATCCCAGGTGAACAGATGGCCTGAGGGATCGTCCGCCAGCTCGGCGATGACGACGCCATATTGCTCGGCCGCTTGTCCCGGACTGAGGAGGCCGTCGGCGACTTCCCGCACCACCAGCTCCGGGGAACGGTCCAGCGGATTGCCCCAACCGCCGCCGCCGGGCGATCGGATACTGACGATATCCCCTTGCTCCGGGGTCAGGACGCTGATTTTGGCGATCGGTTTGCGCTCGCCATCCGGATTCAACACGATATGGCCCAGCGCCCCCGCCTTGCCGCCCGTCAAGCCCCAGGGCTGGAAGCTCATCCGCTCCAGACCTCTGGCGGTCACGATAGACTCTGGTCTCCTGATCTCAAAATCAAGGCCGATCGCATGGCCGCCCCGATGCAAGCCCGCGCCGCCAGTATCCGGCAGCAGCTCGTAGCGATGCACCAGCACGTCGATGTGCTGCTCCAGACTCTCGATCGGCGTATTCTGCAGGAAGCCGGAGGCATGATCGATGCCGTCGACGCCATCCATATCGCTCTGGCCGCCGCCTCCGCCGCCCATCGGCTCGATGACCGCCATGTCGCGGGACCTGCCGTCATCGCCCGGCGTGGAGAGGACGACGATGGCTGCTTGCCCCGCTCCCGCCGCAGGCACCAGCTCCGGCACAGCCTGCGACAGGGCGCCCAGCACCGCGCTGTACAGCCGCATCGTGATCGCATGGCGCACCCCGACCGAGGCGGGATACTCCGGGTTGACGATGCTGCCGCGCGGCGCGATGACGCGGATCGGCGCGATGATGCCTCCGTTGACAGGGATATAAGGGTCGGCGCTAATAATATAGTTGATCAGCCCTTGCAGCATAAAGGAATGCGGCTTGCCGTTGGTGACCAGATTAAACGCGGTGCTCACCTGCGAATCGCAGGTGGTGAAGTCCAGCACCATCTCCGAGCCCTGCACCGTCAGCGTCAAGGCGAGCCGGATCGGCACGTCGGACACCATGTCGTCGTCCAGATAGTCCGCGAAGGCGTAGCTGCCGTCAGGGATCGCCGAGATGACCTGGCGCGAGCGCTGCTCTCCCTGCTCCAGCAGATCCAGCATAGCCGCCTTCACCGCTTCGCTGCCGAACTTGCGCGCCATCGTATGAAGACGCGTCTCCGCCGTATTCACGGCAGCGACCATCGCGTGGATATCGCCCCGATTTAACCCCGGCACCCGGCTGTTGTTATCCAGGAAGGACAGCACGTCCGTGTTGGACTTGCCTGCGCGGTACAGCTTGACCGGAGGTATGCGCAAGCCCTCCTGATGGATGTCGGTTGCCAGCGGCGAGATGCTCGCCGGGACGAGCCCCCCCACGTCGCTGCAATGGACAAAGGACCAAGCGTAGCTGATCAGCTCGCCGTCCACGAAGATCGGCTTGAACACATGCACATCGGGAAGATGCGTCGCCAGCCCGTCGGTGCTGTAAGGGTCGTTGGTAATAATGATGTCGCCCTCCTCCAGCTCCTCCCGGCAGGACTCGATCGCCTGCTGCAGACTGAGGCCCATGAAGATCGTTACCCCGATCGATTGTGGGTAGACAAAAAACTGTCCGGAGGGCGCTGCCAGCGCGGTGGCAAAATCCGCCGACTCCTTGACGAAGGTCGTCATGGAGGTCCTCTCGATAATATGCCCCATCCCGCTTGCAATCGCATTAAAATAACTCCGCATAATCTCCAGCGTTACCGGGTCCGTCCTCATGCCGTCTCCTCCCCTCTGCGCAAAATCAAATTGCCATGTCCGTCGATCCGGCCCTGCCAGCCATCCAGCACCAGTACCGTCGTGTCGTCCTGCTCCACGATGGCCGGTCCCGCGATGACATGGCCCTCCAGCAGCTCCGAGCGCCAGTAGATCGCAGCCTCGCTCGTGCGCCCGTTGCAAATCATCTGCCGCCGTCCCTTCGCTTCGGCCGGGCCCTCAGCCCGCCCGATCTGGCGGATGCCCGGCTTGATCGTATGCCCCAGGATACGGACGCGCAGCTGGATAACCTCCAGCGCGGCCTTCTCATCATGATGGCCGTACTGCCGCTGATGCAGCTCGTGGAACGACTGTATGATGCTGCGATGATCCTTGCGCCGCAGCTGCTTGTCTTCAATCGGCAGCTCCAGCTCGAAGGCCTGTCCGGCATACCGGATATCCATGAAGTAATGGATGCTGTGACCCTCGAGCCCCTGGATCTGCTGCTCGGCCAGCCAAGCCTCCGCCTGCGCCGAGAGCTTGCGATACTCGGCCCGCAGCTCGGACAGCGCAATCTGCTCCAGCCGCTCGTAACGGGCCTGCACCGCATCGTAAGCGAAGTCGGCCAGCAGCGAGCCAAGCGCGCAGAGCGTGCCGGGGCTAGGCGGGATCAGCACGGAATCGGCGCCGATCTCCTCGGCCAAAAAGCTGACGACGACCGGACCGGCGCCGCCAAAGCCAAGCAAGCTAAAATCGCGCGGGTCCAGGCCATGCTGCTCGATGATGCCGCTGAGCTCGGCGTACATGTTGGCAACCGCGACCTGGATCATCTTGTCCGCCGTCTCCCAAATGTCGCATGCGAGATAGTCGGCGATCGGCTGCAACGCCTTGGCCGACAGCTCGGGATGCAGCTGCATATGACCGGCTGCGAACCGATCCGGATGGATGTAGCCGCAGAGCAGGAAGGCATCGGTCATCGCCGCTTTGTCGCCGATGCCGTAGCAGGCCGGACCAGGATCGGAGCCTACGGACTCCGGTCCGACCTTCAGCAAGCCTCCCTTGTCGATCCAGGCGAAGGAGCCGCCGCCAGCGCCCACCGAAAAAATCGACACGGCAGGCAAAATAATCGGAAACCCGGCCAGATGATTGCTCTGAACAAAAGACGGCTGCAGGTTCTCGATGATGGAAATGTCTGCGCTGGTGCCGCCCATATCCAGTGTGATGACATTGCGCAAGCCTGCCGACTCCGCTGCCCGGACCGCGCCGACGATGCCTCCAGCCGGACCGGAGAACAGGGTGCGGACCGGCGCTTCCGCCGCTGTCCCGATATCCATCAAGCCGCCATTGGACTGCGTAATAAACGGCTTGGCCGTCACGCCCTCCAGCAGCAGACGCTCCGTCAACGTTTGGAAATACCGTTTGCATGTCGGCAATATATATAAATTTACGGCAGCCATGACGGCGCGCTCGTATTCGCGCATCTGCGGCCACAGCTCGGCTGACGTCGTTACCTCCAGACGTCCGCCCGAGCGTTCCCTGATCCGTCTGGCTGCCGCAAGCTCATGTTCAGCGTTTTTGTAGCTATGAAGAAAACAGACGACGATGCCTTCGACCTTGGCCGCCATCGCGGCGTCAATCGCCGCGTCCAGCTGCGCCAGGTCAAGCTCGCGAGCGACCGTGCCGTCCTGGCGCAGCCGCTCCGCGATCGGGTACACCAGACTCCGGGGCACGAGCGGCTCCGGCAGTCGAGAGCGAAAATCATAAGGCACCGGCAGCCTCAGCCGCTGCAAGTGCAAAATATCCCGAAAGCCTTCGGTAACGAACAGCGCCGTTTTGGCGCCTTTTCTTTGCAGCAATGTATTGAGACCAATGGTCGTGCCATGCACGAAATAATGAATCTGATCGGCCGTCAGCCCCTTCTCTCGGAGCAGCAGCAAACCATTGGCGATTCCCTGCACAGGGTCACCCGCCACGGTCGGCGTTTTGAGGCTGACGGTTGTTCCGCTCTCTTCTTCATATACCGTAAGGTCCGTGAACGTTCCCCCGATATCGATGCCCAGACGGATGTTGGATGTGCTCAAGTACGTTTGCCCCCTTGTTTGTCATGTAGAGCGGTACCGTCACAGCAAAAGCAGTTTTCCGCTTACTAAGCGCCCGTCCTTCATCACTTGCTTGTCTTCTCTGAGAGCATGCAAGTCGTCAAGCGGATTGCTCCGCACAATTAGCAGATCGGCCTTTTTGCCGGCTTCGATCGTGCCGCGATCGTGAAGGTCGATGCATGCAGCGGCTACTCGCGTGGACGCGTGGATAACCTCCATCGGCGTCATGCCTGCCTCCTGCATGATCACCAGCTCGTCAAAGTAAAATCTCGGCGGCGTCGCGGGAGAGCCGCAGTCGGTTCCTGTGGCGATCTTGACCTGCAGCGACACGGCCTGCTCGAGCATGCTGCGATGCGGCTCCAGCACATGCTGCACCTTCTTGTGTGCCCAGGCCGGGATGCCGCTGTCCGAAGCCAGATTGCGGAACACGATCATCGTGGGCACCAGATACGCATCTTGCGCCTTCATGCGGTGGAGCGCGTCGCGGTCTGCATAGATGCCGTGCTCGATCGTCTCGATCCCGGCATCGAGGCAGTTGACGATGCCTTGCAAGCCCTGGGCGTGGGCGGCTGTCTTCTTGTTCTTCTTGGCCGCTTCCTCGCGGGCCGCCTTCAGCTCGGACAACGTCATCTGGACCGAGCCCGGCTCCTCGCCGTTCGTGTAGATGCCGCCCGTCGCCATCACCTTGATGACGTCGGCCCCTTGCTTCAGCAGCTGACGCGCCGCCTTGCGGACCTCGTCCTCGCCGTCGGCCTCCACGCCGATGTAGTGGATATGGCCGCCTGTCATGCTGATCGACGGCCCGGACGCGACGATCGTCGGGCCGACCAGCAGATTGGCGTTGATGGCGTTGCGCAGCTGCAGCACCGTCTTGAACGGCGAGGCGAGATCGCGCACCGAGGTAATGCCGAGCGACAGCGTCTGCAAGGCATGGCGGTAAGCATACAGCGTTACCGTCTCGGGATCGGCTCCGGCGATCAGCGACTGCGGATGGGACGAGCCGTTCCAGATCAGATGCACATGCGTATCGATCAAGCCGGGCAACACATAAGCGCCCTGGCAGTCTATCACTTCAGCGGCTGTCGAGGGATATGCGCCGCGGCCAACGGCGGCGATCGTGTCGCCGTCGATGACGACATAGGCGTCATCCACAGGCTCTTGAGACAAGCCGTCGATCAGGATGCAGTTTTTTAACAGTTTCAAGGCTGTCGCCTCCTCTCAGTTCGTAGATGGCTGTCCGCCGAAGCGGCTCAGCAGTAAAGCGATGTGAGCGATGCCCTGCTTCAGGTCGGCGATCCGGACATTCTCGTTGGGCGCGTGATAGCGCGAACCGATCCAGCCGATGCCGGTGCTGACGATAGGCAGCTGCAGCACCGAGCCCAGATCGTACATGGGGCCGCACCCCGGATGGCTGGGCGTGAGCGTGACGCCGTCTGGATACAGCTCCTCTGCCGTGCTCCGCACCAGCTGGACGAAGGGATCGGACAGATCGGAGCGGAAGCCCCGCTGTCGGTCGTTCAGCACGCGGATCTGGATGTCGTCATAGCCATGCCGATCCAGATGCGCGCGGAGCAGCTCGAGGATACGCTGCGGCTCCTGCCCCGCCGCCAGCCTGGCCTCGACCTTGGCCATCGCTTCGCTCGGGATGAGCGTCTTGGCTCCGCTGCCGGTATATCCGCCCTGGATGCCGCAGACGGTGAGCAGCGATTCAAAGGCGGTGACGACGCGCGGGTCCTTACCGGAGCGCTCCGTCAGCAAGGGCAGGCGCAGGCCGTAGAGCCGCTTGATCGCCTCGCCGTCAAACGGAAGCTGCCTGACCGCCTCCAGCTCCTCGGGGGTAGGGGCCTGAGCGTCATCGTGGAAGCCGGCCACCAGCACCTCCCCGTTCGGATCCTTCAGGCTGGAGAGCGCATGCGCCAGACGGAGCACAGGGTTGTCGATATAGCCGCCGGCCAGCGAGTGCTGGTCCTGATCGGCTCCCTTGCAGACCAGCTCGAGATAGAGCAGTCCTCTCAAGCCCGCGACCAGCCCCTGCCGCTCGCCCTCATCCTTGTAGCCGAACTCCCAGATGCAGGCGTCAGCGGCAAAGGACTCGGCGTACCGGGCCACATAAGGGGCCAGATTCGGGCTGCCGATCTCCTCCTCGCCCTCGACCATAAACTTCACGTTGCAGGGCAGACCGCCCGGCTGTCGCCGGAGCAGGTCGACCGCCGCCAGCCGCGCCGCGATATCGCCTTTGTTGTCGCCGACGCCGCGCCCGAACAGCTTGCCCTCCCGTTCCGTCAACGCAAAGGGCGGCGATTCCCATTCCTCTGCCGGCTCCTCCGGCTGGACATCGTAATGGTTGTAGAACAGCAGCGTCCTGTCGGCATCTCCGCCCGGACCTGCGGCGAAAAAGCCGTAGACGACGGGATTGCCGGGCAGGTCGTCGTAGATCAACGCTTCGCCGCCCAACGCCTCCACGCTCCGCTTCACATAGGACGCAGCGGCCGGGATCTCCCGATGCTGCGCCGCGACGGAAGGGATGGCCACCATCTCCCCGAGCAGCCGGACCGCGAGAGGGTACGCCTCCTCGGCCGCCTGCAACCAACGGTCCGCTTCCTTGCTGGACATGTCTGTTTCCTCCTTCCGCCGTCTGCGCGAGCCGACAGGCTCGCGCGGCCGGTGCTTTACGCCTCGATATCCCAGTTTTGCAGATCAGCGAACGTGCCGAACACTTTAGGACCGCCGTGGATGACTTTTTTGGATACGGCGATGAAGTCGGGATCGGAATAGAGCGTGATCATCGGCAGATCCTCCTGCCACAGCTCCTGCAGTTGGTTGTAGATCTCCTTGCGCTTGGCCGGGTCGGCTTCGTTTTTGCCTTCGAGCAGCAACCGGTCGTTTTCTGCGCTTTCGTATTTCATAAAGTTGTATGGCTCATTGCTGCCGTAGAGCGAGGTGTAGTCCGGGTCCATCGTAAAGGTAAAGCCCATGAGCAGCAGGTCGTATTCGCCCGCGCGCGCCTTTTGCATGACCGTCGGGAAGTCGAAGGTGGAGATTTGAGCCTTTACGCCAACCTGACGCAGATTTTCGACGATAATGTTGCCTACCTGCTCGCGGATCTGGTTGCCTGTAGGCACGATCAGCTCCAGCGTGTCGTCGAAGTTCCAGCCGGCTTGCTTGAACAGCGCCTTGGATTTCTCCGGATCGTAGTCGTAGGACTTCACATTCGGATTGCTGTATGCATGCAAGGACGTATAAGGGCTGTTAATGATCTCTCCGGTGCCCGCCAGCAGCTCGTCGACGATGAATTGGCGGTTGATGCCATGCGCGATCGCCTGGCGCAATGTCACATTCGTCAGCTTGGCTTGATTGATCAGCACGCTCTGGAAGTTCAGCGTTGTTTCGATGCTGCTTGTCACGTCGGGCAGGTTTTGGATCGTTTCATAGTCCTGCACCGGGATTTTGGCCGGCGAACCGCCGGACGTCATATGAATCTCGCCGCTCTGCAGTTGAGCGACCAGATTCGGCACGGTCAGGATCTTGATGTAGACGTTAGCCAGCTTTGGCGCGCCCTGATAGTAGTCGGGATTGGCGGCTAGCTGCACGTATTGGTCTTTCTCGTATTTTACGAAGGTGAACGCTCCGCTGGTGACGTTCGGGCTCAGCATGAACGGATCTTGCGCCAGCTGATCCTTGGCGACCTTGTCGAGGACATGCTTGGGCAGGATCAAAATTTTGGAGCCGATCTGCTCCTTCACCAGATTGGGGTCCACCGGCTGCTTGGTCGTCAGGGTGACAGTATGCGCATCGACTTTTTTGACGGACGGAATCTCGCTTTGTCCCTCCGGCAGCTTGCCGGTCGCTTCGACGCCTTCCAGTATCGACACGTAGGCGCCGTATACGGAATTCACCAGCGGGTCGGCCGCACGGTTCAGCGTGAAGATCAGATCGTCGGCCGTTAGCGGCGTGCCGTCGGACCAGGTCGCTTTTTCGTCCAGCTTGATCGTGTAGTTCTGGTTATCCTCCGACTCGATCGATGTCGCCAGCTTCGGCACGAAGCTGAGCGGGCCGTCCATGACCAGCAGCGGATCGAACAGGAAGCCCTGGACGTACGTGGATGCGATATCGCCGTTGGCCAGCGGGTTAAATGCGACCGGCGGAATGGACATGCCGATGAACAGCGTTTTGTCGGCGGCAGGCGTCTCGCCGCTCGCCTGGCCATTGCTTGCCGGCGGCTCGTTCGTACCGGATGTGCCGGCATTGTTGTTGCTGCACGCGGCGATAACGGCAATGGCGACGACGATGACGAACAGGCGAAGCAGAAGAGCAGATTTTTTCAACATGCGAGTAACCCTCCAAATAATGTTTGTATGTGCTCCATTGGTGCTGGAACCGTGACAGCGCTGGCTGCCGCGTGGCGTCACCAGCTTCAGAGCTCTCACTCGCTCCGTCGGACGCCCGGGCTCATGGCCGGTCGATCCTGTGTGCGCATCAGCGCCGTCCCTTCGGGTCCATCACATCGCGCAGGCCGTCGCCCATAAAGTTGATGGAGATGACCGCAATGATAATCATGCAGGAGGGCGGCACCCACAACCAGGGACGACCGGACAGCGTGGAGAAGGACTGCGCTTCGATCAGCATATTGCCCCAGCTCGCGGTCGGAGGCTGGACGCCCATGCCGAGGAAGCTGAGCGACGCTTCCGTAATGATCGCCACAGCAATGCCGAAGGTGGCATTGACGAGGACAGGGGCGATGACATTGGGCAAAATATGCAGGAAAAGCAGCCGCGGCGTGCTGTAGCCGAGCGCGATCCCCGCTTTGACGAACTCCTTTTCCTTGACCGATAGCACGCCGCCCCGGATCAGCCGGGCGACCGACGGCCAGCCGAGCAGGCCAAGCGCCAAAATAATGTTGCCCAGACTGGGTCCGAGCACGCTGACCATGACGAGAATGACCATCAGGTAAGGAAAAGACATAAACACATCGGTAATCCGCATCGCCAGGCTGTCGACCCAGCCGCCGAAATATCCCGCAATGGCGCCGACCAGCGTACCGATGGCGACATAGATCGCTACCGCTCCGACGCCGACGGACAGCGAGACCCGCGAGGCATAGATCAGCCGACTGAGCACATCGCGACCGCTCTGATCCGTACCGAGCAGATGTCCGTCCGACCACGAAGGAGCCAGATAGGAGCGTCCGACCGCATAAGGATCATAGGGAGCGAACAACGGCGCCAGCAGCGCCATTAGCGCCAGCAAGGCGAACAGGACCAGTCCCGCTCCGGCCAGCCTGTGGCGGAAAAACCGCCTGGCGAGCAGCCGCCAGCCGCCGTCCTGCTCCGCCGCAATCTCCGCCGATGCGATCTCCCGGCCGCCCTCGCCGTCTGTCAGCACGGTTTTCGTACGCATGAGCTCGCTCCCTTCATCGTTTGCTGTATTTGATCGCAGGGTCCGCCGCCGCATAAGCGATGTCCGTCAAGAGGTTAGCGGCCAGCACGGCCACTGCCGCGATCAGGTTAATCGCCATCAACGTCGGATAATCGCGCGAGCCGATCGATTGGATCATCAGCTGTCCCATGCCCGGCCAGCCGAATACTTGCTCCGTGATGACCGCCCCGCCGAACAGCAGCGGCACATCGAGCCCTACGACCGTAATGATCGGGATCATCGCGTTGCGGAGCGCATGCTTGTTGATGACGATAAACTCCGACAGCCCTTTGGCTCTCGCTGTGCGCAGATAGTCCTGCCCCAGCACCTCCAGCACGCTCGAGCGCACGTATCGCACCATGCTTCCTGCGGAGGCGGTCGCCAGGATGAGCGCCGGCATGATCAGATGGTGCAGCAGATCGCCTAGCGTCTTCTCCTTGCCCAGTGTGTACATCCCGCCCGTCGGGAACAGCTTCCAAGTGAGCGCGAACAGATAGATGCCGCCCAGCCCGAGGATAAAGTTCGGGACAGACACGCCGAGGAAGGAAAAGGAGGTTGCGGAGTAATCCAGCCATGAATATTGCTTCCTGGCGCTGAGAATGCCGATCGGAATGGCAATCAGGTAGGCCAGCAGCAGAGATGAGCCCATCAATAGCAGCGTAGGTCCGATCCGCGCCCCGACCACCTGGGCTACCGGCTCGTAGCTTGAATAGGAATAGCCGAAATCGCCTTGCAGCACATTGCCCAGCCAGCGGAAATATTGCATGGCAATCGGATCGTTGATGCCGAGCTGCTCTTTGCGCAGATCGATATCGGCCTGGCTCATGGAGGGATTAATAAACATCTCTACAGGATTGCCCGGCGCCATATTGATAATAAGAAAATTGAACAGCGTGATCCCTGCGAGGACTGGAATCGCGATCAGGATGCGGCGCAGCAAATAGTGAAGCATGCTCTTCCTCCTCGTCTGGGGACTTGGTCAATGCAGCGGATAGTGGCATGCGGCCAAATGGTCGCTCTCGCCCGTCAGAGCCGGCTCCTCCGTGCTGCAGCGCGGCTGCGCATACGGACATCGCGTATGGAAGCGACAGCCTGCGGGCGGATGCAGCGGGCTCGGGATATCTCCCTGCAGCACGGGCTCGTCCGCGCTCCGCTCATGCGGAGAGGCCGGGGGGTTCGAAGCCAGCAGAGCAGCGGTGTAAGGATGTCTGGGCGCCCCGAACAGCTTGGCGCTGTCGCCGATCTCCACCAGCTTGCCCAGATACATCACCCCGATCTCGTCGCTGATATAGTCGACAGCGCCCAGGCCATGGGCGATGAACAGATAGGTCAGGCCCAGCTCGCCTTGCAGATCCTTGAGCAGGTTCAGGATCTGAGCCTGGATCGACACATCCAGCGCCGATACCGGCTCGTCGCATACGATCAGCTTCGGATTCAGCGCCAAGGCCCGCGCGATGCCGATCCGCTGACGCTGGCCCCCCGAGAATTCATGGGGATACCGGTTCCGGTGATGTCTGGACAGCCCTACAGTCTCCAGCAGCTCTTGCACTCGCGTCTCCACCGCAGCGCCCTCGAGCAGCCGATGGACGCGTATCGGCTCGCCAAGCTGGTCGCCGATGCGCTTGCGAGGATTGAGCGAGGAGTACGGGTCCTGGAATACAATCTGCATCTCGGTCCGCATCGGCCGAAGCTGGCGCTGGGTCAGTCCCGTCAACTCGCGGCCCTGGAAGGTCACGCTGCCCTCCGTAGGCTGCTCCAGTTGCAGGATAAGCCGGCCCATCGTCGACTTGCCGCTGCCCGACTCGCCGATGATGCCTAGCGTACGACCTTGCTCAAGACGGAACGAAACGCCATCCACCGCCTTGACTTGTCCCGCAGGTCTGCCCAGCAGGCCGGCGCGGACCGGATAATGCTTCTTCAGTCCGCCAACCTCCAGCAACGGATGCTCCTTGGCCTTGGACTCGCCCTCATCGTGTCTGTCCATCTCCCGCTCCCCCCTCTCCATCGGCAGCCAGCCAGCAGCGCACCTGGTGTCCCGGACCGGCTGCCAGCAGCGGCGGGTGCTGCTCTCTGCACCGATCCATCACATGCGGGCAGCGGTCCTGGAAGCGGCAGCCCGTTGGCATATGCTGCGGAAGCGGCACCGTGCCCGCAATCGCCGCCAATCGTTCTCCTTTGCCCCCTCCAATCTGCGGGATGCATTCGAGCAGCCCTTTCGTGTAGGGATGGCGGTGATGGTCGAACAGCCGGAACACATCCGCCTCCTCCACCACTTCGCCGCCGTACATGACGATGACGCGATCAGCCATCTCGGCTACAACGTTCATGTCATGCGTGATCAGCACGATGGAGGTGCCGAACTCCTTTTTCAGCCCCTTCATCAGCCGCAGGATCTGCGCTTGTATCGTGACGTCCAGCGCGGTTGTCGGCTCATCGGCGATCAGCACCTTCGGGTTGCAAGACATCGCCATGGCGATCATGACCCGCTGCAGCATGCCGCCCGACAGGGCGAACGGATACTCCCGCATGATCGACTCCGCGCGCGCGATGCCCACCTTCCTCAGCATCGCCTCGCCTTCGGCGCGCGCCTCCTTGCGGCTGAGCTTCCGGTGCTTGCGGATCTGCTCGGCAAGCTGATGACCGATCGTCAGCACCGGGTTAAGCGCGCTCATCGGCTCCTGGAAGATCATCGAGATCTCATTGCCGCGAATCCGATTCAGCGCTCTGGCCGTCAGCCCCGTCAGCTCCCGGCCATCAAACGAGATGGAGCCGCGGCTCACTCGGCCGGCTTTTCCGAGCAGGCCCATAATGGACAAGCTGGTTACGCTTTTGCCGCTGCCCGACTCGCCGACGATGGCCAGAGTCTCCCCCTTGCCGAGACGAAAGTCGACATTTTCAACCGGCGCGATGTCGCCTTTTTCCGTTTGGAACGTCACTTGCACCTGCCGAACCTCCAGCACCGCCTCCAAAGCGTCTCCCCCTCTCCGCTGCCTATTGCTCAGGCGTATGTTGCTGCTCTACTGCCGCCCTCAGCGCTCGCAGCGCCTCGCGATCCGACTCGAGCGGCAAGCCGCAGCCCGGGGCCAATACGAATGGCCGTCCGGTCAGGCTGCGGATGGCCTCGTCTGCTTGCCGCGCCACCTCATCGGCCGATCCCGCAGCAGCGAACAACCGCTCGTCTACTCCGCCCATCGCGACGGGGCTCTCCGACCAGCTCAGACTCTCCGCGAGGGGCGGATTGCCCGGAGCGCGATCCGCCCAGTGAAGCGCGGACACAGGATAATCCGCGAACCGCTCGGGATGCGCTTCCGGTCCGCAAGTATGGAGGATGATCGGCGCCGGAGCAATTTCCTTCAGCAGCATCAAGTCATACGGACGACCAAACGTCTCGTATTCCTCCTCCGTCAGGTAGCCGTCGCGCGCCAGTCCGAGCACCGCGTAGAAGATCCCGTCCGCTCCCGCCTGCAACGCCGCCCGGGCATAGCCTGCCAGCGTCTCGGTAATGTGGCGCAGCGCAGCGTGGACCTCGTTCGGACTCGCTGCCAGCAATCCTGGCAGCGGCGTCGCCTCGCGAATCGCGGGACGATAGGAGGCTAACGTGCGATGCCCTCCGAGGTATTCCAGCACCGCTAGCGGCGAGAACAAGGTCTGGACAATCGGCACATCCTCTCCGAGCTCGCGGCGCACGCCCGCAATCGTCGCGAGCTGCTCGCGGAACGGCTCGGCGTCTGCCGGGCGGCGGGTAATCCGTCGCAGCTCGTCGGCTGTCGAGATTTGCGCTTTGGCTACGGCCGGCACAACCCCGTCATATTGCTCGTAGTCGTATTCATTGCCCCAGACCTCTGCGTAATACGTCGTCCGGGGATTGATCTTGACAAAATCCCAGTCATGCTCGCGTTGAAACGCAACCGTTGCCGCAGCTAGCAATTCGCTGTCGCGCTCGGCTTCGATAAAATGCCGCCACGCCGATACGAGCGGCCGATCAGCAGCCTGCCCGTCTCGCAATATGCGAAGGAAACGCGTCTTTTTCGTCCATTCAATCGTCATTTCGAACGTCCTTCCTAGATTTAGGAATGGTTTTTCCGGAAAACTCGTACTATAATTCTCAATATCCGATAGGCTAACTTAGATATCGCATAATTTCATTATAAACGACCCCAATCTCATTTCTTCATACACAATGTCTGATTCGTCGGCCGCTTGATTTTACATTTTGTAGGGCGATTTTGATCAGAAACGCTTCCAGAATGAGGAGAGGAGGGATTCAGCATGGAGATAACGCATAATCTGGGCAAGCTCGCCGACTTTTCGCATCGCCTGCAACAAGCCATTATTAAAAAGGCCGAAGTTCATACAATTGTCGAGTGCCTGAAATCCTTCACTTCCTATACATCGCTATATCTCTCGATCACCGAAGCCTCGCTCTGTATTCCGGCCGAGGGCGAACCGGGAGCGGGAGAGGAGCTGCTGCGCGAAGCCGAGGCATTAGTGGATCGTCAGCCGCCAACCGGCCGCAAGCCAACGCGCCTGACGCTCCCCTCGGGAACCGTCGTCGTTCTGCAGCCGGTGCTGGGGCTTGGACACGTGTTGTCCTATATCGGCTTGGCCGCTCAAGCGTCCGCGATGACCGAAGAAGACAGCCTGTACATCGATCTCCTGCTGGACTATGCGGGCAGGACTGCAGAGCAGCTGTTGCTGCGCAAGCTCGTATTGGATGACCGGATGAGCGAGGGGCATGCGACGCTGGTCCACGGCATCCTGTTCGGCGATATCCCCCACGAGGATCAGATGCTCGCCCAGATCGGCCTTCCCTCCTTGTCGACAGGACATTATTTATTCGTCTCGGGCACTGTCATCCTGGACCGTTCGGGACAGCGGGAGGAGAGCTTCTCCGCCAAGGGGCCCAACCAGGATATCCTGATGCTCCTGCGCTCGCTTCTGTCCACGCACGGCATATATAACTTGCTGCTCTTGCACAATAACGTCATCCATCTGCTCTGCATCCGGGAGACCTTCGGCAACAGGCAGGCGCAATGGGAGAAGGTGAAGCAGTCGCTTCGCAAGGTAACGGAGCTGCTGATGAAATCCAGTCGGCTGCGTCCCGAGGAATCGCTGCGCATTCATGCGGGCTTTGGTCATGTGAAGTCTTCGCTGCGCGAGGCCGCCCAGAGCTACCGGGAAGCGCTGGATGCCGTCGCGATTACGCGCATGCTGGAGGAGAAGCCTTCGGGGAGCGCTTTTTACGAGGATATGGGAATCTACCAGATGCTAAAAAGCATCGGCGATACCGACCAATTGATCCGGTTCGTGCAGAACCATCTCGGCCCCTTGTTGGCCTACGAGCAATCGGGAGGACTGGCGCTGGTGCACACGCTCGACCACTATCTGTCCTGCATGGGCTCCAAGCAGGAGACGGCCGAGCGGCTGTTCATCCACCGGCAAACGCTGTATCATCGCCTGGACAAGCTGGATGAGCTGCTCGGCCCTGATTATCTGAGACCAGAACGGCGATTATGCCTGGAGATAGCGATCCGGGCGTATGATCTGGTGAAGGATGAAATGAAGGCGGAACGAGCCATATGACAACCCTGTTGGGTGAAGGATAGCACTGGGCGTGTCTGAATACACTAAGGAGACCTCGCTGCCTAAACAGCGTTTAAGATGACTGATTGCCGCCGCCGACCTTTGCTCCAAGAGTTCTTATCATTAAAAAAATCCCCTTTAGAACAATGGATAACTTGTCCTAAAGGGGGATGACCCATATTACTGGTATTAGCGCCCTCCTACATGGGCAGGGAAATTAAAGCTTCGCCGCGAGCTTAGATCAACTTTGAAGCGCGTAGCAATCTCTCGATAATCGTTGCCGCCTCCGCTCTCGTAATCAGAGCCTTCGGCGCAAGCTCCTTCGTCTCGCGACCTTGAACGATGCCTGAATCTATCGCCGCCGCCATACCCTGACGGGCCCACTGGGCAACCTCATTACTGTCTGCAAAAGCGGCCAGCAACGCGTCCGCAGCGCCCGACTTAAGCTCCTTATGCAAGTCTGTAAGTGCCATCGCTCTTGCAAGGATCGTCAACGCTTCTTCACGGGAAATAAGATTCGTCGGCTTGAACGCTCCTGTAGCATAGCCTTTTACCAGCCCGAACTTCACTGCGGCAGATACAGAATCATAGAACCAATCGCCCGGGTTCACATCGCTCAAGCGCTGCTCCTCGCCTGCGTCGTTCTTCAGACCGAGAGACCGCACGAGCATCGTGATGAACTCGGCTCGCGTAATCGGTCGGTTGGGCTCGAATCTATCCTTCGTCATCCCGACGACGATGCTTCTCGATGCCATCTCATCGATTGCAGTCGCCGCCCAATGTCCCCTCACATCCTCGAATGCAACCTGCTTGCCGATCAGCGCGAAGTCGCCATTGTACAAGCTGTTGATGACGGCGTAACGCTCGCCGTCGCGAATCTCTATACGAGTCGGCATATGCAGAAGCGTACCATCCTTCGTAACCGAGAGGCCTGTCGTAACCTCCGATTGTGCGCCCTTCGGAAGTCGGACTTCTCGTTGCACATAGCGATTAAACCTCTCGACCTCCACTACAGCCCCATTCCACTCTGCAACGATTGAGAACCGGACAGGAGTACCTGTCAGCATCATTCGATCGGCAGTTGCCAATTCGTTCATATGCGCGGCATCGGCTGAATTGGCCAAAGCAATCGAGAATGTTACGAATCGATCGCTTGGATCGTCAGGATTGCCGAGCGTAGTGAGATCTATTGCTGCCGCAGGCACCGTGTATGCCCCTAGACCACTCTCGATTCGGAATACGCCATCAAGCTGTATCATCCGATCCAGCAGTTCGCCATTCACGACTGCATCCGCGATAGTTACATCCGCAATCTCAGGAACCGTCAGCACGCTTCCTGCTGGCGCGTCGGTCAGAAGCTTGAGGATCGCGTCATTGTCTACGATAATTCGCGCAGCCGCTTGGTCAGTCGATGCCGACTGATCGAGGATGGCTGTATCCCGCTGTCTCACGCCATTCAGTATCAGATCGATCAGCACGCCCTCCACCTGCTGGATTTTCCCCGGGGTGACGAGCAGCAACTGGAATTTCACAATCCGATGATTCGCATCCACTTCGTAGACGCCGATATACCGATTCCGCTCCGCATCCGAGCCGAAGATATCATCGCCGGATACGTAAGGATTCGTCACGCCTTCGCCTGACGGCGCCTGGTCTCCGACTCTCGGGACGGAGATTGGAGTGTTCGATACCTTCACGACCCATTTATTCCCCTTGTCCGGCGTTCCCACGACGACCTTGGTCGCCCCGTCCTTGCTGCCTTTGTCCAGCGTTGCCGGCGGGGACAAGGTCGGCGCTGGATGGTATCCCCCCGTATTGTTGCCGCCATTGCTTCCTTGGGCCGCATCGATGGAGACAACCTGGAAGCGGCTGAATCGATCGATCGCAATCTCGACGCCAGTCAACGTTCCATTCTCCCTCCGCAGGATGCCCCGCAATAGCTCGGTCGTCCCGTCGCTGTGCTCGACGAATACATGCAGAGCATCTGGTTGTTGGGCCGCAAGCAAGACACTGTCGAGTGGGAGCGTTACTCTCGTCTGACTTCCGGTCAAGTTCGTTTCGATCTTTCTTGGAACCCCCAAGAGCTTCAGCGTCCTGCCAGTTGCAGCCTGCTTCACTTGACTATCCTCGCGGAGCGCTTGACCCGCTTCGGCTTGCTCCGTGCTGCTGTTCACAGGTACGAGCCGGAAGTATAGGTCGGTGCCTTGCTCTGCCAGTTGCTTCAGCGTGTCGGTACCGATGCTGATACTGCCTTCATCGGTTCGGATAACCAGCAGTCCGTTGCGGTCGGCTACCGCTGCGACAGCGGAGCCTGGGATCTCTACGGCAACTTCGTCTGCCGGCTCACTTGCCGATTGCGCAATTCGCAGCTCTACGGTACGCTTGGCCGCCTCACTCTCTCCAGGATCGAATGCATCGGTCAGCAGCGTCATCTTGGCTGGGTCGACAATAACCGTATCGATACTTGTTCCGTCTGACAGCCGCGTCCGCAGGATAGTAAATTGATCGCTGTTCGGCGTACCATTCGGGTTCACGGTCGCTTCTGCCACTCTCGATGTCGGCTGTCTCGTCTCGCCGTCAACCTTTGTGACCGTCCGATTGTTCACGACCATAAGGAAGGTCTTCGTAACGGAAGCCTCGCCTCTGGCTATCGTCGCTGTCAGCACGACATGCTTGTCGCGGCTCTGTGGACGAACGACACTCGCCTGCGCTTGTCCGTTTTGCGTCCCGATGGCGATCGTGCCCGGATCTGCCGAGGACCAGGAGATCGATGTTCCATATAACCCTTGACCCAGCATCAGGAAATCAAGCGTCACGGATTCCCACGTATCGCCCTGCGCGAATGTAACGCCTGTATTCACTGTCAACTCCTTGGCCGCTTCGCGCACAGCATCCTCATCGGTCATTTTCAGCACCTTCACGATGAAGTCCTTGGTCGCGACAGCTCCGGTTGCCTGCTCTCGGATCACCGCAGTCAAGGTGACGTACACATCCGCATCATCGACCCCAGGTCGGGTAACGCGGCCGTTGCTCTGAACACGGGCTGTATCGCTGCTCGTCCATGTGATGCTCGTCAGGCCCGATTGCCCTCTTGCGGGCAGATAGACCGTACGGGTCACATGCTGCTGATGATCTCCAGCTTGATAGCCGAGGGTCAACTGGTCGAGGTCTTGCTGCAGTGCAGTGGACACAGGCGAGATGTCGCCATGTCTCAACACGATCTGCTGGAACCTTACGACCTTGCCCGACGCATCCACCTCGTACAAGCCAATATACCGATTGACTTCGGCGTCCGCACCCGGGATATCATCCCCCATCGTATACGGACTGATGACGCCTGTGCCGTCAGGCTCGGCATCGTTTGCGTTAGGTGTTGCGATCGGGCTAGCTGATACCTTTACGACCAGATGATGACCTGCGCCGACCGTGATTGGCGGATCGGCTTTGAGCTTCGTTGTGCCTGGGTTGCTGCCTGGTTCCAGAGTCGGCTTGGGGCCAAAGTCCGGCGCCGCAGTTGGACTAGGCTTCACATCATCCTTGCCAAGGACGAGCAGACTGAACTTCACGACCTTGTTGTTGCTGTCTACTTCATAGATGCCGATGTACCGATTGACCACCGGATCGACGCCTGGGATGTCATCGCCCAGCGTGTACGGGTTAATGACACCGTTGGTTGGCGCGGGGTCGCCCGCACTCGGCGTAGCGATCTTGCTCGACGACACCTTCACGACCAGATGGTTGCCTGCTCCGACCGGGATCACTGGGTCGCTCGGCAGCTTCGTCGTATCAGGATCAGTTCCCGGTTCCGGCACAGGCGCTGGATACAGCTCCGGCGCTGCCCCTGGCTTCGG
>NZ_BFBX01000009.1:64472-64889 GCF_003851045.1 Paenibacillus sp. 598K | reverse complement strand
GCGCGGGCGGTCGACCAGCTGCCCGGCATCGCCCGGACCGCCGAGGACACGCATGGCGAGATCATCCAGGGGCTGAAGCTGCTGGCGATGCTCGCCTCGTCGCTCTCGGACGACGGCTGGGCGGAGCAACTGGGAGCGCTGCTCGACGACCACGAGCTGCCGCCCCGGCTGGAGGGCGTTTGCGTCTCGCTGGCGGTGGCCGGGGGCTTGCGGAGCCGCGCGGAGCTTGTCTCGCGGGCTCGCGGCTACATCCGCGGGACGCCCGATCAGGTGCGGCATATAGCTCCCTATTTGCAAGGGTTGTTCACGGCAGGCCGCGACGTTTTCCTGTACGATGACGATCTGCTGGCTGAGGTCAACGTCCTCGTCGGCGAGCTGCCGCATGAGACGTTTATCGAGATGGTCGCCGACCTGCGG
>NZ_BFBX01000009.1:32498-64370 GCF_003851045.1 Paenibacillus sp. 598K | reverse complement strand
AGATGGTCGCCGACCTGCGGCTGGCGTTTACTTACTTTACCTCGCGTGAGAAGACGTTGATCGCCGGTCGGCTCGCCGGGCATCTGCAGGTGGCGGAGTCGGAGCTAGAGCGGCCGGCGCTGGACGAGCGCGAGCTGGTGCGGGCCCGCGCGCTGGACGAGGCGATCCGGAAGGAGGCAGCGGCATGGAATCTCATCTGAGCGAGCAGACGTTGAACCGATGGCGGCTCATCCTCGGCGAGGATACCCACGAGCAGCTATGCGGCGGGGCAGGCGATGGGGCGGACGGCGAGGCGACGCCCTTCGTCTACGCCGAGCTGGACGAGGCGCTCGGCTACCTGTACGACCGCGAATACGGCGAGGAGCAAGGCTACCGGCATGAGGGCGGACAGGGCGCTTCGCAGCTGACGGTGCCGCAGTGGCTGCACAAGGTGCGTCAGCTTTTCCCCAAGCGGACAGCCGAGATCCTGGAGAAGCAGGCGCTCGACCGCTACGGGCTGACCGAGCTGCTGACCGATCGCAAGCTGCTGGAGTCGCTGGAGCCCAATATGCACTTGCTCAAGCAGATCCTCACCTTCAAGAGCAAGATGCGGACCGATGTGCGGAACAGCGCCAAGGCGATCGTCCGCACCGTAGTCGAGGATCTGCGCCGCAAGCTGGAGATGGAGACGCGCGCGAGCATCCTCGGACGCAGCCGCCGCCATGCTCCCACGACGGTCCGCTCGCTGCGCAACCTCAATCTGAAGCGAACGATCCGTCACAATCTGAAGCATTATGACCGCGGTAGGCGCCGCTTCGTCATCGATCGCCTGTACTTCGACGGACGCGTGCAGACCTACAACCGCTGGAATGTCGTGATCGCTGTCGACGAGAGCGGCAGCATGCTGGACTCGGTCATCTACAGCGCGGTTATGGCGAGTATCTTCCATCGACTGAACGCGCTGCGCACGCATCTGATCATCTTCGATACGCAGGTCGTCGACCTGACCGATCGGCTGGAGGACCCGGTCGATCTGCTCATGAGCGTGCAGCTCGGCGGCGGCACCCATATCGCCCAGGCGCTCCGCTACGGCGAGCGGTTGATGGACAATCCCGGCCGGACGATCTTCGTGCTGGTGAGCGACCTGGAGGAGGGCTACGCGATCCGTCACATGTACCAGGCGTGCAAGGATATCATCGACAGCGGGGCGCGGCTGCTCGTGCTGACGGCGCTCGATTACGGCGGCGAGGCGGTGTACAACCGCGCGGCTGCCCAGACTTTGGCGGATATGGGCGCTCACGTAGCGGCCATTACCCCGGATGCGCTGGCCGACTGGATCGGCGATATTATCCGATGAGCATCGTTAACGGCCTTAACGATGTAACAACTTAACGAATGAACGACCTAATGGCACAATGGCGTAACGGCATGAGTCACTCACGACCCAAGACGAGGAGGAATTTCATCATGTTAACCGAAGACAAGGTTCAGGATCAGACCGTGGAGAAAAGCCTGCAATTATTCATCAACGATATGCAGCTCGATGACAAGGACGCACAGCTGACGCGGCAGTTTGTCGGCGGCGAGGGCGAGCTGGCGCCTCAGGTGCAGCGGCGCGCGGCTTACTTTAGCTTCCGGGCGCTGGACGCGACCAGTCGACTCAGCGCGGAGCGCGGGCCAGGCGACGACACGCTGATCCGTATGGGTGCGATGCTGCTGCGGATGGCGGACAATTACTGGATCGATCATGTCTTCTCCGACGTCCTCGGTCAGGGCTATCGGATCGGCGGATTGAGCGAGCAGTTGACATTCGAGGGGCGGCGCGACGAGCTGCTCCGCGAGCCGCTGCAGCGGCTGCTCGGTTATGTCGGCGATGAGCGTGCCGTCAAGGCGATCGAGGAATTCCTGTGGGCTGGCGGCCTCGGACCGCGCGATCAGCACAATGTGCGGATGCTGGTGCAAGGACTGCTGGCGCTGCGGATCTTCGCCCAGGCGCGTCCGGCGGCGGGAGGCGAGCTGCTCGAGAAGGTGCCGCCGCTCGTCCAGGCCGTCGTGCTGGAGCGTGCCGACGAGGTGACTGCGGCGCTGCGCGAGCTGCTGGAGCTGCCGCTGCGGCAACGGTGCGATTATAATGAGCCGAACTCGTCGCAGGACCTGGATGCCGCATGGATCGCCGAACGGCGGGCGCGGGCGGTGGCGGCTTTCGGCGCGGGGAGCGTAGACGACTCCCGCAATCGAGTGCCCAAAAAGGCCGTACGACAGGCGCTGGAGCTGACCACGGGCCTGCTCCTGTACCGCGTCCATCTGCATGGCGGCAAGAGCGGCTTGCTGGCATCGGACGATGCGATCGATCGGCAGCTGCTCCAGGCGGCGCGCCTCCTGCATGAGGTCTATCCGTTCGAGGTGCGCGATGGTCTGCTGGAGACAGACAGCCGCTGGGCCAAGACGGCAGAGCTGCTGGAGGGGCTGGTGCCGCTGGATGAGCCGTTCCAGCTGATCGAGGATCTGCGCGAAGCGGTCAGCCATCGGATCAACTGGATAAAGGTGCCGAAGATGCTACTGGAAGACCCGGAGCAGAGTCGTCGCGCCTATGCGATCCTGGAGCATCCTTTCCTGCGACTCGTCATCCACAAGACGCTCGCCGATGCGGGCGAAGCGCTGCCGGATGGGGCAGGCGAGGTCGGCGAGGCGGCGCTCGCGATGATGCGGAATCCGTCCTACGGCGGTCGCTATGGTCTGATGCTGGGACGTTATCTGGCAGGCGAGGCGACACTGGAGCAGTATCTGGGCGACAAGGATGCGCGTCAGGTGTTCCACAAGAGCAATCGCGACACGAAGCGAGTCCAGGTCGTCATCGCCGCGACAGTTATGCCGCCAGCGTCAGAAGCGGGCCGCCGACTGACGAAGCTCATCATCGCGCCGGGCGTCAATACGCGCGAGTGTCTCTCCGAGCTGTATCAGTCCGTTGCCTTCGACGGTCCGCAGATGCTCGAGCTGCACGGCGAGCACCCGGAGGTGGATGCAGACAAGCTGCTGGAGGCGCTCATCCTGCTCAACGGCTTGAAGGGCTATGAGAGCTATGCCGCCAACGGGATGGACTGGGACGTCTACAAGCTGCTGCTCGCTCGGCATCTGCCGACGGCAATGAAGCTGTACGGCGAGCTGTCCACTGCGGCGCGCGAGCTGATCTTCGAGCTGGCCATGGAGCAGGGCGAGAGCCTCGATCCGGAGCTGCGAGTCGAGATCTTCAAGACCGGTCTGGCGGAGTCGTCCAAAAAGCTGCGCCGCACCGTGCTGTCCGCCTTTGCGGCGTTGCAGGATGCAGAGCTGTACCGGCAGGTGTATCTAGCCGAGAAAAAGTCGTCGATCAAGGAGCTGACCCTCAGTCTGCTGCGTCGTACGCCGGAGGCGAAGGGGATCTATGCCGAGCTGCTGAAGGTCGAGAAAAACGCCGGTCTGCGGCAGCTCATCGAGGTGCTGCTGGAGACGGCCGAGCAGGGCCCGGCGCAGGCGCATGCGGCGCTCGCGCGTCAGGCCGACGCCAAGCAGACGGCGCGTCTGGCCTGGATCTCCGCTGCCGATCTGCCGACGCTGCGCGATCTGCAGGGCGAGCCGCTGGACGATGCGGTGCGGACCTACGCGCTGCTCCAGTCGGTCGAGCATACGACTGCGCCTAACGAGCTGTTGGAGGAGATGAAGAGCTACGTCGATGCCGGCTCCCTGGCCGATCTGTCCGCCGCGTTGATCCGTCAGTGGATCGAGCAGGAGGCGCCGGCCAAGGAGAAGTGGGTGCTGTACCTCGGCGCGCTTTTCGGAGATATCCAGCTGCTGCCGCTGCTCGGCGACCGGATCAAGGGCTGGGCCGACAACAGTCGCGGCGCGATCGCGGCGGAGGCGGTCAAGATCCTCTCCTATGTGAACGAGACCTCGGCGCTGATCGCGATCGACAACTTCCGTCGGACGATCAAAAACAAGCAGGTCCGCGGCGCGGCAGAGGAAGCGCTCGAGCTGGCTGCTGAGAATGCCGGACTGACGCCGGAGCAGCTCGCTGACCGCCTCATCTCCAGCCTGGGCTTCGACGAGTCTGGCGTTCGCCGGTTCAGCTATGGTCCGCGTAGCTTCCTGGTGAAGGTGACGCGCGAATTCCAGCTCGAGGTCAGCCAAGAGGATACCGGCAAGTCGATGAAAAATCTGCCCGCTGCGGGAGCGAAGGACGACGCCGAGCTGGCCAAACAGGCGAAGGCCGAGTTCAACCAGCTGAAGAAGGATCTGAAGACGATGGCGACGATCCAGGTACAGCGTCTGGAGGAATCGCTCTCCAAGCAGCGCCTCTGGACGGCAAGCGAGTGGAAGGAGCTGTTCGTCAGCAATGTCGTCATGCACCAGTTCGCGGTAGGGCTCGTCTGGGGCGTCTATGGCGATGGCGGACTGGAGACGACCTTCCGTTATATGGATGACGGCACCTTCAACACGGTGGATGAGGACGAGTATGAGCTGCCCGCAGACGCCCGGATCGGTCTCGTCCATCCGCTGGAGCTGGACGAGGAACTGCTGGAAGGCTGGAAGACGCAGCTCGCCGACTACGAGATCCGTCAACCGTTCGAGCAGTTGGAGCGCCAGATCTACGCGACAAGCGAGGAACAGCGCTCCCATACCGTTTACTCGAATGTGCCGGGCGAGGAGCTGTCGGCGACAGGCTTCCCCAAGGCGCTCGAGAAGTACGGCTGGTCCAAGGGGCCGGTCGAGGACGCGGGCTTCTATCACATCTTCGTGAAAAACTATGGCGAGCAGCTCGCCGAGCTGCGCTTCAGCGGCACCAGCGTCACCTATTACGAAGGGCTCGAGCCGATCACGCTGCAGTCGCTGCATTTTTTCCAGAACCGTCGCAAGGCGTATCACAACTACTTCAACGAGCAAGGGCTGAAGCTCGAGCAGGTGCCTGCGCGCGTCTTCAGCGAGTCGGTCTATGACATCCTGCGGGCAGCCGGACGCTAATCGTCGCTCCGCTCGCGGGGGCGAAGGGGAGAGGGACCTGCCTGTCCGGCAGGTGGTTCACGCGCAACAGAAGGGGGCGAGCGCATGAGTGAGCCGAGCTTCCGTACACGCTTCGAGCGGTTCGTGCGGCAGTGCACCGAGGACTACCTGATCCGTCATGCCAACAAAGGACTGTACAACCGGGCGCGCAAGGATCTCGACAAAGGGGCCGCGATCGCTTACGACTTCGGCGACGCATCGGTCGTCTGCCGCATCGACGGCGATATGGTCTGTACGCTGACCGACTCGCTGGATCAGTGGAGCTGCAGTTGCCCCTCGCCATCGATCTGCAAGCATGTGCTGATGGCGTTGCTCGCCTACCCGGAGTCGGCATCGGCCGTCGTCGATGCGACCGAGGGCGGCGCGGATGCAGCTAATGTAGCGGGCGCTTCGAATGTGTCGGACGCGTCGCACGCTTCGGGCGCGGCGGACGTGTTGCAAGCCTCGGGAGAGGCGGACATGGCGCAAGCAACAGGTGCGGCGGACATGCCGCAAGCATCGGGCGCGACGGACATGCCGCAAGCATCGGGCGCGATGGACGCGACGCAAGCATCGGGCACGGCAGACATGTCGACGCCGGGCTTCGGGTGGATGCTGCAGGGTGAGCTTCAGCCGCTGCTGTGGAGCCTCTCCGAGACGGCGCTGGAGGAGGCGTGGTTCCGCTTGCGCTATGAGGAGACTCTGGAGGTGAAGCGGGACACGCTGCTCACCGTGCGGCTGACGGGCAGTCAGGTCGAGGTGTCCTTCCGCGCCGAGTCGGGGCCGCTGGATGCGCTCTGTACGGTGAAGGGCAAGGAGGCTGATATCTGGAAGGCGGAGGCGCTGCTGCGCTACCGTCGTCAGCAGGGGCTCGACGATACGGCAGCGCTGGAGAGAGCGGCGCATACCGTCCGTTACCGCATTGAGGCGGTAGTCGCCTGCCGCGATCTGGTCGGCGAGCTGCTGCGGATCGGGCTGGCCCGGCTACCCGAGTCGACGTTGTACCGACTGGAGACGATGGCGGTGACCGCCCGCAGCGGCGGGCTGCCCGAGATCGAGCGGCGGCTGCGCGGACTGCGGGGCGAACTGGAGCTGTTCTTCGGCCGCCATGTGCGCTTCTCGATGCCGCGCATGCTGCAGCGGCTCAGCGCGCTGCGACTGGCGCTTCGCCAGCTCGAGCAGGGCGAGCTGGCGCCGCTGCGCCAGGCCGAGCTGGTCGGCTCCCATCGCAGCCGCTACTACACCGTGCCGCGTCTGCGGCTATATGGCCTCGGGGCCGAGCCGTGGCAGACGGCTTCGGGTTATCGCGGCATTACCTATTATCTGTATTGCGAGGACGATGGCGAGCTGTATACGTACAATGATGTGCGTCCGACCTATTACGAGGGCGGCGCTTACGACTACAGCGCCCACTACACCGCATCCTCGCCGTGGCTAGCCGGACTCGACATGCGCCGATTCGCACGATCGCAGCTCGTCTTCCGCGACATCAAGGTTAGTCGGGACCGGCGCATCTCGGCGACGTCCGGCGCATCGCTGGAGGTAGCGACGCGGCTGCCGGTGGAGGAGCTGGCGTTGCCTGGCCTCCGCAGCTCGGCAGCCGAGCTGTCCGCGCCCGGCGGTTACGCGCCTCGCCTGTTCGCGCCTGCGCCGGAGCGGCTGGCCGTCGTGCCGCTGCTGCAGATCGTCGAGCGGCACTTCGACACGTCCGGTCAGCAGCTGCGTCTTACTGCCCAGGACGAGGCGCAGACCGGGCTTGTCTTGTCGTTGCCTTACAGCGCCGAGTGGGCGCGGGCGATCAAGCGTCTGGAGGAGCCGTCGACGACCGAGCGTCTGGAGCGGTTCCACGCGCTGGTGCGCGTGGAGGGGCAGACGGTGCGGCCGATCAGCTTCCTCAAGGGCGCGGAGCTGACCAATCTCCAGCTGGACTTGCAGGACCAAGGGAGGCGATGAGCGATGCAGACACTGGACAGTTATCTCTCCTCGCTCCAGGACTGGTGCGAGGAGACGCTGCTGCGCGGCCTCGATCAGCTGTCGCTGGATGAGCTCGAGGCGCTCGAGCAGCGAGCTGGACAGGCTGAGGCGTGGCAGCTCGCCTACTTGGCGGAGCTGCTCCGGCAGACGACGCAGACCGGGCGCGCCGCCCGGCTGGGCAGCAGCGGCGTGTGGAGCGGCAACGGTGTGCGGAGCGGCAACGGTGTGGGGAGTGGTAGTAGCGAGCGGAGCGCTGGCGAGGGGAAGGGGAAGGGGAAGGGGATCGGCGAGCATGGCAGTCGGGAGGAAGCTCGCGGGGTCAACGTGCCCGAAGTGGCGAGCGTGCCCAATGCCCTCGGCGTCCCCGACGTCTCTGGCGTGGCCAACGTCCCCCGTGTTCCTAACGTCCCCGGAGTCCCTAGCGTGCCCAACGACAACTACGCTGGAGAGAGCGCCTTGGCCGACGCATTTTGTATGTTGAGCCAGTATGTTCTGCTGGCGCGGGAGCAAGGCGATGTGCCTTCGGATGACAGCGAGCCGGAGGAGGCTGGAACGACAGAGTAAACAGGGATGTTAGGGGATGGCCACAGGACAGCCGCCACGCACGACCGGTCGCTCCATAGCACATTTGTTGCGTTATGGAGCCGATGGTGTCACCACTAACGCTCCAACGAAAGTTTCTTTCGTTACCGGGCCGAATAGCGTCGCCACCGAGTCTCCAACGAAAGTTTCTTATTTACAGGGACGCTTAAGGACGTGACAGCAACAGGTAACAACCAGACTTCATCTGACGTGAAGTATTTATCCATATTAAGCTTGCAACGCAATGAGAAATGACGGCGAAGGGAGTCCATCCCTCGCCGCCGTTTTTGTGTTTATGGATAAAAGTCCTAATTGACAGAGAAGCCCCGTCTTAAGGCAATCTGAACGCGATCTTGATCTCGTCGATCCGTGCGTCGTCGATCGGCATGATCTCGCCAAGCTGACGGGTCGCGATCATCGCCTTGGCGCTGTACTCGGCCACCTCGAGACGGTCGAAGGCGTGCAGCAGGCTCTGGCCTGTGGCGATGACGCAGTTGTTCTCGACGAGCGCGATCGGCGTATCCGGCGCGAATACCTCGGCCGTCGCTTCCGGTTGCGCATATACGGCGTCGAAGGCGAGCTTCGGACAGCTCCGCAGCAGGATGTAGCTCTCCGGGATCGTCCGCGAGTCGAACGGCGCATCGGTGACGGCATAGGCCATTATGTTCGGCGGATGAGCGATGATGATCGACTGCACATGTGGATGCTTCGCGTAGATCAGACGGTGCAGCTCGACGGAGTGGCTCGGACGTTTGCCAGCCTCTCTGGCCTCGCCCGAGATCGCGACGATATCCTCCGACTCCAGGTACTGTCTGTCCATATCATGGGGCGTGATGACGAAGCGGTCGCCATCGATCCGCTGCGAGAGCGTGCCCTGCGTACTGGTGAACAGCCGCTGCGCGTAGGAGCGCTTCACCAGCGTGCAGATCTCGCGGCGTGCCTCGCGCTCAGCGGTGCCGTAGCCCTCGGACTGGAACTCCGGCATCGCAGCGCTGTCGGTAGCCGACGCGAGGTCGAGGCTGGCAGGAGCGAGCAACTGAGGCTCGCCGAGCCGTCGCGCATTGATCTCCAGCCGCGCGCAGAAGTCCAGCGTCTCAAAGCGGCGGAACGCCTCGGACAGGTCGCGGCCGCCGACCACGACGCCATGATTCTCCAGCATGACCGCCTCGCTGCCAGCCGCGAATACGCGAGCGATACTCTCGCCCAGCTCATCGCTCCCCGGCAGCGCGTAGTCGGCCATCCCGATCTTGCCGCAGATCCGGCCTTCATAAGGCAGCAATCGCGTATCCGGGATGCGGCGCGCCATGCTGAACGAGACGAGCGCCGGCGGATGGGCATGCACGACCGCCCGCAGATCGGGGCGCTCGCGGTAGATCATCTGGTGGAATGGCAGCTCGCTCGACGGGCGGTGCAGACCGACGATCGTGCCGTCCTTGCGTACGCATACCATATCCTTGCGGGTCAGCGTTCCTTTGTCGACGCCAGCGGGGGTGATCCAGAGGTCGCCCGCCTCATCGAGCAGCGACAGATTGCCGCCGGACATCGTCGTCATGCCGTGCTGGTAGATTCGGTCCATCATCCAGATCAGTTGGTCTGCCGGAGGCAGTAGTTCGAATCGCATCGTGATGCCCTCCTGTGTCAGCCGTGTAGGCTGTATCGTATTGTTTTCATCATACCACTGCAAGCGAGGCCGACCTGTGAGATAGCTCACAGGAGGTCATCCTTCCGCTGCGGTATTTTTCCCTACTATGTACGTGTTGCGTGGGGATCGGCTCCTCCACCGAATGTTCACACGAGCTCTGGTCCTTCAGCGCCTAACCCAGCGCTGCGTTCCGAACACCAGATTGCGAGAGCGCTTACGAAGGGCGTATAGCCCTAGGTCCCCCCTAGGTCCATTTCGCCGCCCACAGCTTCATTTCCTTCAGGATTTGATGCAGATCCTCGCCCTTCGGCGTCAGTGTATATTCGACGGTGACCGGCACGGTCGGATGGACCTCACGCTCGAGCACGCCCATCTCCTCGAGATGGCGGAGCGTCGAGGTGAGCGAGCGCGGGCTGACCGAGGGGATGGCGCGCTGCAGCTCACCGAACCGCCGCGTCCCGCAGAACAGCTCGCGCAGTACGAGGAAGGCCCATTTGCCGCCCAGCACCTCCAGCGTTTTTTCGATATTGCAGGCGATGGCGACCGGTTCCTTGGGAATATAATTGTTCATGCTCATAGCTCCTTCTCTCCTTGGTTTGCTAGTTACCTAGAGTATAGTAGCTATCGTTGATATAATAAAGTGATTCTTTTTTCACTACTTCCCATCTGCGCCTAACTTCACTAGAATAGGACATGCGAGCTCCAGACGTAACAGTAGCAAGCGAGGGCTCACTCGACTATGAGATCAAGAGGAGAGATGAGAGCATGGACTATCGCAAGTTGGGCAAGAGTGGACTGAAGGTAAGCGAGATCAGTCTCGGCAGTTGGTTGACCTACGGCGGTTACGTCGAGCGCGACAATGCCATCAAGGCGATGCAGACGGCATACGAGCTCGGAGTGAATTTTTTTGATACTGCAAACGTTTACGAGCGCGGCGCAGCCGAGCAGCTGATGGGCGAGACGCTGCGGGACTATCCGCGCGAATCGTATGTGCTGGCGACCAAGGTGTTCGGTCCGATGGGCGACGGTCCCAATGACCGCGGCCTCTCGCGCAAGCACATCATGGAGCAGGCGCATGCGAGTCTGAAACGGCTCGGCGCCGACTATATCGACCTGTACTATTGTCATCGTCCCGACCCGGATGTACCGCTCGAGGAGACGCTGCGGGCGCTCGACGATCTGGTCCGTCAAGGCAAGGTGCTGTACGTCGGCGTCAGCGAATGGTCGGCGTCGCAGATGGCGGAGGCGCATGCGGTGGCGGATCGCTATCTGCTCGACCGGATCGTAGCCAACCAGCCAATCTACAATATGCTCAATCGATACATCGAGAAGGAGGTTATCCCGTTTGGCGAACGGAGCGGCGTCGGTCAGGTCGTCTTCTCGCCGCTGGCGCAAGGGCTGCTGACCGGCAAATACAAGAGCCTCGCAGACATCCCGGCCGAGAGTCGCGCCGCGAAGCTGGAGTGGGTGCGCGAGGGCGTGACCGAGGAGAAGATCAGCAAGGTCGTCGCCTTGGGCGGCGTGGCGGAGGAGCTTGGCTTGTCCGTCAGTCAACTGGCGCTGGCGTGGATCCTGCGTCAGGGCAATGTATCGAGCGCGCTGATCGGCGCGAGTCGTCCCGGGCAGGTCGAGGAGAATGTCAAAGCCTCGGGCGTCAAGCTGGCGGAGGATGTGCTGACCCGTATCGAGGAGATTTTGGGCTAAGCGCCCACCCATTCGCGAGAGGAGCGATTGCAGGATGAAGGTAGTCATTACGGGCGGCAGCGGCATGCTCGGGCAGTGGGTCGTGCGGCATTTCGTCGAGCAAGGGGATGAGGTCGTCAATGCCGACGTCAAGCAGCCGGAGCAGCCGCTGTGCCGGACGGTCATCGTCGATCTCAATGAGCTGGGACAGGTCTACGGCGTGCTGGCAGGCGCGGAGGCGGTCGTCCATCTTGCGGCGATCCCGGTCGCCTACTCGCATCCGAACGAGGTGACCTTCCGCAACAACACGATGTCGACCTACAATGTACTGGAGGCGGCGGCCGGGCTCGGCATCCGCAAGGCGGTCATCGCCTCGAGCGAGTCGTCGTACGGCATGGTGTTCGCGCAGCAGCGCTTCGCCCCGCGCTACGTCCCCGTGGACGAAGCGCATCCACAGCTGCCGCAAGACAGCTACGGCTTGTCCAAGATCGTCAATGAGCAGACGGCGGATATGTTCCACCAACGGACCGGCATGCAGGTCGTGTCGCTGCGGCTGGGCAATGTGATCGCCCCCGAGGCGTACGCGCGCTTCCCGGCGTTCATCCACGATCCGCAGCAGCGCGACCGTATCCTGTGGAGCTATATCGATGCCCGCGATGCGGCGGCGGCCTGCCGTCTCGCCATCGAGGCGGAGGGGCTCGGCAGCGTAGCGCTCAACCTGGCGGCGGACGATACGAGCATGGCGGTGTCGAGCCGGGAGCTGATGGCGGCCCAGTACCCCGAGGTCGACGACTTCCGGGCGCCGCTGTCCGGGCACGAGTCGCTGCTCAGCAGCGAGAAGGCCAAGCGCCTGCTCGGCTGGCAGCCGGTCCACGCCTGGCGCGATTATGTCAAGATGAACGATTAATGCGATTAATGATGAAGAGCCGCTCCGGGCCTTGGGCCTGGGGCGGTTTTTTTAGAGGATGTTTCCCATCTTGGATTGTGGGTAATATAGCACGGCCTGGGCATGAATGATACTATTGTAGTACTGCCTTCCTTGGCATTGGGACAATGACTCGAACGGTGACTTGGAATCAGGATCTACAATTGTTTCTGGTGGAGGAGGGGGACAACCGGATGTAGTGGTATTAATAAAAAGCTTATAGTTAGCGCTAGTATTCTTGCTTTGAAATACCTTAAAAAGAGTTGATCGCACTGACACTAGAAGAAAAGGAACTTGCCGAAAATCATTTACTCTGAAATTGACTCGATCGGCGTTTATGGAAAAAGTATGTGCCTAACCAAAGTCAGTAACATAAGCTATATTTGGAGTGAAGCTAATGCTGCGTTTCTTTTTAGCCTTCAAAAACAAGAAAATGGTTTGCCCGCGTTGTGAGAACGAACTTTATGTGCATCTTTTCTTTTCGGATTTTTACATGCTGAAATGTCTGACCTGCGACTTATTCTATAAAAACAAAAAAAATGAGAGCAGGATTGAACCGTATGAGATGCCTGCAGACCTGAAAGAGCAATTAGAAAAAGATGAGACTTATAAGGATTACACAGGAACTCCAGTAAGTAGAGATTTCGAGTCAGGGTGGAAGACGTGGGTTCGGAAAATCATAAAACGAAGGTAGCTCCACGAAGGCCGTCGGTCATCTCCTCACGCTACTCGACACAGCTTCAATACCTTACTCGCCTCGGACCTCATCATGCAAAGAAAATATACAATCATCCCCCCGTCATTTCATAATATCTCCCCCCTCGCTCGGCCGGAAAGGCCGCGTTATAGTCAACCTATGCGTAGTCAGGTGCGATCAAGGAAGTCATAGCCAATCATGATTCGGATATTCCCTAGCGACGCCCGTCTGCGGCGGTGACGCTATCGAACCGGCCATGAGTTGATCGTGCCTGCGCCAACGATTATTCCGATAATTGTAAGCGCTTGCGCAAATTGACTTCGAGGAGCTGCAATTATGCTAACCACGGTTTCGATCAAAGGTCGTTTGCTTATTTCTCTGATGCTTGTCGCCCTTATGCTGTTTCCCGCAGCGGCGCTGGCCAACACCGGCCCGACGTTTAACAATCCGATTGCTCCGGGCGATTTCCCAGATCCTACGGTATACAAGCATACGGATGGCTACTATTACTTCAGCTATACCGATTCGGGCAGCATTAACTTGAATCGTTCGTCGACGTTGACCGGCGTGCAGCAGGGCGTATCCAAGGTCGTGCTCGCCCAAACCCCCGGGACGGGTTATGCGGATCGGCTATGGGCCTCGGAGATTCAATTCATTAACGGCGTATGGTACATTTACTTCTGTGCGGATGACGGCGCGTCTGTCACCAATCATCGACTGTTCGTCATATCCAATTCCAGCCCCAATCCGCTGGAGGGGACATGGACGACACCGGTCAAGCTGTTCGATCCGGCCCACGATTATTATGCCATCGACCCGGCCATCTTGAACCAGAACGGCAATCTGTATTTGCTGTACTCGGGTTCGCCTACGCCAGGAACGACGGGGCCGCAAAATATCTATATCCTTAAGATGAGCAGCCCGACCTCGGTAACGGGCAATCGGGTTTCGCTGGCTGCACCAGGGGCCGAGGATGCGGGAGTGAATGAGGCTCCTTCCGTTTACCGCAAGAATGGAAGATTTTTTGTGACGTTCTCCGGGAATACCTTCAACAGCAACGATTACCATCTCGATATGCTGACTGCGGAGGATACGGCCGACGTCATGTCCCCTTCCTCCTGGACGCGCACGAACAATGTTTTCGTCAAGAGCGCGGCCAACGGCGTATACGGTCCGGGCTCCAACGCGATTGTCGAATCGCCGGACGGCACGGAGGATTGGCTCGTGTACCACGGTTGCAGAGACAATCGCTGCTCGACGTGGCGGCCGACGTTTGCACAAAAGATCGCCTGGAATCCCGATGGCACGCCTAGCTTCGGCGCCCCGGTCGGTACTACGACGCTGCTGAACGTACCGTCCGGGGAGATCGGCTCCTCTCCGCTCTTGGTCAACGCCGGCTTCGAATACGACGGGGGCCCAACCTCGACTCCCAAGGGCTGGAGCCTGTCGGGCGCTAACCCTGAAGCGATCGCAACGAGCGGCACAGGCGGCAATAAGTCGGGCTCCTATCATCTGGAGATTGCCAAGTCCAGCGCGTATCAGGCTGCGGTCGGGCAGACGGTGCTCAGCCTGCCGAACGGCGTCTATACGCTTAGCGCATGGGTCAAATCGAGCGGCGGGCAAGGAAGCGCGTATCTCGAGGCCAAAAATTACGGGGGAGCAGCCAGGCAGACCGCGATTCCTGCCGCATCCACATGGACAAATGTTCAAATCGCCGATATTCAGATTACGAACGGGAAGCTCGACATCGGCGTGTATAGCAGCGGGCCTGCCGGTACGTGGCTGCATGTTGACGATGTTATGCTGGCCAGAACCAAAGATACGTATCGCGCCTCCGCGGATTTCTCCAACTACCAATCGATCCATCAATGGTTTTACCAGGAGCAGGTAGGGGCCAATTATCTGAATATGACCTGGGAATGGCAAGCGAACAAGTGGGTCGGCTCCAACCCGTATACGTTGATCTGGGGTCCTGCGCAGATGCACCCCGACAACAATAACAGCGTCAGAACGTGGGAGGCGCCCAAGTCGGGGACGGTGCTTGTGTCAGGCAATGTGAGGAAGACGACGGCCGGAGGCGACGGCGTCAATGTCAAAATAATGCGCAACGACACGCAGGTATGGCCGAGCAGCGGCTGGCAGCCGATCGCGGGCAACGATACGACAGGCTTCGATCATAGCGCGGTTGTCCAGGTGACGGCGGGAGATCGATTGCACTTTGTCGTCAACAAGAATGGCGACAATAGCTTTGATGAGGTCACTTGGGACCCGGCTATCTCGTATTCGTGGTGGAAGGCTTCGGCGAACTTTGCCACGACGCAGGGCGGGGGAGGCTGGTACTACCAGAATGGAGCGGACTATGCCAATATGACTTGGGACGCCGCACGCAATGCCTGGGTAGGCGCGCATAGCTACAATCTGATCTGGTCGCCCTCGCAGCTTCATCCGGATACGAACGATACGACATTAACCTGGCAGGCGCCGAAGGCGGGACAGATCCGGATAGCGGGAGTGGCAAGGATGGTTGGCGCGGGAGGCGACGGCGTCAAGGTGAAGATCATGCGCAACGGTACGCAAATCTGGCCGTCCTCGGGCTGGCAATCGATTGCGGGGGGCAATACGACGGGCATCAAGCAGGATCTGATGACGACGGTGAGCGCAGGAGACCGCATTCGTTTCGTAGTCAACAGGAACGGCAACAAGGACTTTGATGAGACGCACTGGGACCCGTCTATCTACTACACGAATCCATAAGTCTGCGTATGCAACGCCGGGAGGTGCGGAGAGCTTCATGTTAAAGGTATTGATCGTGGAAGACGAGCCCATTATGCTGGAGGGACTGAGCCGGACGCTCCCGTGGGAGAGCTGGGGGTTCCTCGTAATCGGCGCTGCGGAAAACGGGGAGAAGGCGCTGAAAGCGCTGGAGGCGGAGCAGGTCGATCTGATTGTAACCGACATTCGGATGCCTGTGATGAACGGACTCGAGCTACTGCAGCAGGTTCGGGATCGCTTCCCGATGACGAAGGTGATACTGCTAAGTGGTCATGAGGATTTCTCTTATGTGCGGGAGGGGATGCGGCTCGGCGCGACAGGTTATGTGCTCAAGCTGAACCTGCTGAAGGAGCTGTCCTCCGAGGTGGAGGCGGTCAGGGAGAGGATCGTAACGGCGCGACAGCTGGATGAGGAGCATCGCAGGAGCCGCGCCGCCTCCAAGCGGGAGGCGATCCGCCGCATCCTGATCGGGGAGACGTCCGCAGCGGAAGCAAGCGACGAGGACGACGCTGGATTGTCCGGGTACACTGGGTTGCTTCCCGAGGAAGGCCGATATGTGTGCATGATCGTCCATATTGTCAACTATTACGTCATGCTGCGAGAGTCGACGCCTGCCTCGCTCGCCTCTACCATTGCTGGGATGCAGTCGCGATTGCAGAGCTGGATGGCCGAGCGCCAGGCGGAGGGCTCCCTGATCCGGATCAGGGAAAATGAGCTCGCGATCATCATCGAGCATGCGTCCGAATCCGCCGTCCAGAGGCTGCGCGAGGAGCTGCCTCGAATCGTCGAGGCCAACGGGTGGCCGGCCGTTGTCGGTACGGGACCGCTGCTCTGTGGGGCGGCCGGTCTCCGACGCTCGTATCAGGAGGCCCGGCACACGACATTCCCCGGGACGAGTCTGGATAACTCCTTCCGCTATCAGGAGACCGCCGACCTGCCGTCGGCCACCCTTCCCGAGGAGCTGCTCGAGGTGGAGAGGAAGTTCCTGCGGGCTATCGAGACGTACAACTGCGTCGACGCGCGCAGGTGGGGCGACGTTTGGTTCGGCAAATGGGAGCAAACGCCCGCGCTGGCGATTCCCGAGCTGCAGCAGCGCAGTCTGGACCTGCTCAACAGAGCGCTCTGGCGACTGAGCGAGATGCCGGGCTCGGACTCGCTCCAGCTTCGTCTTCCATTGCTGGACATCATTAACTATGAGGATTGCGCTG
The DNA here is from genome assembly GCF_003851045.1 of Paenibacillus sp. 598K. Lineage (GTDB taxonomy): Bacteria > Bacillota > Bacilli > Paenibacillales > Paenibacillaceae > Paenibacillus_D. The sequence continues at coordinate 47,895 of NZ_BFBX01000009.1, read as the reverse complement.
CCATCAAGTCCTGGTTCGCTGGCAAGCTGGCGTCGTTGCTCGCCAGCGTGGAGGCGACGACCCGGACAGAAGCGGAGCAGCGAGTGGATCGCATTATCGCCTATATACAGGACAATTTGTCGGAGAAGATTTCATTGAAGCAAATGGCCGAATACGTCTACATTAACCCGTCGTACTTAAGCGTGCTGTTTAAAGAACGGACAGGACGAAGCTTCACGGATTACGTCATCGAGCTGAAGGTGAAGATGGCCGAGACGTATATCCGGCAAGGGGCCAAGGTTCACGAGGCCGCGGAGAGAGTAGGGTACGAAGATCTCAAGCATTTTCGCAAAATGTTCCAGAAGCATGTCGGACATTCGCCAGGGAGGACCAACGAAAGCGCTGGTCCGTAATCTGGCGAGCTGGACGTCATGAACACGTCAACCGTTCGATCCGAGTGAATCGGCTCCTGCCGACACACTCGGCTCGAACGGTTGTTTTGTGTGCCCCAACATCCAATTATCGCCCCTGTTACAACCCATTAACGCCCCTGACGGTCTGTCGACTAAGGCATTACTATGGATGTAGTGGCAACCGATGCGAGAGGAGGGGGAGCGGTTTGGGAAAACGCTTGCGGATGGTCCTGGTGGCGACAATCCTGATCGCGATCATGGGCTGCAGCAACGAGAGGGAAGGGGAGCACACGATGGAAGAGATTAAATCCGCGCCAACTTTGGAAGAGGGAGAAACGAAGCGCGACGATGCGGCTACAGAGTCGACGCTTCGCATCGAGCCGCAAGCCGTTAGCGGACCGGACGGGGAGATTGTATACGGCGCAGACCCGAAGGTGCTGCGTACGGACGACGGCCGTTATTACATGTACACGACGATGGACAATGGCGTATTGCCGACGTGGACGAGTACCAATCTGACTGATTGGGAACCGCTGCCGTCGGCATTGTCTGCGGATGCCTATCACGATATCGGCCGACCGGACGACAAAACGAACCGGAAGCTGTGGCTGAATTGGGCCCCGTATGTGGCCCGGATCGGAGACGACTACTGGATGTTCGTCAGCAGCTATGCCGGTCCGCAGCTCAGAGAGGACGGATATCATCTGGAGCAATCGATCTATGCCGGACGAAGCGACAGTCCGCAAGGTCCGTTCGAGCGATTCGTCAGCGTCATTCCGCGCAACGATGCGAGGAACGCGCCGCGCTCCTATGACGGACCCGAGACGAAGGCGAGCCGCGAGACGCATGCCACGCTCAAGATCGACGCGGCCATCTTCCATGATCCGCCGACGGACAGAACCTATATGGCCTACGTCTCTTACGGCGAGCAGGAGGACCCGGACGAATCGGGCAATCATATCCAGCTGTTCTGGCTGAACAACCCTGCGTTCGAAGAAGGCGAAGGCAAACAGCCGGGCTTGTATTACGATTATATGCCGGACGAGACCTATCCGATCTCCAATCCTCGCCAGTGGCCGGAATTCGATGTACCGATGAACCGCGACAACAACGACCGGCCATGGAAGCCTGCCGGGGAAGCTTACGGCTGGCCGGCGGTCGGAGTCGAGCGGTTCGTGACGGAAGCGCCTGTCCTCGCTTATATCGAGGGCAAGTACCACTTTTACTTCTCCGTCAACACCTGGGACTCGCCGTCGTATCAGATTCTGCAAGTGAAGGCTGATCGGCTCCGCGATCTCGATGCCCGTACCAGATCGGACAGCGCGGGCAACGAATATGCCGTATTCCAGCAGCCGGAGCGAAACGGCGACTTCTGGAGCAACTACGGCAGCGGCTCTGCTGTGCAGGATGCGGAGGGCAACTGGCATTACATGATGCACTCGCTCGTGAAGGGCGGCGGCTCGAGGTTTGTGCTTCACAAGCCGATCCGGGATGAATAGGAGGCCTGGACGATGAAATGGCGTAGGTATCGCATACTTTATTTGATGCTGGCCCCTGTGCTGTTGTACTATTTCCTGTTCAGCTACGTGCCCATACATGGGCTGCTTATCGCCTTCAAGGACTATAACGTATTCGATGGCGTATGGGGGAGTTCGTGGGTCGGTCTGGATGTGTTCCGCGATATTATGAGCGACGATTACTTCTGGCAGACGGCTGGCAACACGGTGATGATCAGCATGTACAAAATCGTGTTTGGGTTCCCGCTGCCGATTATATTGGCGTTAATGCTCAATGAAATGCTGCATCTGCGTACCAAACGAGTCATTCAGACGATCATTTATTTGCCGCACTTTATATCCTGGGTCATCATCGGCGGACTCGTCATCGCGTTCCTGTCGCCAAGCACTGGCGTCATCAATCATCTGATCGCGTTGTTCGGAGGCGAGCCGATCTACTTCATGCTGGAGCAGAGCTACTTCCGTTCCATCGTCGTCCTGTCCGATATCTGGAAGAATGTAGGCTGGGGGACGATCATCTACATCGCGGCGATCGCGTCGGTCAATCCCGAGCTGTACGAGGCTGCGGTTATGGATGGCGCGGGGAAGGGGAGACAGGCTTGGCATATTACATTACCCGGCATACGATCCATCGTGGTCATGATGTTTATCCTCGCGATCTCGGGCATTCTGAACGCCGGGTTTGACCAAATATTCGTGCTCTATAATCCGCTCGTTATGGATGTTGGAGATATCATCGACACCTATGTCTACCGGACGGGATTGCAGAATGCGAAGTACAGCTACGCGACTGCGATCGGCCTGTTCAAGTCCGTCATAGGCTTTGCGCTCATCCTGCTTGCCGATCGGCTCGCCAAGCAGTTTGGAGAGCGCGGAATTATTTAAGGGGGCAGGGCTGCATGAACCGACCTTCATTATGGTTTCAAATCGTGAACTACGCTTTCTTCATCTTGCTGTCGATCGTGACCTTGTACCCGTTCTGGTACACGCTCGTCGGCTCGCTTGTGCCCTTTGAGGAGTTCGCGGATCAGGCGCTGCTGCTGCTGCCCCGTTACGTCACCTTCCAGGCGTATGAGCAGATCTTCGAGACGAGCACCATTCCGAACGCTTACGGCATCACCGCGTTTAGTACGATTGTGGGCACGGCGCTGAACCTGCTGTTCACCTCGATTGGCGCATACGTGCTGTCGAGAAGGAACCTGCCGGGCAAGATGATCTTTTTTACGGCGATTCTTTTTACGATGTTGTTCTCCGGGGGGCTGATCCCCATCTATCTCACGCTTCATAGCTATGGATTGATCAATAACGTATGGGTGTATATCCTGCCCTCGCTGATCAATACGTTCTATCTGATCATTATGAAGACCAGCTTCCACAGCATTCCGGACAGTCTGGAGGAAGCGGCGGAGATTGACGGCTGCTCGCACTTCGGGATTCTGTTCCGCATCTTCCTGCCGCTATCGCTGCCGGTGCTGGCTACGCTGGGCCTGTTCTACGCCGTCGACCGATGGAACGAGCTATTCACGGCCTTGTTCTTCATTACGGACACGGACAAGTACACGCTGCAAGCCGTGCTCTACAACATGCTGACGAGCGTCGACACGACGACGCAGAACGTCATTACGACGGATCGGGAGAACATGGCAACCGAGCAAGTGAAGCTGGCGACGATCATCGTGGCGATTGTCCCGATCTTGCTGGTCTACCCCTTTCTTCAACGCTTCTTCATCAAGGGCGTGCTGATCGGGTCGGTTAAGGGTTAACTCATCAATCGAATTCAGGAGAGGGTGTACGAAGTGAAACGGAATAAAATAAAAGCGGGCTTGTCTATGCTTATGACCATGACGATGCTCGGAGCGGCGATGGCGGGCTGCTCCACCAACAATACTGGAGAGAACGGCGGCCCATCCCCGTCGTCCTCTACTAACCAGAATCAGAAGGCAGGCGAGAATGATCAGGAGACGAACGAGCGCATCAAGATTCGAATGATGAGCCGTGACTTGGTACAGGAGTATGTCGAGGATGATCAGGTGATCGCGTATTTGTCCGACAAGTTTAATATCGATCTTGAGAGGATCTACGTGCCGAGCCCGAACCAGACAGAAGTGTTCGAGAAGATGAACATGATGATTGCTTCCAAGGATATTCCGGATATTTTGGAGAGTCGGAATGATACGCCGATCGGCAAGGACATCTATGAGAACCTGGTCAAAGCCGACAAGCTGATCAACATCGAGGAGTTTGTCGAGGCGCATCCGGGCCGTTATCCGAATATCGAGGCTCGGATCGATGATCCCGACGCGGCCAGCTACCGGGCTTCGGACGGACAGCTCTATCAGATCCCCCGGATTTTCGGCGCATGGGATCATGGCTGGTATATCCGTCAAGACTGGCTTGACGAGCTGGGGCTGCAAGCTCCGACGACGCATGAGGAGCTGTATGAGGTGCTTAAGGCATTTGTCGCGAGCGACCCCGACGGCAAGAAGAATGTCGGCTTGACGATCTCCAATGCCTGGTGGCTGAACCATGTGTACGCAGGGTTTACCGGAACATGGGAATGGGCGGTTCGGGACGGCAAATATGTGTCGGTATGGTCGTTGCCGGAGCAGAAGGAAGCGTTGAAGTTTGTCCATAAGCTGTACAGCGAAAAGCTGCTCGACAACGAATTTTTCACGCACAAGCAGGAGCGCGACGAAATCGCCAAATTTAATACGGGCAGAGCGGGCGTGCTGCTGCTCGGCGTAACGTTGTCCGAGCGGGTGGTGCCTGAGCTGAGCAAGTTTAAGGCCGACGCCAAAGTAACGTACTTCAACTTCAGCGGCCCAGCCGGTCCGGCGCGTATTTCGGGCAACAAGTTTTTTGAAGCGATCTCGATCAACAAGGATACCAAAGATCCGCAGCGCGTCATGGATTTTATCGAATATCTGATGAGCCCGGAGGGCAAAGACCTGTGGCTCAATGGCGTCGAGAATGTCCATTACAAGATGGAGGGCGACACCATCGTTCCGAATGAGGACATTCGCAAGCACGAGGGTTGGGATAAGGGGCCGCACGGCATCCGCAGCATCGTCGACGTCAGCGCGTACTTGCAGGATAACTTCACCACGAATATTGAAGAGATCCGGTCGTATATGGATTATTTGAAGGGTACCGGCATCGCGGCGACCAATCCGCTGACCGGGATCGAATTTGATGCCAGCAAGCAATTCGGCTCGAAGCCTGGCGACATTATATCGAAGTACGAAGCCGCCTTTATTACCGGGAAGCTCGATATCGATCAGCACTGGGATACGTTCGTCAAGGAGTTATATGCGGCGGGATATAAGAAGCTAGAGGATGAAATCAACAGCAAAATGAAGCCTTGATGTATTCTGCATCTCCGTTTCGCACATTCGTCTCTGCCCTTGGGGCCGGGACGAATTTGCTTTGGGCGGGGGATGCGCTGTGCTATCATGAGGACGGGGAGGGACGATGCATGAGATTCGGCCTAGCGAGCGCGACGCTCGTCTTGTTTGGCTTTTTTTGCTTGAGCGCCTGTTCGGAAGAACAGCTGGCGGAGCCGGACGGCGCGGATGCGAGCCCTTATCGTACCAGGCTTCAGGTTTCGTATATTAGCCGCGACTTGTATACGTCCAACGGGACAATCCACTCTGACGACAAGCTGATCGAACGTCTGGAGCGCCAATTTAATATGGATTTGAATCTGATGTACATATCGAGTCCGAATCAGACCGAAATATTCGCGAAGCTGAATGCGCTGATCGCTTCCGGGGACATACCGGATATGATGGAAGCTCGAATCGACGATCTCGGCGGGGAGGTGTATCGCTCGTTGTCGCGCGAAGGACAGCTGATCGACGTCGAGCAATTCCTGGAGCTTCACCCCGGCCGATACCCGTATCTGGCCGAGCGGATCGCACATCCTGATGCGGCCGCCTATCGCGCCGAAGACGGCAGGCTGTACGCGATTCCGAGACTGTTCGGCGAATGGGATCATGCGTGGTATATTCGGCAGGATTGGCTCGACAAGCTGGGGCTTCCCATGCCGACAACGCTCGATGAGCTGTACGAGACGCTCAAGGTGTTCGTTCGCGAGGACCCGGACGGCAAGGACACTACGGGACTGACGTTATCCAATGTGTGGTGGCTGAATCATATCTTTGCCGGCTTTACCGGCGGCTTCAACTGGGTGGAGCGGGATGGCGAGTACGTCTACAACTATACCTTGCCCGAGATGAAGGACGCTTTTTTGTATATCAACAAGCTGTACGAGGAAGGGCTGCTGGACAGGGAGTTCTTTACGCACAAGCCGGAGCGCGACGAGATCGCCAAGTTTGCGTCGGGGCGAGCGGGCGTACTGCTGGTCGGGGCGACGTTCATGGAGCGAGTGCTGCCCATGCTCAAGCGGCATAACAGCGAGGCAGAGATCGCATTTTTGCCTGCAACGTTAAGCGGTCCGGGGGGGATTGCGCATATTTCCGGCGCCAAGATGTTCGAAGGCGTCATGATCTACCAAGGGACCCGGGACCCGGAGCGAATCTTCGACTTCCTGGAATATTCGTTGTCGCCGGAAGGCAGGGAGCTCTACGCGTATGGTGTGGAGGGCGAGCACTTTACGATAGACAGCGAAGGGAACAGGCAGCCGAGGGAGGACATATTCGCACGGGAAGGCTGGCACTTCGGCGGCAGGCATCCGCTGCTCGGCTCCATGCTGGACGCTTCGACGCTTTTGACCGACGAGGCGCTGAAGGCGTTTGACGAGGAGTACAAGACGAAGATCCGGACATTCTTCCATGACATCGAGCAAGTGGAGGGCGTGGCCCGAGACCGGCTTCCAGGCGTTCAGATCGAAGCGCTGAGGAAGGCCGGCTCCAGGCCGTCGGATCTATTCTACAAGTACCAGGCAGGCTTCATCACGGGCGAGCTGGACATCGAGAGCGACTGGGAGACATTCCGCAGCCAGTATCTGGCCGCCGGTTATGCAGACGCCGCCAAGGAAGTTAATCAGCGATGACGATCAAGCGCAAAATATACGTCACCTCGCTGGTGCTGCTGTTGCTTACGCTGTCCTTTGTATCGATGTACAGTTATCGGATCATCAAGAACACCGTGCTGGAGAAGGCTTATACTTCGGACTACGGTTACCTGGAGACGGTGCGGGACAGCTTCGAGAATATGATGGAGAGGTCGACGCCGCTCATCCGGCAGCATAAGGAGCTTCTCGCCGCCCGGCTGCAGGAATACGGGAGCACTGTGCAAATAGCCGACCGAATCAGCGCTGCCAAACGAATGGAATTCGAGCTGCAATCCTTTATCAATGATCATCGCGGCTTTACCGGCGCGATGGTGGTGACTGCCAGCGACAGTTTCTTTGCGGGGAGCTTCACGCATTCGGTCTCCTACAAGGAGATCACGACGCATCCGATCCATCGGCAATTATTCGCAAGGAGCGGGCATGCGTCGTTCACCTCCTCGTCTCCTCTAACGTTCCGGAACCAGCTGCTGCTGGGGGAGAGGATTGAAGGGGGAGTAGGGGAGGAGGAGGCGGTCATCGTCTACGCGCTTGATCCGGATTCCTTCCTCTCCTCGGACATGCGCGAACGAAGTCTCATTATTTACAATCAAGAGCGCGAGGTCGTGTGGGCGACCGACGACGCGTCGATAAAGCGCGGCCTTGCGGACGAGCAGGAACAGGATGCCGAGTGGTTTCCCGGACAGGAAGGCTCGGTCGTCGTCGGGGACTATTACGTCACCTATATTCATCCCCCGGATGAGGAGTATGTCTATTCGAATATCGTCGATATGAAAGTGCTTACAGACGAACTGAAGCGTCTTGAACGGATTCTGTTCCTCCTGTCGGGGCTGCTGTTCGTCGGCGGGGCACTGAGCGCGCGGTTCATCATCGAAGCCTTGCTCTCGCCGCTTGGGATGCTGAAGAACACGGTGTCCGGCAATGGGGCGGCGGCAGAGTCGAAGCTTGCGGCGTGGCTATCCAGATTCAAAATGAGGAACAAGTTGATTGTGTTTCTGTGCGTGCAGACGGTCGTTCCGGCCGTCGTCTTGATTGCCGTCACCTACGTCAGCGCCAACGAGATCGTCCTCGACAAAACGAAGGAGGCGATTGCCAACACCGTAGGACAAGCAGCTGATAATATCGGATATTTGCGACGGGACATGGCGGAATTTACGGCCGAGCTTGCCAACCTGAAGGACATTCAGCTGCTGCTAATGCAAGAGATGGCCGATGACAGCCGGCTCAGGTCCATCTCCGAATACATCGTCAAGCAAAATCCGCTCGCAGGCACGCTGCCTGCCATCGAAATCTACGGGAGCTCGGGAGCGCAACTGTACTCCACCAGCAATCTGGTCGACGGGACGGCTTGGGAAGCCATCCCGATCGCCTTTCGCAACGACGAGTTCAGACATACCGCCTGGCTGGACAAACGTATCGATGCGTTGGGCAATCAGGTGTATCCCTTTGTTCGCAAGGTGCGTCTGAAATATTCGGACGAGTTTATCAAGGGTCATCGCGACGACAGCGACAGCGGCAGGAGCGTTTATTCCGTCGGAGGTCTCATCCAGGCGCAACTGGCCGAGAGCAGTCTGGAAAGAAGATATAGCTCGCTGCTGCGAAGCGCGGATAATGCCGCTTTCATCATCAATGCGGAGGGCGTCATCCTCTCCCACCCGGACAAACGTCTCATCGGCAGCGAGATGGATTTGCCGATAGGGGACGTGCCTGTCGCAAGCCTGCCGCAGCAGACGATTAGTGGAGGTTCGCTCTCCTTCTATTACCCGATTGAGGGAGAAGGCGAGTGGCGGCTCGTCATGCAGATTCCAACAGCGGACATTCGCAAGGACAATATCCAGATCTGGATTGTCAATTCATTGGTGTTGCTGTTCGTGGCACTGATTATTGTCGGGTGCTCCTTTGTGTTCTCCTGGCAAATTACGAAGCCGGTCGTCCAACTCGGAGGGTTGATCTCCAGATTGGAGGCGGGGGATTACTCGGTGCGCCTGCCGGATCGCGGAGAGCGGGATGAGTTGACGTTGATCTCCCGGCGCTTCAACGAGCTGATCTTGAAGATTAATGCGTTGATCGAGGAAGTGATCGCCTCCAAGCTGGTTCAGCATGAGCTGGAGCTGAGCAAGCAGCGGTTGGAGAAGCGCAAGAAGGAAGCCGAAATCGCCGCCTTTCAATCCCAGATCAATCCTCACTTTTTGTACAACACCTTCTCCTCCATTAACTTCATGATCGCGCTCGGACGCAACGAGGATGCGATCCGGATGCTGGATGCGCTGGGGAGGTTGTTCCGCAAGGGCATCTTCCGGGGCGAGGTGGTCGTGCCGATCGAAGAAGAGCTCGAGCATGTGAGAGCGTATCTGGAAATTCAAGAGATGCGATTTGGCTCCAAGCTGCGTATCGTCTGGCAGTTGGATAAGGGAATCGAACATCATCAGATGATCAAGCTGACGCTGCAGCCACTGGTCGAAAATTCGATCTATCACGGCATCGAGACGCTGGACCACGGCGGGCAAATTACAATCGAAGGCCGCATGCAGGAAGGCATGATCTGTTTCCATATTCGGGACGACGGCGTTGGCATCGGCGAGGAGCAGTTGGCTCACATACGCCGCGTATTGATCGACGGCGAGACGAGGCAGATCGGATTGAAAAATGTCGACAACCGCATTAAGCTCTATTTCGGCGAGCAATACGGCGTCCGTATCGAGAGCGAGGCGAATGTCGGGACGACCGTGACGCTGACGCTCCCGCTGCAAAGCTGGGATAGCGTCCCTGACAGCTAGGCGGGTTTCCTTTCGTAAGGAGGGGGACGCCGCCTTTTTGTGCTGTCTGCTGCTAGAATGATCGCCGGACATCCGAAAACGGGATTCGAGGTAACGGCTGAGCAGCTTGTCGCCATGACCGGCGGACAAGTGATGTCGATTACGTAATCGGGCATGAATTATTGGCTCTTTGAATTGCGATATTGCGTAGGAGTCATGCCTACGCTGCGCTTGAACAAGGCCAGGAATGTGCCGATGTCCTTATAGCCGACGGATTCGGCAATCGCGCTCACCTTCTCTGGCGTATCGCGCAGAAGCTGGCAGCTTCTCTGAATGCGCAGATGCTGCAAGTAGCGGAGGAAGGGCTGCTCCGTATGCCGCAGGAACAGTCGCTGCAGATGCCGCGCGCTCCAGCCGCTTGCTTCGGCAAGCGAGGCTAGCGTTAACGGCTCTGTGCAGTGCCGATCCAGGTATTGCAGCAGCCGATGGAAGCTTACCGGTGTTTTGCTTGCCGCGCCGCCTTCTACGCTTCTTCTCCGCTGCACGGTAAGCAGCAGCTGGACAAGCAAGGTATGGATATAATCGATCGCGCCTGCGTGGATCAGCGTGTACTCCCGGTGCATCGCCAGAAACAGCTTCTCGATGGTATCCTCCTCGTCGGGCAGGACGAAGTAATCGACCGCGTCGTTCATGAGGGCGACAATAAACGAGCGACACGCTTCGTCTGTCACGAATTCGGCCAGCTTCGCCAAGACACGCGCAGGAAATACGCAGTTGTAGACGATCAAGCGGTGTTTGGCGGCGTTGGTCGATTGCGGACGAAAGACATGGGGGATTCCGATTGGAATGAAGCAGAGCTGCCCCTTGATTACCTTATGGATGTCATCGCCGACGTGGTGAAAGCCGCTGCCTTCTGCAATATAGGCGAACTCATAGAAGTCGTGATCGTGGAGGAAGGTATCGAAGCTTTCGGTTGCGCGATTGATATAGACCGGGAAATGCTCGAAGAAGTATTTCCCGAGATAAGTATCGGAGCTTTTTTTCATCGGTGATCCCTTCTTTTCAGGTGCTGGCAGAGCGCTGGTTCTTCTGAACATTATGTCGTAATTGCCTTATGAATATGTCCGTATTACCGCAATTCAATCGGTCGCACTTATTATATCATAAGACACATCACGGCATATTCCAGAGGAGAGTTGAACGATGTTTGAAGTGAAGCAGTTGCGCTGCGAGTACATGGACAATCCGATCGGCATCGATGTCAGGCGGCCTCGCCTTAGCTGGCAATTGAGCTCGAGCAAGCGCGGGAGCGTCCAAACCGCTTATGCAATAGAAGTGTCGTCTGTGGAAGGCTTCGAGGATATCCTATGGCAATCCGGACGCGTGAGCGGCGATCAGACGGTGCATGTCGAGCTGCCGGGTCTGGAGCTTGCATCGAGGAAGCGCTATTATTATCGGGTCAAGAGCTGGAACGAAGCGGGCGAAAGCTCGGCATGGTCGGCCGTGTCCTACTGGGAGACGGGGATATTGGATGAGAGCGAATACACCGCGAGCTGGATTGGCGCGCCAGTAAGCGTCATCGCGCAGGAAAGCGAGCAGGCGCCGTTGCTGCGCAGAAGCTTTGCGGTCGGCGGCGCAGTGCGTCAAGCCCGTCTGTACGCCACTGCGCTTGGCCTGTACGAGCTGGAGCTGAACGGCGCGCGGGTCGGGGACAGCTACTTTACGCCGGGCTGGACGAGCTACAAGCATCGCTTGCAGGTGCAGACGTACGACGTCACCGGCATGCTGCAAGACGGAGCCAATGCGATCGGCGCCTGGCTGGGCAAGGGCTGGTACAGAGGCAATCTGGCCTGGCAGCATCAGAAGGACATCTACGGAGACAAGAATAGACTTCTGCTCGAGCTTCACATTCAATACGAAGATGGTCGCTCTGAAGTGGTGACGACGGATGGAGCCTGGAAGGCGGCGGGAAGTCCGATCCTGATGTCGGAGCTGTACCACGGCGAGACGTACGACGCGCGGCTGGAGCAGCCGGGCTGGAGCGCGCCTGCGTTCGACGACAGCGACTGGCATCTGGTCGACCTCCTGGACGGAGCATCTGGCAAGCTTATCGGGCAGGAGAACGAGCCGGTACGCAAGATCGAGGAAATCAAGCCAATCGCGCTTATCAAGACGCCGCTTGGAGAGACTGTGCTCGATTTCGGGCAGAACATGGTCGGCTGGGTTCGCTTTGAGGTCAAGGGTGAGGCTGGTACTACGGTAACGATCAACCACGCCGAGGTGCTGGACAAGGAAGGGAATTTCTACACCGAAAATATGCGTTCCGCCAAGGTTACGATCCAATACACGCTAAAAGGCGGAGAGACCGAGAGCTACGAGCCCCGCTTTACGTTCCAGGGCTTCCGGTATATTCGGCTCGTCGGCTTCCCGGAGCCTGTAGCCATGGCGCAATTTACCGGCATCGTGCTGCATTCGGATATGGCGGCCACGGGAGCATTCCAGTGCTCGGACGAATTAATCAATCAATTGCAGCACAATATCGAGTGGGGGCTGAAGGGCAATTTCCTCGATGTGCCCACCGACTGTCCGCAGCGCGACGAGCGGCTCGGCTGGACGGGCGACGCCCAGATGTTCATCCGGACGGCCTCGTACTTGCGCAACGTCGCTCCGTTCTTCGCCAAGTGGACCCGGGATCTCGCCGCAGACCAACTGGAGGATGGCGGCGTGCCGTTTGTTATTCCGGACGTGCTCGATCGCAATTCTCATTCATCCGCGGCCTGGGGGGATGCGGCTGTTATTTGTCCGTGGACGATCTACTTGTGCTATGGCGACAAGCGCATCCTGGAGCAGCAGTACGACAGCATGAAGGCTTGGGTGGAGTACATCCGTCGTCAAGGGGACGATGAGCATTTGTGGAACACGGGCTTCCATTTCGGAGATTGGCTGGGACTGGATTCGAAGCCGGATTCCTATGTCGGCGCAACAGACAGAGATTATATCGCTACGGCGTTCTACGCGTATTCGACTTCGTTGCTGCAGCAATCCGCAGCGATCATCGGACGTACGGAGGACGCGCAAGCGTATGCGGAGCTGTACAAGCGCATTGTGGCTGCCTTTACGACGGAATTCGTTACGCCTGCGGGACGGTTGTCGGTCCCGACGCAAACCGCACAGGTGCTGGCGCTAACATTTGGCTTGCTGGAGGGCAAGGCCAGGGAGCGGGCCGTCGCCAAGCTGATGGAGCTGCTCGAAGAGAGCAAGTTCCACTTGACGACAGGGTTTGTCGGCACGCCATACTTGAACTTCGCGCTTAGTCAGAATGGACAGCTGGATGCGGCCTACAAGCTGCTGATGCAGCAGGATTACCCTTCCTGGCTCTACCAAGTGACGAAGGGCGCAACGACGATCTGGGAGCATTGGGACGGCATTCGGGAGGATGGCAGCTTCTGGAGCAAGGATATGAATTCCTACAACCACTATGCTTATGGCGCGATCGGAGACTGGCTGTACCGCTGCGTGGCGGGCATCGATATGGCGGAAGGGACGGCTGGCTACAAGAGCATTACGATCGCTCCGCAGCCGGGAGGGGCGCTGACCTGGGCGGAAGGGCGGTTTGACTCCGTATACGGGGAGATTGCGTCGCGTTGGAGCCGCTCCGAGGATGGCGTGATGGAATTGCTCGTGACGATTCCGGTCAACACGAAGGCGACGATCACGCTTCCTGGCGCCAGCCTGGAGACGGCGACGGAAGGCGGAGTTGCCGTCCGCCAGGCGGATGGCATCGCGTCTGCGATCGAGACGGAGGCAGGCGTGCGGCTCGAGACCGGGTCGGGACGTTATACTTTCAGTTGGAAGCTCTAGACTGATGGCGACGTAACGCTGGGCGATCTGGCCGGGTTGGGCGGTCGTCCTGTCGTGAATGATGAAATGAACCTGACGAACAGAGCGATAACTTGGAGCAATCGCAACCGTCGTGTTTCCTACGAAAGGGAGGAAACGCGACGGTTCTTTGTGCAGTCTGCCTATCGCTGCCCCGGCGCCTGGCCCCGCTCAACCTTGCTCCTGCGCCAGCAGCTGACGGAACATGAACAGCAGCTTCGCCTTCAGCAGGTCGCCGGTCAGCCGCAGATCGAGGCCGAGCAGCTCGCTCAGCTTCTCCAGCCGGTATTGCACCGTATTGCGGTGGATGTAGAGCTGGCGGGCGACGTCGTTGATCTGGCCCTCGCAGGCGATATAGGCCTCCAGCGTCCGCAGCATGTCGGCGGCATAGTCGGCGTCCTTGAGCGTCAGCGGCTGCAGCAGCGTCTGGCAGTAACGGTCCATCACGGGCGTCGGGATATGCGAGAACAGATAGGAGAACTCCAGGTCGGCGAAGAAAACGACCGGCGCGTCATAACCGAGCTGACGGCTGATGCGCCGCGCCTCCGTGCACTCCTCGTAGGCATCGCGGATCGCGCCAAGCTCTGGCTTGATGCGGCTGATATAGCTGCGGACCGGTACGCCGGGCATCGCATGCACGAGCTCGAGATAGGCCTGGCTGACCATATCGGCGAAGGAGCCGCCTTCGGCAGGCGTATCCTGCACCTTGAACACATGCAGCAGCGTGTCCTCCAGCGTCAGATGCTGACTCTCGAGGCTGCTGAGGCGGGGATGATAGTTCACCTCGCGCAGCAGCTCGCGCAGCTTTTTGGGAGCAGGCGGGGCAGCGCCGGGCGGCGACTCGATGACCGTCAGCACGCACACATGGCCGCCGCCGACGAGCGGCGAGCCGAGCGAGCGCGACTGCTCCAGGAATGTCTCCTTGGTAATCTGACGCTGCAGGTAACGCTCCATGACGGCGCTCCACTGGTAGCCGGCGACCGTCTGCTGATCGTCGTAATAGTGGTCCATATGGTAGCAGAGGATCTCGGCTGCCTGGTGGAGCAGCCCCTCCTCCTCGGGCAGGACCGGACCGTCGTCCGGGATGACGATCAGATAGCCGTAGCAATCCGTATCCTGCAGCAGCGGGATGCGGCAGTACCAGCCGTGCTCGGTGCGGGCTCTGTGGAGCTGCGGCGCCCACGGCCAGCCCTTCAGCAGCTCGACCTCCGGCCAGTCGCAGCTATTGTACAGCAGTTGGCCGCGCGCGCTGACGACGACGATATCCTGCGCGAGGATGCCCGCGATCATCGGGAACAGATTGTTGAAGTCGACTTTTTGCAGCGCGAAGCGGACGAGTTGCTTTTGCTTGTCGAGATCCTGGTGGAGCTGCTGCGTGTTTTTGGCGAACTCGGCCTGGAACAGCGCGTTCATCTGATCGGAAAAGGCGAATTCGAAGGGCAGATCAAGGATCGGAAAGTTCAGCCGATCCGCCTCCTCGAGGACAATCTGGGGAATCTCCGACCAGTAACGGCCGAGCTTGATGCCGATGCCAGCCGCGCCGCGCTCATCGAGCTTGGTGAGCAGCTTCAGGAACGCATCCGGCGTGTCCTTGATCGCATAAGCCGTCGTCAGCAGCAGCTCGCCGGGACTGATCCAGTCGATCACATCCGGCGCGTCCATCGTATTGACCGACTGGATGAGCCGCCCGACGCCGCCGGCCCCAGCGACCAGCTTCGCTTTGGACAAGGGATAGATGGACAAGGCCTCTTCGACAGTAATTCGCATGATGTTCTTCCCTCCCAGACTGCTCTCAAAACGGAGCCTGCGGTCACGGGATCG
>NZ_BFBX01000009.1:5090-32363 GCF_003851045.1 Paenibacillus sp. 598K | reverse complement strand
GATCTTCCGATCGCTGTTGTCCCCAGATGCTTCGATCCCGTGCCTCTTCGGCAGTTTTGAGAGTTGTCGCCCTCACAGTAACTTCTTGTCTCCTCAGTATAACGCCGTCTCACAGAACGGGTCAATAATTTCTAACATTTACTTGACGCAATAAGAGTAGGTTTTATGTAAAATTGGAATGAACCTCTGTCATTTGACCAATGCTAACCGGTTTCATTTAGATTCAAACACAAATTTACGTCAAGTAAATTGACCCAAAGGCAAATATGGGGGTATATTGGTACCATTCAGAGCGCCACAAGGAGGTATGTGTCACAATGTCTTACATTACTATCGAGGGTGTGCATAAACGGTTCGTCAGACGTGGACAGTGGACGGAGGCTCTGAGCAATATTCAGTTGGACATTGAACAAGGATCGTTCGTCAGCTTCATCGGCCCGAGCGGCTGCGGCAAGTCGACGCTGCTCCGCATCATCGGCGGTCTGATGGATGCAGAGGAGGGAGAGATCACGATTGGCGGCCAGTCGCCGCAGGAGCTGCTCAAGGCCAAGCAATTCGGCTTCGTGCCGCAGCAGCCGGCACTCTTCCCTTGGCGGACGGTCCTGCAAAATATGAACATTCCGTTCGAGGTCAACCGGCAAAAGGTGTTCAATCCTGTCGAGCAGGGCGACCCGATCAAGCTGCTGCAGGCGGTCGGGCTGGGCGACTTCGTCCACGCCTACCCGAGAGAGCTCTCCGGCGGCATGAAGCAGCGTGTCGGCATCGCTCGCGCCTTCGCCACGGGCGCGCCGATCCTGCTCATGGATGAGCCGTTCTCGGCGCTCGACGAGATCACCAAGGAGGTGCTCATGCACCAGCTCAAGACGATCTGGGAGGAGCACAAAAAGACGGTGCTGTTCGTGACGCACAACATCCAGGAGGCGGTCTACCTCTCGGACAAGGTCGTCGTCATGTCGGCTCGTCCGGGCCGGGTGTCGCGGGTCATCGACATCAAGCTGGCGCGGCCGCGCGACGAGTCGGTCATCGGTTCGCAGGCCTTCAACGACTATATGGCCGAGCTCCGAGAGTCATTACGCGAAAGGTGGGGATAGCGATGAGTCAATCGATAAGCTCGCGGATCGCGGCGAGCGAGGGCAAGACAGCGGAGAAGGCGAGCGACTCGGTCACCTGGGCGATGCGCGTCAAGCAAGCCGTCAGCTCGATTATGCTGCCGCTCGTCACCTTTGTCATCCTGTTTACGGGCTGGGAGCTGGCGGTGCGTCTGCTGGACGTCCAGACGGTCATCCTGCCGCCGCCATCGGCAGTTTTCGCTGAGCTGTTCACCTCGATCTCCTTTTACATGCCGCATGTCGGCGTGACGTTCTACGAGGCGATGGTCGGCTTCGTCATCGGCACGGTGCTGGCGCTGATCGGCGGCGTCATTATGTCGCAGTCGCGTCTGCTGGAGCGGATGCTGCTGCCCGTCGCAGTGCTGGCCCATGTGACGCCGATCGTCGTTATCGCGCCGCTGTTCATGATTTGGTTCGGCTTTGGCACGTTTCCGAAGATTCTGGTCGCGGCGATCATCTCGTTTTTCCCGATGCTCATCAACTCCACGACGGGCTTCCGCTCAGTGGACGAGAGCAACTACGAATATATGCGGTCGCTGCATGCCAGCCGGTGGGAGATCTTCTTCAAGCTCAGTCTGCCGGGGGCGCTGCCGTTCCTGTTCTCCGCCGCCCGTACATGCATCAGCATGAGCGTCATCGGCGCAGTCGTCGGCGAGATGAGCGGGGCCAGCAAGGGGCTCGGTAATGTCGTCATGGTCTCAGCCAACTATCTGCAGATGGAGCGAATGTTCGGGGCGATCTTCCTGCTGGCGCTAATGGGCATCCTGCTCACCAACGCAGTGCGGATCGTCGAACGCAGGTTTCTCGCCTGGCATAGCTCGGGGCAGTAGCACCTGGGCGGCCGGCTGACACAATAAGCACTATTCCAATCACTAAGGGGAGGCAACAAGAGTATGAAAACGAAGTCTGCGATGTGGATGATCTGTCTGTTGTGTCTGATGCTGGCGCTCGCTGGCTGCGGTAGCCAAAATACGGCTGCGCCGGCTGAGGAGCCGGAGGTGAGCGAGCCTGCCGACAACGGCGGCGAAGCAGCCGGAGAAGAAGCGGCAGCGCCGGGCGAGGAAGGCATCAACTGGGAGGAGCGGATCGCGGCCAACAAGGCGGTCGGCAAAATTACGTACATTACCGGCTTCAACTACTCGGCGTCGGCGCCGAACATCAACGTTGCGGCTGCCATCGAGATGGGGCTGTTCGAGGAGCTGGGGCTGAACGTCGAGATCCAGCCAGGCGTCGAAGCCGAGAGCATGAAGCTGCTGGCGGCAGGTCGGGCGCAGTTCGCAGGCGCTGGCTCGGCGAGCACGGTCATCCAGGCGATCGCCAGCGGCGGCCGCATCGAGCCGATGTCCGTTATGAGTCCGGTCGGTCTCAATGCGCTTATGGTGCTCGCGGACTCCGGCATCGAGGAGCTGACCGATCTTGAGGGCAAGACGCTGGGCTACAAGGCGGCGTTCCCGCCGAACTTCCGTGCGATGTTCATCAACGCCGGCGTCGATCTCGACAAGGTTGAGATGGTGTCGGTTGGCTTCGACCCGACGATCCTCAACACGTCCAACGTCGATGCGATCACGGTGTTCAAGTCCAACGAGCCGTTCCAGATGGAGCAGAAGGGCTTTAAGGTGAAGCTGTTCGACCCGGCCGACTATGGCGTCAAAAACTCGTTTGGCCTGCTTAATGTAAACAAAGAATTTGCCGAGAAAAACCCGACCGTCGCCGAGGACTTCCTGCGGGCCGTGCTGAAGGCGCATGAGCTGCTCATGGAGGACGCAACGCCGACGATCGCCGCTCTGGAGAAGATGGCCGAGGGCAACTACAACCTCGAGGCCGAGACGAATCGCTGGGCGGTCGAGAGCCAGCTGATCGTCGACTCCAAGCGCGAAGGGCTGCCGCTCGGCTGGGCGACGCCGGAGCAATGGCAAGCCGAGCTTGACATCCTCCAGGACGCCGAAGCGCTGAGCGGCGAGGTGACGGTCGACCAATTAAACATTACCAAGTATCTGGAAGCCATCTACGACGGCGAAGAGTTGATTTGGAAAGAGTAAGGTCCCTCTCATCGCTTAACTGCAAAAATACCTTTATTTATGCTTCAAAGCGCGTGAAATCTAAATTTTAATGCAAAAGTGCAGTTATTTTTGGGGAATGGATCATTAGGAGGCAATTTCAATCCGATTAAGTGTACATTTGCATTTAATTACCTGTTCCCACCCCGTTTTGCCGGAAATAAACGTACTTTTGCAGTTATCTATCCGAGCTTGGTTTGGGCTAAAGCGTGAGATAGAAAACGTTCATTAGGAAGCGATCGAATTGCGAGGGAGCAATCGAATTTCGCAGAAATTGGTTCAAGGAGGCGTCTGCTATGCTGCAAACCCAACAAAAAATCTTCCGTAAATTTTATTATCCGGTCCTGCCGATTGCGCATCTGCAGGACGGTCCCAAGGGCGTCAAGCTGATGAACGAGGACATCGTCCTCTGGCTCGACGAGGAAGGCAAGCCGGCGGCGGCGGTCGATCGCTGCTGCCATCGGACGGCAAAGCTGTCCAAGGGCACCGTCCGCGAAGGCAGCGTCGTCTGTCCGTATCATGGCTGGGCCTTTAACCGGACAGGGAAGTGCACCTACTTCCCGCAGTCCGAGCTGGAGGACCCGCCCAAGGTGTATAAGATTGCCGGCTACCACTGCGAGGAGCGCTACGGCTATGTGTGGGTGGCGCTCGAGGACCCGGTGACCGGCATACCGGAGTTCAAGTATTCGGATGACGCCTCGTTCCGCAAGGTCGACCAGTTCTATGAAGTGATCCATTGCGCGGCGTTTCGTCTGATGGAGAACTCCTTTGATGCGGCGCATGTCGCCTTCGTGCATCAGAACACCTTTGGCGACATCAACAACCCGATCCCGCCCAAGATGGACATCACGCCGGCCGAGTGGGGCTTCGAGACATACCATGAAGCGCCAGTGACCAACAAGCTGAATCAGCAGGTGAAGACGATCAATGTCGACGAGGACGAGACGGTCCGCAAGGCGTACGGCCGCTGGTATCTGCCCTTCATCCGTCAAAATACGATTCAATACCCGACGGGCCTGATCCACTCCATCATCACCTGCGCGACGCCGATCGACGACAAGAGCTGTCAGCTCGTCCAGTTCGCCCTGCGCAACGACACCGAGGCCGATGTGCCGGCCGAGCGCGTCATCGCCTTCGACCGCGCAGTCGTCGACGAGGATATGGATGTGCTGGAGACGACCGAATACAATGTCTCGCTTGATGTGCGGCGCAAGGTGGAGAACCATATGCTCTCCGACAAGCCTGGCATCGTCATGCGCCAGATGCTGCTCGACCTGTTCGCCCAGTATGGCGAGGAAGAGGTCATCTGAACGTTCGGGGAGGTGCCAGACTGACCTCATAATGCCGAAGAGGCACGGGATCGATCTTCCAGATTATATAACTGAAAAGGAGATGGGCGCGATGCTCGTACCTGGATTAACAGCAGGCCACTATGAAGACTGCCCGGTTCATAAGATAGCGGCGGCAGACAAAAACAAGTTCGTGCTCCTGTGCGACGGCAAGACCTTGCCCTTCGTATCGGTCATCGAGATATTCGACAAGGACGGCAAGACGCCGCCCAATACCCATGCCGATGCGCATGAATACTTCTACGTCATCGCCGGCGAAGGCATCGCTGCGGTGGACGGCAAGAGCATTCCGATCAAGCCCGGCTCGTTTTTCGTCGTCGACCCTGGACATGTGCACGAGGTGCACAATACCGGCGAAGGCCGCCTCTATGTGCTGACGACGATGGTGCCGGACGAGAAGTTCTCCGATCTCATCCTCGCCGGCCCCAAGGCCAGCCTCGATGAAGAGGACCTGCGCGTCCTCCGGGGAGTGTGAGCGAGCGATGTTCCGATACGAAGGCAAGGCATGGGATACGCGCTATCTGCCCCGGCTGACCTCGGCCGAGGTGGCGGCGCTAGATAAGGACGACGCGCTCGTCATCCTGCCGGTAGGCGCGGTCGAGCAGCATGGTCCGCATCTGCCGCTGCTGACGGATACCTTGATCGGCGAGGCGCTGATCACGCGGACGCTGGAGCGGTTGCCAGAGACAGCCAATGTGTGGCTGCTGCCGCCCGTCCCGTATGGCAAGAGCAACGAGCATCTCGACTTCGCTGGGACGATCTCGCTGTCGGCATCGACGCTGCACAGCGTGCTCGTCGACATCGCATCGAGCCTGCAGCGCAGCGGCTTCCGTCGGCTGATGTTGTTCAACACGCATGGCGGCAATGTCGACCTGCTCAATGTCGCCTCCCGGGAGATCCGGGTGCAGACGGGGCTGATGGTGTTTTATGTGAATCCGCACAGCCTTGATGCCGACAAGGATCTGGTCACGGAGGAGGAGCACGAATACGGCATCCACGGCGGCGATATCGAGACTTCGCTCTTGCTCGCGATCAAGCGGGAGTGGGTGAGAGAAGGCGAGCTCGTCCGGGAGATCCCGGACGTGACGGGCCTGAAGTATCTGACGATGGAGGGGCGTATCCGCTTCGCCTGGGTGATGAGCGACATCTCCCGCAGCGGCATCGCAGGCGATGCGACGGTGGCGACGGCCAATAAGGGCGAACTGATCGCCGAACGGATCGCCGCCGAGCTGGCGCTCGCGCTGGAGGAGATCAGCCGCTTCGACATCGACCGTATCGTCCGCGAGTAAGCTTGCATCATCCGTAACGAATCGGCCTCAGGCGTCCACGCCCGGGCAGGCCGACGCAAGAAGGGAGTGTGCCTATGAGAGAGCTCGGACACGAACGCAATAGCTGGCGCGTAACGAAGGAGCATGTCGATCTGCGCCGCTCGGCGCAGCCGGAGCGGGTCATCACCTTCGGCGCCGAGCCGCAGCGGCTGACGTTGAACCTGGCCAAGGCAGCGGTGCTGGTCATCGATATGCAAAACGACTTTTGCTCGCCTGCGGGCTGGCTGGACTATATCGGCGTCGATGTCACGCCAGCCCGCGGACCCATCGAGCCGGTCAATCGGTTGCTGCCAGCGCTCCGGGATGCGAACGTCCCGGTCGTCTGGGTGAACTGGGGCAATCGCCCCGACAAGATGAATCTCAGTCCTTCGGTGCTGCATGTGTACGATCCGGCCGGCGACGATGTCGGCATCGGCGGCAAGCTGCCGGGCCACGGCTCGCAGGTGCTGCAGAAGGATAGCTGGAGCGCGGCGACCATCCCGGAGATGGACGTGGCGAGCAGCGATATTCAAGTCGACAAATACCGGATGAGCGGGTTCTGGGACACGCCGCTGGATAGCATATTGCGCAATCTGAACGTCGAGACGCTATTTTTTGCCGGGGTCAATGTCGACCAGTGCGTCATGGCGACGCTGCAGGACGCCGTCTGCCTCGGGTACGACGCGATCCTGCTGTCCGATTGCTGCGCGACGACCTCGCCGGATTTTTGCGCCGAGGCTACGTTATACAACGTGAAGCAATGCTACGGTTTTGTGGCAGCGTCGTCCGATGTCCTGTCGGCGATGCACGCCGTCACATCCTGACAGAAGGTGGGGGAACAGCATGAGCAACAAAATTCACTTTGGCTGGTTTACGGAATACGGCCCGATCGGCTGGAACGGGCCCGATGCGGCGGAGGGCTACGATTGGCGGCAGCCCGAGGTGTATCAGAAGATGGCGGCGATCTGCGAGCGGGGACGCTTCGACTTCGCCCTGTTCGCCGATCATCTGGGCATCACCTCGACGTATCAGGACTCGCTGGACAATTATATCCGCTATGGCCTGAACGGCATCAATCACGACTCGACGATGCTGGCGGCGATGGTCGCCGCCTCCACCAAGCATCTGGGCGTCGGCACGACGATCTCGACCAGTCTGACGGCGCCGTATCAGCTGGCGCGCCAGACGGCCTCGCTCGATCATCTGACGAAGGGGCGGGTCGCCTGGAACATCGTGACGACGGCCAACATCGCCGGGTTCAAGAACTATGGGATCGAGGAGATGAAGGATCATGACGCGCGCTACGACCAGGCGGACGAATACATGGAGCTCTGCTCGCGTCTCTGGAGCAGTTGGGAGCCGGATGCGGTCATTATGGATCGGGAGAGCGGTATCTTCGCCGATCCTGCGAAGGTACACCGGATCAACTTTGAGGGCGAGTACTACAAGAGCCAGGGACCGCTGAATGTGCTGCCGACGCCGCAAGGGCGGCCGACGCTCATCCAGGCCGGTTCCTCCGCCAGAGGCAAGGACTTTGCTGCCCGCTGGGCCGACGCCGTCATCGTCGCCAAGCACAACCTCGACGACATGAAGCGCTATTACGACGACCTGAAGGGGCGCGCCGTCAAGATGGGGCGTCATCCCGACGAGCTGAAGATCTTTTTCATCATCAAGCCGGTCGTCGGCGCGACCGAGGAGATCGCGGCGCAGCGGCAGCAGCTCCGCATGAATCCGACCGACATGGAGCTGCACGCGGCGCTGGCGGCGATGTCCTCGCGGATGAGCGTAGATCTGAGCAAGTATGAGCTGGATGAGCCGGTGCCGACGATGAGCGAGAAGAGCATCCAGGGCGGGCAGACGACGCTCTCCCGTTACCAGACGGCGGAGAAGCGGCCGACGCTGCGCGAGATGGCGACCGAGGAGAGCGCCGGCAACAAGGCCAACATTATCGGCACGCCGGAGCAGGTCGCGGCGCAGCTCGAGGAGATCATGACGCAGGTAGGCGGCGACGGCTTCGTGGTTCGGGTCGATGCGCATGACCACGGCTACATGGAGGAGTTTGTGGACACCGTCATCCCCGTGCTGCAGGACCGCGGCCTCGTGCGCCGCGAGTATACCGGCAAGACGCTGCGGGATAATTTGTTTGAATCCTAGGTGAGCCGGGAGGAGGCGTAATATGAAACTGGCAACCTTGAAAATCGGCGGCGTCGAGAAGGCGGCGATCCGTGCTCCGCATGGCTATGTGCTGCTCGAGGCGCTCGGCCATCGCTGGCCTGCCGACCTGCTGTCGCTACTGCGCGGCGGCGCGCTCGAGTCGCTGACGGCGTGGTATCGGGAGGGCGGCGAGCAAGCGCTGCTGGCCTTGCCAGCGACTGCCGTCGAGACGGCCGAGTTCGCACCGCTCTACCGCGAGCCGGCCAAGATCTGGGGCATCGGCATGAACTATGTCGCGGAGGAGTCGGAGCTGGCGAGTGTCCCGGCAGGCGAGGAGCCCGTCGGCTTCATGAAGCCGACGACCGCGCTCATCGGGCCAGGCGAGGCGATCCGCATCCCGGCGGGCTGCGGCGAGATCACGGCCGAGGCGGAGCTGGCGATCGTCATCGGTCGGGAGGCGCGCGGCATCGCCGAGGCGGAGGCGCCGGGGGTTGTCGCCGGATTCACGACTGCGCTCGACATGACCGCCTCGGACATCCATGCTCGCAATCCGCGCTTCCTGACGCGGGCCAAAAGCTTCGACACCTTCCTCAGCATCGGCCCGGAGCTGGTCACTGTCGACGAAGCGGGCGATGTGCTCGACCTGCAAGTGGAGACGGCCTTGGGCGGCGTCGTGCGCCATCGCAACCGGATTCGCAATATGCGCTTTCGGCCCTGGTACACGGTCGCCTTCCATGCCGCATTTATGACGTTGCTGCCGGGTGACATCATCCTGACGGGGACGCCCGGCGCGGTCGTCATCCGGGATGGCGATGTCGTCGAGTGCCGCATTGGCGGCCTGGCGCCGCTGGTCAACCCGGCGGTAGCTGTCTCGATCGCAGCCGTGAGCCGATGAGCGGGCGACCCAGACCCTGATTTAGTCATACGAAGAAGCGTTCAACCGAAGCCTGTGGCTCCGGTTGAACGCTTTTTTAAGTTATTATTCTCCGACAAGTGCCACGCTTCTTGCGGGTTATCTTTACGGCAGCCATTCCTTGCACTGATCTGCTCTTTCCTGGAGCTGCTGGTACAGCAGACCGGCATGATAGCCGTCGCATACAGCGTGGTGGAGCTGAATGGACAGCGGCAGCCGAATGCTCCCTAGGTGCTCGGCATACCGTCCCATGGTGAAGATCGGGCGCAGGAACAGCCCTTCGTTGTAGACATTGAGATTGAAGCTCGTAAAGTTCACCCAGGGAATGCTCGATACCGGAAACGTATACGGCGGTTCATCCGGCTTGGCAGCGAGCTTGCGCACATCGCCGTACGTCCTCATATCCAGCTGGCAGCCCTCATAAAACGCCGCAAATGACTCCGCATACGGGGTCCAGATCGACGAAAACGTCTGATCCTGCTCATGACACACCGTATACGCCGGCGACACCTGCTCCCAATACCCGAGTTGACCCTCCTCGTCCAGCCAGGTCCGAAACGCCTGATGCCGATTGACGACAGTGGCCAGCATATGAATCAGAGCCGGGTACAGCTTGATGCGCCTTGCCCTGACCTCCGCCAATAGCAGGGTAATATCGAGCTCGGCTGTCATGCTAAACGTGCAGCGTACATGCTGCATGTAGTGGTTGTAATAAGGGGTGCGCGTCCAAGTTTCCAAGTTAATGCGGTGAAATTTCATCGTTAACCTCCTAAAATAGTTTGGGTTTATTTTAGGAGGTTCAATCCACTGCTTTGACCATATCCGTTCACGTTCCTTTTAGTGCGTGTTCAAAAAGGTCGTTTTTCAGCACCGAGAAGCTTGGAGGCAGGAGGAAATGAGGAGCGGAGCGTAGTGGAAGCTACGTGAACACCGGAAGTTCCGACTGCATTCAAGATTCGACGTCGAATCCGCTCCCTGAATCCCTTCGTGATCAAAAGCGGGCTTTTTGAACAACCTCTTTTAGGTTGAAATCCATTACAGCCTTCTTGCAGGCAACTATCTTCAGTATAACGCATTTGCTATAATGGGAACCAGACTCGAGAACAGGAAGGAAGCGTAGGGATTGAGACAGATCACGATATACGATATCGCCAGGGAAGCAAAAGTGTCGGTCGCGACCGTGTCCCGCGTGCTGAACGGCTCGGCGCCGGTCCGCAGCTCGACTCGGGCCAAGGTAGAGGCATTGATCCAGAGCTACAACTTCCAACCGAACGGCATGGCGCGCAGCCTCCTCAAAAAAGAAACCGGCCTTATCGGCTTGATCGTACCGGATCTGACCAATCCGTTTTTCCCGGAGGTGTTCGCCGGAGCCGAAGGCGCCGCGCATCAATCCGGCTATACGTTCCTGCTGAGCAACTCGATCGGCGACTATGCCCGGGAGTCCGAATATCTCCAACTCATGCGCGAGAAGCGTGTGGACGGCATCTTGTTCATGGGCGGGCGCATCAACCTGAAGGACTGCGACCCGGAGCTGGCGCAGGAGCTCGTCCAGATGGCGAGTCACATCCCGATGGTGCTGGTGAACGGAGCGATCCGCAATAGCGGCCTGGTCAGCGTGCAGACAGATGAAGGAGCCGGTACGCTGCTGGCGGTGCGTCACCTGATCGAGCTGGGGCATCGGGAGATCGCGTTCCTCGGCGGTGAGAGCCATATGACGACGACAGCGGTCAAGCTGCGCGCCTTCCGCAAGGCGATCAAGGAGGCGGGGCTGGCGCTGCGGCCGGAGTGGGAGCTCACCGACAGCTTCTCGATCGACTCGGGCAAGCGACAGATGGAGCGGCTGCTGGCGCTGGACAGCAGGCCGACCGGCGTCGTCTGCGTCAATGACTACAACGCGATCGGCGCGATCAAGGTCGCCGTCGGCGCAGGCCTTCGCGTGCCGGACGATGTCTCCATCGTCGGATTTGACGACATCCCGCTGGCGCATGACTTCATCCCGGAGCTGACGACCGTCTCCCAAAATGCGAATGAGCTGGGCAGTACGGCCGTGCAGGTGCTGCAGCAGATGATGAGCGGCGAGCAGGTGAAGAAGCAATACACGCTGAAGCCGCATCTAATCGTGCGTCAGAGCAGCGGACAAGTTAGCGCGAGGGCGTTGACCGAATAAAGGTGCCGCCGCTTGCAGCGACAAGCGACGGCTGCGAGCGGCGGCGACAGCTCAACGTTCGATTGCGCCAACGGCCGCGGGGCGTGCGACTGCGCCATCGGTGACGTCTCGCCGTCCGACGCGCCTGTGGAGGGCAGCGATCGGATGGCTGCGAGAACGGCAGCAGAAAAAATATTGACCTCTTGGCAATGTGCGGTCTATAATGAAATGGGTTTCATGAAACCCTTTACATTAATTTATGAAACCCATTTCATTTATCTCATATTAAGGGGAGTGTATTGAATCGTGAAAAAGCATCACATGAAGGCAAAGCTATCCCTGCTGTTCCTGGCGCTGCTGCTCGTCCTCGCAGCCTGCAGCGGCAACAACGCCGCAACGCCGCAGCCGAGCGATCCCCCGGAGAACGAAAACAAGACGGAGGCGCCGCCTGCCGAGGAGGAGAAAGAGCCTGAGGAGCCTGAGGTCAACCTGGGCGGCCGGGAGGTGCGAATCTCGCAATGGTGGGACGCTGAGCCGAAGGGCGACTCGGTAGCCGACGAGCTGGCGCGCGAGCGGATCGCCAACGTCGAGAAGAAATATAACGTCAAGATCAGCTATCTGAACACGGAATACTGGTCCACCTCGGAGAAGCTGTCCGCCTCCGTCATGGCCAATGATCCGTTCGCCGAGATCGTCCGCGTCCCGGACGGCTTCATCTGGGGCTTGATGAATGGCGGCTTCCTGACGCCGCTCAACGACTATACGGCCGCTTCTCGAATGTCGGATGAGATGATCGAGGCGATGAAGTTCGGCGGCGATACGGTATACGGTCTGGAAGGCTGGTTCAACGACAACGAGAGCGGCGTGTATTACAACAAGCGCCTCTTCAAGGAAGCCGGGCTAAAAAATCCGCAAGAGCTGATGGAGGAGGACAACTGGAACTGGGCCGCGATGGTCGATGCCGCCAAAAAGCTGACCGTCGACAATAACGGCGACGGCAAGCCGGACCAATATGGGCTCGCAGGCGCGCACTACGTCATGTCCGAGATGATGATCGCCAGCAATGGCGGACGCATCTACGACGAGTCGACGAGCAAAGTAATGTTCGATGCTCCGGAATCGATGGAAGCGCTTAATCTGCTGCATAGCCTGTACAACGAGCATAAGGTCGTCAAGGAGAACGAGGGCAACGACTGGGAGG
The DNA here is from genome assembly GCF_003851045.1 of Paenibacillus sp. 598K. Lineage (GTDB taxonomy): Bacteria > Bacillota > Bacilli > Paenibacillales > Paenibacillaceae > Paenibacillus_D. The sequence goes on along the minus strand of NZ_BFBX01000009.1, from coordinate 20,127 downwards.
ACCCTGCGAAGTACTTCGCAGAGGGCATCATCGCGATGTACCCGGGCGGGCTGTGGGAGATCGAAGGGCGGATCGTCGACAAGATGAAGGACGAGTGGGGGTATGTGTACTTCCCGAAAGGTCCGAAGGCCGATGCGTATCTGGATCGTCTCGGGGGCACGGAAACCGTCGTCATCCCGAAAGGCGTCAAGGACCCTGAGGTGATGGTCAAAATCTGGGCCGAGCTGACGGACTTTGATAACTGGGAAGAGAACCGCCGTCTGTCATTGGAGAACATCCTGCCCGACGAGACGTCCGTCGCCAACGCAATGAACGATAACGGCGAAGCGCGCCGCGTCTTCGGCGGCCGATTCGGAGGCCTCGGGATCAAGGATCATCTCGATTCGGTCACGGAGAAGTTCCTGACCGGCGAGACGACGCCTGCGACGGGGATCGCCCAAGTGGTCGGGCCGGCGCAAGCTGCGGTAGAGAAGGTGCTGAGCGGCGAGATCGACGACGAGAAGGAAGAGGAAGCTGGCGGCGAAGGTTAATCTGCGCCATGCCAAGGCGATAAAGGCGGAGCGCTCAGCGGTCCGCGGGCGTTAGCGGCCCTGAGCGAGATCCGCCTTCATGAGGCTTGTTGACCGCCAGCCTGTGATTTCGATTTCTGCTCTTCTAGCGAAGTCGGTTATCCTTCAGCAAATGTTAAGGGGGATGGAGTTGAAGTACGCAAAGTCCAAAAGCGCGATCATCGGGTTGGCCGCTGTTCTTGTCGTTGTCGCTCTGGCAGTCTATCTCGCGGTACGCGATGGCGCGGGCGATCCTCGCACGGCGATGCGCGCCATAGCTGCTGCGGACAGTAAGCCTGCGTTCGCAGCAGCAAGCGCGGTCGAGGGAAGCTACGCGCATTATCGTCAGCAGCATGACGGCGCGCCATCGCCGGGCGTGGAGGTCATCGTCCAAGGCAGCGACTATAGCGCAGCACAAGACATGTCGCCCCGGACGCTCACAGAGCTGGGCGGCGAGCGCGGCGAGTTCGTCGAGACGGGAGAGAGCGGGACGATCGAGTGGGAGGTCGAGGTGCCGGCTACGGGACTGTATCATCTCGCGATTCGGTACTATCCCGTAGCTGGCAAAAGCTCCGCGATCGAGCGTTCGCTCCTGATCGACGGCGAGCTGCCGTTCGATAGCGCCCGCAATCTGATGTTCCACCGGATCTGGCGCAATGAACTGGACGCCATCGTCCAGGATAATCGAGGCAATGATCTGCGGCCGCGACAGATCGAAGCGCCGCGTTGGCAAGAAACGTTCGTCCGCGATGCCGAGGGCTATTATCAGGAGCCTTATGCCTTCTACCTGACGGAAGGCCGCCATACGCTGTCCCTGGTCTCCCTGCGCGAGCCGATGGCGATCGAGTGGATCGCGCTGCGGCAATCTGAGGCGCCGCCGATGTACGAGGAGCTGGCTGCCGCATACGAGGCAGCAGGCTATCAGGCGACGAGCGGGCAGACGATCAAGGTGCAAGGCGAGGATGCGATCTACAAGTCGTCGCCGACGCTCTATCCGACCACCGACCGGTCTTCACCGGCGACGGAGCCTTACCATGTATCCAAGATTCGCATGAATACGATCGGCGGCAACAACTGGCGCAGCCCCGGGCAGTGGATCGCCTGGGAGGTCGATGTGCCCGAAGACGGTCTGTACGAGCTGGCGATCAAGAGCCGGCAGGAGCTGCTGCGGGGGACCTACTCCACGCGCTCGCTCTGGATTGACGGGGAGATCCCGTTTCAGGAGGCGGCCACTATCCCCTTCTTCTATCATTCGGATTGGCAGATGAGCGTGCCTGGCGACGGGCAAGCGCCTTATCTGTTCTATCTGACCCGAGGCAAGCACGAGTTGAAGCTCGAGGTGACGCTTGGCGCGATCGCGCCGCTCCTGCTCGAGGTGGAGCAGAGCTTGCTCGAGATCAACGCGATGTATCGAAAAATCTTGATGATCACCGGCAATGTGCCCGATCCATACCGGGATTATCAATTGGATAAACAGATCCCGGATATGGTCGCTGTATTCCGGGAGCAGAGCGACATCCTGTACGCCGTGTCCGAGGAGCTGGAGCAGCTGACCGGCGAGAAGAGCGACAAGACGGCGATCCTGAACAAAACGGCTTACCAGCTCGCGGATATGGCGGATCGTCCGCAATCGGTCCAGCAGCGGCTAGGCCAGTACAAGATCAATGCTGGCAGCGTCGGCGCATGGATCCTCGAGGTGCGCGAGCAGCCGCTCGAGATCGACTACCTGATGCTCATGTCGCCCGACGCCAAGCTGCCTCGCGCAGACGCCGCGACGCCACGCAAGCTGTTCCATGAAGCGTCCTCGTTTATGTATTCATTCTTCGAGGACTATGATACGATCGGCAGCGCCTCGGAGGAGGGCGAGCCGGTGACGGTTTGGATCGGCACCGGCCGCGACCAGGCGCAGGTGCTCAAGGCGATGATCGACGATACGTTCACGCCGCTCACCGGGATCGGCGTCAATCTGAAGCTGGTCAGTCAGGACGTGCTGCTACGAGCGTCGCTCGCTGGCGAAGGGCCGGATGTCGCCCTGCAGGTGGGCAATGACGCGCCGGTCAACTTCGGGATGCGGAGCGCCGCCGAGGATCTGTCGGTATACCCGGGCTTCGACGAGCTGATGACGCAGTTCCGCGACAGCGCATTCGTACCGTATCGCTATGACGGCAAGGTGTTCGCGCTGCCGGAGCAGCAGATCTTCAACATGCTGTTCTACCGCAAGGACATCCTCGACGAGCTCGGACTCGATGTGCCGCAGACGTGGGACGATGTGTATGCGATGATCCCGGTGCTGCAAAAGCATCATATGGAGCTGGCGCTGCCGATCGCCCAGACGACGGGCGTGCCCGTACTGGAAGTGAACCGGGCGTATGCAATGCTGCTCTACCAGAACGGCGGCGAGTTCTATCTGAACAACGGGGCCAAGAGCGGCATGGATACGCAGATCGGCCTGGACGCCTTCAAGCAATGGGCCGACTTCTACACGAGCTACAAGCTGCCGATCATCTTCGACTTCCCGATGCGGTTCCGGACCGGGGAGATGCCGATTGGCATCCAGGACTATACGTTCTACAACTATCTGACCGTATCCGCTCCCGAGATCAAGGGACTATGGGAGTTCGTGCCGGTCCCTGGACTGCCGCAGCCGGACGGCAGCATCCGCCGCGATGTCGCCAGCGGCGGCACCGCCGCGATCATGCTGCAGCAGTCGACCAACAAGGACGCCGCCTGGGCGTTCCTCAAGTGGTGGGTGAGCAAGGATGCTCAGGTCCGATTCGGACGGGAGATGGAAGGGCTGATGGGCGCGGCTGCGCGCTATCCGACCGCCAACATCGAAGCGTTGCGCGAGCTGCCCTGGCCGGCCCGCGACTACGAGAGTCTGGAGGCGCAGTGGGCGTGGGTAGCCGGCGTGCCGGAGGTGCCGGGCGGTTATTTCACCGGACGGCATCTCGACAATGCGCTGCGCGAAGTGCTCAACAACGGCACCAATACGGCCGATGCGCTCTATGACTATGTGCAGGAGATCGACTACGAGATCGCCCAGAAACGGGAGGAGTTCAATCTGGATGGCGTGGACTAAAGGGGGGCTCTGCAGTGCAAGGGACTAAACTAATGGCTGAGACGGCGACGCAGCCGGCAGCGGAACGGCGGGCCTCCGGTCTCCGGAGCCAATGGGCATGGTTCGTCTCGGATATGAAGCGGGATCGGCATCTGTTCGTGCTGATGGCGCCCTATATGGTGCTGTTCGGCGCCTTCACCGTGCTGCCGGTCGTCATCTCGATTTTTTTCAGCTTTACGTACTTCAATATGCTGGAGTCGCCGCGCTGGGTCGGCTGGTCCAACTACGCCCGGCTGCTGTGGAGCGACGACGTCTTCCTGATCGGTCTGAAAAACACGTTGATCTTCGCCGTCATCACCGGCCCTGTCAGCTATCTGGCCTGCTTTGTATTCGCCTGGCTGATCAACGAGCTGCGCCCCAAGGTTCGGGCGTTCATGACACTGATCTTCTTCGCTCCATCGATCTCGGGCAATGTGTTCTTCATCTGGCAGATCATCTTCTCAAGCGATGCGTATGGCATCATCAACGGCTTCCTGATGCGGATCGGCTATCTCAACGAGCCGGTCCAGTGGCTGCAGGACCCGCAGTACATGCTGGGCATCATCATCATCGTCCAGCTCTGGCTCAGTCTCGGCACGAGCTTCCTCGCCTTCATCGCCGGCTTGCAGACGGTCGATCGGACGCTGTACGAGGCCGGCGCCGTCGACGGCGTACGCAATCGCTGGCAGGAGCTGTGGTACATTACGCTGCCATCGATGCGTCCGCAGCTTATGTTCGGCGCGGTCATCCAGATTACCGCCTCGCTGGCGGTCGCCGACGTATCGATGGCCTTGGCCGGATTCCCGAGCGTCCAGTACGGCGCGCATACCGTCGTCACGCATCTGGTCGACTACGGCACGATCCGCTTCGAGATGGGCTATGCGTCCGCCATTGCGACCGTGCTGTTCATGCTCATGCTGGGCACGAATCTGGTCGTTCAGAAGTTGCTGCGAAAGGTAGGGGAATAGCGAGATGAAGCTGGCCTTGAGGCTCGACAAACGGTTAAATCGCTCCTGGCAGGTGGATGCGCTGCTGTTCCTGCTGCTCGGCTTATTCGGCTGCTTTATGGCCATCCCGTTAATTTATGTCATTAACAATGCATTCAAGCCGCTCGACGAGCTGTTTATCTTCCCGCCGACGCTGTTCGTGCGCAACCCGACCTTTGAGAACTTCGCCGATCTGCTGCAGGTCATGAAGGGCTCCTGGGTGCCGTTCTCCCGTTACATCTTCAACACCTTCTTCATCACGGCGGCGGGAACGGCCGGGCATATCCTGCTCGCCTCGGCGGCGGCATACCCGCTGGCCAAGCACAAGTTCCGCGGGCACAAGGTGCTCTTTACGATCATCGTGCTCTCGCTTATGTTCTCGCCGCATGTGACGGCCATCCCCAACTATATGATTATGTCGAGCATTGGTTGGATCGATTCGTACAAGGCGCTGATCGTCCCGGCCTTCGCGTTCCCGCTCGGGCTGTACCTGATGAAGCAGTTCATGGAGCAGATCCCCGACGCGCTGCTCGAGGCGGCCAAGATCGACGGCGCGAGCGAATACCGGATCTTCTGGCAGATCGTCATGCCGCTCGTCAAGCCGGCCTGGCTGACGCTGCTCATCCTCATGATGCAGATGCTGTGGGGCGCGGATGGCGGCAGCTTCATCTATAGCGAGCAGCTCAAGACGATGCATTTTGCGATGGGGCAGATCATCCAGGGCGGGATCGCGCGCGCTGGCGCCGGGGCCGCTGTAGCAGTCGTCGTCATGACAGTGCCGATCGTGACGTTCCTGCTGTCGCAGAGCAGCGTCATCCAGACGATGGCGTCGTCGGGCATGAAGGATTAATGGAGTGGGGGGCGTGTGAGGTTGAATATGAAGCAAGCACTGATCATCCTGGCGGCGGCGTTGCTCCTCGCCAGCATCCGTCCGGCGGCGGCGACGGCCGCGCCTTATGAAGGCTATGTGTACTCCTGGTGGGGAGAGGCGGTCCATTCACCGATCGCCTACCTGCCGAGCCGCTCGATCACCGGCCAGGAGGCGGGAGGCGAGCCGTGGGCGGCTGCCAACGATCTGTTCGCGGCGGCGGACGGCTCGCTCTATGTGCTGGACTCAGGCAGCGGCACGATCACCGTGCTGGACCGCGAGTGGCAGATCAAGGACCGGATCGGCGCATTCGAGCAGGACGGCGCGCCGGACAGCTTCCGCAACCCCGAGGGGCTGTTCGTCACGCCGAGCGGCCATATCTACGTCGCGGATACCGATAATAGCCGGATCGTCGAGCTTGGTCCGGGCGGCGAGTTCGTCCGCGAGATCGGCGCGCCGCAATCCGATGTGCTGAGCGCGGGCTTTACGTTCTTCCCGCGCAAGGTAATCGTCGACAAGGCCGGACGCATCTACGTAATCGCGCGAGGCGTGTTCGATGGCATCATCGAGTTCGACAGCGACGGCGTCTTCACCGGCTTCATGGGCACGAACCGGGTCGCCTTCGACCCGATCGACCTGTTCTGGAAGACCGTCTCGACGCAGGAGCAGCGGGACAAGATGATCCGCTTCGTGCCGATCGAGTTCAACAACCTGGCGCTCGATGGCGAGGGTTTCATCTATACGACGACGGCGGATCGTACCTCGCTGTCGCCCGTGAAGCGGCTCAATCCGTCGGGGATCGATGTGCTGCGGGTTACGGACGCGTATCTGCCGCCGATCGGCGATTATGCACGGGTGCGCTCGACGTTCGTCGATATCGATGCGGTCGGCAGCGGCGTCTACCGGACGCTCGACTCGACGCGCGGCCGGGTGTTCACCTACAACGAGGACGGCAGTCTGCTCTACGTCGTCGGCGGCCTGGGCAACCAGCGCGGCACGTTCCGCAATCCGGTCTCCCTGGCCAATCACGGGGATCGTCTGCTTGTACTCGACCGCGATCTGGGGCGGATCACCGAGTTTGCGCCGACGCGCTTCGGCGAGCTCGTCAACGAGGCCAATGCGCTCTACGCCGGCGGCAAGCATCATGAGGCTGCCGAGCTATGGCAGGAGGTCATCCAGCTCGATGCCAACTACGAGATGGCCTATGTCGGTATCGGCAAGTCCTTGCTGCGGCAAGGCGAGTTCAAGCAGGCGCTGACGTATCTGAAGCTCGGCAACGACCGGATCTATTACTCCAAGGCGCTGGCCAAATACCGCCGAGAGTACATGCAGGAGAACTTCGGCTTCTACATGACGATCCTGCTGGCGACGCTGCTCGCCATCTTGATCGGACGCGGCCTGGTGCGCAGACAGAGGAAGGAGGCGAAGGCCCATGCAGTTACTCAGGGAAGCTAGATATACGCTTCACGTCGCCTTCCATCCGTTCGACGGCTTCTGGGACTTGAAGTACGAGGAGCGAGGGCGGCTGCGGATGGCCTTGTTCATCCTGCTCGGCGTTACGGTGACGATGATATTGAAGCGGCAGTTCTCCGGTTACGTGGTCAACTTCAATCATCCACTCTCGCTGAACAGCATCAACGAGTTGAAGTATATCGTCTTCCCGTTCCTGCTCTGGTGCGTGGCCAACTGGTCGCTGACGACGCTCATGGACGGCGAAGGCAAGTTCCGGGAGATCGTCATCGCCACCGGCTACGCGATGCTCCCGCTCATCCTCGTCTATGTGCCCAATCTGCTGCTCAGCAACGTCATTACGCTGCGGGAGGCGTCGTTTTATTATTTGCTGGAGTCGGTAGCGTACCTGTGGTTCCTCTGGTTGCTGTTCGTCGGCACGATGACGGTGCACCAGTACACGGTGATGAAGACGATAACGACCATGCTGCTGACGCTAGTGGTGATGGGCGTGATGATATTCCTCGGCTTGTTATTCTTTAGTCTGATCCAGCAGTTCGTAAGCTTCGTGTATACCGTCTATCAGGAGCTTGCGTTACGCAGATGAGGAAAGGAGGGCGCATGGTGAAGCAGCTTCTGAAAACAAGGGTCGCATGCCTGCTCCTGGCAGGCGTCGTCGGCTGTCTGACATTGGGCCAGAGCGCGACGCTCGTACAATCGCAGGAAGCGGCGCAGTCGCCCGACGCTTCGGCGGCATCCGAGCAGCCCGTACAGGAGTCGGCTGAGGGCGTCGAGGCCGGGGAGTCAGAGCAGGAGGGCGAACGAGGGCAAGATCAAGGTCTGGTGCAGGAGGGACGGGCAGCAGAAGGCGCAGATGGCGGAGAGCCGCAGATGGCCCAGCCGGAGCAAGCCCAAGAGCAAGCGCTGGCACCGGGGCAAGAGCAAGCACAGGAGCCATCCGGGCAGACAGCCGCGACCGGGGAGGGCGACAGGGCTGACGCCGTCGAGTCCGCGACCGATAACCTCGAGGGGATGGAGGCGATGGCGGATAACGGACAGCTGACGCTCTATGTGCATCCGGAGACGACGCAGGTCGCCGTGCTGCACCAGCGCAGCGGCGACGTCTGGCACACCAACCCGCCGGACCGCGAGGCCGATGCGATCGCTACAGGCTATAACAAGGCGAAGCTGAACGTGCAGTTCGAGCTGACGTATTACGACGAATCGGGCAACGCCCTGCGCTACGACAACTATACGCATAGTATCCTGAGCGGGCAATTCGAGATCGAACCGGCCGAAGACGGCGTCACGATCGTCTACACGATCGGCGAGGTCGCGGGCGATCTGGATGCCATCCCCAAGTATATCAACGCCAGCCGGTTCCAGAGCGCGATCCTCGATCGGCTCTCCAGCGATGCGGATCGGCGCGAGGTCAGCCTGCGCTTCCGGCTGGATGAGGAGCAGCAGCGCTACGAGCGGCGCGACTCGGCGCTGCGCGGAGTCGGTCTGAGCAAGCTGCTCGGCCTCTTCGAGGAGATCGGCTATGACGAGGCGGAGCGGGCGATCGACAAGGAAGCGTACGGCGAGTCTGCCGAAGGGCCGCAGGGCGTGCGCGTGCCGCTCGCCTATCAGATCGAGGACGACGAGCTGCGCGTATCGATATCGGGCGAGGGGCTGCAATACCCGGCATCGATGCACATCCAGTCGATCTCGCTGCTGCCGTTCTTCGGGGCGAGCGGTCAGGAGGACGAGGGGTATATCGTCGTCCCGGACGGCTCCGGCTCGCTCATCCGGTTCAACAACGGTCGCACCTACGCTGCGCCGTACCGGACGCTGTTGTACGGCGGGGACGGAGCGATCAGCCAGTTGGCGAACCGGCAGCAAGCGATGGAGGCCCGGCTGCCCGTATTCGGGATGAGCTATGGCGATCGTGGCTTCATGGGCATCATCGAATCGGGCGACGCCGTCGCTGCCGTGGAGGCCGATGTGAGCGGGCGGTTGAATGCGTACAACAACGTCTATCCGACCTTTACGATCTACAACTACGAAGAGGTCACGCTCAGCAACGGCTGGCGCTCCAGCACGATCAAGCGATTCCAGCAAGAGCCGTTTCGGGGCGATATCGCGGTGCGGTACCAGTTCCTGGAGGAAGACCGCAACGGCTATCCGGACATGGCTGCGAGCTACCGCGACTACCTCGTGCGGACGACGGGTATGGCGCCGCTGGAGGATGATACTGGCGTACCGTTCTATGTCGAGCTGATCGGCGGCATTCCGAAGCAGAAGTTTTTCCTCGGCATTCCCTATCAGGCATATGAGCCGTTGACGACCTTCGAGCAGGCTGCGGAGATCCTCGGCCAGATGCAGGACGCGGGCATCGACAATATCAAGCTGCGGTATACCGGCTGGTTCAACAACGGCATCCATCATAATACGCCGAGCGGGATCAAGGTCGACCGCAAGCTCGGCGGAAGCAAGGGGCTGCGCGAGCTGCAAGCCGTCGCCGAGGCGGCGGATGTGGCGCTGTACCCGGACGCCAGCTTCCAGGAGGCAGCGCCGCGAGCGCGCGGCTTCAGCCGCTCGAGCCAAGCCTCGCGGTTCATCTCCAACAAGGTGGCGGCGGTGTACCCGTACGCGACAGCGACCTACGGTCAGGATCTGGATGCCGACCCCGGCTACATCGTCAGCCCGAAGGCGCTGCCGTCGATCGTCGACGGCTTCATCGCTGATTACCGTCGCACAGGACTGACCGGGCTGTCGTTGCGCGATTTCGGCAGCGAGCTTAACGGCGACTATAACCGGGCGGGCGTCATCGATCGCGAAGCGGCCAAGGGGATCGTCCGGGAGCAGCTGGCGAGGCTCGGCGAGGCGGCAGAGGAGCTGCTGATCGAGGGCGGCAACGCCTACGCAGCCCCCTATGCCCGTCATATCGTCGATGCGCCGATGACGAGCAGCGGCTTCAACATTACGGACGAGAGCATCCCGTTGTTCCAGTTGGTCTATCACGGTTATGTCAGTTACGCCGGGACGCCGTGGAACCTTGCGGACAATCAGGATGCGCGGATTAATTTCCTGCAGGCGCTGGAGAGCGGAGCAGGGCTCCACTATACGTGGTTCCATGCCGAAGCCTCGGCGATCAAGATGACCGGGTTCGACCATTACTACTCGGCGGATTATCGGAGCTGGCTGGACGAGGCGGCGCGGCAATATCGCGAGCTGGACGAAGCGATCGGCGATGTGTCCGGTCAGCCAATCGTTGACCATCGTCGCGTGGCTGAGGGCGTCTACAAGACGACGTATGACGGGGGCAAGACGGTCGTCGTGAACTACAATGACGCGGCTGTCGAGGTGGACGGCGTGCGGATCGATGCGATGGATTACGGGATAGGAGGCGGCAAGCGATGAGGTTCAGATTAAGACGGCTCTCGCTCGAGCAAAAAAATCGTTATTACGGCCTATACTTTATCTTGCCGTGGCTGGCAGGCTTCGTGCTGCTGTTCCTCGTGCCGCTGATCGCCTCCTTCCGGTACAGCCTCAGCAATCTGCAGGTGACCAATGAAGGCTTCACGCTGAACCCGATTGGCTGGGCCAACTACCGCGAGGCGTTGCTATCGCATGAGTCGTACGTCCGTACGCTGACCGGCTCGCTGCTCAATATCGGCGTCAATACGCCGCTCATCGTCATCTTCAGCCTGTTTTTCGCCGTGCTGCTCAATCAGAAATTCAGAGGTCGGGTACTGGCCAGGGCGATCTTCTTCCTGCCGGTCATCCTCGCCTCGGGCATCATCGCCAGCATCGAGAACGGCGATCTGATGCAGTCGGTCGTCAGCAGCGCCAGCGAGTCCACCGGGGGCGGTCTGGCCATCATGGAAAATTTGGAGCTGACGGTCATGCTCATCGAGTCGGGCATGAGCGTCACCTTCGTCGACTATCTTACCGGCGCGGTGAGCCGGATCTATGAGATTATCAGTCAGTCGGGCGTGCAGATCCTGATCTTCCTCGCCGGCCTCCAGTCGATCTCGCCCTCGCTGTACGAGGCGGCCAAGATCGAAGGCTCGACAGGCTACGAGGCGTTCTGGAAAATTACGTTCCCGATGATTAGCCCGCTCATTCTGACCAATCTGGTCTATACCATTATCGACAGCTTCATCCGCGACGAGACAAGCCGGATGATCGTCGACACGGCGTTCAAGGACTTTAACTTCGGCTTGAGCGCGGCGATGGCATGGATCTACTTCGCCGTCATCGCGATCGTCCTGTGGGTGGCGACCGCGATCGTATCCCGCAAGGTGTACTATCAGGATTAGTCCGGAGGTGAGAGGAAATGAAGACGGAAATTGCGGCGCGGCGGCAGCCGATCAGGGAACGGTGGCCGCTGCGCCAGGTCTCGACGGCCTACTGGTTCGAGGCGCTGAAGAAATGGTCCTGGGTGCTCATCCGATTCGTGCTCATATTCGGCATCTCCTTCGTCATTATTTACCCGATCCTGCTGAAGCTGTCGATTGCCTTCAAAAGTCGGGAGGATCTGTACGATTCGACGGTCATCTGGGTGCCGCAGTCGCTGACGCTGGAGAACTTCAAGCTCGTCTATCAGGCGATGAATTACCCGGCGGTGCTGCTCAACACGCTGCTGCTCTCGGGCATCGTCATGATTCTGACGACGATGACCTGCGTGCTGGCGGGCTACGGCTTCTCGCGCATTCGGATGCGGGGCAGCGGTCTGCTGTTTGCGGCGGTCGTGTTTACGATATTGGTGCCGTCTCACACGATCATGGTGCCATTGTATTTGAATTTCAAATCGTTTGATATTTTAGGCATCTTCGCGCTGGTGCGCGGCGAGCCGCTTAATCTCATTAACACGTACTGGCCATTCGTCTTGTCTGCGGCGCTCGGCATGGGCGTCAAGACGGGCCTGTACGTCTACATTTTCCGCCAGTTTTTCAAAGGCATCCCGCGCGAGATCGAAGAGGCGGCCTATGTGGACGGGGCCAACTACTTTGCAACCTTCCTGCGCGTGGTGCTGCCCAATGCGGTGCCGGCGATGGTGACGGTTATGCTGTTCTCATTTGTATGGCAGTGGAACGACAGCTTTTTCACGAACATGTACCTTAACGAGCCGAAGGTGATGTCGTCGATGATGGCTTCGTCGGGCTACTCCATCGCGACGTTCCTGAGCGGCGGCGGTCAGGCGGAGATGCTGCGGTATGTGCAGGACCCGTTTTTCATGTCGATGATGATGAATACGAGCGTGCTGATGGCGATTTTGCCGCTAATCGTGCTGTACCTGTTCGTGCAGCGGCATTTTGTGGAATCGGTCGAGCGCTCGGGATTGGTAGGCTAATATGGAGAGGCGGATGAAGAGAACCTTGACTACTTTGGCAGTGGCAGCCTTGTGCACCTCCGCCATCGGCCTGTATGCCGTCATGGGCCGGGATACGAACGCGCCTGAGGCGATGCAAGATCCGACGGGCGCGGCGGAGGGGCAGACAACAGAGACGACGGAGCAGCACGAGCAAGAGACGAAGGAGCAAGCGCAAGGGACGGAGGAGCAAGAGCAAGGGATGAAGCAGCAAGAGCAAGGGACTGATGAGCAGGTGCAGGAGGAGGCGGTGACCGCCGTGCGATTGGATGGCGGGATGCGCTATCAGACGATCGACAACTTCGGCGCCTCCGACGCCTGGTCGATGGAGCCGCTCGGCAAGTACTGGACCGAGGAGAACAAAGCGCGGGTGGCCGATCTGCTCTTCTCGCAGGAGGAGGGCATCGGGCTATCGGCGTGGCGGTTCAATATCGGGGCGGGCTCGGCGGAGACCGATCAGGCGATCATCCCCGACCCGTGGCGGCGATCCGAGGCGTTCAAGATGTACGAGGGCGAGGCGTACGACTGGAGCAAGCAGGCGGGGCAGCAATGGTTCCTGCGCGCTGCCAGCGAGCGCGGCGTCGACACGTTGATCGCCTTCGTCAACAGTCCGCCGGTGTGGATGACCAAGAATGGTCACGGACAGCCCGATGACTCGGTCGGCTCGACCAATCTGAAGGATGGCTACGAAGCGGCGTTCGCCTCCTATCTGACCGATGTGCTGGCGCATTTCGAGTCGGAGGGGCTGGCCTTCGACTATATCAGCCCAATCAATGAGCCGACCTGGGACTGGAACCGGGCGCATCAGGAAGCCAACCGCTACAACAATGAAGACCTGAAGCGGGTCATCCTGGCGCTGCATCGTCAGCTCCAGGCCAGCGGTCAGACGGCGCAGATCAGCGCCCCCGACGGCGTCGAGATCCATGCGCTGCTCGACGACGAGTACTATCGCCGTTTCTCCGGCGGCGATCGCTACAATGGCGGCGCCAACACCCTCGGCCTGGGCAGCTACCGCGAATATATTAAGACGCTGCTCGGCGATCCCAAGCTGAAGGCAGCGGTCGGCAAAAAGATCGCCTCCCACTCCTACTGGTCCGACTACAGTCGGCCCGGCGACGACCGGCTCGGCGAGCTGCGGGCGCTGCTCGCCGAGAACCTGAAGGCGTACGATGCCGACGCCAAATATTGGGTGACCGAGTATTGCATCCTCGGCGACGATGGCCCGGGACGCGACCTTGGCATCGACTCGGCGCTGCGCGTGGCGCGGACGATCCATTTCGACCTGGCGGTGTCCAACGCCGCCGCCTGGCAGTGGTGGACGGCCGTCTCCAAGGTTGATTACAAGGACGGGCTGATCTACACCGACTTCCAGCAGGAGGGGGACGAGCAGAGCATCCTCACCTCCAAGATCCTGTGGTCGCTCGGCAACTACAGCAAGTTCGTGCGGCCGGGCGCGGTGCGGATCGGCTTGACCGGCCTGGACGAGGCGGCACGCGACGGGCTGCTCGGCTCGGCCTACGTCCACGATGGCGAGGGCGTCGTCACTGCCGTATTCGTTAACGACAGCGACGAGGACCGCCGTGTCGAGCTGGCGCTGGACGGACTGGCGGCGATCCGCGCAGGCGCGCCGCTGGCGGCGCATCTGACGTCCGACACGGCCGATCTGATGCGGATCGCCGATGTCGCAGCCGAGTCGGATGGCTCCTACGCGACAGTCGTGCCGGCTCGCTCGGTGCTGACGCTGACGAGCGATACGTCTCGATAAGCCGGGCAGTGGTGGGCCAGTGCTGTTATTTCATGAGGTTAAGTAAGTTGGCGGACAGGGCAGAGGCCCTGTCCATTTGTTTTGTATACATAATGAATCCTTTTGGGTAAAAGTACGGTATTATAGTAAACAGAGGTTCAAATTACGATCCAGGCGAGGAGGCATGCACCATGGGGATCTTATCCCGGTTCAGAGATATTATGCGAAGCAATGTCAATGCATGGTTCAACAAGGAGGAGCGGCCAGACCAGACGATCGATCACTATATGCGCACCGTCCAGCGCGACCTGGGGCAGGTGAAGGCGGAGAGCACCGCGCTGCAGACCGAGGTTAGCCGCACGAAGCGGGCGTGGGACGAGTGCCGCTCCGAAGTCAACAAGCTGCAGCGTTACGCCGAGCGCTCGATGGATAATGGCGATGAGGATGCGGCGCTCCGCTTCCTGGAGCAGAAGACCGCCCGAGCGGCCAAGGAGCCGCAGCTCAAGGCGGCCTACGAGCTCGCCTCGACCAAGGCGGAGAAGATGAGTCAGCTGGAGGAGAAGCTGGTCGCAGACGTCCGGCAGTTGGAGGTGCGTCAGACCGAGCTCAAGCGCAAGCTCGCGGACACCCAGGCGCAGCAGCGATATAACGAACAGCAAGCTGGCGGCGCTTCATTGAAGCAAGCAGAGGCCAAGATCAATCAAGCCTATGACGAGGCGGTGGCGCTGGCTGAGCTGAGATCGGAGCAGGAGAGCGATCTCGACGAGCTGTTCGCCGATCTGGAGCGGCAGATGGCGACAGAGAGCCCGGCGGCCGACCCGCAGCAGGAGCTGGCGACATTAAAGATGAAGGTTGATTAACAGCTTATAGATCAGACTGTCCTTAAAAGGCCGAAGAGGCACGGAATCGTTACTGGAGAAGCGAAGCGTTCGCCTTTGTCCCCGGATTTCAGCCGCTAAAGCGGTGAACAATCAAGAAATCTGGGG
>NZ_BFBX01000009.1:0-4969 GCF_003851045.1 Paenibacillus sp. 598K | reverse complement strand
AGAAATCTGGGGACAACAGCGATCGGAAGAACGATCCCGTGACCGTAGGCTCCTTTTTGAGGACATCCTGATTGATAGAGAGAAATGAGGTGAGAGGATGCCGGTTGTAGAGTACAAATGTCCCAATTGCGGGAGCGGGATGAACTTCGACAGCGCCTCCGGGATGCTGTCCTGTCCGAGCTGCGGCAGACAAGACAAGATCGACGACAGCTCCGACCCGCTGCTGGTCCAGACGTTCGAGGAGGGCGAGGCGGTAGAGTATCATTGCAACAGCTGCGGCGCGGACATCATCACTGAGCCCGAGACGTCGGCGACGACCTGCAGCTTTTGCGGGTCGGCTGTTGTGCTGGCGGACCGGCTGTCCGGTCAGCTGGCGCCGTCCAAGGTAATCCCGTTCGCGATCAGCAAGCAGCAGGCCGAGCAGGCCTTCCGCAAGTGGTGCCGGGGCGGACTGTTGACGCCGCGAGGCTTCATGACGGCAGATCGGATCAAGAGCATCACCGGCATCTACGTGCCGTTCTGGCTCTATGAGCTGAACAACGAGATCGAGGTGCAGGGCCACGGCACCAAGGTGCGGACGTACACGCGCGGCGAATACCGCTACACGGAGACGCAGCACTATGAGGTGTACCGCAAGATCCGGCTCAACTACAACAAGGTGCCGGTGGACGCGTCGGAGAAGATGAGCGACGAGCTGATGGACCGGCTGGAGCCGTTCCCTTACGGCCAACTCAAGACGTTTAACTCCCCGTATCTGGCAGGCTACATCGCGGAGAAGTACAGCTACGACGACAAGCAGCTGTTCCCCCGGGTGAAGGACAAGATCGCGCCATTCATCAACTCGTACATCCAGTCCACCGTCGGCGGCTATGCTACAGTAACGTACAGCCGCAAGGACATCGATACGCGGCTCCGACATGCGGACTACGCGTTGCTGCCGGTATGGATGGTCTATTATGATTACAATAAAAAAGGCTACACCTTCGCAATGAACGGCCAAACCGGCAAGGTAGTCGGCAAGCCCCCGATTAGTATGGGCAAGGTGGCGGCGTGGTTCGGCGGCGTCTCGGTCGTGACGCTGTTGGCGCTGAAGACGGTGTCGTGGGCGATGGGAGGCGGGTTCCTGTGAGACGATCGACATGGGCTGCGCTCGTACTAATGCTCGCGATTGGCTTGCTGCTCCTGCCGACCAGCAGCCTGGCGGCCGACAAGCAACGGATCTTCGACGAGGCCGGCCTGCTGAGCGACAGCGCGCGTGCAGAGCTGGAGACGCTGGCAGCGTCATACAGCGAGACGCATCAGACGGATTTCATCCTCTATACGACGGATCGAGAGCATAGTGTTGACGCGAAGCGGCTGACGCAGGACTTCTACGACGAGCGCGGCCCGGGGTATAACAAGTCCTTCGGCAATGCGGCGATTATGACGGTAGATATGTATACCCGCGATGTCTACATTGCCGGATTTTATCACGCCAAGGAATATCTCGACGACGCTCGGATTCAAAAGGTGCTGGATTACGTAGCGCCGCAGCTGACGAATGGCGACTACGCGGAGGCGTTCCGACAGTTCCTGGAGCGCTCTGACTACTATATGAGCTTCGAGCCAGGGTTCAACCCCGACAATATTTTGTTCAAAACGTGGTTCCAGGTGGCGGTATCGCTCGCTCTAGGGGCGCTCGTCGTCGGCGTGATGGCCTACCGCTCGGGCGGGCGGGTGACGATCAACCGGCAGACGTACGAGGATTCGGCGTCATCGGGCGTGCTGGCGCATCGCGACACGTACTTGCGGACGACGACGACCAAGACGAAGATTCCGAAGAACAACGGCGGCGGCGGTGGCGGCGGCGGGATGACCCGCGGCGGACATTCGCACAGCGGCGGCGGCCGATCATTTTAAGAGAAGGGACGATGTGAGATGGTATTTTTTCGCAATCAGTTCGCCAATGTAGTGGAATGGGAAGAATTCCGGGACGATATGATCTTCTGGAAGTGGAGCAACAAGGAGATCAAAAAGGGCAGCAAGCTGATCATCCGGCCGGGGCAGGATGCGATCTTCTTCAATAACGGGCGGATCGAGGGCGTGTTCGAGCAGGAGGGCGACTACAACATCGAGTCCGAGATCATCCCGTTCCTCTCGACGCTCAAGGGCTTCAAGTTCGGCTTCAACAGCGGTATGCGGGTCGAGGTTCTGTTCGTCAATACGAAGGAATTCACCGTCCGCTGGGGCACGCAAAATCCGGTGCTCATCCCGACGCCCCAACTGCCGGGCGGCATGCCGATCCGGGCTAACGGCACCTTCAACTTCAAGGTGAGCGACTATGTGGCGCTGATCGACAAGATCGCTGGCGTCCGCGACAGCTATCTGGTCGAGGATGTGCGCATCCGCATCACCTCGGCGCTGGACCAACTGCTCATGAAGTGGATCAGCCGCGAGGGCAAGGATATGTTCAATCTGCAAGCCAATGCGCATGATATCGCACGCGGCATCCGCGAGGATCTGGACATGGAGATTCTGAACAACGGCATCACGATTACCGGCTTCAACGTCATGAGCTTCAACTATCCGAAGGAAATCCAGGATATGATCACCAAGACCGCCTCGCATGAGATGATCGGCAACGTATCCAAGTACCAGCAGATCTCCATGACCGACGGCATCGCCTCCGGCAAGGTGCAGGGCGGCGGCGCGGCCTCCGACATGGCGGGGATGATGATGGGCATGAATATGGCCAACGAAATGATGAAAAACATCAATCAACAAGGCCAAGGCCAGAATCGGGGCAACAACTCGGGCCAAGGCAACGGCGGCGGTCAAGGGCAGGGTAGCGGCGGCTCGTCGTCCTCCGGCAATGCGGGCTCCGGGGCGTCATCCGGCGGCCAGGCCAAGCCGAACTTCTGCCCGAACTGCGGCGCCAAAAACGAAGGCGCCAACTTCTGTCCGAACTGCGGTCAGAAGCTGGGCTAAGGGCACGGTTAGGTCAACCAGATATTGTTGCTGGTTGGCCTTTTCTTTTTGCTCTGCTCACCGTTCCTATCCCTGTCCAGGCCTAGGCGGGCCGGGCTTTTCCATCGCCTCATTGCAGGCGATTTTTTTTGCGTTTAGAATGGTAGAGACGGACTTCCGATCCTGAAGCGATGCTTAGGTCCGGACAGAGCTTTCTTAACGCGATTAATCTTTTGGCTATTTGGGCTAATAATGGGGGTGGTTCGCATCGAAGAAAAAATGGCTGGACAAGCGCCTTATGAGGGCCGGCGGCTATGGCTCGCGCAGCTCATCTCGCGCCTTACCAACCCGCTCTATGTCGCGCCCCCGCTGTTCCTGACGGTAGCGATCTTCACGGCGCCGGATGTGGAGGCTGGACTGCTGTGGTGGCTCGTGATCGGGCTAGGCCTCTCGGTCGCGCCGCTCCTGCTGATCCGGCGCGGCGTGCGTCGGGGCACATATTCCAATGTACATGTGAGCCGCAGGGAGCAACGGCTGGTGCCGTTCCTCTTCACCGGCGGCTGCATGGTTGTTGTGCTCCTCGCCTTGTTCCTGACGCAAGCGCCGCTCCCGCTGCTGGCGGCGGTGACGGCGATGATCTGTACGCTGCTGATCGCGCTCGCCATTACGCAGTGGGCTCGCTGGAAGATCAGCCTCCATCTGATCGGCTTCGCTGGGGCGCTGACGACGCTTGCTGTGGTGGTCGCGCCGTTATTTTTCGTATCCTACGTGCTGCTGCCCTTGATCGGCTGGGCCCGCTGGCGGGTGCGCGCGCATACGGTCGGTCAGATCTGCGCAGGCAGTCTGCTCGGTCTCGGCGCTCCGCTGGTTGTGTACCGGCTGTTCGGGTTATAGGGGCGGCTATGAGATATATTATCGTACAACGCACGCTGTTGACGGCTGTCCTCGCCGTGGCGGGGGCGCTGCTGTTCCGTATGCTGCATATCCCGGTGCCGTGGCTGCTCGGGCCGATGTCGGCCGTGTTCGTCGCCTCGCTGCTGCTGCGAGGCGAGGCCGTCCGGCCGAGCTGGTCGCCTGTGCTGCGCAATAGCGGGATGATCATCGTCGGGTATGCGATCGGCCTCTCATTCACCCGCGAGGCGCTCATCCAGATCGGCTACCAGCTGCCGACGATGATCGTCCTGGCGGCGCTGCTGATGGCGCTCTGCGCGCTGATCGCTCTGCTATGCAGCCGACTCGCCGGGGTCGACCTGCCGACGGCGCTGATCGGCTGCGTGCCGGGCGGACTGTCCCAAGTCGTCGTGCTCGCGGAGGAGATGCGCGGGGTCAATGTGACGGCGGTAACGATCTTCCAGGTCGTGCGAGTGCTGCTGATCGTCCTGCTCGTGCCGCTGCTGGCGGTCAGTCCGCTGCTCGGCGGCACTCCCGGCGCAGGCGGGCCGCTGCCTGTGGAGACGACAGCTCCGCTCGGGCCGGGCTTCCTCCTGTTCGTGGTGACAGGCGCGCTGGCGATCTGGCTAGGCCAGCGGATCAAGCTGCCGACGCCTTACATGGTGGCTCCGATCCTCAGCACGGCGCTGTTGATCCAGCTCGGTCTGCAAGCGCCGGAGCCGCCGGCAGCGTTCCTCCAGGCAGCGCAGCTGCTGATCGGCGTCTATGTCGGCCTGATGCTCAAGCCGTCGCAGGCCGAGCGCAAGCTGCGGCTGCTGTCCGTCGCCGTGCTTGGCAGTCTGCTGCTGATCGCCGGCAGCCTTGGTATGGCTGAGCTGGTCGGGCGGATGCATGCGATCGATCATATGACCGGCTTCCTGGCGATGGCGCCCGGCGGGATGGATCAGATGAGTCTGATCGCCCATGAGGTCGGCGCAGACCTGCCAGTCGTCTCGGCTTACCAGCTGTTCCGCCTGATGTTCGTCTACTTTATCGTTCCGCCGCTGCTCAAGCTGCTGCTCCAGCGTCTATACCGGTCCCGGATGTCCCGCCCTCAGTCGTAGCTGGAGGCGGGCTTTTTTGTGCGCTTGGC
>NZ_BFBX01000008.1:46551-63414 GCF_003851045.1 Paenibacillus sp. 598K | reverse complement strand
CATTTAGCGCCGCCAGCCTGCGCACCGCGATCGCTACGACCTGGCGACGGCGCGTGCGGTGGCCAGGCTGGCGGCGCTCAATGAGCTATGCCTGCCCTTCGTCCGCCCCGGCGGCCAATTCGCGGCGATGAAGGGGACGGACCCGGATGAAGAGGTGCGTGAGGCCGGGCGCAGTCTGCGCGAGCTGAAGGGCAAGGTAAGAGAGGTCTCGGCGATGAAGCTCCCGCTCGAGCAGTCGGAGCGACATGTCGTGCTGATCGACAAGCTGGCCGCGACGCCGCGCGCCTATCCGCGCAAGGCGGGGACGCCGGTGAAGCAGCCGCTGCTATAGACATTAGAGGGGGATTCCATGATGATCAGGCGTTGGCGCAAGGTGAGGCTACTGCAGCGACTGATTATTTTAATTGTTGTTTTTCTTATTTTACCGGTACTGGGTACCGGTTATTTTTTATTCTCCCAGAGTCTCCAGCTCGCGCAAAACGAGAGCCGCGAAATTTTGGAGAAGGTGATGTACCAACTGAATGAAAACATCGAATATCGGATTACCGGCTATCAAAATATCGTCATGCAATTAGCGCTTGATCCTCGCATCATGACGAATCTGACGCAGTCCTACGACTCGCTGGAGGATGTGGTCATGTCGCTCCAGGAGCTCGATACAGTAACCAAGCAGATTCGCGCGTATTTCCCGATGCGCAAGGTTCAATTTTACAAGAGCAATCCGACCTTGCTTGCCGATGGCGGGGTTGTGCTCGATCTGGACAAAGCCGGGGCCCATAGCTGGTTTGCTCCTATGGAGGCAGGGAATCAACAATTTTACTGGCATTTCAATTGGGAAGGGGCTGAGCCGCAACCGGCCTTGCATTTGAGCAAATGGCTGATCGATTACTTAACCAATGAACGGTTTGGCATTGTGCATGTGGAAGTGACGAATCAGGCGTTGTTCAGCCAATTATTTAATCCGCTCGCATTTAAAAACGGTAATGTGATGATCGCCGATCAGAACGGAAAATCGTTGATCCGCTACAAAAATGAACAGCCCGGTGTAGCGTTAAACGAGTTGGCTCCATATCGTCAAGTATTCGAAGCGGATAAAGGCTCGTTTGTGGCCAAAATCGATGGCGAGCAAAGTATGGTCATGTTCGAAACGAACCGACTCGGCTGGAAAATCATCGCGGTCGTCAAACAGGAGGAGCTATGGCAGCAGCTTCGGCTGGTGCGTCAAGCGGCGATTGCAGTCAGCGTGTTATTCGTCGTACTGACGCTGATCGTCCTGGTGGGCTTCGGCAGGAAGGTCAGCAATCGCTTGAATGCATTGATCCGTCAGATGCGTAAGGTGCGCGATGGCGATCTGGGCTTGAGTACGGTCGTCCATGGCCAGGACGAGCTTGCCGATGTCGAAGAGGAGTTCAACAGCATGACGATTCGGCTCAATCAATCGCTGAAGGATAGCGCAGAAGCTCGCATCGCCGCAGAGACCGAAAAGCTCCGCTTGCTGCAAGCGCAAATCAACCCGCATTTCTTGTACAATACGCTGGCTCTTGTCAAAAGCATGGCGATGGATGTAAAATCGGCAGAAATCAGCGGTACGATCGATGCGCTTGCAAAGTTTTTTCGATTGGCGCTCAATCGGGGCGGCGATACGTTATCGTTGCGAGATGAGCTGGAGCATGTACGCGCTTACCTGGATATTCACAATTGGCGGTATCCTGGTCGCTTGCTGACGGCGTGGGACATCGACGAGTCGGCGCTCGATTGTCGCATCGTCAAGATTACGCTGCAGCCGATCGTAGAAAATGCGCTGCAGCATGCGTTCAAGGATCGGGGCGGTCGCGGCTGCATCACTATCCGGGCAGCGCTGCTGGACGAATGTCTGCAGATCGAGATTGCCGATGACGGCATGGGGATGACGCAGCAGACGCTCCAGTCGCTTCAGGCCGATCTGAGCAGCCGCGTTGCTCGCGCAAAACAAGCGGGGGATAGCGGTGGCTTCGGACTATACAATGTCAACGAACGACTAAAAAGGCATTACGGAGAATCGTGCATAATGGAGATTGACAGCTCGCCAGGCAACGGCACATCGGTGCGGTTGAAGCTGCCGCAGCAGTACTGACACCCAGGCAGCAGAGGCGTGCGGGGAGGGGAACCTATGGAGATCAAGGTATATGTGGTGGACGATGAGGAGAGGCAGCGGAGATCCATCATCCGACATGTCGACTGGGAGCGTTACAATATGCGCGTGAGCGGCGAAGCGGAGGCGGCAGAGGACGCGCTCCGGCTGGCGCATGAGGAACCGCCGGATGTGCTGATAACAGATATTCGAATGTTAGGGATGGACGGCTTGCAACTGTCGGCTGCCTTGCGTCTGGCCAATCCGAAGCTTCGGGTCGTCATGATTACCGGCTACGAGGAATTTGAGTATGCGCGGGCGGCAGTAGGTTTGGGTGCGGACGCTTTTCTGGTCAAGCCGGTGCTTTTCGACGAGCTAGGGGAGGTCCTCGAGCAGATCAGCTCGACGATTCGGTCGGAACGGGCTCAAAAAGAAGAAGAGCAGCGCCTGAAGCGACAATTGGACAGCTTCCGGCCGATTGCCCGCGAGACGTTCCTGCACGAATTGCTGCACGGCTTGATACTGACGGAACCGGAGCTGACCTCCCGCGCAGCCAGCTTGAACCTGTTCGGTGCAGCCGCAAAATATCGTGTCATGGTGCTGTTGGCGGAGACGGACCTCTCATCGCCCTGGACGCCGGAAGAACGTCAAAACTCGCTGAAGGCGATCAACGAGCGCGCAGCCGCCAGCCTGGGCGGCGTGCTCGCAGCTGCAACCACGACTCAGCGCGGACATGCCGTCCTCATCTTGCAGGGCGGCGTCTCTGCCGAGTTGCAGCAACAGGCGGAGGAGATTATGACGACGCTGCGCAGCGAGGGGTTAGGCGGCCCCGCATGCAGCTTATATGGCGGCCTTGGCCCGGAGGTTGCGGAGCCGGGTCATATCTCGGATAGCTTCCTGCTCGCCCAGCGTGCGGTCAATCAGCGACTGCTCGGGTATGACCTTCCGTTGTATATCTGGGTGGAAGCGAGAGATAGGGAGGCGCCACCAGACAAAAGCATAACGGAGCTGATCGATGATTTCCTGGAAGGGCTGGGCGTAGGCGACAGCCAGCATAGTCTGGGCGTACTGGGGGAGATGATGCGCCGGATGGCCGGGGATGCGCGTCTGGACGAGCCGCAGATGAAGAGCCTCTGCATGCGTCTGGTCAGCGCCTCTAGCCGGATCGCGGGAGAGATCGGCGATATCCATAGTCAGATCGGCGGCGAAAAGGAGCTATGGGAGGGCGTGCTGGAATCGGCCAGCGAATACGAACTGCTGCGGGAGACGCTGCGCATCGTCACCCGGTGCTGCGATTTTGTCGCAGAGCGTAAAAAAAGCCCGGCGCAGATGGTCATCCGCCACGCGCTTGATTACATGCATGCGCATTACGATACGAACCTGTCCTTGCGCAGCGTAGCCGAACAAGTATTTTTAAGCCCCAACTACGTAGGCGAGTTGTTCCGCTCCGAGCTGGGCATCTCCTTTACCGACCAGCTTATCCAGATTCGGGTGAATCGTGCAAAGGAGCTGCTGCAATTGCCGCAGCTGAAGCTGTACGAAGTTGCGCAGCAGGTAGGATATCAGAATATAGGCTACTTCACTAATTTGTTCAAAAAAGTAACCGGCTACACGCCAAAGCAATACCGATCCTACATCGGGGTTTCCCAATCTGAATAATCAATATTACGATGCTGCGGCATCGTATTTTTTTTGAAATAACATGTCAGAGTGCAAGTAATCGTGTCTTACGATTATTGTAAGCGCTTTGATCAGGAGACTATACTTTATATACACATTGCGCATGTGACGTTGACTTTATCCAAGGCTAGCCAGTCGTTTCCCGAAAGGAGGTTGTCCATCATGATCCGTCGGTTATCTCTCCTTAAGAAGCAAGGGATTTTACCCTTGTACCTGTTTCTCTTGCCTGGAGTTGCGCTCATTATCGTGTTCAATTACGTGCCGATATTAGGCTTGCAGATGGCTTTCAAAGACTACAGCTTCCGGGACGGGATATGGGGAAGTGCATGGGTTGGACTGCAAAATTTCAAAGAATTTACGGCCAGCTCCGATTTTTGGAGGGCCACGGGCAATACGTTTCTATTAACGTTTCTTCGCCTATTGTTCGTCTTTCCGACGACGATCCTCCTTGCCTTGCTGATCAACGAGGTGCGGAATTTTGCTTTCAAACGGACCATTCAGTCGTTCAGCTATTTGCCTCACTTTATTTCATGGATTGTGGTGGTCGGGTTTTTGGATGCCTTCTTGTCGATCGACAGCGGCGCGGCCAATTCCATCCTGCGCAGTCTGGGCTTCGATCCGATCGCCTTTATGGGCAGCGAGAGCTGGTTTCGCCCGGTATTCATCATGAGCAGTATGTGGAAGGAGCTGGGGTGGGGGACGATCTTGTATCTTGCAGCCATCTCCAGCATCAACCCGGTGCTGTATGAGGCAGCCGTCGTCGATGGCGCGGGACGCTTCACCCAGATGCGCTACATTACGCTGCCGTCGATTGTGCCGATTATATCGATTGTGCTGATCTTGACGATCCCCGGCTTGCTAAGCGTCGGTATTGATCAGATCTATGCGATGATCAACCCGGCCAATATTGCTGTAGCGGAAGTGATAGACACCTACGTATTGCGGCTAGGCATCGGGCAAGCCCAATATTCGATGACGACAGCGATCGGCCTGGTCATGAGTATCATCTCGATGCTGTTGCTGATCGTCACCAATGCCATTTCCAAACGAATAGGCGGGGAAGGGTTATGGTGAACCGCATGACGGCGGGCGACCGGATCTTCGTCCTTTGCAACGGCTTGGTTCTGACGATTTTTGCTTTCTTGTGCGCCTATCCGCTATGGTATATTTTCATCCTGTCGGTGAATGAAGGAAGGGACGCGGCGCTCGGAGGCATCTATTGGTGGCCGAGAGCATTCACCCTGGATAATTTTCGCGTGATCCTGGCCGACAAGACGATCGTTAATGCCTTCTGGATTACCGTGAGTCGGACGGTGATCGGTACTGTCCTGTCTTTGCTCGTCACCTCGATGGTGGCTTATGCGCTCTCGCGCAAAGAGCTTCCCGGGCGCGGCCCGGTGTTAATGATATTTCTGCTGATTATGCTGTTTAACGGCGGTTTGATTCCATTTTATATTCAACTGGTCAATCTGGGACTAATCAATAATTTCTGGGTGTACATCTTTCCGAGCTTGTTTAGTGTATGGAATATGTTTGTCATGAAAACATCGTTCCAGAACAACATCTCCGAGAGCGTGATCGAATCGATGAAGATCGATGGGGCCGGGTACACCCGCATCTATTTTAGCATCATCCTGCCTTTCTCCAAACCGCTGCTCGCAGCCTTGGGGTTGTTCACGGCCGTCGGTCATTGGAATGATTGGTTCACTGGCGCGTTTTTTGTGAACGATATTACGCTCCAACCATTGCCGACGTACTTGCAGCGCGTGATGAGTACGGTTGAGGCGAGCAATATGATCAACTTGAGTTCAATGAGCCAGGCTCGCGAGGCGAGCATGTATAATCCCGATGCCGTTACTTCCAAGTCGGTACGGATGGCTACGACCATGGTGACGATTGTTCCGATTTTGTTTATTTATCCGTTTTTGCAGAAGTATTTTGTCAAAGGCGTATTAATCGGTTCGGTAAAAGAGTAATCACAAGGGGGATAAACCAATGACAGCCCGTAGAAAAATGAAATGGTTGCTGAGGAGTTCTGTGTTGGTCCTGACGGCGACAGCGCTCGCTGCATGCACCAACAATCAGGCTGGCAACAAAGAGAAGGAGCAGGAAGGGACAACTGTCGCTTCCACCTACACGCTGTATGCGCCGGCGATGACTACGCCGATCAATCTCGACGGACGAATCACGCAAGAGGTGATGAAACGTTCAGGCGTCCAGTGGGAGTCCGTCGAGATCGGCAATGGCGGCGATATCGCCCAGCAAATGAATCTGAAATTGGTCGGAGGCAGCTTCCCGGATGCGATCATCCTGCCTACGGACAGCGTGCTGTGGTCTCGACTGGTCGATGAGAAGCGCCTGCTTCCGCTGGATGACTATTTTGATCGGGAGAGCGACTATCCGAACCTGGCCAAGATCGACAAGCGCATCCTCAATAACTGGCGCGCCTCGGATGGTCACATCTACTTTGTACCCTCCAATTATGAGCCCTCCGTCGACGAGCCGTCTGCTTGGCAGGGCAATGCGCAGGGGTTATGGGTGAACAGCACCCTGCTCGAAAAAGCGGGCTTTACGGCTGAAAAGCTGCAGACGCTCGAAGGCTTCGAGCAATTTTTGCAAGCTTTGAAGAGCCAAAAGGACGCCCAAGGGCGCCCGATCATCCCGCTGTCGCTCGGCGGCGAAAATTTCAGCGGGCTTCCTGTTGTGATGTCGATGTTCGGCGTCCGCAATGGCGGTAACGGGTGGAATGTGCAGGAGGACGGAACCGTCGTCCCCGACTACCAGATGCCACAGTTCAAAGAGGCTTTCCGTTGGCTCAACAAGATGCATCTGCAAGGAATGCTGGATCCAGAAACATCCTTCCATAAAAAAGATCTGTTCGTAGAGAAGGTCAATAATCTTCGCTTTGGCGCGATGCTCTTCGATGGCTGGGATAATCCGAATCTTACGTTGATGCAAAGCCATGATATTCCTATCTCCACACCACTCAAAACGCTTGAGGCCGAAGGATTCCCGGACAACTGGTTTATCCCAACCCCACTTCCGGTAAACGAAGGCGCCAAGCTGGCGCAATATGCGACCTTCAATCCCTTCGGAAGCAATGGCACCGGACTGAGCGCCGATATTAGCAATCCGGACGCGCTGATGAAGGCGATCGATTGGATGCAGACCGACGAAGCGTTCATCCTGATGGAATACGGCACGGAAGAGATGGGCGCTTATAAGATGGAGGACGGCGTAGTTGTCGTCAACGACGAGGTATTCCGCGGACCTGAGTTCTGGGGTGGGGGCTCCGGCGGGATGGCGAGCGTCACGGCGCATGGTTTCTGGTGGTGGAAGCATCTGGCCAGCGTCGGCAATACTCATATCAAAACGTTGGAGCCGCCATGGCCAGCCAATAATGCGATGCTCTACAAGGCAGAGGAGATCAACCGCGAGCAGGGGACATTCGACCTGATCCCGGCCACTAGCCGCATGCGTCCAATTATCGGCGGCGCTGTGGAGAAGTATAGCCCGGTACAAAACGATATCCGGCTGCAATATTACGCTCGGCTGCTGCTCGCCGATAACGAGCAAGCCTTTAACAATGCCTACGATCAGTTCGTAAATGAGATGAAGGTCAGGGGACATGCCGAGGAGACGGTCGCCGAATTCAACGAGCAATTTGCAGCCTACAGCGACACTCCGGCAGGGAAAATCACGGTCGACATCAAACGCAGCTTGCCGCGCAATGTCTATGAAGACAAGCCGGCGGTTACAGGGGAATAAGAAGGAAACGGAGGGATCTACTTTGAACCAAGTCAATATCATTAATTTTATTCGCGGTATCGAACCACGAGAGCCGGTAGACCTGGTGGAGCCTGTCCGCGAGCAATTGGCCCTGGTGCAGAAGCATAAGCTTCCGGCGACCTGGCTGCTGCAATACGATGCGCTGATTGATCTGCGATTCACAGATATGCTGCTGGAGGCAGATCCGTTGCAGGAGGTCGGCATCTGGTTTGAAGTTGTCCAGCCGATGGCGGAGAAAGCGGGCATCGCCTGGCGGGGGCGTTACCCTTGGGATTGGCATTCGCATGTCGGCTTCTCCGTAGGCTATACGCCAGCGGAGCGGGAGCGACTGGCCGATGTTATCATGGCCGAGTTTTACGAGCGCTTCGGCTACTACCCGCAGTCTGTCGGCTCGTGGTTTATCGATGCTCATCTGCTCGGCTATCTGTTCGACAAATATCAGATTGTCGCTTCCTGCAATTGCAAGGATCAATGGGGCACCGACGGCTACACGCTATGGGGTGGATACTATAACCAAGCCTTCTATGCAAGCCGCCGCAACGGATTTATGCCTGCGCAGACGGCGGAGCAGCAAATACCGGTGCCGATCTTCCGTATGCTTGGCAGCGACCCGATCTATCAGTACGAGGCGAAATTGGGATCGAATGGACAGAGCGTAATTACCCTTGAACCGGTGTATTCCGGCGATGAAGGGGGCGGGGGCATTCCCGCATGGGTTCGTTGGTTCTTCGACGTCAATTTTAGGCCAGAGCAGGTTTCGTTTGGGTACGCCCAGGTTGGTCAGGAGAACTCCTTTGGATGGCAGCAGATCAAGGATGGCTTTATCGACCAGATTGAACAGGCAGCCGAACTGCGACAAGAAGGCAAGCTTACCGTAGTCACTCTGGCTGAGTCAGGACGATGGTTCCGACGGCGGTATCCGCTAACGCCAGCTTCTTCCATCAGCGCGTTGACCGATTGGCGGAGGCAAGGACATCAGTCGGTCTGGTACAACTCGCGGTTTTATCGCGCCAATCTTCTGCGTCAGGATGGACGGCTGCGACTACGCGATATTCATCTGTTCGATGAGAATTACGAAGAGCGATATCTGGAGTCAGTATGCGAGGAGCGGGACAGTCGCTATGATACGCTGCCGATCGTCGACGGCGCCCAATGGAGCGATGACACAAAGGCAGGGCTGTACCCGGTGTTCTACGATGAATCGGGAGCAGAAGTTGAACTCGCGGTGCGGGAGCTAACGACAGACGAATCGAGAGACGGAGAGCTGCGGGTGATGCTGGAGCTGGAAGACCATTCGACTGCTGTGCTCAGGTTTAGCGAGCAGGAGATAGCTTTCGCCTACACCGGTGGAGCTTGCAAGTTGGGGTTGCGAATGGTGTGGGGAGACACGCCAGAAGTGCCGGCCATTCAAGCGTCCTCCGATGAGATCCGTTATGTCTATCAGGATTATGGCTATTCACTCAAGCTTCAAGGCGTCGAGAACGTTGCGTCGAAAAATTCAGAATTCGTGCTGCGAGCGGAAGCAAACGCTATTAAGCTTCAATTCTAGTTGAATAAAATATAGAACCCCCTATCTGCAACAGCAATATTTGCGGATAGGGGGATTTGTTCTGAATGGACAGGCTGTTCCACGTGAAACATTTTTAATTTTTGCTAATCACCCTCGTCAAGCAGGAGAATGCAAGTCGGCTGGCGAAATGATGTAGTCAGTGTAATCGTCGGTTTTCAACATGGAGTATAGCGAAGTCGAATCCGCTTCCCTAAGTTGCTCTGTGTTGAAAAGCGGACTTTTTGAACTTCCTATTAAAAGGAGCGCTCCACGTTTTCGAAGAAATCGACATCATAAGCATGGCTACGTGAGCACCTCAGAGTTTCCAAAGGAAACTGGCTTCGTAAGCATAGGCAGAGTTTCCGAAGGAAACAGGCTTCGTAAGAGTAAGCTTAGTTTTCGACTGCGTTCAAGATTCGAAGCCGGGTCCGCTTCTCTGAGTTGCTTCGTGATCAAAAGCGAGCTTTTTGAACTACCTCTATCAGTCGTATCATGAAATTGGGTGGTAATTAACCATATGAAAGAACAATTTTCGCGCCTATTTGGACTGGGAGATCGCTCGACAACTGTCTCTAATCAGGACGAAGTGAAACAGCTTCCTATTGGTGAGATAGACCCTAGCCCATATCAGCCGCGCACCATATTTGATGATGAACGTATCGACGAGCTGCTCCAGACGATCAAAACGCATGGCGTCATTCAGCCGATCGTGGTCCGTATGCGCAATGGCCGTTATGAGATCATCGCTGGCGAACGGCGTTTTCGTGCGGTCAAAAAACTGGGGATGGACACCATTCCCGGTATCGTCCGGGAGTTCAACGATAGTCAGGCTGCCTCGATCGCCCTGATCGAGAACCTGCAACGCGAAGGGTTGACTGCGATCGAAGAAGCCTATGCCTATCAGAAGCTGATCGATCTGCACAATCTAACGCAGGAGAGCCTTGCGCAGCGCCTCGGCAAAAGCCAGTCGACGATTGCCAATAAAATACGGCTGCTCAACCTGCCAGAGCCGGTGAAGCAAGCCTTGATTGAGCGCAAGGTGACGGAGCGTCATGCGCGAGCATTGCTCTCGCTCGATACCGAGGAGCTTCAGCTCAAGGTGTTGGAGGATGTGCTGAGCAAGGATCTTAATGTGAAGCAGACGGAAGCGCGCGTCGCTTTTTATAAGGAATCGAGTACGATCAAAAAGTCCAAACGCATCTCCTTTACCAAGGATGTTCGGCTGGCCGTCAACACGATCCGCCAATCGATCGAGATGGTCTCGGGATCAGGGCTCAAGATCAAAACCGATGAAAAAGATGCCGAGGATCATTACGAGATCGTTATCCGAATTCCCAAACGATAGTCGCAACTCCAGATTGTATCGAGGACAACGCCAAGCTCTGCGTTCGTTAGCATCCTGCCGTCCTGCCAAGGGACGGCTAGCTCGCTTGCAGATCAATGAGCGAGTATTGTTCTATATAAGAGGAAGGATTAGAGGTGAGCCGGTTTGTCCAAAATCATTGCAATTACGAACCAGAAGGGCGGTGTCGGAAAAACGACAACGTCCGTCAACCTGGGTGCTTCATTGGCCTCCTTGGGCAGGCGCGTGTTGCTGGTCGACATCGACCCGCAAGGCAACACGACCAGCGGCATTGGGGTAAATAAGGCCGACGTCACGAATTGCATCTATGATGTGCTTATTAATGAAGTTCATCCCAAGGATGCAATGGTGGAGACGAATATACCGAATTTGACGGTCATCCCGGCGACAATCCAATTGGCAGGAGCGGAGATTGAGCTCGTGCCGACGATTTCACGCGAGGTGCGGCTGAAGAAGTCGCTGCATCAAGTGAAGCATATGTTTGACTACATTCTGATCGATTGTCCCCCTTCGTTGGGGATATTGACGATTAACTCGCTGACTGCGGCCGACTCGGTAATCATCCCGATTCAGTGCGAATATTATGCGCTTGAGGGATTGAGCCAGTTGCTGAATACGGTGCGTCTCGTGCAGAAGCATCTAAATACGACGCTCCAGATTGAGGGCGTACTGCTGACGATGTTTGATGCGCGCACGAATCTCGGCATGCAGGTCATTGAAGAGGTCAAAAAGTATTTCCAACAAAAGGTATATCAAACGATCATTCCGCGCAACGTCCGGTTAAGCGAAGCGCCTTCTCACGGTCAATCTATCATCACGTACGACCCCAGGTCCAAAGGGGCGGAGGTCTATCTTGAATTGGCGAAGGAAGTGATAACCTATGAGCAAGCGGCTAGGTAGAGGGCTAGATGCACTGATCCCATCGCTGTCTGTCAATGATGATGACAAGGTCATCGAAATTCAGTTGACGCAACTGCGTCCGAATCCTTATCAGCCTCGCAAAACCTTTGATGATGATTCGATCAAGGAACTGGCAGAGTCGATCAAGCAGCATGGCGTTATCCAGCCAATCATCGTCCGAAGCGTGCTTAAGGGCTATGAAATCATTGCCGGCGAGCGTCGCTTCCGAGCTTCCAAGCTGATCGGCTCGCCGACAATTCCGGCGGTTGTCCGCACCTTTACAGACCAGCAGGTAATGGAAATCGCATTGATCGAGAACCTGCAGCGCGAGGATCTGAATGCGATCGAGATTGCGATAGCATACCAAGCGCTGCTTGACAAATTTGACCTAACACAAGAAGAACTTTCCTTGAAGGTCGGTAAGTCTCGTTCGCATATTGCGAACTTTGTGCGACTGCTGTCATTGCCGGCAGAGATCAAGGATAATGTTTCACGTGGAACATTGTCCATGGGACATGCGAGGGCTTTGGCTGGCGTTAAGGAGGATGCTCGCAAGAAGGAACTGGCGCAAATGACGCTCGATCAGGAGTGGAGCGTGCGCGATCTGGAGGAAGCGATTCAGGAGCTGGGACAAAAGAGGGAAGACCCGGCGGCTCGCTCGGCTAAAACAAAAAAACGCGATCCATATTTGGAAAACATCGAGGAAAACTTGCGTGAACGATTCCAGACGACCGTGAAGATTAAACAATCGAAGGATAAAGGTCGAATTGAACTGATGTACTATAATAAGCAGGATTTGGAACGCTTGCTGGAATTGCTGGAAAGACTGGCGTAAGCCAGTCGTCTACAGTGGCATGCCTGAGTTGTTTTCTTTCTGCGGAAAGATTAAACTAAGGTATGCTATTTTTTTTGAAAATATCATCTTGATCGGGGTCGAT
Source organism: Paenibacillus sp. 598K (assembly GCF_003851045.1). GTDB lineage: Bacteria > Bacillota > Bacilli > Paenibacillales > Paenibacillaceae > Paenibacillus_D. The sequence continues at coordinate 51,085 of NZ_BFBX01000008.1, read as the reverse complement.
CGGATGTTGGATACATGGATAGCGAGACAACCGTTTTACTTGGTGAGGTAAGGGGGAGAATCGGGATGAGTCAAAACGAGCGACTGATCTACCTGGACCATGCGGCAACGTCATGGCCAAAGCCGCCCGAAGTGCTGGAGGCGGTCGTGCATGCGATGCGCGAAGAAGCGGCTAATCCAGGCAGAGGCAGCCATCGGATGGCTGTGAAGGCGAGTCGCGTGTTATTCGAAACGCGTAAGCAATTGGCCGCGTTGTTCAAGGTGAAAAACCCGAACGATATCGCGTTCAGTCTGAATACGACCGGCGCGTTGAACTTAGCGATCAAGGGATACGTCAAATCAGGGGACCATGTTGTCGCTACTGCTGTCGAGCATAACTCGGTACGGCGTCCGCTGGAATATCTGCGACAGAGCAAAGGAATCGAAGTTACCTACGTCGAGACTGATGAGCGGGGCGGTCTCGATCCGGCGCATGTGCGCGAGGCGATCCGCCCGAACACGAAGCTGCTCATAGCCAATCATAGCTCGAACCTGCTAGGCAGCATCCTGCCCATCGCCGACCTGGGCGAGATCGCCCGAAGTAGGGGCGTGCGGTTGCTCGTCGACGCTGCACAGAGTGCTGGACTGCTCGATATCGATGTGCAGGCGATGGGGATCGATATGCTGGCTTTCCCTGGGCACAAGGGGCTGCTCGGTCCGCAGGGGACCGGCGGGCTGTATATTAGTCCTGATCTTGAGCTCGAGCCGCATATGCATGGGGGGACAGGCAGTCAGTCCGAGTCCCCGGACCAGCCGACGACGAGGCCCGATCGCTATGAGGCGGGCACGCAAAACACGCCAGGGCTAGCCGGGCTGCGTGCAGGCTTGCTCTATATCAAGTCCTGCGGCCCAAGCCGCATCTATGACCACGAATGGCAATTGACGCAGCGCATCATCGAGGGGCTGGCGGGCATCGATGGCATTCAGCTGTTGGGGCCAGAGGCGGGGCAGCCGCGGAGCGGCATTGTCTCTTTCCTGGTCGGCAAGGCCGATCCCTCCGAGACGGCATTCATCCTGGATCAACATTATGGCATCGCCGTCAGGTCGGGCTACCACTGTACGCCTCAGGCTCATCAATGCGCAGGGACGAGCGCGACGGGCGCTGTCCGGGTCAGTGTTGGCTATTCGACGACCACGGCGGAGGCCGATGCGTTGATCGAGGCGGTCGCGGAGATCAGCAAGCATTACCAGTAGTGCGGATCGGTCTTGGCGTGGATGATAGGAATGTAACTACTAGTAGTTCGCTCTACTAGAAAGGTAGATTGAAAAAATAGGGAGAAGGACGATCGCGACAAGGTGTCGAGCAATGCGGCGAAAGAACAGATTCAGCCGCGTCGGCTCCTGCCTGTGCGACCGGCGGATTGGAGCGTCGTCAGACGCTTGAGGTTGATCCCCGCAGCATAGACGAGGTTATCAAGCTACGAGCATATGGGGAAGAGAGGGACAGGATGGAAGACTTCTCAGTTTATCAGGTAGGCGGTTTTTTTATTGCAGTGGCTTTGTTTTTACTGTTCTTATGGAATATCGTGTTGACGATCAAGTTCAATCGGGTAAAGAAGCAATATCGACGGATGATGGATAGCGCCGGCATCGACAACCTCGAAGGGGTGCTGATCGATATTCAGGACCGGATGTACGCGCTGGGTGAGCGTCAGAAGCTGCAGGAGGCGGAGATCAAATCGATCGTACAAGCCTTTGGCCAGTACAAAGGGCATGTCGGCATTCATCGTTATAATGCTTTTGCGGAGCAGGGCAATGATCTCAGCTTTTCGATGGCGCTTATCAATGCCCAGCAGGACGGCGTCGTCATCAGTGGCTTGCACGGGCGCGATGAGACGTATGTCTATGCGAAGCCGCTGACGGGCGGACAGTCGCCGTATGCGCTGACGCCAGAAGAGAAGCAAGCGATCACTCTTGCGTTGCAGCAGCCATAGACGTGCGTCTCACCGAGAGGATGCTGTGCAGGAGACTTCCGGCGATCAGGTCGGCCATTTGCATGACCAGATGAAGACGGGTGTTTTGAAGGACGAAGTATTCCATAAAGCCGCCGACATTGACGATGCCGGTCATATGCAGCTCGCCGACGGGAGGGAGCTCCTTGTTGACGCCGGCGCCCGGTCGGACGGGGCCATGGCCAAGCTGGATACAGCCGATGCTGGAGACTTGCCCGAGGCAAGCGTCGATACCGATAATATAAGGGCGGGTAAGCGTGCGCTCGATCTGATCCAGCGTCTCTTGCAGATTCAGTGCATGGACCGGATGCTCGAGTGTGCCATAGACGCGGAAGAGCGGACTGCGCGAGCGGGACAAGGACGAGCCGACGAGCGGGCCTAGCGCATCGCCGGTCGAGCGATCGGTGCCGATGCAGACGACGGCGAGCTGCCGCTCGCCAGGGAGCTGGCTGAGCTGCGAGGTGAGACGGTCTGTCAGGACAGACTGGACATTCGGTTCGGTATAGGCGATCTTCAAGGGCAGATCTTGGCTCGCTGCTAGCTTCATAGGATCCCTCCGCTGGAAATATTGTGTTATTAGTATATGGACAGGCCGGACGTTTTATACTTCATCTAACGCGATGTTCGCGAGGCATGATTGTTGCATGGCGGAGGATGTCGCCTCGGATGCAGATTGTGGGCCGGATCAGCGGCCAGGAAGGACGGGCGTTATGCTTATCGCATTTGACTCAACCCAGCAGGCGCTGAGGGCTGAGATGCTGCTGGAATACGCAGAGATCGAGATTGATTTGGCGCCGACGCCCAAGGAGATTACCGCAGGCTGCGCGCTGTGTATTCATTTTCCCGATGAAGTGCTGGCAGAGGTGCAGCGGATCATCGTCACGGAGCGTGTGGACATCCGCGGGATCTTCTGCAAGACGGAGAATGGCTATGCGCCAGTCGTCGAAGCGACAGACTAAGGTCATGAAGGGGAAGACTTGGCGATAGGGAGAGATGGCGGATGACCTCGGGGAAGCTAAGTATATTCAATGACCGCCTCATAGGGTGGCTGAGCAATGAGGAGATGTGGGCGGATCTGGGGACGGCGCTCATCCGGGTGGCGCTTATCCTGATCTTCAGCTGGATCGTCATCTGGATTTCCAACAAGGCGATTACCGCCTCCTTTATTAACCGGGAGTCGAAGCGGCTGGCGGTGCAGACGAGACGGATGCGGACGCTGGGCAAGCTGTTCAAAAATGTCGTCGCGTACGTCATTCATTTTGTCAGCGTGCTACTGATCCTCTCGGAGTTTAATGTCAATCTCGGCCCGCTGCTGGCTGGCGCCGGGGTGGTCGGACTGGCGATCGGCTTCGGGGCGCAAAGTTTGGTCAAGGATGTGATCACCGGCTTTTTCATCATCCTGGAGGATCAATTCGCCGTCGGCGACACGATCCAGACCGGCAGCTTCAAGGGAACCGTAGAGATGATCGGCCTGCGCTCGACGCGCATCCAGAGCTGGACCGGCGAGCTACATATTATCCCTAACGGGTCGATCAATGAGGTGACGAACTTCTCGCTGCGCAACTCGCTGGCAGTGGTCGATATCGTCATCCCGGTAGGGGACGACATCGATGAGGTGACCGCGCTGCTGCAGACGGCCGTGGCGGGCGTCCAAGACGCCAATCTGATGGGAGAGCCACATGTGCTCGGCGTCCAGCAGGTGGCTACAGCAGGCACGACGTTGCGTATCATCGCCGAATGCAGACCGAATACGCATGCCGAGGTCGCGACCCAGATCAACTCGGCAGTCCGTCGGGCGCTGGATGTGCGAGCCGCCGAGCTTCAGAAGTTGCATGGATAGGGCAGAGATAGAGGAGGGAAGAGTGTGGAGCGCAAATCGTTTGAGCTCGGGGATATCGTCCAGATGAAAAAACAACATCCATGCGGCACCAACGAAATGGAGATTATCCGTATGGGTATGGATATCCGCATCAAATGCGTCGGCTGCAAGCATAGTGTATTGATTCCTCGCGCCAAGTTCGAGAAAAACCTGAAAAAAGTGCTGCGGTCAAGCGCCGATAAGTCCGTCGCCGAGGGCGAGGATACGGCCCCTGATCAGGTATAGCGTACACGGGGGGCGCCCACTGAAATGACGTTTAGCGCACGCACAGGCCACGTTGCGTGTCGTAGCCGAGAGCTTCAATAAAACGGCGCGGCGCAGGCGAAAATTACAGTTGCGCAACAGGGACAGGTTGTGCTACAATAATTTTTGTGTCCGACATGGAAAGGTACCCAAGAGGCCCAAGGGGGCTGACTCGAAATCAGCTAGGCGGTTCAGGCCGTGCGTGGGTTCGAATCCCACCCTTTCCGCCACACTTCTCACACAGAAGCGAGACACATCCTTACAACACCAACATCCTCTGCGCCGTCAGCGCAGAGGATTTTTATTTGGCACCCGCCGCCGCGAGCGTTCCAACGAAAGAAACTTTCGTTACAGGGCTGAAACGAGCCGCCGTGGGCGTGCCAACGAAAGAAACTTTCGTTACCGAGCGGATTCGCGCCGCA
>NZ_BFBX01000008.1:35706-46449 GCF_003851045.1 Paenibacillus sp. 598K | reverse complement strand
TCGAACGAAAGAAACTTTCGTTACCGGGCTGAAACGTGCCGCCGCGGGCGTTCGAACGAAAGAAACTTTCGTTGCCGAGCGGATTCGCGCCGCAGCCGGCGTTCGAACGAAAGAAACTTTCGCTACAGACCCGATTAGCGCCACCGTCAGCCGCCGTTCCAATGAAGCAGAGGGCGACGGGCTGGTGTAGACAACAGTAAAGAAGCGCCCGGCGTCCTCGCGGACGATCAGGCGCTTCTTCGGTTGGACGGTGCGGTTGTCGGTTTTGTGAAATGCTCCAGTCTTGGCTTCGCTCAGCTGCGCCCATCGCTTCCATTCGATGATGACGGGCCGCGGACTCGCGTCCGTGCCCTCACGCCCAGAATTCAGTCCATTCCCGTTACGTCTTCACTTGCGGTTGTTTCGCCATTCAGGTCCAACGGAACCACACCTCTCATGGAGCACCGTCCGACAATAGCTTGCGCAGCTTGTGGGAAGATTATGCGCTGCGCCGGAACAACGCGTCGCTTAATTGCGTTTCATCTTGACCCACTTGCGATCCTTTTTTGAGGTTTCGGGGAACCGTTGGCCCTTCTCCAGCTCGACCTGACGGGGGTCTTCGATGCCCATATGGTAATCGTTGTCGCCGACCTCGATGTATTTGCCGTTGTTCGGCGCGCTGTCACCCGGATTGAACTCGGTCCATTCGCCCATGCGGCTCGCCTCCTCGGTAGAGAGTCACCAGGTGCTGCAGCGAGCGCAGCAACCGCAGTGCGGTCTATAGTGTGCGCTGTGGGCGGGCTTGCGATACGAGGGAGCTGTACCCGTTGCAGAGTTGATGCGCAGCAACTTCGATAAGCTGCTCTTGCGCGGTGCCTATGTAATCTGGTATACTACTGTGGTGCGAAATATGGCATGCGAGTAAAATCGCTCCTTGCTCTCTCATCGCGAGAGGGCCGCTCAGTCCAAAAGGAGGTGAAAACAATGCGCAAATACGAAGTGATGTATATTATTCGTCCCGAGGTTGAACAGGAAGCTGTTCAAGCAATCGTCGACAAGTACAATGGCATCATCGAAAACGGCGGTGGAGAAGTCTCCAAGACTGACATCATCGGCAAGCGCCGTCTTGCGTATGAGATCAACAAGATTCGTGACGGTATCTACGTGCTGGTTCATTTCAACGCAACTCCAGAAGTTGTCAACGAGTTGGACCGCGTCATGAAGATCCAGGATGAGATCATCCGTTTCCTGGTCGTCAGAGATGTTGTTGCCTAAGAGCCTGTCCCGATAGGCTCCTACGCAAGTGATGTAGGATTGGAGGCGATAAGGTGTTAAACCGTGTTATTCTGATAGGGAGACTGACGAGAGATCCCGAGATGCGCTACACTCCGGCGGGAGTGGCTGTTACCCAGTTCACACTGGCGGTGGACAGACCCTTCACATCCGGACAAGGCGAGCGGGAGGCCGACTTCATCCCGATCGTAACCTGGCGTCAACTCGCCGAGACCTGTGCTAACTACCTGCGCAAAGGCCGCTTGGCGGCTGTCGAAGGCCGGATTCAGGTGCGGAACTACGAGAACAATGAGGGCAGACGCGTCTACGTGACCGAGGTCATCGCGGACAATGTCCGGTTCCTGGAGTCTCCTAACCGTGAAGGCGGCGGCGGACAGCGCGAGGAGTATAGCGGCGGTTCTGGCGGCGGAGGCAGCTATGGCGGCTCCGGCTCTGGCAACAGCGGCGGTGGCGGTAATTACGGCGGTGGTTCCGGTTCTGGCAGCGGCGGCTCCGGAGGAGGCAACTCCTATGGTGGCGGCGGAGGCGGCAATCGATCCGGCGGCAACAATTCTCGCAACAACGATCCGTTCTCAGATGACGGACGCCCTATCGATATCTCCGAAGATGATTTGCCATTCTAAGAGAAAGGACGATGGAGACGAATGAGCTTTAAACCAAGAGAAGACGGTGGCGAGCGCCCAGAGCGCAAGTTCCGTAAAGGCGGCCGCAATAAGCGTCGCAAAGTATGTTACTTCACAGCTAACAAAATCAAGCACATTGACTATAAAGAGACGGATCTGCTCCGCAAATTCATCAGCGAGCGCGGCAAAATCTTGCCACGTCGGGTAACCGGCACTAGCGCAAGATACCAACGCATGCTGACGACTGCGATCAAGCGTTCGCGTCAAGTGGCATTGCTGCCTTACACAACGGAATAGTCCTCGCGACATCCCGTACAAAAAACAGCCGATCTCGGCTGTTTTTTTGTTTTGGTGGAATGCCCAGCATGGGCGTCATCACTACGGTGAAAGCCTGAAAAAGTCGGCCATGCACATGAGGAAGGAAGGCACTAATAGAGCGAACTCGAAATAAACGAACGACAAAGCATACTCATAAGGATATCCACATGTGGATAAGATGAGCGCGATTAAGTTATGTACAGGTGGACAAGTGGTTCCGGAAAGATGCGAGCATGTGGATAGGGGATGAAGCAACTCGTAGCGGCAATGCAATATAAGGATGATCGCGACTGGAAAAGGCGCGGAGGCTGCGAGAGCGCCGGTGAGCCCGGCCGGAGCAGCGAGAGGGATCTGAGATCGTAGTGGAGGCGAGCGCGAGGCATAGGTTGCAGGGGAGACGAGAGAGCGAGCGGCCCGGGCAGGATGAGCTGGCGCGGGATCGAAGTGGCGATAGCGTCTGGAGAGGGTGAGGAGGACGAGAGCCGGGCATAGACGTGGGACGTCTGCGCCCGGCTCTTCGATATGAGGAGCAAGAACCTAGAAGCGATCCGCTTGCTGCTCGGCGATATCGCCGAAGTATGGCACCTTGAACCAGCTGCCGCGAAGCGCCAGGAGCATCGTAATGATCCAGGCGATAAACGAGAGCGGGGTCAGCACCAGATTGCCAAGCCAGCCGATAAACGGGATCATCCCGAGTACCATGTTCACGACGAACAAAGCGCCGAAGACGATAATGGACTGCATCGCATGAAATTTCACGAAACGGCTATTTTTCTCCAGGACCAGGAAAATAATACCAGTCACAAAAATGCCCAGGTAGCAGAGTAAGCCTGCGACCTTCGGATCGAGGCCGGTGGATGAAGCCGGCAATTGCGGTTCTTGCATAAGTATAGTTCCTCCTTTCGCATCGAATCCTATCGATACCCTATTCGATGCTTGACCGGTGTATTCCTCTTTAAAGTTCGCTAAAAACAGCGTCTGGTCTGTAACTTCGTGTCGAGCAGCATCGTTTATTAAGTTGTAGAAGCGTTTAATTGATTAAGGAATGGAGTGGATTTGCACTCATGTTGACACGAAGACGCAAATGGCTCATTGCCGCTGCTTCGCTAATTCTGATTGTCGTAACGATGGCTTACTTTAATCGAACCACACTGGCGATGTGGGGCTTTGACCTGCTCTTGTCCAAGGAGATCGAGGAGAGCCTGGAGGAGTCGCACCAACCGCTGGAGGGGCGCGAGCCCAAGCCGGTCGAGAACGTCGAAAAGCCGCGCGAGCCGTTTTCGCTGCTGCTGCTGGGCATCGATCAGCGCGGCAAGGAACGCGGACGCTCGGACACGATGATCTATACGATCGTCCGTCCAAAGGATGGCGCGATGCTGATGGTCTCGATTCCGCGCGATGCGGACGTGGAGATCGTCGGTCGAGGCAAGCAGGACAAGATCACCCATGCCTATGCCTTTGGAGGCCCCAAGATGGCGCTGGAGACGGTAGAAAAGCTGTTCGATACCAAAATTGATTATTACGCCACGATTAATTTCGAGGGCTTCCGCAACGTCATTGACGCCATGGGCGGCATCGCCCTCCCGATTACCGAAGACTTGGTCAACAAGGACCCAAATCACGAGAAGTTTGTGGTCAAAGGCGGTCAAGACTTATATAATGGACAGGACGCCCTAAATTATGTACGCTACCGCGAGGACGCCGGCGGCGACATGAGCCGGACCGAGCGTCACCAGACATTTATCCAGGCGATGATGGACAAAGCGACAACTGTCGGTCAGTGGGGCAAGGTGCCGGAGCTGATCGAAGTGATGGGCAGCAACTTTACGACGGATCTGAGACCGCAGGAGATTATCAGCATCGGCAAATCGATGCTGCAAGCGAAGCAGCGCACCCTATATAGTCATACATTAAAAGGAGAAGGCAAGATCGGCCGAGGCGGCGCTTGGCTGTTCCAGGTCGATGAGGCGGATCTGGACAAAGCGCGCGGCTGGATCGCCAGTTGGCTGGACGGGAGCATTCCGCAGCGCGAGCTGCCATTGCCGGATCAGTACGTCCGACAAGGCCAGTCTGATTCGCCTGCTGCCTAAGCTCGGCCCAGCTCTTCTCCTGATGCTTTAGGGACAAGAGAAGGAAACGGAGTGGCGAAGAGGTATGAACATTGCATTTTTTTTGTTGCCGAAGCAGGAGGTCGTCTGTCTGACGCAGGAAGTGACGCTGCGCCAGACACTGGAGCGGATGGAGCATCATCGCTATACGGCGGTGCCGATCCTCGATCGCGACGGAGGCTATTGCGGCACAGTAACCGAGGGCGATCTGCTCTGGTACATGAAGAATCACCCGGAGCTGACCTTCGACCAGGTCCATCGGGTGAAGCTGTCGGAGGTGCCGCTCGGCAAGGATATCCGTACGGTGCAGATCAACGCGAATATGAAGGATCTGATCTCGCTCGCCAAGGTGCAGAACTTCGTGCCGGTGGTGGACGATATGAACCGATTCATCGGGATCGTCCGCCGCAGCGATATTATCGACTACTGCGAGAAGATCATCGCCGAGTCGGATACCGGACCGGCCACTGTGCCAGGCATGCCTGGTAAGGAATCAGGCAACCTGTCGTAGCTGGCAGGTTGGAGCAGGCGCAAAATGGGTATAACGGCACATAGAGCCTAAGAGGCATCATGCATCGAATCAAGTCGTCTGCGCCGCTCGCGGTCACGGCTGGTCGTCTACTCACGGCTGGCTGCTGATACGAGCGGCTGTAACGCTTTACTCTTGGAGGTATGGAATGGCTAACAGAAGAAGACCAACGGGTGCGGGCAACCGGCCCTTGCGCGTGTTGCTGGGCATCGCTGTCGTACTCGTCGTCGCGGCAGGCATCTACATGACGCAGTCGCTGTTCGGCGGCAAGGACGAGCCGGGCAACGGTCCGGATACGATCGCCGAGGGCAATGACGACGGCAACAACAAGCCGGACAACAGCGATAAGCCGGGAGGCACGGCAGAGGAGGTCTGGGACGGCGAGGAGGAGGCGACGCCTGCGCAGCTGTCGCAGGTGTACGATGTCGTCATCTCCAATGGCCGCGTCATCAACCCGGAGCACGGGCTGGACAAGGAAGGCATGAACATCGGCATCACGGGCAATACGATCGGCGTCGTCACCTCCCAGCCGCTGCAGGGCGAGCGGGTCATCGACGCAACGGGTCTGGTCGTGGCGCCGGGCTTCATCGATAACCTCTCCTACGATCCCAATCCGCTCGGCGTCTGGAACAAGATCGCCGACGGCGTAACGACCAATATCGCCATGCATGGCGGCACGACGACGCATAGCAGCTGGTATGCGCACTATGAGCGGGACAGGCCACCGGTGCACTTTGGCGCTTCGTACTTCTATACGCAGGCGCGCAACCAGTTCAAGCTCGGGCGCTATGATGCGGCCAAGCCTGAGCACACGGCCGAGATGCTGAAGCAAGCGGAGGAGGCGCTGAACAACGGCTCGCTCGGTCTGTCCTTCAGCTTCGAGTACGTGCCGGGCATCACGGTCGAGGAGGTCATGCCGTTCATGGAGCTGGCCCATGAGTACAATGTGCCGGTCTACTTCCACGGACGATACTCCAGCATGGAGGGCGGCGCAGGGACGAACATCGATACGATGAAGGAGATCCTCGACTATGGCCGCAAGAGCGGCGCGGCGGTGCATATCGACCATATCAACAGCACGGGCGGCACCTTCTCGATGCCGGAGTCGCTGAAGATGATCGACGATGCGCTGGCCGAGGGCATCGATGTGACGGCATGTATCTATCCGTACAACTACTGGGGCACCTATCTGAACTCGGCTCGCTTCGACGAGGGCTGGCAGGAGCGCTTCCGCATCTCTTATGACGACCTGCAGATCGCGGGGACGAGCGAGCGGCTGACAGAGGAGAGCTTCCGCCGGTATCAGAAGGAAGGCAAGCTGGCGGTCGCCTATGCGATCCCTGAGGAGGACGTCGTCCTCTCGTTCCAGCATCCGGTCGTCATGATCGGCAGCGATGCGATCCTCGAGCCGGGGCATAACAACCATCCGCGCGCGTCGGGCACCTTTGCCCGGTCGATCGGCAAGTACGTCCGCGAGGATCAGGCGGTCGGGCTGTCCGAGATGATCGCCAAGCTGTCGCTCATGCCGGCGCAGCGTCTGGAGAAGCAGGTGCCTGCCTTGCAGAAGAAGGGACGGCTGGCTGCGGGGATGGATGCGGACATCGTCATCTTCGACTATGATACGATCATCGATCGCTCGACGGTCGAGCAGCCGGAGCTGCCTTCGGCCGGCATCGAGTACGTCCTCGTCGAAGGCGAGCTGGCGCTGGAGAATGGCGAGGTCAACCGCAGCACTCGGCTCGGCAAGCCGATCCGCAGCGAGTTCGTCCGGTTCGACGGCAAGGTCGGCTCGCTCGTCTGGGACGGCGCCGACTATCCGGTCGTCCACTACCGCGACCGCAACTACGTCGACCTGGACGCGCTGCAAGCGCATGGCTACGCGATGACGTGGGACAAGGTCGCGCGCACGTTTACGCTGAGCGAGGCGTCTGCCGCTGGCGACGCGGGTGAGGCCAGCACACCTCCGACGAACGGGGAGCTCATGCTGGAGCGGGGCTACAAGGCGGTGCTGGGCGAGGCCGAGGCAGAGCTGATCTCGATCGGCGAGCGGGCCTATGTGCCGATCCAGTTCCTGCAGGAGCTGGGCCGCACGATCAGCGACGAAGGCGATGTCTGGACGGTACAGTAGCATGAGATCCGGCGGCTCGGATAACGGGGTCGCCGGCGTTGGACAAGACGCAGCCTTGACGGGCTGCGTCTGTTTTGAATTGAGGCTACATACATATAGAGAGGCCTCAGTTCAGACGCCCGCCCGGATGGCGCGCCGCATATATTGCGTTTGCGTTTTATGGTATAATGGAGCGTAAAGCTTGCTACCAAGCCCATATAGAAGCAAGAGGTGAACCGGTTGAAAGTCGGCTTGAAATCAATTCTCTGGAGTGGCCTGGCGCTCGTACTGCTGGTGTCGGTTGCGCTGCCGGGCATCAATCTGCTCGCCGTGCCGGTCGTCATGGTGCCGTTTGTCCTGCTCTATACGTCCCTTACAAGGCAGCAGTTTGCCCTGCATACGCTGATTGTGCTGCTCGTTGCGTTTTTTATTCACGGTCCCGTGTCGCTCATATTCGGGTTTTTCTTCCTGGTGCCGGCGCTGATTATGGGTCATCTGTATCGTCGCCGCGCAGCCGCCCGCACCGTCGTCACGGCCGGGGTGCTCGCTGTGCTCGGACAGTTCCTGCTGGAGATGGTGCTCTTCAACGCGCTGCTCAGCATCTCCATCACCGGCGAGATGGGCAATATCATCCGCGAGCAAATAGCGATGCTGCATGCCCAAGGCTTGTTGCCGCCGAGTTGGACGACCGAGGTGACCGAGGCGTTCGTGCGCTCCGTTATCCAATCGATTCCGTGGGTGCTGATTGCGGCTTCATTTATGATCGTCATCATCACGCATGGTCTGACCCGCAAGCTGCTCTCCCGAGAAGGCATCGAGGTGCCGGGCTTCAAGCCGGCCAAGGAATGGATGCTGCCCAAAGCCTTCGTGCTCTACTACTTGATTGCTCTGATCGTGGATCTGTTCGTCGACAGCACAGTCGATTCGTTTATGAATACCGTGCTGGTCAATCTGATTCCGCTCTTGCGGCTCGTGTTTACGATTCAGGCGATCGGATTGTTTTTCTACATCGCCGATCAGAAGCGGTGGAGCAAGGCGGTGCCGGTGCTGCTGGCCATCCCGCTGTTCCTCTTCCCGCCGCTCAGTCTGATCGGGGTGCTTGATGTTGCGTTTCCGATCCGGAAGTCTTTTACGAAATCCTAGCTACAGGGGCGGATGAGAATGCCGAAGTTTCTAATCAAACGATGGCACGGCATGGCGCAGGTATGGGCATTTGTCCTCCTGCTGATCATGACGGCGGCCTTGGCGTGGTACGAGTGGCCTGTGGGCGTGCTCGGGCTCGTCGGGACGCTGGGCTTCGCCTGGTATACGGTGCGCGCCGAGCGCGCCTTCCGCAGAGATCTTAAGAACTACCTGGGCACCTTGTCCTATCGGGTGAAGAAGGCTGGCAATGAGGTGATCAGCGAGCTGCCGTTCGGGATCATCCTCTACAATGAGGAACGTCATGTGGAATGGCATAATCAATATGTCTCGGAGATGCTCGAACGCGACTCGATCATCGGCGTGCCGCTAACTGAACTGTTCCCGGCGCTCCAAAGTCCGCTCAAGGACAAGAAGGAGACGATCGCCGAGGTGACGATCGGGGAGCGCGTCTATGAGTTCCTCCTCAAGCAGGAGGAGCGGCTCATCCATATCCGCGACGTCACGCGGCGCTGGAAGCTGGAGAAGCGGTACGAGGAGGAGAAGCTGGCGATCGGCATCGTCATGATGGATAACCTGGAGGAAGCGACGCAGGGGATGGACGATCAGCAGCGGGCGACCTTCCTCTCCAAGGTGACCTCGGAGATTACAGGCTGGGCGCAGCACTATCAGCTCTATCTGAAGCGGCTCACCTCCGATCGCTACCTGTTCATCACCGATCAGCGCACGGTGAGGCAGCTCGAGCAGTCGCGATTTGTGCTGCTCGACGAGGTGCGGGAGATGACCATCGAGAACAAAATCCCGATGACGCTCAGCATCGGCATCGCCGTCAATGCCGAGAGCATCAACGAGCTCGGCCAGTGGGCGCAGACGAGTCTGGACATCGCGCTCGGCCGCGGCGGCGACCAGGTGGCGGTCAAGGACGGTCAGCGCCAGACCTTCTACGGCGGTCGCTCCAACGCAGTGGAGAAGCGCACCCGCGTGCGTGCGCGCGTCGTCGCCCATGCGCTGCGCGATATGATCAAGGAGAGCAGCAATGTCGTCATCATGGGGCACAAGATGCCGGATATGGACTCGATCGGCGCAGGAATAGGTGTGCTGAAGGCGGCCCGGCTGTTCAACAAGGACGCCTACCTCGTGCTCGAGGGGGTCAATCCGGCGATCCAGAAGATGATGGAGATCCTCGCCGACGAGGAGCATCTGATGAAGCGCATCATCTCGCCGGAGCAGGCGCTCGGGCTGGTCGAGGGACGCACGCTGGCGGTCGTCGTCGACACGCACAAGGCGTCGATGGTCAAGGAGCCGCGGCTGCTGTCTATGACTGATCGGATCGTCGTCATCGATCATCATAGACGGAGCGAGGAGTTCATCCACAATCCGCTGCTCGTCTACATGGAGCCATACGCTTCCTCCACCTGCGAGCTGGTGACGGAGCTGCTGCAGTATATCCATGACCGCGTCATCCTCGATGTCGCCGAGGCGACGGCGCTGCTCGCAGGCATCACGGTCGACACCAAGAGCTTCTCGCTCCGCACAGGGGCGCGCACGTTCGAGGCGGCATCCTTCCTGCGACGCAACGGCGCCGACTCGTCGCTCATCCAGCGGATGCTCAAGGAGGATCTCGAGGAGTACATCAAGAAGGCGGATATTATCAAGCACGCAGAGATTATGTATGACCATGTCGGCATCGCTGTCACGAAAAGCGGCAAGTATTCGCAGCTCCTGATCGCCCAGGCGGCCGACACGCTGCTCAACATGACCGACATTATGGCGTCTTTCGTCGTTGGCCAGCGGACGGACGGTCTGATCGGCATCAGCGCCCGCTCGCTTGGCCAGATGAATGTGCAGATCGTCATGGAGCGGATGGGCGGAGGCGGACATCTGACCAATGCGGCCGCCCAGCTCGAGGGGACGACCGAGGAAGTGGCGGCGAAGCTCAAGCAAGTACTCGAAGCTATCGATAAGGAAGAGGGGTTATTCGAATGAAAGTCATCTTCTTGCAGGACGTAAAAGGTCAAGGTAAAAAAGGCGAAATCAAAGAGGTATCTGAAGGTTATGCGCGCAACTTCCTGTTCCCCAAAAATCTCGTGAAGCTGGCCTCCGACGGCAACATCAAGACGATGCAAAACCAGAAGGCCTCCGAGCTGAAGAAGAAGGAGCAGGAGAAAATCGACGCCGAGCAGCTGGCAGCCAAACTGGGCGAGATGACCGTCGTCATCAAGACGAAGGCTGGCGAAGGCGGCCGACTATTCGGCGCGATCACGTCGAAGCAAATCGCCGAGGCGCTCGAGGGCCAGCACGGCATCAAGGTCGACAAGCGCAAGATCGAGCTGGCCGAGCCGATCCGGGCGCTCGGCGTCACCCAGGTCGCCGTCAAGGTGCATCCCGAGGTGAAGGCGACGCTCAAGGTGCAGGCGGCCGAGGAGTAAGTGCATCCTGAGTTACTTCGTGATCAAAAGCGAACTTTTTGAAAATCATAGACTTTATATGCTGTGCGCATCTAAACGGCTCTGATTTCAACGGAATGAAACTTACTATGCCGCCTAAGGACGGCAAAGCCGTTTCACCTCGACTACCTCTCAAGTTCGAGTTCAAAAAGATCGGTTTTCAGCACCGAGAAGATTGAAGGCAGGAGGAAATGAGGAG
>NZ_BFBX01000008.1:0-35611 GCF_003851045.1 Paenibacillus sp. 598K | reverse complement strand
CCGAGAAGATTGAAGGCAGGAGGAAATGAGGAGCGGAGCGTAGTTGGGGCTACGTGAGCACCGGAAGTTCCGACTGCCTTCAATCTTCGATGTCGAATCCGCATCCTGAGTTACTTCGTGATCAAAAGCGAACTTTTTGAACTACCTCTATAAAAGGAGCTGTAAACGCATGAACCCCGAGATGATGTACGACCGCGTCCCGCCGCAGAATATCGAAGCTGAGCAGGCGGTGCTCGGCGCTGTCTTGCTGCAGGGCGAGGCGCTGATCACGGCGATGGAGCGGGTGCGGGCCGAGGACTTCTATACGGCTGAGCATCAGCAGATCTTCGATGCGATGATCGAGCTGGGCGAGGCGGGACAACCGATCGACCTGGTGACGCTGACCGCTTATCTGCAGGACCGGCAGCAGCTCGAGGGGATCGGCGGCGTCAGCTACCTGGCCAAGCTGGTCGGCGGCGTGCCAACCGCGGCCAACGTCGACTACTACGCCCAGATCGTCGAGGAGAAGTCGATGCTGCGGCGGCTCATCCGCACAGCGACGCAGATCGTCACCGACGGCTATGCCGGCGAGGATCAGGTGAGCGCGCTGCTCAGCGACGCCGAGGCACGCATCATGGAGCTGTCCAATCGACGCTCCAGCAGCGGCTTCATCTCGATCCGCGACGTGCTGATGGAGGTGTTCGACCGGGTCGAGCAGCTCTACACTAACAAAGGCACCTCGACGGGTATCCCGTCCGGCTTCCATGATCTCGACAAGATGACCTCTGGCTTCCAGCGCAATGACCTGATCATCGTAGCGGCGCGACCGTCGGTCGGCAAGACCGCGTTTGCGCTCAATATCGCCCAGAACGTCGGGGTGCGCGCGCGAGAGACGGTGGCGATCTTCTCGCTGGAGATGTCGGCGGCCCAGCTCGTCCAGCGGATGATCTGCGCCGAGTCCAACGTCGACGCCGGCCGTATGCGGACCGGCTATCTGGAGGGCGACGACTGGGAGAAGCTGACGATGGCGATCGGCTCGCTGTCCGAGGCGGAGATCTATATCGACGATACGCCTGGCATCACCGTCGCCGATATCCGCGCGAAGTGTCGGCGGCTCAAGAAGGAGAAGGGGCTCGGCATGATCCTCATCGACTACCTGCAGCTCATCCAGGGCCGCGGCAAGGCTGGCGAGAACCGCCAGCAGGAGGTATCCGAGATCTCGCGGACGCTCAAGCAGATCGCCAGGGAGCTCGAGGTGCCGGTGATCGCGCTGTCGCAGCTGAGCCGGGGCGTCGAGCAGCGACAGGATAAGCGCCCGATGATGTCCGACTTGCGCGAATCAGGATCGATCGAGCAGGATGCCGACATCGTCGCATTCCTGTACCGGGACGACTACTACGACAAAGAGTCCGAGAAAAAGAACATCATCGAGATCATTATCGCCAAGCAGCGGAATGGCCCGGTCGGCACGGTGGAACTGGCATTCCTGAAAAACTTCAATAAGTTCGTCAGTCTCGACCGCTCGCATCAAGAGCCGGGCGTCGCTTCCTGACGAATGAAATGAGCCATTTCCGAACATTCGATAATGGCTCTCTATTAATGTTCGCTTTTAGATTGACAGGTAAAATTCAGACTGCTACACTGAAAGTGCTGTCTTTTAACAGCGACAGTAATTTTCGGTGTGTACATACACTGAAGTGGGGGAATGACTGATGTCAACAGTTGTTGTTGTAGGGACGCAATGGGGCGACGAAGGCAAAGGCAAGATTACCGACTATCTGGCGGAGGGCGCAGATGTCGTCGCCCGTTATCAAGGCGGAAACAACGCTGGCCACACGATTATTATCGGAAACAAGAAATATAAGCTGACGATGATTCCATCTGGAATCTTCAATGAGAATAAGGTCTGCGTCATCGGCAACGGGATGGTCATCAACCCGCAAGCGCTGATCGAGGAGATCGAATATATCCATGGACATGGCTTCTCGTCCGACAATCTGAAAATCAGCGACCGCGCGCATCTGATCATGCCGTACCATATGGTGCTCGACGGACTCGAGGAAGACCGCAAGGGCGACAACAAAATCGGCACGACGCGCAAGGGCATCGGTCCATGCTACATGGACAAAGCGGCGCGCGCCGGCATCCGGGTCGCAGACCTGATGGACGCGGACATCTTCGAGGCGAAGGTGCGCAAGCTGGTCGAGGAGAAAAACCATGTGATCGCGCAAGTGTACGGTGGCGAGCAGGTGGACGCCGATGCGATCATTCGCGACTATCTCGGTTATGCCGAGAAGCTGCGTCCGTACGTGACCGACACCTCGGTCGTGCTCAATGATGCGATTGATTCGGATAAGAAAGTATTGTTTGAAGGCGCGCAGGGCGTCATGCTCGACATCGACCAAGGCACGTATCCGTTCGTCACCTCGTCGAATCCGACGGCAGGCGGCGTCTGCATCGGCTCCGGCGTCGGCCCATCGAAGATTCAGCAGGTCATCGGCGTCGCCAAGAGCTACACGACGCGTGTCGGCGACGGTCCGTTCCCGACCGAGCTGCATGACGAGATCGGCGACACGATCCGCGAGACCGGTCACGAGTACGGCACGGTCACAGGCCGTCCGCGCCGCGTCGGCTGGTTCGACACCGTCGTCATCCGTCACGCCCGCCGCGTCAGCGGCATCACCGGCCTGTCGCTCAACTCGCTGGACGTCCTGACCGGGCTGGAGACGGTCAAGATCTGTACCGCGTACAAGTACCGCGACGAGATCATCGAGCACTACCCGGCCAGCCTCAAGATGCTAGCCGAGTGCGAGGCGGTCTACGAGGAGCTGCCGGGCTGGAGCGAGGACATCACCGGCGCCAAGAAGCTGGAAGATCTGCCGGAGACGACGCAGCGCTTCGTCGCCCGCGTCGCCGAGCTGACCGGCATCCCGATTGCGATCTTCTCCGTCGGCCGCAACCGCGACCAGACGAATGTGGTACGTCCGATCTACGTGTAGGGACTCGTATCTCGATCGAACCGTAGTGCGTCCCATCTACGTGTAGGCAATCGTAGATAAGTTTAATAAGAATGCCGTTGCCCGCAGGGCAGGCAGTCAGCAGTCGCAGGCGCGGCGCAGGGAGCTCATCCAGCTCACCCTGCGCCGCTTTTTTGTTCTATTTGGCGATGTCTCGTCTCGGGGGGCGATCCGCAATGGCGACGGTCTCGCCAGTAGCATGTGGGCATGGGCGCTGAAGTTCAGGATTGCCTGCGGGCAGCTCATGCCGACTTGGCTTGCTCGAGCTGCAGGGTCCCGAGCGCTTGCAGGGTGCCGTGCCACACTACAATGTGGCCGAGAGCCTGGCCGATACGGAGCCGCTCGCTCTAACGGACAAAATGAACCCTTAGCGGCGAAAAATCGGCAGGCGAGCCAATTGAGGCGCTAAGGCGCAAAAGTGACCGTTACACCGCCCCCCAACATTCGCTGCCAAACCTGCCCCACTACTCGTGCTAGCACCCTTATGCAACAGGGCCATGTTGCTGTGGCGGTTATTTCGCCTGCTGGACGAATGACGGCTTGTCAGCTTGCCCATACTGGTAGCTATAAGGAAAAGGCTGGGAGGCTGATAGACATGTGGAAGATAGCAGAGTGGGTAGGCAAGACGGTTGCTGCCGCCCTGATCGTCAGTGTGTTGTCCATCTGGACGGCGGGATTCATCGTCACAAGTTATCTCGATAGTATCCTTAAGCAATACGAGCTGCCGCTGGAGGTGCAGCCGATGGCGATGTCCGGCATCTGGGGCAAGCTGTGGGGCGCAGAGCCTCGGACAACCGGCAAGCAAGAGACAGCGGAGCAGACGGGTCCCCGGAAGACCGGCCAAGACGAGGAGGCGGCGCTCGGCGGCACGGGAGCGGGCAGCGGCGGCGGCAGCACCGGCGGGATGCGCGGCGGGGATGACGAAGAGGATGCTAGCAGCGATCTCGGGACCGACCGCCAGGACGGGACGCCTGGCAGCAATCAGCCAGGGAGCGGCAACGCCGGCGAGTCGTCCGGAGGCACGGGGAGCGGGAGCACTGGCGAGTCGTCCGGAGACAGAGGCGGCACGGGGTCCGGCAGTATCGACGGGTCGAGCGGAGGTACAGGCGGCACAGGGACCGGGAGCGGGTCCGGCAGTGGAGCAGACGATGGGGGCGAAGCGGAGGGCCCGCCGCTCTCGACCGAGACGGGCAGCGGTAGCGGCACGCGCGCCGAGGGCGGATCGAGCGGCGATACGCCAGTTATGTCCTCGGGCGAGATCGCCGAGGCCAAGGAGCAGATGAGCGAGGCGGACAAGCAGCTGATGTTCGGCTTGCTGCTCAACAAGCTACCGCAGGAAGCGTGGCAGAGTATTTCGACCTATATGGAAAACGGCCTGACGGAGCAGGAGCTGACGCAGGTGCAGCAGATCGTGGCGCAGTATCTGAATGATGAGGAATATGCACAATTAATGAATATTCTAAGTAAATATTAATGTGACAAGGCCGTGAGGTCTGTTGATCTGTTATTCTCGCCTATGCTAGAGTAGAAGTCGTGGAGAGCCGCCCCGGACTAAAGGAGCTGCTCGATGAGGCAAGTACACTTAGCTGGATGAGCATAAAGGAGCAGATCATGACCTTAGGAACACCCCCATCAAAGAATGGTAAGGTAGGTCCTGCGAACCAGGCGAAAGCTGCCAATAAGCAGGATCGCAAGCTCAAAGCGCAAGATACAGGCCGTCCACTGACGGTAAGCGGCAATCCCTTACGCTGGTTAAGACACAAAGCCGTCTGGATGACCGCCGCAGCGCTGCTGCTGCTGGCGACAGCCGGATACGGCATCGACCGCTATATACAAGCGAATACAGTCACCTACTACCATCTCTATCAGGACGGCGAGCTGATCGGCGAGATCGCAGACCCGGCCGCGGTCGATACGCTGCTAGAGCAACGTCTACACGAGGCGTACGAGGCCAATCCGCAGGTACATATGGAGCTGGAGGCGGGAGACATCTCGTATATCCGCGACCGCGGCTTCAAGGCTGCGCCGGACACAGCGGCTGCGCTGGAGGCGCTCGGCAGTCGACTGTCGACGCACGCTGTCGGCTATGAGGTGAAGGTCAACGGCAAGCTGATCGGCATCGCCAAGGATGAGCAGACCGCGCAAAAGGTGCTGCAGCAGGTACAGGACCGCTACGCGATCGAATCGGTGCAGGCCAAGGGCCCGCAGGTGATGGCGCTCTCGCACAAGCAGAGCAAGGTCGACGCCAACGCCGATGAGCGCGAGGTGACCGCAGTCGAGATCCTCGAGGAGGTCGGCACCGACCGCGTGCAGGTCGATCCGAAACGGGTAACGGACGAGGACGAGCTGTTCCGCAGACTGGCCGAGGGCACGCAGCAGCCGATCACCTACACGGTGCAGCCCGGCGACTGTATCGGCTGTATCGCCACCAAGTTTGGCATCTCCTCGCAGGTCATCTACCAGAACAACCCGTGGATCGAGGGCGACACGATCGATGTCGGCCAGGTGCTCGATCTGACGGTGGAACGGCCGGCAGTGACCGTGCAGACGGTCGAGCAGGTGAAGGAATCGATCGTCATCGAGACGCCGATCGAGATCCGCGAGCATCCCGAGCTGATGGCCGGCACCTCCAAGGTCGTGCGGCCAGGCCAGCCCGGCAAGAAGCTCGCCACCTACAAGCTGATCAAGCAGAACGGCTACCTGATGCACGAGGAGCTGGTCGAGGAGCAGGTGATCGTCCCTCCAGTGACGGAGGTTGTGCTCAAGGGCACCAAGGTGATCACGGGCGAAGGCTCGGGCAGCTTTGCGTGGCCGGTCAAGAATTGGCGGCAGACGAGCAGCTTCGGGCCGCGTTGGGGCCGGCAGCACAAAGGCCTCGATCTGGTCGGCAGCAAGAGCATCCTGAGCTCCGACCACGGCGTCGTCGAATTTGTCGGTACGCGCAACGGTTACGGCAAGACCGTAATCGTCGATCACAAGAACGGCTACAAGACGCTTTACGCGCATATGAGCGCATTCTCCGTTGAGAAGGGCGACATCGTCGAGAAGGGCGACAAGCTGGGCGACATGGGCAATACCGGCCGCTCGACAGGCACGCATCTGCATTTCGAGATCCACAAGGACGGCGAGCCGCAGAACCCGAGCAAGTATCTGAACGATTAAACGAAGCGAACAGAACGATACGCCAAAAAGTATACCGAACTTATACGAATCTCCCATCGCCGCAGTGGAATCACTGCGGCGATGTTATTTTATCCCGAGGGCGACATGGGCTATAACCGCACCCGCCACATATGGTAAAATAGAGAGCGAAGCAACAGCAACGACTGATGGCCGCAAGCGAGTGTTCAAACGAGCCGATGCGCGGATGTCCAACGGGACAACGCGGGCTGCGGCGAGGGATGCAGGCAAGCGGCATAACCGATACAAAAATACGGACAAGCGACGGGCGGTGCGACGGATGCAGAGAAAAATCCTGGTTGTCGACGACGAGCAACCGATTGCTGATATTATCAAGTTTAATCTGGAGAAGGAAGGCTATCAGGTCATCTGCGCCTTTGACGGCGGGACGGCGGTGGAGCTGGCGCTGAGCGAGCTGCCGGATCTGATCCTGCTCGATCTGATGCTGCCGGTCAAGGACGGCATGGACGTCTGCCGCGAGGTGCGGCTGAAGCTGCAGACGCCGATCATCATGCTGACGGCCAAGGATACGGAGCTCGACAAGGTACTGGGGCTGGAGCTGGGGGCGGACGATTATGTGACCAAGCCGTTCAGCACGCGCGAGCTGCTGGCGCGGGTGAAGGCGCAGCTGCGCCGCCAGCAGAAGAGCACCTCGTCGCAGGAGCCAGCCGAGAGCGAGAAGCAGGGGCTGAAGATTTTTAACCTGTTCATCGATACTGACATGTATGTCGTCTACAAGGACACCGAGCCGCTCGACCTGACGCATCGCGAGTATGAGCTCGTCTACTATCTGGCGCGCAACAGCGGCAAGGTGATGACGCGCGAGCATCTGCTGCAGGCGGTGTGGGGCTTCGAATACTTCGGCGACGTGCGCACGGTCGATGTGACGATCCGCCGTCTGCGGGAGAAGATCGAGGATGATCCGAGCAAGCCAGAGTATATCCTCACCCGCCGCGGCCTCGGCTACCTGATGCGCAATCCGAAGTCGGGCGGATTCGGATACGGATGATGAAGGGCGCGCGCTTCTTCCGCACGATCCAGGTCAAGCTGATCATTATCTACGTGTTGCTTATCCTCATTGCGATGCAACTGATCGGCGTTTATTTCATCAGTACGATGAAGACATCGCTGACCGCCTCCTTCACCAACAACCTCAACGAGCAAGCAGACATGCTGACCCGGCTGGTCGAGCAGAAGCTGGCCCCCTCGCAGCTGACGGAGGAGCAGATGATCGAGGATCTGCGCGGGCTGGTCAGTACGCTGTTCAGCATCAATGAAGCGGAGATCCAGGTGCTCGACGCGAGCGGCAAGGTGCTGACGACGTCGGTGGTCGCCCATCAGTCGTATGTGGGCAGCAAGAATACGACGCTCGCCGTCAACCGGGCGCTGCAGGGCATCAGCAACAACGAAGAGGACATCATCGACACGGACAATGTGCGCAAAAAGGTAATCGCCAAGCCGGTCATCTCGCGTCCGGGCACGAGCCAGGCGAAGATTGTCGGCGCCGTCTATATCGTCGCCTCGATGAACGAGGTCAACGACACGATCAATCGCGTCAACCGCATCTTCGTCTCCGGTATCCTGATCGCGCTCGGCATGACCGGCGTGCTGTGTGTGCTGCTGGCGCATACGATCACCAGTCCGATCAAGGGACTGACGCGCCATGCGGCGGCGGTGGCGGAGGGCGACTTTGAGCAGCGGGTGCAGGTGTATGGCGACGACGAGATCGGCCAGCTCAGCCAGGCGTTCAACAATATGACCGATCGGCTGCGCGAGGCGCTGTCGGCCAACGAGGAGGAGAAGGAGAAGCTCGCCTCGATCCTGGCCAACATGAGCGACGGCGTCGTCGCTGCCGACGATCGCGGCCAGGTCATCGTCACGAACCGGCGGGCGCGCGAGATGCTCGGCGTGAAGAAGCATGACGGCGAATATCTCGGCCAGCTGCTCGGACTGACGGAGGAGCGGGTGCAGGAGCTCGTCCAGAGCATCGAGCATACGGCGGTCGTGCGGATGGAGCCGTCGCTGGACAAGGAGGACAGCCTGATCCGCGTCACCTTCACGCCGATCTACCGTCGCGACAAGAGCGCCGTCGGCACGATCGCGGTGCTGCAGGACGTCACGGAGCAGGAGAAGCTGGAGCAGTCGCGGCGCGAGTTCGTCGCCAATGTCTCGCATGAGCTGCGGACGCCGCTGACGACGATCAAGAGCTACGCTGAGGCGCTCGACGACGGCGCGATGCAGGAGCGGGAGCTGGGCGAACGGTTCGTCGGCGTCATCCGCAACGAGACGGAGCGGATGATCCGGCTCGTCACCGACCTGCTGCACCTCTCGCGGCTCGACTCCAATCAGGCGCCGCTGCGGCGGCAGCCGACGAGCGTGCCGGAGATGCTCGAGGAGGTGGCGGACCGGTTCTCCTTCCAGCTGCGTCAGAAGTCGATCGGCATGTCGGTGCGGGTCGAGCGCGGCATCTCGTCGGTCTGGCTCGACCGAGACCAGATCGACCAGGTGCTCGACAACCTCGTCTCCAACGCGATCAAGTACACGATGGACGGCGGCCGCATCGAGATCGCTGCGATGAAGCCGGAGCCCGGCGTCATCGCGATCGGCGTCACCGATACCGGGATCGGCATCCCGCAGCGCGATCTGAACCGGATATTCGACAGGTTCTACCGAGTCGACAAGGCTCGCTCGCGGAATATGGGCGGAACCGGTCTAGGGCTGTCGATTGCCCGGGAAATAATCAAGGCGCACGGCGGCACGATCTCGCTGGCCTCGGAGTATAACGAGGGGACGACCGTCACCTTTACGCTCCCGGCGCTGGAGGAAGGGGGAGAATCCTCATGATAGAGCGGTTCAAGACAGGCGCGCTCATCGTGCTGGTGGCGCTGAGTCTGGTGCAGAGCTACTTCCTCGCCTATAACGTGCCGTCGCTGCGGACGACGACGACGACCGAGCAGGACTACGTGCAGACGGAGCGGATGGGGCCGGAGGAGCGGATCGAGAATCTCGTCTATCCCGAGGACATGGTGCTGCATCTGGGGGAGAACCGACATACGGTGTTCTACCCGGGCACCAACTTCTACGAGCGGATCTTCGAGAAGCTGCGGGGCCGCGAATTCAAGGGCTTCCAGCGCAATGTGCGGACGATCGTCGACTGGAACGAGGTGCGGGCGCGCGATCTGGGCGTGGAGTTGCGCTTCGGCAGCGCGATGCCGGTCGAGCTGCTGCAGCGCGTGCTGAAGCTGGAGGGAGATCCGCAGTTTCTGAGCGATCAGATCGACCGGATCTGGATCTACAACCCGCAGGGCCGCGAGGAGGTGCGGGTGTACTTTTTTAGCTCGGATCGCCAGGTCGTCTATGAGTCGGTACGGGCCGATCTGACGATCAGCGATATCCAGGAGTATGTGGGTTACGGCTCGTACTGGCCGCCTTACCGGACGCTCGACGGCATGCTCTATATACCGACGGAGCCGCTGGAGACGGTGCAGGCGGTGATCGGGTACGACAAGTATACAACCGAGCAGATGCAGCGCAATCTCTCGCTGGACCCGGCGGTGACGCGGACGATCCGCGATCGCAGCGGCACGCAGATCTACACGGATGGCAAGCAAGGGCTGCAGGTCGAGCAGAATGGCCAATGGGTGCGCTATACCGACCCCGTCGCCTCGACCGGCAATCTCAATAGTCTGACGGAGAACGTGATGGCGGGGCTGCAATTCACCAACCAGCACGGCGGCTGGGACGGCAAGCATCGCTTCGTCAATCCGGGCAGCGCCGAGGGCGGCCGCGGCGTCGTGTTCCAGCAATACTGGCACTCGCTGCCGATCATCACGGAGCCGCCGCTGCGCTTCGGCCAGATCCGGCTGACGCTGCAGCGCGGCATCGTCGGCGAGTATGAGCGCTCGCTCATGACGCTGAGCGGCGAGGTCGAGAAGACGATCCGCTATCTGCCGGCTGGTGAAGCGCTGATCCAGAGGCTGCAGGCGTATGAGCGCTCGGCCGAGGTGCGGGCGCTCTACCCGGCGCTCCGCGCCAAGGTGCTGGAGGAGCAGCGCATCTCGCTCGTGCCGGTGTGGGCGGTGCGGCTGGCGGACGGCACGCAGGACATCCTCATGGAGGCGCTGCCTGCCGGCACGCAGGTCGAGTCGGCGATCCCGGTGACGCCGGTCGAGGAGGACGCCGAGGGCGTCGCTCCTGCGAGTGACGGGGAGCAGGCAGGCGCGGGCGGTGAGCGTGCAAGCGACGGCGCGGGCGACGGTGAGCCTGCAAGCGGTGGAGCGGATGAAGGCGACGGTGCGGGTGCGGATGATAGCGAGCGTGCAGGCGATGCCGAAGGAGCGAGTCCTGCGAGCGGCGATGAGTAGCTGCATCACCAAAGCATCAAACGAATAGCGAATCGAGAGGAGGCAGGGACGCGATGGATTGGAGACGGGCGAAGAGTGTGTTGATTTTCTCCTTCCTACTGCTTAATATCATCCTCGGCTACCAGCTGTGGCTGGATGTGCGGGAGCGGCTGAACAACAGTGCCGATCTGAGCGACCTGCCGCCAGCGACGCTGCGGACGATGCAGGAGAAGAATATCCGGCTCAGCGGCAGCATCCCTTCGGAGAAGCCCGAGCTGCGCGATCTGACCTATCGGTTCCTCTCGAAGCCTGAGGAACGGCAGACGCTCGAGGAGCCGGTGCCGAGCACGATCGTCTATTCGGAGAAGGAGCTGATGCGCGGACTGGGCGATGTGATCCCGCATCTGGATCAGTATACCTTCATCGACTCGACGGCAGGCAGCGACGGCATCTTCACCCTGTACCGGATGAATGACGGGCTGCCGATGTTCGACGTGAAGCTGGAGCTGTATTATAGCAATCAGCAGATCATCGCCTATCGTCAGGACGTGGTCGATCAGGTGCAGCCGGGCGAAGCCAAGGCGCAGAGAGTGCTGTCGGCGCTGCAGGTAATCGAGAGTCTGATCGAGAACTTCCTGCAAGAGGGCTCCAACATCCAGGAAATCCGGCTCGGCTATCAGGGCCAGATGTTCGACTCGGATACGCAGGTGTCGGCGCCGTTCTGGCGAGTGCTGCTCGACGAGGGAGAGCCGCCCATCTACGTGCACGCGATCAGTGGCGACATCGTGACGGAGAGCAGCACAGTGAGTTTAGACGGGGTGTGACAGGCGGGTAGCTAATGGGTCTTCATTCCGATGAAATGAGACGAGCTGCTCCGCTAGAGGGCGACGTAGCGTGGACGGTGGGAGTCGCCTCAGGTGCTCTAACGAAAGTTTCTTTCGCTCCAGCTCGGAAAAGCGTCGCCTCGGGAGCTCCAACGAAAGTTTCTTGCGCTACAGTGCGGAAGGGCGTCGCCTCAGGAGCCCCAACGAAAGTTTCTTGCGCTACAGTGCGAAAAGGCGTCGCCTCAGGAGCTCTAACGAAACTTTCTTGGCATGTTGCTCCAAGCGAGCAACACCAAGCTCCACAGAAGTCGACATGGATCGAGATTTGGTTTACTACAGCAATGGGATGAGAAAGAAGGCTAGGGGAGCATGGGACTGCGGTTTACTGTATTGGCAAGCGGCTCGACGGGGAATGCGACGATCGTGCAGTCGGAGGATGCGACGGTGCTGATCGACGCTGGCTTAAGCGCCAAAAAGCTCGAGGAGCTGATGCGCGAGCGCGAGGTGGAGGCCAAGGAGCTCGACGCGATCTTCGTCACGCATGAGCATTCGGACCATATCAAGGGGCTGGGGGCGTTCGCACGCAAGCATGAGCTGCCCATCTACGCCAACGAGGCGACGTGGGAGGAGATGCACAAGCATGTCGGCGCGATCGAAGCGGACAAACGATTTGTCATGGCTACCGGGACTGCGGTAGAATTAGGGGGAATGCTCGGACGGCTGCGGGTGCAGTCCTATCCGATCTCTCACGATGCGGCGGAGCCGGTCGGCTATACCTTCTACAGCGATAACTGCAAGCTCAGTCTCGTCACCGACCTCGGCTATATGAGCGACAAGGTCAAGGAGCAGGTGATCGAGTCCGATGTGCTCGTGCTGGAGTCCAATCACGATGTGGACATGCTGCGCGTCGGTCGCTACCCGTGGAACATCAAGCGGCGCATCCTCAGCGACATCGGCCACCTCTCCAACGAAGCGGCCGGCGAGGCGCTGTGCGAGCTGCTGTCGGACCGGACCCAGCGGGTCTATCTGGCGCACCTGAGCCGGGACCATAATCTGATGGATTTGGCCAAGCTGACGGTGAATAATGTATTAGAGAGCAATGGCTTCTTCTTCAAGCGCGACGAGTTCGCTCTGAAGGACACATACTACGACAGGTCGACCGAATGGGACGTCGTGAAGCGGAGATAGGCATCGGCTGCGCCGGCGTCGGCGTTGTGATCGAGTGAGGCGGCTTTGCGGCGAATCTCCTCGCGCGAGAGCACACCTTTCTCGACGAGCAGCTCCATCATGGCGCTCACATTGAGCAGCAGCTGGTAGTGATCGTCCTTCAGATCGCCGACGCTGGCGGCGAGTTGGACCTGCTCCCAGGTCGTGCGGGATATCATATGCATGATTATCGCTCCTTTATCGTAACCTTTCTATCACTAGTGTAGTCTAAAGCTATAGAGATCATTCCTAACCGGGGGATTTACTACTATTTGTCTTGATGTCCGAGACATCGAGGGGAGCGAGAAGCTTATGAGTTTATTCGATGACGATTTTTTCTCCACCAAGGTGTCCCGGCGCAGTCATCGCGAGACGCGGCCCACGCTCGGCGTACGGCGCTCGGGGCGCAGCTGGTCGTCCATGCGCATCATCGTCGCCTCGTCGCTGATCAGCACGCTGACGGTCGTGCTCGTCTTTGGCCTCATCACAGGCTGGGGCGGCTCGGGTGTGAGCGTGTCTACGAATAAACCGTCGCCAGCAGCAACGGTCCAGCCCGGCGATCCGTTCGAGCGGCCGATCCAGGCATCGGCGAAGGTGCGGCCAGCGGTGGTCAGCATCATCAACGAGCAGCTGCTCGACAGCTTCGGGTTGCCGGACGAATTCTGGGATCAGGAGGACGATGCGCTCCAACCGGAGGAGGAGGCCACGCTGCAGGAGGCGGGCGTCGGCTCGGGCGTCATCTTCGAGAAGGTGAAGGGCAAGGCGCGGATCATCACCAACTATCATGTCATCGAGGACGCCAACGCTGTCAAGGCGGTGCTGACCAATGGCGAGATCCGTGAGGCCAAGATCATCGGCAAGGACCAGATCACCGATCTGGCGGTGCTGGAGATCGACGCCAAGGGGATCGATGTCGTCGCCGAGCTCGGCGACTCGTCCAAGATCCGCGACGGCGAGACCGTGATCGCCATCGGCAATCCGCTCGGCCTCGGCGACTCACTGACGATGGGCATCGTCAGCAAGACGCGCCGCATCATCCCCGTCTCGCTCAATCAGGACGGCGTCTACGATTGGGAGCAGGAGGTCATCCAGATCGACGCCTCGATCAACAAGGGCAACAGCGGCGGCGCGCTCGTCGATCTGAACGGCCGACTGATCGGCATCAACAGCATGAAGGTGTCGGACTACGGCGTCGAGGGACTGGGCTTCGCGATCCCGATCAACCTGGCGATGCCTGTCGTGAAGAGCCTGATCGAGTATGGCAAGGTGAAGCGCCCGTATGTCGGCGTATTCACCCTCGATCTGGAGCAATACTACATCCAGGAAGCGATGCGTCAGCGGGCAGCTGAGGAGGAGGGCGAGGAAGTCGAGGCCGAGCCTTCACTGCAGCTCCCGGATGACGTGAAGCGCGGCATCATCGTCCTGGAGGCCATCGGACCGGCCAAAAAGGCCGAGCTGCAGCCCGACGATGTCATCGTCCAGCTTGATAGCACGCCGATCGGCAGCACGATGGAGCTGCGCAAGTACCTGTATATGAAAAAAGCGATCGGCGACAAGGTCGAAGTGACCTTTTACCGGGAAGGCAAAAAGAAGACCACCTCGCTCTTGCTGGTGGAAGCCAGCGAGGAAGCGGAAGAATAAGACTACAGCTCAGGCGCTGCGAGGCGCCTGACAGCGATGGATGGAGTGTAGGGGTAGACGATGTATTGTGTATGCAAGGAACATATCGAGCTGTCGATTGACAAATTCGTGGATGAATACGAGGACGCGCCGGACGTGGTCGATCTGCGCGAGACGCGCTTCGCCAACTGGGACCCGCCGCTCAAGTGCGAGCTGTGCGAGGCGCCGGCTGCTTATCTGATCGTGTAGGCGAGCTGCTGGTATCGGATAGGCCGATGCGGGACGGATCGCTCCTCCGATCGATGTTGTTCCCGGAATGCTAGGGCCACGCACAAAACCCCTCGCGTCCCTGCGCAAGCTGCGCGGGTGACGCGGGGGGTTCGTCGTAAGATGGACGATACAGTACCGCTGGCTTACGCTGACGGTCGCGCCTCATCTAACGGAGCCTCCATGGCGGAGCAGATCGTGGCTGCTCTGCGAACTTCAGCCCATCCTGCCGTGCCTGCATTAAGGCACCAACGGGTCAGTCGTCCCCGGAGTAGCAGGCTCATCCATCGGCGGATTCGTCGTACCCGGATCGGTCACCCCATTATTCGGCGTATTGTCGACAGCATTACCGCAAGCCGCAGCTCCGAATACCAGACCGACACTCATAATCGACGTCAACAGCATCGTAACCCATTTCTTCCTCGTTTTCATTGTAAACTACCCCTTTCAGGTTTTGGATTGTGCTTGATGGATAAGCGATTATATACTCTTGCATATAACAACTTATCCATCAGCGGGATGAAACGTGTTGTGTCGCCCTGGGGCGACCGCATCCGTTTCGCCTTGCCTGACATCTATTTAACCGATAACTCGCGAGGTAAACGGTTGCGACGGTTAGAAAAGTTTCAGATTCATTCTCATTTTTGGCGGGTTATGTTTTTGTTTGGCGTGGTGCCACCCCGATCTATTGGGCACGATAGAGACGTGGAGGCCGCGATTGACCTGGATTGCAACGCATGAAGGAGCTGGAGGGGAGATGGTCAAATGACGACTGACAATCTAAGGAAGCTCTTAGCTGAGAGAACAGATTGTATGTTGTATTATGCCGAACCGGCGGTATCAGACGAGCTTCACGCAGGCTGGATTGGCGGCAACGCGCCCGCCTTTTTCGACGAGCCATCCGACCTCATTCATGATAGCGATCTAACGTATCTGTTCTATCTGACCCTCGTCCATCCGTTCCAAGCGGAGCGTATGATATCCATCTTCATCCCGGAGGACTATGAGGCGTATCTGAAAAACAACATCTACCCCAACTGCTCAATCAAGGTGGTGGAGCATCCGATATCCACGGAGAGCGCCAAAGCTACATATACGAGCACCGGTCTTAACAAACACCATATTACAGCTGGCGAATCAAGCACGGATGATCAATCGATGGACCAGCCCTTCTTGATCAAGGCGGGCGGGACGCCGAGACTCATTCAAAAGGAAGCCTATTATTTCACGAAGCTGCAGTAGGACTCGTATTCTTTTTTGTTTCAAGTCGATGAGGACGGCTACCCCGACACCTTGCTCCGGGAGGATAGCAGCTACCCCTTTGGCTTCAGAGCGCTGTATGTGTTCGCCCAGATAGGGACGTCGGAGATGCAGGAGCCGGTCGCGGGATTTTGGCAATATTCTTAAGTAGCAAGGTGGCACTAGAGAACAAACCCAGGAGCGTGCTACAAGGCGATATCAAATTTGATCGATGGAGGAACTATGTTCATTCAACTGATAGGTGTAGGCAAGCTGAAGGAGAAGTATCTGACGCTCGGCATCGCGGAATATGCCAAAAGGCTGACGCCCTACCTCAAGTTCCAGATGATCGAGGTGGCGGATGAGAAGGCGCCGGACAACCTCAGTGACGCTGAGGTTGTCCAGGTGAAGGTGCGCGAGGGAGAACGCATCCTCGCACAGATCAAGAGCGAGGCGCATGTGATCGCCCTCGCGCTCGATGGCAAGCTCTGGAGCTCGGAGGAGCTCGCCGCCGAGATCGACCGGCTCGGCACCTATGGGACGAGCCACATCGTCTTCGTCATCGGAGGCAGCCACGGCCTCTCCGACGACGTACTGCGCCGCGCCCAGCAGCGCCTCAGCTTCGGCCGCATGACCCTGCCCCACCAGCTCATGCGCCTGGTCCTGGTCGAGCAGATCTATAGGGCGGTGAAGATTAATCGGGGTGAGCCTTATCATAAGTGAAGGCAACGAAATTCTGAAAATAATTGAGGAAATACCTGGTATCTTATGATAAAGTATTTATACGGAAGGCCTTAAAAAAATTCTGGGAAAAGGTGAAATATATGAGTGCGAAAAGTCGCTAGGGTGATAAAAATTGGGATGTATAATGATACCAGAAAAAAACTTGTGCTTGTGGCAAAGGCGAAAAAATAGAACACTACCTTGTAGCTTCCCATGAAAAGGTTTTGCGTGTTGAGGAAGACCTTCTTGATAGTGAGGTTATCTGTAGCAACTGTAATCCAAACTCAATTTAAGAATTTACGATTATGGGGGTACATGATGTCCTATACTCAGTACATGCAAGACATTTCTGACGATATTAAAGTGTGCCTTGAGGACATGGGGTGCCAGCCTATATTATTCATAGGCTCAGGCATCTCAAAGAGATATTTTGGAGCTCCTAACTGGGAGCAATTACTTATTCAGTTGTCAGAAATCTGTCCGAGGATAGAAGATAGCTTTGCTTTCTACAGACAAACTAATGATTTCCCTGATATTGGTCAGATGTTTTCTGAAAAATTTAGAGAATGGGCTTGGAGAGAAGGGAAAGGAGAATTTCCAGAGGAACTCTTTGCTCAGGGCACTTTGCCTGGAATTTATATCAAGCATAAAATTAAAGAACTTCTGGATTCGATTACTCCCAAAAAATTAGCCGAAATAAATAATAACGGGCTTTTGAAGGAAATAGAGGCTCTGCAGAATATATCTCCTCATGCTCTTATCACTACAAATTACGACCAATTCCAAGAATTAGTCTTTCCAGATTACACACCTATTGTAGGACAAAAAATCCTTAAGTCTAATCATGCAAGTGTAGGAGAAGTATTGAAAATTCACGGATGTACGACTGATCCTGCTAGCATGGTCCTTACGACAGATGATTATATGGACTTCACTATGAAGAAAAAGTACTTAAGTGCTAAATTGCTTACTTATTTCGCTGAGCACCCGCTGATTTTTATGGGATATCGAGCTGAGGACTCTAATATCAAAGCTATCTTATCCGATATTGACGAAATTATCTCTGCTGAAAATCAATTGATTCCTAATATATATTTATTAGAGTGGGATCCTAATATTGAGAATAAGCATCCGCCTGCTAAAGAGAAATTGATTGCTATTGGTGAACATCGCAGCGTGAGAGTCAAAAGTATAGTGGCTAACTCTTTTCATTGGGTTTACGAGGCCTTTGCTACGAATGCAGCATTAGAGAAGGTTAACCCGAAGTTATTACGCGCTCTGCTGGCAAGAACTTATGATATGGTAAGATACGATATCCCTAAGAAAACCGTCGAAGTTAATTTTCAGATACTAGAAAATACTCTGAATACTGAAGGTGAACTAGCAAAGGTATATGGTATAACGACCTTAGATAATCCTACAGCTCTGAACGCCAGCTACCCGTATACGCTTAAGCAAATCGGTGAAATTTTAGGTTTTGGAGGTTGGCATAAAGTTCATATGTTTTTCAAAGAGATTAAGGAAGAGACTGGAGTAGACATAAAAGCTAGTGACAACAAGTATCATATCAAGCTTATGATAGGTAAAACTGGCTACAGTAAGTATTCTGAGGCTGGTGTTGAGCTAGCAAGAAAAAAGATGAACGGTGATGAATATATTTTGGAAATGTGAAAAGTAGGGCCTGTACAAAAAGTGAGTAATACTCATGATTGTACAGGCTCTATCTCTATTATAAGAAAATCCACTCTTTAGGGGGCGTATAATTTGTAGCCAGGTTCTTTCTCTCTAGCTGCTAAAGATTTCGGACTAACATGGCCCATACGAATGGTACAAAAATAATAAATTAAAGTACAATCCGTACTTCCAATGTAAAGAGGAATAAAAGAAAGCATGCCTAGCGCACAAGGCATGCCCGATATGTTGCAAATGTATCACAGAGCCAGATGTTGTTCACATTCACCGTGTTCTTCGTTTATTAGTAATTGCTGATCCATGAATCTTAGCGCTTGAAATTAGCCGTATAAGGGTTCTAAGCTGAAAAAGGGGATAAAGGTATTGAGAATACCTTATAATTGATTGTAGAGGCATTTCTGGCCGCCAGAGAAGGTGTGTGCCTTATGAGTTATTGACAAACAAAAACAAACCTGATATATTATAGACAAGGTCAGGTAAGGGCAAGAATATTAAATTGCTAAAGCCTAAGATTCATCAAGATGTTACAGCATTATGATGAAAATTAATCTAATCTACGTACATATTGGGTCAGTTATCGTCTTAAGGCTACAACTAGGATGATAGCACAGTGTTCATCTCGAAGTCAAGAAAATAGTTGACTATGAACAGTAAAATCTAAAATGTAAATAGTGGTTATTCCCTTGGGCTTTTGTCATAAAACAAGAAGGGGGAAGGGAGCTAGTCATGTTGCTTCTTTCCTTTACTTGACCGACGACCAAGGGATATTCTATTTGTGGGGACTGTAAATTTTATGGACATCAAGATGTAGTGTGTCATCAAATTTGTAAACGACATTATGGATGCAGTACTCGGTGCCTGATAAAGAAAAAATGGTGCCAGTGGAAAGTGCGTTTCGTTCAGATAATAATTCTAAAGAATCGAAACATCCAATAAATGTTGTACTGGTGAATACATTAACCTTCAAAATAGAACCCCCTTGAACATAAAATAAAGGCGGGTTGGAGAAATGAAAAGAAGTGAGATTGTAGAGAACCTGATGTTTTTTCAACAGTTTATTGGCAAAGAGAGAGTGAAAACATACCTCCGAAGTCGTGGTAACATGTTTCCCAACTTCGAGGAAGTATATACAACACTACGTTCTTCTGCTAAAGATAGTGTGAAAAGCAATGCCACTTTATTGACTTGTGAAACACTAGCCACAGGACTAGAAAAAGGAGTTCTTACTGAGGTTGATATTGATGAGTTGCTTTTTAGCATCATCGAGGATAGCCTTTTTAACGCTTATCTTTATAGAATAACTGCCCACAATATTGCTCTAGACGATATGAAGGCTCTCCCTGAAGTGTTAGGCTCGTGGGCAGTGCCGAAAGAAATGTCTGTTATCCGAAACGTCTCTAAGGCAAACAAAGGTCATTCCTTTGTAATTAGTTCTTATCGTATTTATGAAAGTGACGGGCAGTTGGAGGCAATTCGATTGCTCTTGTTGGACAAGGAGCTTATAAAAATACATGTAAAGAATCAAGAGGAAACTTGGGTAGCCTATCCGACACTCATTGAGTTTGATTTCAAGAGAGGACTACTCCATATTCGCTTGAGAGATGTGGACAATATCGAGAGCGACAATGCAGAAGTTGGCACAATGAAGGGAAGGGTAGAGCGTACCCTTAAATTTGTGACAAACTTAAAGCCCGCGGTTCAAATTGAAAAAATTAATAATTTCAGAAAGAGTCTCTACCTTATCGAAGAAGATGTTCTTTCTGAGAAGCGCATGAAGGCACAAGAGTTACTGGCGACCTTCAAAACACCGATTGATTCGTTCGTTGCTAATATCGAAGAACATTTTAATCCGCCTATTGACGGTACTATCACGCCTAAGGATTATATCTCTTTTGCTGTCTTATCTATTATTTCAACAACGCTCCAAAAGAATGAGCTTGGTGACGTGGTTGGAATTAAGTTTCGCAATACGCGCGAAGAGAACAGCAACAAGTATGCTGAAATTTACATCTCCGACAAGGGCTATAAATGCATTTCTTCTAATGAACTGTATTGGCTGAATCTTCTTGTTCTGCAGGAAGAACAGGCTGTAGAAAGTTTAAAGCTGGTTAAGAGCTTACCATCTGGATTTGCTGTCTCTAGATTAGAGTTTTCACTCGAAACTGCAAATGTAAGAGTCTTACAGAGAACAGACCACCCAGATAAAGAAGTACACCGACAACCCACAGATGAGAAATACAGTGATATGGTAGATTATTTGTTGAAGTTCTTAATCTTTAATTGAATTGATGGACTCTAATAGGTCTCCTTTTTGCTGATTTTTATGTCTGTATGGACGTAATCAGAAAGAGAGTCATTTTATCGCGAAATCTGTTCAAATCCCCACTGCCGAAACAGACAAGCCTCTTTTAGTTTCGTGAAGAAAGTAATATACTATGCCCATAGGGTATCGGGGAGGAACAATATGACATTTAAGGCGGATGTATATCGGATTCTAATAGCTTCACCGGGGGATGTGGGAACAGATAGAGATATTATTCCAGCAGTCATAAGTGAGTGGAATGACTTACGGGCATCCCAATCAAATGTTGTAATACTTCCAGTTAGATGGGAAACTCATTCGGCACCGTTACTAGGAGATAGACCGCAAGAGGTGATTAATCAGCAGTTGGTAAAAGACTGCGACCTGCTAGTGGGATTATTCTGGACAAGGATAGGCACACATACAGGAGTTGCTGAAAGTGGCACAGTAGAGGAAATTGAGTATTTCATTAAAATGGGAAAGCCAGCCATGATTTACTTTTGTTCTAAACCAGCAGAGTTGGATAAGATTGATATTGACCAGTACAAACAGTTGACCGAGTTTAAGGAGAAATTACGCCCGCTAGGCTTGGTTGAAAGCTACACAGGTACGCAAGACTTGAAGGAAAAGTTCGCGCGCCAGTTAGCAATTAACATAGATCATTTGGTTAAAGGTATCGGAGCCAGTCAAATAGCTAAGAAATTGGCAGATGCTCCTGAAGTGTTGGAAGTAATGAAAGATAGAACAATATACATAGAGGACTACGAAAAGGATGGAGAAGTTAGAAGTTTCTTAGTAAAGGGCGAAACGACGAAAGTTAAGGGCGAACTTAAACAGCTTGGTGGTAAATGGAATGCGAAGCTAAAGGGATGGATATTCCCCCAAACGCGTAAAATAGAAATCACTGATTATTTGAAAAAGCATTCTTAGGTTGCTTAACATATTAGAGGCGGGTACCGATTAAGGTATCCGGCCTCTATTATTTTTCGTAATTAAAGTGGACTATCAACAGAAAATCAGACAACTTTTTTAAAGGCAACTTAGCTGTCCTGAACCGGTGTCATGTATCCTAAAGATCAATAATGATCCGTGAACGCGATGCTTGTTAAAACAGTTTATGTAATCGTACAAACTCCAACTCCAATTGATGAAGGCTGTGGGACTCCGCCTAGTAGATGAACTCTGTCACCATGTAGATCGCTTCGGCCACAGCGTTGTCAAAAAGACAGCCCTTCTTGCTTAATGAACGGCCAATCCCAAAGGTCTACAAAAGTTAGTTCATCGTTTGGTTTTTGAATTCA
Source organism: Paenibacillus sp. 598K (assembly GCF_003851045.1). GTDB lineage: Bacteria > Bacillota > Bacilli > Paenibacillales > Paenibacillaceae > Paenibacillus_D. Next base: position 13,918 of record NZ_BFBX01000008.1, on the reverse strand, counting down.
CTGCCACGATCGGGATAGGTTTATTCTATAAATCCTTATTTTTATTATCCATCTAACTGTAGCCGATCCAGTATACCTTAGCACCAAGAGAACGAAATATCATTAAAACCAACCCAATAGCCCTCCTTCGAGGGCTATTTTCCATTCTCAGGACTCTTCACAAACTCCTTCAAGATCGCCAAAAATTTCTTCTGGTGAAAGTCGTCCTGCTGCAGTAGGAGGGCTTGGACTTCGCGGATGGTTTCGTTGGGGACCTGGCTGACGGATAGCAGGTCGAAGATATCGATATCGAAGGCCTGGGCGATTTTGTCCAAGGTTTGTATGGTGATGTTTTGTTCGCCGCGCTCGATGGTACCGATGTAGGAGACGGTGGAGTCGGTCAGCTCGGCGAATTGCTCCAGCGTCAGATTGCGGGACTTGCGAAACGCCCGGATGGTGGCTCCAATGCGTGTTATGGCTGGTGTCTGCATGCGCGATCGCTCCTTCGTTTTAAGTGTACACAAAGCCCCATCAAGTGTACAAGCCATCGTCGGTGTCATCAGCGGCCTGGTCTGGCAGCATCATAAGCGAAAACAATAGCCCTAATCGTTGTATTTATAGCCTCTGAGGAGGCGAGATGGATCACGGGGCAGCTCGTTGATGCTACCGGTGGATCTCCACAGAATTGACTATAGTTGCGGACAGCGACAGCCGCAGCACATTAGCACTAAACAAAGAAAAAGGCAGCTGGATTAAATGCTCGCTGCCCAACCTAACTCCCGTGAAGCATCTTCTGGCTATATAGACTGAATGAAATGAGCGTTACCTGGCGGTTTTTCGACGCCTTCTTCAGTGGGCTTTGGGGCGCGATACCCGTTCATTGATTAAAGCTAATCTGCGTCGGGGAAGAAAGCGAATCATCAGGGCGGCCATATAATTGTTGCGTCCGTCAATGATGTAGCTGCTGCCTTTGTCGATCCCGCGAAATCCGGCTCCAACTACGTTCTCTGGAGTGGATAGCGTGTTCCGCGCCACCATTTCTTCGTGCTTACGCTTGATCTCTCCGGCTAACGCCTCCAATTTTTCCTTGGAACGAGCGACCAATATGACATGGCAGCCTCGCGCTGCCAGTTCTCTGGCATAGGCCTCGCCGATGCCAGAGGAAGCCCCGGTGACCACGGCCAGTTTGCCCTGATAATGATATGATTTCATGATGGCCCCCTAATCCCTGTTATTGCCTTCATCTTACCAACAACAGGTGAGGGCTAACCACAGTGCGTCCATACTAGTAATTGAACTAACAGGCTAAGCTTGCGATGAAAACTCGCCTGGGTCGTTGTCGATGGTGGCAGCGCTAGGCGTTAAGGTGTGCAGAAGAGGACATGCGGTTCAGTTCTTCCGAGGTTTCGCATGCTATTCGATGTTACCGCTGATTGCTGAGAACAGCAAAGCATGTTCGACACTCCTCCTAGCATTGAATATAACCCCTTGGGAAGGGGTCTTGGTACGGGGTCAAGAATATGATATATGCAAGAATTTGGGTAAACAGGAGGTTTCGTATGAATTCCATTCTTAACGTTATAGAAAAGCTGAAGTTGAACGTCTCGAATATAGAAGATGTTCCAGAGTCATTTAGTTCAGATGTATACAAACTTACTCTTGCTAGCGGAGAAGACGTTTATGTAAAAATTCCATTTAACAAAGATAAGCTATTTCGTGAATTTCAGATACTTGAAACATTGAAAGAAGTAATTCCTGTTCCTAAGGTATTGGACGTTTGGTGCGGGGATGAAAGTACTACTGGGGCATTGCTTCTTTCAGCAATTCCAGGTATGCCTTGTACAGGAGAGATTGATGCGAAACTCTCTTTTCAAATTGGCGTGTATCTTGCTATGCTCCATGAGGTTAGAACTCCTGGGTATGGTTACCATGTAACCGATGGTTTTAAGTTACTTGACCAAAATAATTGGAGATTACATATCAAAAGTAATTTTGAACAATGGAAAGAGCCATGCAAAGAGATTCTCGACGCAAACTTATATGAAAGATGTATTCTTCACTTTGATGAAGTTTTCTCTGCTTTACCGGATCCGGACGGACCATGCATTGTTCACATGGATTTTAGACCAGGTAATATATTGGTCAATGGTAACGAGGTGGCTGGCATTATTGATTTCGAGAGTGCCCGTGGTGGATCGTCGGAAATCGATTTTACAAAAGTCAATCGAGATATTTGGGGAGTCGATCCAAGAACAAAGATACCGTTCATTGAGGGTTATCATTCGATTCGACCAATGTTGACTCTGGAAAGCGTGCTGCCATTCTATGATTTCTACGATGCTTTCAGCGCAGTTGTTTGGTGTAAAAAAAGAGGCATTGAACAAAATCAAACGTTCCTTCAGGAAAGTATTCTTAGGTTAAGGAATTCAGTGGGTTATTGAGTAAAAGGAGGGCGTCGGTATGCAGAGTTTTGTCGGGAAGGTCGTTCTCATTACCGGGGCTAGTTCGGGAATCGGACGGGCGACGGCGGAATTAATGGCAGCAAGGGGAGCGAAGGTTGTTATCCATTATCGGAATCATATACAAGGCGCTACCGAAGCGCTAGCGACGATTCGAGAAGCGGGTGGCGATGGACATATCGTTCAAGCGGATATTACTAAGCAAAATGAAGTTGAGGCCATGGTGCAAGAGGTTGTATCAAAGCATGGGATTGTGGATGTATTAATTAATAACGCTGGAGGGGGCGTCAAGCAGAGCACATTTATGGACATGACGGAACAACTGTGGGACGAGACCTATGCTTTAAAATGTAAAAAGTATTCTTCTCTGTTCTCAGGCGGTTTTACAATATATGATCCCGAGGAGAGCGGGTTAAATTATTAATCTCTCGTCGCGTCGGCTGCGGCTCGTCTTGGAGGAGCGGGCGAAAGTATTCACTATGCCTCTGCGAAAGGGGCCGTAAATACGTTAACCGTCGGTATGTCGAGAGAGCTTATTGAACATGGAATTATAGTAAACGGCGTAGCTCCCGGAATGGTGGATACGCCATTTCATGAGAAGTTTGCACCAGATGAACATCGTCTCGAAAGGCTGATTGCGTCTGTCCCGCTTCAGCGCGTGGCCACCCCCACGGAAATCGCGGAAGTGATCTGTTTTCTTGCTTCGGATGCGGCCAATTATAAGTTGGAGAGACGATCACCGTTAGTGGCGGTAGATCTGTTGTATATACTAGTATATACATGTCGATAGAGGTGTGGTAAAGTGAGCGAAAGGAATCGAAAGAGGGAGGACTCTTCATGTCGACCACCGTACAGAAGTGGGGAAACAGTCTGGGCATTCGTATTCCCGCCCAGATTGCAGAAAGGATTGCGGTCAGTCAAGGGTCGGAAGTTGACTTGGTTGTGGGTGATGATCATACGCTCATCGTAATACCAAAGAAGAAAAAGCCGACATTAGAAGAATTGTTGGCCCAATGCAACCCGGAAAGTCGCCACGATGAAATGGAATTCGGTGTAGAAGGGAAGGAATTGCTTTAGATGTGTGCAGATCGAGGAGATTTAGTATGGATAAACTTTAATCCCCAAGTTGGTCACGAACAAGCCGGGAGAAGGTCTGCGATCGTGCTGTCACCAAAAGCATTTAATGAAACGACGGGTTTTGTTTCACTTTGCCCAATCACTCATACGGTTCGCGGCTGGGGGTACGAAGTGCTGCTCCCGGGTGGTTTGGTGTTTAACGGGGTCATTTTAACGGATCAGATAAAAAATTTTGATTGGCAAGCTGGACGCATTGATATCGTCGGAAAAGCCCCGAATGAAATAGTTAATGAGTGTTTAGACAAAATACACACATTTTTGTAGCGAGTCTCATTTTAGGGGCTGGCTTTTTTATTTCAAGCCAAATGGTGTGGAGGCTGTTCGCCTTGGCTTCCGTAGTCAACTACTGAAAAAGCCAGTTTCAGTCGCACCTGGACACAGGGCCATCACGGACACCGCGCCCTCGGGTTTCCGCCCACAGCGCTTCGGAGAACGATAACACGAAGACCTTGGTAGCGCTGTAAACAGCCAGGTACGCCCGAAGCGTTCCATGTACATCGGGTTATCCTTGTGAGGGTCGAACGTTGCCCGAAGACTCTTTCCAGGCACACAAAGATCGCCCACAATGCTGCGGGTGAACTTTGTTATTCGGGCACGCGTCCAAAAGCCTCGGAGAGGAGCTTCCAATCTGCCGCTGCAGACCGCTCGGTATTTAGCGCGCCTTTGTCATGGCCATAACAAGATCTGCAGCCCGCTTATATCCGCCCGCATTTCGAAGCGTCTCCCCAACAATAGAGCTATTCCTTTTATACGCGTCGTTCGAGATCACGCCATCGACGGCGCTTCGCAAGGCTTCTGCAGTCGCTTGCTGGCGACTCAGCTTCACGCCGCAGCCCAATTCTTCTACCCGCGAGGCGACGATCGGCTGGTCGGCCGATAGTGGAATCACGATGAGCGGCACATCATGGAACAACGCCTCGCTTACACTATTCATTCCTCCATGGGTGATGAAGAGATCAACCTTTTTTAAAATCTCCAGTTGAGGAGCGTAAGGCTGGAGGATAAAATTGGACGGTACGCCGGTCAAAGCGGATGCGCTAATCTTATTACCTATGGACATAACAATTCGATACGGCATCTCGGCAAATGCCTTGAAACACGCCTCGTAGAAGCTCTTGTCGTCATTAGCGATCGTGCCTAAAGATATATAAATGCTCTGTGCCCCTTCCAGCTGTGACCATGGAAAGTCGGGGGCATCCTCACGCTTGACGATGGAAGGACCGACGAAATGATACGTTTCATCGAATAAGTGCCTATGGGGCTGAAAATATTCGCTCGTATATACAAGATTCATGACGCCTTTGTTGAATATCATGTCTTGCATCCTGGATACGGGAAAGCCATACCGACTTGAAAGCTGCAGCATCTCCTGCTTGATCTCCTCAAGTTGTGCTGCGGACCGTTCGTCTTTTCCCGTCATACTGCTGTTGATTACGGGGGCGAAGGTCGAGTTGGAGCTGATGGATGTCGCTTGAAGCAAGTGAGCGATGAGCGTCCCCCAACCGAAAAATGCATCATGCACCACATAATCATAACGTTCCGTAGCGGTCAACTCCATGGCCTGATCTATCACTTGGTCTGCCGATCTAAGCAAAAAACGCATCATACCGAGGAATCCGGGAAGATCCCCCGACTCCGGTTGCCCGTAGAAGCTATTGAACTCCCTGAACCCTGCTCCCGTCAGCTCGATTTTGCCACGGAATGGCGCTGGCGCGAGATAAACCACCTCTTCTCCTCGATGGATTAACTCGCGCACCAGTCCCAATGTGGGATTGATATGACCTTCAGCCGGACCGTTGATAAACAGAACTTTGGACATAAAGCATGTTCCTTTCTCTAGGGAACTATTTTTCCTTTTGTTCCGGGTGCTGACCCAGGCGCCAGCCTTTCAAGGCTTCGGAATACCGCGAGAGCATAGAGGCAAATGCTTTCAATTCTTCATCGCTCCAGTTCTCCAGTAGCCTATCGTTGGTGTCGACGCTTCTAACAAAGTAGCGCTCTAAAGCTTCTTCCCCATTCTGCGTGAGGGCGATCAAGCTCGACCGTTGATCGGACGGATCGATCTCAGCCGAGACCAGTCCTTCCTGGAGGAGCGCCTGCATCCTTCTGGTAATGGATGATGGGTTTAATTGCAAGGCGGCCGCGATATCCGACGGGCGCATTCGCTTACGGCTCGATATAAGGATAAGGATGTCAAAAGCTGTTCGGTCATAGTCCTTTCGTAATGCCTGAATTTTGCGAAATTCTTGCGTCAGACTAAACGTGCCGTAGGTCACTTTTCGAAGCTCTTCTTTTCTTGAGGTCAATGGATCGCCTCCCTTTTTTTGTTCCCTACCGCCAATATAACTTATTTGTTTGCGTAAAGCAAATAAATATTCTGTGGAAACGTTTAGTCGACGGTTATAACTGACCCCTCGGAAAGGGGTCTTGGCTTTGGTTCACGAATATGATGTAAAGGGCAGCTTAAGGCTCAGAAGGAAGGAGCTGAGAAGTACTGTGAATCATGAAGCGGAACAAGTATTAAAGCACTATTCGTTCGTTGAACCAAGCATTGAGTTCATCAGACATAATGAGAACATCACTTATAAAATAACAACTAAATCCGACAACCGCAGCTATCTGTTGCGGATCCATAGTCCGATATCTGACGGCTTTTCTGGACTGCAGCATACGCGGGATGGATTACAGTCCGAAATGTTTTTCCTCCAAGAAATAGATCGAAAAAGCATTCTGAAGGCCCAAAAACCCATTGTTAATCAAGCGGGTGAATTGGTTACAGCCTATATTTCCGATCAATATGGTCCTACATACGCGACGCTTCTTGAATGGATTGACGGTTCGACACTTACGCAAAACGAGGAAAATATAGCATCGATCATTTTTAAGTTGGGGGAAAGTGTGGCTAGTCTACATGAATTTTCTCAAACGTTAACGTCTTTGAAGCTGCATCGCCCCGTTTACAACGCTAGCAGGATTGATGAGGCACTGAAAGAACTTTGGCAAGGGGTAAACGATGGAGCCCTTAATTATGATGATTATGTTGTTATTGAGCACGTACTGTCCATAGTAAAAGAACAGATAGCAGAGCTAGACGCCAGGGAAAACGCTTGGGGATATGTTCATGCGGATTATCAGCTAGGGAACATCATCGTGTCGGAAGACACACCTTCCCTTATCGATTTTGGTTTATTTGGTTATGGTTATTATTTGTTTGATCTAGGTAGCGCATCTTCCATGCTTAAACCTGAATTAAGAAAGACGTTGTTGGAAGGTTATGCTTCCAAAACAAGTTTTTCTTTTGATGATATTCGTCTGATTGAAGGGCAGATATTTATGGATATTTTCATAAGCTATGTATTTTTTATCAAGGATCCCGAGAAGAATGGCTGGATAAAAGACCACGCTGCCCAAATGTGCAGCACGCTTTGCCGTGATTTTCTTCATGGAGAAGAAGTGTATTACTCGTTTTAGTTCAGACGTCGATTCGGCACGTGCTTCAATCCATGCACGTCGAATCGGTTCGGATTCATCTGTGCACGACTCCGATAGCTAGGACTTGCGAGTTCCCGTAATTTTTTTATTATCCAGGTAATTTAACCTTATTCTGGCATATAAATAGGGGATAGCAGTTCAAACCGGTTGAGGAGGATGCTATACAAGTGATGTTACCGAGTGAAAGGTATTTCGGTACGTTTGAGGCGGTGTTTTTATTTTACGGCGCCATGCCTACAGGGATTTCTGTTTCGGAAACCGGGCGTATTTTTGTTTGCTTCCCGAAATGGGGAGACGACGTTCAATGTACGGTGGCTGAAATCGTTCGTGATACGTTACAGCCTTATCCCAGTTTAGAGGCTAATGTGGCAAGCCCATCAACTATCACAACGTCCTTCATAAGTGTCCAAAGTGTCGTTGCCGATGGAAAGGGTACGCTTTGGGTATTGGATACAGGGGCGCCCAATTTCTCAGAACCCATTAAAGGGGGAGCCAAGCTAGTCGCTGTTGATTTACATTCAAATACGATAAAACGGGTATACACCTTTACAGAAAATGTTGTCCTGCCAACCACTTATTTAAATGATGTCCGAGTTGACTATCGAGTGGGTAAAGCAGGTTATGCTTATATCACGGATTCGTCTTCCCGGGGACCAGGAGCTATTATTGTCGTTGATTTAGACACGGGTTCTGCCTGGAGACGGTTAAATGGAGCCCCTTCAACTTCGCCCGATCCGTATTTCTTACCAAAGGTTGAAGGTAAAATCCTGATGAATCGAAACCCAGACGGATCTACTTCACCCTTTAGATTGGCATCTGATGGGATAGCGATTTCCCCGGACGGTAAGACGTTGTATTTTTGTCCCCTTTCCAGTCGTCAGCTGTACTCGATTTCAACGGAAGCCCTAAGAGACCAAACGATACCGGATACGAATTTACAGTATCACGTGCAGTATTGGGGAGAAAAAGGGGCTTCAGATGGAATGATTACCGATGCAAAAGGGAACGTTTACGCTGGAGACTATGAAAACAATAGTATTCGAAAAATATTGCCGAATGGAATGATAGAAACGATCGCACATGACCCGAGAATTTTATGGCCGGATACGTTTTCGATTGGTCCCGATCAATGCTTATATTTCATCGTGAATCTACTCAATCGGCAGGCAAGATTTCATTATGGAAATGACCTGCGGCAGAAGCCTTACAGCCTACTACGTATGCAAATAGCCGAATCACCTGCTCCTACCTTGTAGAACACATTCGCCAATGTTGTACACCTACGCGAGGTATAAAGCAGGAGGGGGTGGGGGGGGTCACCTTAGGAGTAACCGTCTTGTCATCATCCTTCTCCTAGCGCTCCTTATGGTCGCTTATCAGCAGGCGTGCTGCCGTGGCTTGCCGTAGCCGGTATACTCGTGTTGTTTACCCTTGCTCTAACTTGGGTCGCGGCGATTGCCGGACTGTCCGCCAAATCGGTAGAAGGTGCAAGCGCGTTTTCCAACAAACATAAGGGAGCTGCCTCGGCAGCTCCCTCCCCTTTTTCACTGATATGAGCGGTAAGGTGGTCGAATTCTTGGTGTCCTTTACAAGGGTTTCGCCACATCGTCTGAATCAGTGGAGTAAGCCAGCTCTTTCTGCGCTTCGAGAGCCGCTAGTCTGTCCAGCAGGGCTGCCCGGATTTGCTCATAGGCGTCACTGCCCAACGCCATACGGATCGGACCCTCGCCCTGGTCGACACGACGGATAATCTGCTGCGCCATTTTATCCGGATCGCCGATCACCATTTGTCTGAACATGCTCATATCTATACCAGGCAGCTCTCCCTTCATCAGGCTAACGAATTGGCCCGCCTCCGTATCCCGGTATTCGTCCATCCGCTCGCCGAATACGGCGTTGCTTGTAATGAAATTCGTTCGGATTCCGCCGGGCTCCACCATCGTGGTCTTAATATGGAACGGAGCCACTTCCTTGGCCAGTGCTTCAAAGGCGCCTTCGACCGCCCATTTCGATGAGCAATACAGTCCCATCCCCGGAATCGAGTAATGACCTGCCATACTAGAAATCTGTACGATGTGACCGCCGCCCTGCTTACGGAAATAAGGCAAGACTGCACGCGCTACACGCAGGGATCCAAGCACATTGGTCATAAATTCATGCTCCATCTGCCTGTCGCTTGCCTCTTCCACTGCGCCATACAAGCCATAAGCTGCATTATTGACAAGCACATCGATCGTACCCAGTTCCTCAAATGCACGTTCCACCACTTCAGCAATTCGCTGAGCGTTGGTCAGATCTAAATTAGCCTGCCAAAGTTGCGAGCCATACTGTGCCTGCAGATCATCGAGCACCCCGGGCTTGCGTACCGTTGCGGCTACACGGTCCCCTCTATCCAGCAGCTGGCGAGTTATACGTGAACCCAAGCCTCCTGAAGCGCCTGTAATGAACCAAGTTTGCATGCTAAACACCCTCCATTCGTTGTCATCCACTGAATTATACAAACCACTAGAGGGAGCTAGCCACAGCACGTCTATGCTATTAACGGGAGTAACAGCCTACGGTAGCTGCCGGTCCTGCTCAAGTAAGCGTAACAATCTCTCCTCCGTCCCTGAACCGGGCACCGGGACGAAGAAACACCAGTGCAGTCCCGGGTCATTATCGATTACAGCTGCGGAATGGAGCTCGAACTCCATCTCCTGTGCGTCAGGGAGACGGAATAAAGAGGTGGCTACGCGTTTTTGTTTGATTTCATATAGCTCCCAGAAATGCACGAACTCCACGCTTTCCCGCATCAAGCGTTCAAACCGTTCCATATATAAAGGGTTGTTCTTGTAATCATCGAAGCCTGCTCGAAGAAGGGCTACAGAGTAACGGGCAGCGGCTTCCCAGTTCAGCAGTCTGTTACGGTAATCCGGCTTTAAAAACATAATCTCCATCATATTCCGTTCGTTGTCCGGCAGACTTCCGAAATCGGCTACGATCAGTTCGGCCGCTCGATTCCAGACGATAACATCCGTCCCTTCGTCTGTAATAAAAGAAGGATAATGCAGTTGATCGACGATTTTCTGCAGAACTTCTGTATTCGGCCCACCGTTATTTGGCGCTGTGACGACGCTCGCCATATCTATATTGGCCAGATCGAATAGATGCTTCTGCTCGTCATCGTTAAGCTGCAGCGCTTTGCTGATGCTGAGCAGCACTTCCGGCGAAGGATTAACCTCCTTGCCTTGCTCCAGCCAGGCATAGTACGTCACGCTTATATTGGCAAGATAAGAGACTTCTTCTCTTCGAAGTCCTGGCGTGCGTCTTCGTCCGGGCAGCGGCTGGATCCCTGCCTCTGAAGGCTGCAAGCGCTCTCGGCGCGATTTTATAAACTCACCCAGTGCGGATGAGGAACGATTTGTTTTCAAGCAGCTCACCTCACTTACATTATAATCTCCGTTAAGGTGCCGTTGCCACAAAAGAGAGCCATGCGCATACCGATGCTGTTTACCCAGGGCTGGACGCCAGTCCAAATGACTTCGCTTCATCCGAAAGATTCGATTTCGGCGCGGGTTAGGATGTTCGGCACTGGTGCCCGTTTCATTTTGTTTTACAATAAAGTAGAGATAGAGGAACGGGAGGTATCTGCGTGGAGGCTGATCAGCTAACCGGTACGTATAGGGTAGATAATTGCGGCCAAAAGGAATTTTACGGCACGTACTATGCATCCGAAGTCATGCATGAAGGCAGGGACGGCACAGCTCCGAAATTGGTTCAAAATCACGGCGCATCCGACGAAGAAATCCGAAATACGAGTTCTATGTTTCGGATGGAAATATCGTCTATCGAATGAGAAAAAAAGAGCCCTTTGCGCTATCAGCGGTCAAGAAACAAATTATGTTCATGGACGATGAGGCTTGGTACTGGGAACCGAATATGGAGTCTTTTTGTGAAAATGTCATGATTACAACGGCGATCTTTGCCATCAGTCACATGAAGTATTCCGCCAAAGGCCGATTAAAGGGGAAGTTGGTATCTTCGCTGCATGCAAAAGAGCTTGCGGAGCAACAATTTAGCTCTACATTCCAGATGTTGGATTTATATTACCATCCGTTTTCCGCTCTTTTCTATAACGAGCAGGAGCGTAGATTAGGATGGTTCCGTTCCAACGGCATGATGGCCGATATTCTAATGGGGACGCAAACGGCACAAGAAATCGAGGATTTTGGAGTAATGCACGGAAATATCAAATTCAAATTTTCTCTTGCCAGAGGTGATGATGATTGATTGACATGCAATATATAAACGATCTTGAGGCAGAGATGGATATCATGAAGCTTGTCGATAATTATAAGGAAATCCAATCCATCCTGCAGCAGTGCCCCCGGGAACAGTGGTCCTATGAAATGGTTTTAGCCTATGCAAGAGCACTAAATTATCTGCAAGAGTATTCCGACCAGACCGATCCGTTCGAGCAAGCCTATGAGCTGCTACAAATGGTCTCTGATAAGGGAGTTACGGACGCGGAATGGCAATTAATCATGGCTTCGGTCAGCTTTAATTTACAACTTTACGCCGAGGCAATGCACCACGCTGAACAAGCCAACACGATCCGTGCTGGCTGTGCGGATGATATGCTGGAGCTATACTCGCAATATGGCTAGCAGAAGGCTTTCAGAAGGCTTCCTACATTTGCAACAGTTTCCGAATCACCGGCTCGATCGATCGGCTCATGAGCAGGAAACCGAGATCGGTTGGATGAAGGCCGTCGACCGTGCATTCTTCCGGGTAGTCGTCGCCGAGCATCGTCCTGCCATCGAGGAAGTGGACGTTCGAATCGCCCGCATCCCGGAAGCGTTCTACGGTTGTGTGCTGGACATTCCTCCTATCTATGAGCAGTTGGTGTAGCTCGGGGTCCAAGCGCTCCATTGCCGATGCTATACGGTTAACGACCAATATCGGTGCGTCGGGATGGCGTTCGCGCAGGATGTGGATGAATATAGGCAACGTTTCGGCCAGGTGCTCCACGGACGGGACATTCGCTTCGTAATCTACTACGAACATAGCCGGGTTGCGAATGCTGGCGATCGTCCGGGCTACTTCGGGCTCGCCTTTTCCGCTGCCCGAGAAGCCGAGATTGATAAATTCATACGGGATCTTGCGGCTGAGCAGGTTCGGATAAGCCATTCCGGGACGACTGGCACAGCCTCCTTGCGTGATCGAGGTGCCGTAGACGACGACCGGCTTGTCGCTCACATAAGCAGCGGCTGCTCCAACTGCGGCATCTTGGTCAACTCCGATCCATACCTCCTCGACGCTCTGATACAGCGGGAAATTTAACGTTACGTGATGCAGGCGCTTTTCCTTCCAATCGTAAAAGGACGCTTCGTATTCGGTCATCGTGTGGTCGAAGCGGGTCGTGCTCAAATAATGCAAGTCTCCAGGCTCGCCCAAGTAGCAATCGAACCCGCATTGCCCGGTCGCGGGCATATGATACATGTTGCTTGGGCCGCCAAGCTTCACGCGGATAGATAATCGAGAGGAGTCGGTCCGGAATCGGATCTGGCCTCCCGCCGTGCAATTCGCCAACACATCGACATCCGGGGGAAGCGTGTCGGACGGGGTGGATGGCAGACGACGGTACTTCCGTTCTTCTTGCAGCCAGTGGAATCCAGCAATATGAAAGGGCTGCTCCAAAGGAGAAAGCCACTTCATCGATTCGTCGCGCTCCGTTTTAATAGCCATATTGGGATCCAGTGTCGAAGGATTGATCGAATTGGACGAGGTACGTTTGGACACAACATTCAGCTCCGTTCCATTTATCGTAGTACTCTACTTATTCCCCAATATATCCGCTCTGTCCTGCAATAAAAAGTTTCTTAAAGATTAGGCCACTAAGTTGACAGAATATTCCGCCGCCGATATAGTGAATCTAATAACATGACTCACAAATGCGAAGAAGAGGACAAGTAGATTCGGAGACGCCGTTCAGAGAACTGCCGGTTGGTGCGAGGCAGCGGACATCCGAATTGAAGCATCGCCTCTGAGCAGGCCCCCGAAATAAGAGTAGATGGGCCCGGGAATCCGCCGTTACAAGGATGCATCGTTGATGGACGATGACTAAGCGGGTGTATGCACGGCATATGCCAATCAGGGTGGTAACGCGGGTAACTCCGTCCCTTTAGGGATGGAGTTTTTTGCATTTAACTTTTCTAATCAACGGAGGTATTCCCTATGAAAATGACCATGGTAACGGAACGTTTGACCTTGCGACTACTGGAGCCTCGCGATGGGGAAGCGATGGAGCGATTGGCTGGAGATCGCGAGGTCGCCGACACGACGTTGAACATACCCCATCCGTACCCGCCCGGGTCGGCTGTGGGGTTCATCCAAGCGAGGCGTGAGGCCGCCGCCAGAGGCGATGGCTATTCGTTTGCGGTGACGCTGACGGAGGAGGAGGGCTTGATAGGGGTGGTCGGGCTGCATGTCCACAAGCCACACCATATGGCCGAGCTCGCCTACTGGATCGGCAAGCCCTATTGGCGGCGCGGCTACTGTACAGAGGCGGCTGCGCGAGTGGTTCGGTTTGCCTTTGAGGAGCTGGGCTTGAATCGCGTCTTCGCCGCAGCGATGACGCGGAATCCAGCCTCGTACAAGGTGATGGAGAAGCTCGGGATGCAGCCGGAGGGCATCCTGCGCCAGCATATCCGCAAGGGAGACGCGTACGAGGATGTTACGTATTACGGTCTGCTCCGAAGCGACGAGCGGCACGAAGCGGGTTCATTGGAGTGATTATCATATTGTTAAAAATAGGGGTTGACTTGACGCGCACGGAAACTTGTAGGATGAAAGTCTGAAATCGTAGCACA
>NZ_BFBX01000007.1:1363-3063 GCF_003851045.1 Paenibacillus sp. 598K | reverse complement strand
TTAGGATAAGCCCTCGACCGATTAGTATCCGTCAGCTGCATGCATTACTGCACTTCCACCCCGGACCTATCAACCTGGTCGTCTACCAGGGGTCTTACATACTGGGAAATCTCATCTTGAGGGGGGCTTCACGCTTAGATGCTTTCAGCGTTTATCCCGTCCGTACATAGCTACCCAGCGGTGCTCCTGGCGGAACAACTGGTACACCAGCGGTACGTCCATCCCGGTCCTCTCGTACTAAGGACAGCTCCTCTCAAATTTCCTACGCCCACGACAGATAGGGACCGAACTGTCTCACGACGTTCTGAACCCAGCTCGCGTACCGCTTTAATGGGCGAACAGCCCAACCCTTGGGACCTACTTCAGCCCCAGGATGCGATGAGCCGACATCGAGGTGCCAAACCTCCCCGTCGATGTGGACTCTTGGGGGAGATAAGCCTGTTATCCCCAGGGTAGCTTTTATCCGTTGAGCGATGGCCCTTCCATGCGGTACCACCGGATCACTAAGCCCGACTTTCGTCCCTGCTCGACTTGTAGGTCTCGCAGTCAAGCTCCCTTATGCCTTTGCACTCTACGAATGATTTCCAACCATTCTGAGGGAACCTTGGGGCGCCTCCGTTACACTTTAGGAGGCGACCGCCCCAGTCAAACTGCCCGCCTGACACGGTCCCTGCACCGGATTCACGATGCCAGGTTAGAACTCCGATACGATCAGGGTGGTATCCCAACGGCGCCTCCACCGAAGCTGGCGCTCCGGCTTCTTAGGCTCCCACCTATCCTGTACAGATCGTACCAAAGTCCAATATCAAGCTGCAGTAAAGCTCCATGGGGTCTTTCCGTCTTGTCGCGGGTAACCTGCATCTTCACAGGTAGTAAAATTTCACCGGATCTCTCGTTGAGACAGCGCCCAAGTCGTTACGCCATTCGTGCGGGTCAGAATTTACCTGACAAGGAATTTCGCTACCTTAGGACCGTTATAGTTACGGCCGCCGTTTACTGGGGCTTCGGTTCACAGCTTCGGGTTGCCCCTAACCGCTCCCCTTAACCTTCCAGCACCGGGCAGGCGTCAGCCCGTATACTTCGCCTTACGGCTTCGCACAGACCTGTGTTTTTGCTAAACAGTCGCTTGGGCCTTTTCACTGCGGCCCCCTCGGGCTATTCACCCTACCGAGGCACCCCTTCTCCCGAAGTTACGGGGTCATTTTGCCGAGTTCCTTAACGAGAGTTCTTCCGCGCGCCTTAGCATGCTCTGCTCGCCTACCTGTGTCGGTTTGCGGTACGGGCACCTTCGCCTGGCTAGAAGCTTTTCTTGGCAGCTGGAGCTCATGACCTTCGCTACTGTAATTTTCGCTCCCCATCACAGCCTAGCCTTACGATGAGCGGATTTGCCTACTCACCAGCCTCACTGCTTGGACGGGCATCCATCAGCCCGCGTCACTACCCTTCTGCGTCACTCCATCGCTCATAACGGCTACGGTGGTACAGGAATTTCAACCTGTTGTCCATCCACTACGCCTTTCGGCCTCGCGTTAGGTCCCGACTTACCCTGAGCGGACGAGCCTTCCTCAGGAACCCTTAGGCTTTCGGCGGATCAGATTCTCACTGATCTTTTCGTTACTCATACCGGCATTCTCACTTGAATACAGTCCAGCACTCCTTACGGTATACCTTCAACCCGTATTCAACGCTCCCCTACCCAA
>NZ_BFBX01000007.1:0-1213 GCF_003851045.1 Paenibacillus sp. 598K | reverse complement strand
TGCCATAGCTTCGGTGGTGTGTTTAGCCCCGTTACATTTTCGGCGCAGAGTCACTCGACCAGTGAGCTATTACGCACTCTTTAAATGGTGGCTGCTTCTAAGCCAACATCCTGGTTGTCTGTGCAACTCCACATCCTTTCCCACTTAACACACACTTGGGGACCTTAGCTGATGATCTGGGCTGTTTCCCTCTTGACAATGGATCTTAGCACTCACTGTCTGACTCCCGGTCATACGTCTGTGGCATTCGGAGTTTGACTGGACTTGGTAACCCTTGCGGGCCCCGCACCCAATCAGTGCTCTACCTCCACGACGCTCATACCGAGGCTAGCCCTAAAGCTATTTCGGGGAGAACCAGCTATCTCCGAGTTCGATTGGAATTTCTCCGCTACCCCCACCTCATCCCCGCACTTTTCAACGTGCGTGGGTTCGGGCCTCCAGTGCGTGTTACCGCACCTTCACCCTGGACAGGGGTAGATCACCCGGTTTCGGGTCTACAACCACGTACTATGGCGCCCTATTCAGACTCGCTTTCGCTGCGGCTCCGGCTCTCCACCTTAACCTTGCACGTGATCATAACTCGCCGGTTCATTCTACAAAAGGCACGCCATCACCCATATAGAGGGCTCTGACTTTTTGTAAGCGCACGGTTTCAGGTTCTATTTCACTCCCCTTCCGGGGTGCTTTTCACCTTTCCCTCACGGTACTGCTTCGCTATCGGTCACCAGGGAGTATTTAGCCTTGGCAGATGGTCCTGCCGGATTCCGACGGGGTTTCACGTGTCCCGCCGTACTCAGGATCCGTCTCGGAGTGGATTGACTTTCGATTACAGGGCTTTTACCTTCTCTGGCCGGCCTTTCCAGACCGCTTCGTCTACCCAACCCATTTGTAACTCCATGTGAGACGTCCTACAACCCCAAGATGCAAGCACCTTGGTTTGGGCTAATCCGCGTTCGCTCGCCGCTACTGACGGAATCACTATTGTTTTCTCTTCCTCAGGGTACTTAGATGTTTCAGTTCCCCTGGTATGCCTCGATTACAGCTATGTATTCACTGTAACGTGACTGCGCATTACCGCAGCCGGGTTTCCCCATTCGGACATCCCCGGATCAAAGCCTGCTTACGGCTCCCCGAGGCATTTCGCTGTTCGCCGCGTCCTTCATCGGCTCCTGGTGCCTAGGCATCCTCCGTGCGCCCTTAGTAGCTTAACCTA
>NZ_BFBX01000006.1 GCF_003851045.1 Paenibacillus sp. 598K | reverse complement strand
TATCCTAACAACCTCAGCTACGATTGACCTTTTGCTTGACTTTCGCATCCAGTTTTCAGTGTGCAAGCGCTGAATCGCTATCTGGGACAAGCCCAGATCAGCATTATGTATC
This sequence comes from Paenibacillus sp. 598K, assembly GCF_003851045.1. GTDB lineage: Bacteria > Bacillota > Bacilli > Paenibacillales > Paenibacillaceae > Paenibacillus_D. The sequence goes on along the minus strand of NZ_BFBX01000006.1, from coordinate 51,407 downwards.
TGTGGCGGCATAGCTCAGCTGGCTAGAGCGTACGGTTCATACCCGTGAGGTCGGGGGTTCGATCCCCTCTGCCGCTACCAATTACATAAGGACGCTTAGCTCAGCTGGGAGAGCATCTGCCTTACAAGCAGAGGGTCGGCGGTTCGATCCCGTCAGCGTCCACCATGTTTTTTTTTGCCTATGTGGAGCTGTGGTGTAGAGGCCTAACATGCCTGCCTGTCACGCAGGAGACCGCGGGTTCGAATCCCGTCAGCTCCGCCATTTTTTGATTCGCAAGGCTCGGTAGCTCAGTCGGTAGAGCAGAGGACTGAAAATCCTCGTGTCGGCGGTTCGATTCCGTCCCGAGCCACCATTTTCATATGGAGGATTAGCGAAGTGGCTAAACGCGGCAGACTGTAAATCTGCTCTCTATGAGTTCGGTGGTTCGAATCCATCATCCTCCACCAGTTTTTTATTCCGAGAGCCATTAGCTCAGTTGGTAGAGCACCTGACTTTTAATCAGGGTGTCGAAGGTTCGAGTCCTTCATGGCTCACTGTTTTGTTTACGACGCTGTTTCTTCGGTTCACGCCGCGGGGAACGGTTTTTTTGTGTTGACTGCTCATGAAAGAGGGATATGCTGCTTGTTGTCGAATGTACAAGTCATGAAATCGACCAAACGTCTGTTTACACGCAACGTGATTCTGTTGCTGCTGTTGTTTATCGCGCTGCTATGCGGTCTGCGTTGGTTTTGGTACGAAGCTAACAAGCTGCCGGAGCAGCCCTTTGCGGAGCAAGGCGTACTGGATCTGCGATCGTGGCCATTTGCGGAAAAGCCCTCGATTCAGTTGGATGGGGAGTGGGCATTCTATCCTGAGCAGTTGTTGACGCATGACCAGCTCGCTTCGGCAGACGCGCCGCAGCCGGTCTACTTGCGCGTGCCCGGCGATTGGCGCGATGGTTTTGCTGATTCGGATCAAGTCGATGCTTACGGCTATGGCACGTATCGTCTATTCGTCCGTCTGAACCCGGAGTTTCAGGAGTCTTACGGACTATGGGTTCAGAGTATCCAGGCCTCCTCGCAGTTGGAGATCAATGGGCGATCTGAGACGATGTTCGGCAAGGTCGCCGAGACCAAGTCTGGCTATCGTCCCGAGAACATCACGTATACGGCGAGTTTCACGCCCGATGACGATACGCTTGAGCTGGTCGTGCGTGTAGCGAATTACGACCAGCCGAGCAGGGGAGGCATTATTCGTCCGATTCGGTTTGGCAGCCAGGCGACGATTGACAATGAACGGATGTATTCCATAGCCTTTCAATTAATTGCCTTTGTTGTGATGATGCTACATGCGCTCTATGCGGGGATCTTGTTTTTGTTCAATCGACGGAATATCGTGCTGTTAATCTTTTTCGGTCTATTATGTATGGTAGGGCTGTCCATTATCGCCGACCATGACTTGATTTTGCAGCTGTGGCTACCGATCAATTACACCTGGATGCTTAAAATTCGCCTGTTGGCCTATCTGGGTGTCAGCCTGTTTATGCTGCTGCTAGCCTTCAGCTTTGCGACCATTAGCAAGCCCGGCTTGCTTTTTCGACTCTACGCCGGGATTTTAACCGTTTTTGTTGCGTTTATCCTCGTTAGCGATGTGTCGTCTGTCTATTATGTCTATGCGAATTTTCAACCGATGCTGTTGCTCTACGTGCTGCCGCTTGCAGGGGTGGTCAGCATTATCATCAAGCTGGTGGCGCGCCGGGTCAACGATGCCATCTACCTGTTGCTGGCTGCGCTGTGTATCCTCTCCAGCGTAGGATGGGGCGTATTCGTCAACCAGGACCAGGTGCGAGGTATCTATTATCCTGTTGATATCGTTGGCGCGCTAATATGCTTTTCGGCCTACTGGTTCAAGCGATACTTCCGCAACTCGGAGGAAAAGCGACGGCTGAACATGCAGCTACGGCTCGCCGACCGGCAAAAGGACGAATTCCTGGCGAATACGTCCCATGAGCTGAGAACGCCGTTGCATGGCATCATGAACATCGCTCAGGCGGTCGTAGACAAAGAAGGAGCGGTCATGCGCGAACAGAGTCGCAAGGACATGGACCTGCTCATCACCCTCAGTCGTCGAATGACGCATATGCTGGGCGATCTGCTCGATGCGGTGCGGCTGCAGGAACGGCGAATCGTGTTGCGTCGCGAGCCGGTGCGGATCCAATCTACCGCAGCAGGTGTATTGGATATGTTGTCCTTTATGACCGACGACAAGCCTGTTGAGCTGCGGATGGAGGTAGCGGCCGACTTTCCCCCGGTCTATGCCGATGAGAATCGTCTGGTACAAATCCTGTTCAACCTGCTTCACAATGCGGTCAAGTACACCGATCGAGGCATGATCGCTGTGACGGCAGAGCGCGAAGGGGATCAGGCGCTGATCTGTGTATCGGATACCGGGCGCGGCATGGATGCCGAACTGCAGGAGCGCGTCTTCGAGCGGTATGTGCAGGGACGGCCAGGCGAGACGAGCGGAGGCATCGGACTGGGGTTGCACATTGCCAGCCAGTTGGCGCATCTGCATGAGGGCGAGCTGGAGATTGAGTCGACGCCAGGCATTGGCTCTGTCATTACCTTGCGGCTGCCGCTCGCTGCTAGCGGAGACACGGACGAGTCGCAGCAGGAGTCGGCAGTGCCGGAGCCGCAGCCTGTCCTGTCGACGCCTTATGAGCGGGATCAGGCCGCGATGTCCAACTGGTCTCCGCTGGAACGCAGAGATGGCAGCCCGAGACAGCTGCGCATCCTAGCTGTCGATGACGATCCGGTCAACTTGAAGGTTCTCGTAGGGCTGCTGGCGCATGAGCACTGTCATGTCCATACGGTGAAGAGCGGCGAGGCGGCGCTGGCGCTGGCCGTCTCGGAGCCTTGGGACTTGATGATCGTCGATGTGATGATGCCGGGGATGTCCGGCTACGAGCTGACTCGGCGCGTACGCGAGCGGTTCCAGTTGTTCGAGCTGCCGATCCTGCTGCTGACCGCTCGCAGCGGTCCGGAGGATGTATCGGCAGGATTTATGGCTGGCGCCAACGACTATGTAACCAAGCCGGTCGAAGCGATGGAGCTGCGCTTCCGCGCAGGCTCGCTGACCGCGCTCAAGCAGTCCGTGCACGATACGCTGCGACTGGAGGCAGCCTATTTGCAGGCCCAGATTCAGCCGCACTTCCTCTTCAACACATTGAATTCGATTGCGGCGCTGAGCGATTTTGACGTTGAGAAGATGCAAGCGCTCATTGAGGCTTTTGCTTCGTATCTGCGGATCAGCTTCAACTTCCTGAACGTCAAAGCGGTCGTGCCGTTCCGCCATGAGATGGAGCTGGTGCAGGCGTATCTGTATATCGAGCGGGAACGGTTCGGCGAGCGGCTGTCGGTGGCGCTCGATGTCGAAGCGGCGGTTGGTCTCACGCTGCCGCCATTGACGCTGCAGCCGTTGGTCGAGAACGCGGTGCGGCACGGCTTGATGAGTCGCACGCGAGGCGGCACCGTGACGGTGCGCGCGATACGCATAGCGTCAGGCGTGTTGCTGGAGATCGCCGACGATGGCGTCGGGATGCCGGAGCACAAGGCAGCGCAGCTAGTAGGTGGCGATGAGCCGCCGCAAGGGGGGATCGGCTTGTACAATACCGATCGCCGGATAAAACAGCGGTACGGTCAAGGACTGTCGGTCCGCAGCAAGCCAGGCGAAGGCACAGTAGTCTCCTTCTTAATTCCTTTGCCTGTTGAAGGGGAAGAGGAGGGCGCGGTTTAATCCGCTCTTTTGTTTGTGATACAATGGCCTAAAAGGGCATTCCAAAGCGATGCGGATAGGAGCACAGCCAAGCATGAGCACTGCGCAGTGGAAAGAGCAACTGGAGCAGATCCTGAACAGCCCGTTGCGTGTTTTGAGAGTCGATCTGCAGGAGTGGAACAACGCAAGTCTGGAAGGCGGCGCGCTAACGCCACTGGAGCCCTCGCCGGGGGCGAGTGTTGAGGTGGCTGGCGGCCGGATCTGGTATGCGGTCCGGATGGAGAGGGCGCATGTGGAGGTCATCGAGCTTGAGCTCGAGCACATCAGTGTGACGGAGCGGCGGTTGCTGTCCTGGACGATTGAGCATATGAAGCCGGTCAAGCCCACGGCGCCGCAGGCGGCCCAAGAGGCGGAGCGTCAGGCAGAGGAGCTCGGGGCCTGGCTGGCTACGCAGCTTGAGAGCGGCGATCTGCATGAACAGGTGCCTGAGTCGCTGACTTTTGGCGGTCGCCTCTATGCGGATATGATTCCGTTCCTGCTCGTCAGCGAGCATGAGCGGCTGCGCAATACGTATGCCGAGCTGGAGAAGCTGCTGAACTCGTTTTTCATCGAAGAGGTGATGTTGATCCCGCTAAAGGAGCAGGAATGGCTCATCCTCGGACCGATGTCGCTGCTCAGCGACGCCGAGACGGAGGACCGCAACGACGGCGAAGAGGAATCGACGTTGGAGCTGCTGGCCTCGATGTGCTCGGGCTTGCACGGCATGCTGGCGAGCGAGTGGGTCGGCGAGTGCCATCTGGCGGTGGGACAGCCGATTGGTCCGGCCAAGACGATCGTCGAGACGACGTCGTTGCTGCGAGAGACTGTATTCCTCGGCCGCAAGTTCCATGTCGGGGAGAATGTCCACCTGCCCTGGATGCTGCATCTGGAACGGCTGCTCAACAGCATCCCGGATTCCCGCAGGGCCGAGTACATGGAGCAGTTGCTCAACCGGTCGGACGTCCTGCTCGAGCCGGAGATATTGATGACGCTCGAGACCTTCTTCCGCCTCGATTGCAACGTTAGCGAGACCGCCAAAAAGCTGTACATTCATCGCAACACGCTGTTGTACAGACTAGACAAGCTGAAGCAGGAGACAGGGCTCGATGTCCGGTTGTTCCGCGACGCAGTATTAGTGAAGATCATATTGCTATTGTATAAAGTGACGAAAAGAAAGTAGTTTTTTTGTAAAGTATGTGCATAGTCATCTGCGGACGACTAAGCTAAGATAGATAGTGACAAGTAAACCACCAAATGTTTAGGGGGAAACAAAATGGCAGGCGTACGCTTAGAGCACATCTTCAAAAAATATCCCGGTTCCGAAACGGCTTCGGTTACAGACTTCAACTTGGACATCAAGGACAAGGAGTTCTTGGTACTCGTAGGACCTTCCGGTTGCGGGAAATCGACAACACTGCGGATGATTGCCGGTCTTGAAGAAATCTCTGAAGGTAAGCTGTTCATTGGCGAGCGTCTCGTAAACGACGTAGCCCCGAAAGATCGCGACATCGCGATGGTATTCCAATCGTACGCTTTGTACCCGCATATGAACGTGTATCAAAACATGGCATTTGGTCTGAAACTTCGCAAATTCAAAAAAGCAGACATTGACAAGCGCGTTCGCGATGCTGCCAAAATTCTCGATATTGAGCATTTGCTCGACCGTAAGCCGAAGGCGCTCTCCGGCGGTCAGCGTCAACGTGTTGCCTTGGGCCGCGCGATCGTACGCGAACCGCAAGTATTCCTCATGGATGAGCCGCTCTCCAACTTGGACGCCAAGCTCCGCGGTCAGATGCGCGCTGAGATCAGCAAGCTGACCAAACGTCTGGAAACAACAACGATCTACGTAACGCATGACCAGATCGAAGCGATGACGATGGGCGACCGTATCGTCGTTATGAAGGACGGCTTCATCCAGCAGACGGCTTCGCCGGAAGAGCTGTACAACCGTCCGGTCAACATGTTCGTAGCAGGCTTCATCGGCGCGCCTTCGATGAACTTCATCAAGGGTACACTGTCTGAGCAAGGCGGCTCGATCCGTTTCAAAACAAACGGCGTCGACGTAGCTCTGACTGAAGGCAGAGCACAGATCGTTCGTGAAAAAGGCCTGGTTGGCAAAGAAGCGATCATGGGCATCCGTCCTGAGGACTTCCACGATGAGCCGGTCTTCATCGAAGCTTCCCCGAACAGCGTAGTGAACGCCCACGTGGAAGTATCCGAGAACCTCGGTCACGAGAAGTACCTGTACCTGAACGGTCTTGGAACAGAGACAGTTATCGCCCGTGTAGACGGCCGCTCGACTGTCACTGACGGCATCAACGTCAAGCTGGCGATCGATATGAACAAGGTTCATATGTTCGATATCACAACTGAGCTGAACGTATTCGAAAGCTAAATTCCCCCCTTATCTTATAACCAAGCAGTCGTCCGGATATCCGGGCGGCTGCTTTTTTGATGCGACGAAGGAGCGCGCGCCAAGCGTTCCCTGTTGCAAAATTGGCGGCCGCGTGGTGCGGCTTTTGTTGCTTTCGGCGCCTAATTCCTATACGATGGATACATTGAAGTTATCGCGTACATGACAAGCGAAACCCGGCAAAAGCCGGATGTAAGGAGGCCATGGAATGCCCAAGAGAGTGAAGGTGTCAGAGCTCGTCCAGCAATTCCAGCTGGAGCTGCTCGCTGGCGAAGACGGACTGAAGAGAGGCATAACGGTTGACGATCTGTACCGTCCCGGACTAGAGATGGCGGGGTACTTTCACTATCATCCCAATGAACGCGTGCAAATCCTGGGGCGGACGGAGCTGGCCTTTCTGGAGACGCTGGACACCGAGGAACGGGTAGATCGACTGGAGCGGCTATGCGATCCCGAGACGCCCTGCATCATCGTCACACGCGGCCTGAGTGCGCCTCAGGAGCTGCTCGAGCGGGCGGAGGAGAAGTCGATCCCGGTGCTGCGCAGCGGCGTCGCTACGACGAGCCTGATCAGCAGGATTACCAACTTCCTGGAGAAAAAACTGGCGCCAACCGCGACGATCCACGGCGTCCTGGTCGATATCTACGGCATCGGCATGCTGATCACGGGGAGCAGCGGCATCGGCAAAAGCGAGACGGCGCTTGAGCTCGTCAAGCGCGGCCATCGGCTCGTCGCCGACGATGCGGTCGAGATCCGGCAGATGTCCGATGGACAGCTGCACGGTGCGGCGCCGGAGCTAATCCGCCATCTGCTCGAGATCCGGGGGCTTGGCATTATCAATGTGATGACGCTGTTCGGCGCAGGCGCAGTGCTAAGCAGCAAGCGAATCAGCGTCGTCATCAAGCTGGAGAATTGGCAGCAAGAGAAACAATACGACCGTCTCGGACTCGACGAGGAGACGACGCGCATCATCGACACCGAGGTGCCGCTGATCACAGTGCCGGTCCGTCCGGGCCGGAACCTCGCGGTCATTATAGAGGTCGCAGCGATGAACTACCGACTGAAGCGCATGGGTTACAATGCAGCGTTGCAGTTCACCAACAAGCTCACCGAGACAATCGCAGACGATATTGACGATTATGAGTAAAGGAGCTTAAGGAAGCATGAACTGGATAAGTCACGGTCTTTTGAGTCTGAATCCGATTGCCTTCGAGCTGGGACCGCTTACGGTCAATTGGTACGGTATCATTTTGGGCTGCGCCGCGCTGGTCGGGCTGCTGCTAGCCGTCAGGGAGGGCAAGCGCTTTGGGATCGCGCCCGACTTCTTTATGGACCTGCTGCTGCTTGGCGTGCCATCGGCCATCATCGGCGCGCGCATCTATTATGTGGCGTTCAAGTGGGATGAATACCAGAACAACCTGATCGATGTGTTCAAGATCTGGAATGGCGGTATCGCCATCTACGGAGCGCTGATCGGCGCCTTGATTTGCGGGTTTTTCTACTTCCGCTACAAGGGATATAACTTCTGGCGGATCGCCGACATCTGCGCGCCTTCGCTGATCGCGGGCCAGATGATCGGGCGCTGGGGCAACTTTATGAACCAGGAAGCGCATGGCGAGCCTGTCGGCCAATCGTTCCTGCGCGAGACGCTGCATCTGCCTTCATGGATCGTCGATCAGATGTATATCGACGGGCTGTTCCGTCATCCGACCTTCCTCTATGAGTCGGTATGGAGCTTCGTCGGCTTGCTGCTGTTGTTCGTCTTGCGTCGTCAGCGGTTCCTGCGTGCCGGCGAGCTGCTCCTGTCTTACTTCATCTGGTATTCGATCGGCCGCTTCTTCATCGAAGGTCTGCGCACCGACAGCCTGGCCTTCCAGGGACCGGATTGGCTCGTGTCGATAATCGCGGGCTTGTGGTCGCCGATGACCGGCGTCTTCACTGCGGGCGCGCTCGATCCGGGATACGGCAATGTCCGCATCTCGCAGCTGCTCGCGCTCCTCATCATCCTGATCTGCGTGGCGTTGATCGTGATCCGGCGGGCGACGGGAGCCGCATCGGCGCGTTACCTCGATCCGATCGCCTCTACCAAGGCAGACGGCTCCGAGACGACGCATGAAGCGGACGAAGTCGTAACCGAGGCTCGTGAGTCCGAGCCGCTCGTCACGATGGAGAAGAATGAAGTGATGACGGTCATCGAGGATATCGGCGAATCGCCGAATGGCGATCGTCAAGGCGACCCGACGAATAGCAATCAAGCGAACGGCAACGATAAAAAGCAGGACAAGGAGTAGAATTTTAAGGAAGCAAGGAGAACGGCATGGCAAACTATCAAACCGTATTATTCGATCTGGACGGAACGATCCTGGACACGAACGAGCTGATCATCCAATCGTTCCTGCATGCATTGCAGGATATCGTGCCGCCGGACTTCACACGCGAGCACATCATCCCCAGCATGGGACTGCCGCTGGCCGTACAATTGCAGCAGTTCTCGGGGGCCGAGGATGTGGAGGAGCTGATCCGGGCGTACCGGACGGTCAATCTGCAGCTGCATGACGATCTGGTCCAGGCGTTCCCTTATGTCAATGACGTGCTGGAGCGGCTGCATGCCGCAGGACTCAAGCTCGGCGTCGTGACGACCAAGATGCAGATGACAACGGAACGCGGGCTGAAGCATGTCGGCATCCGCGACTATATGTCGGCGATCGTCACGCTCGACGATGTCGAGCGGCCGAAGCCGGACGCCGAGCCGGTCGAGCTAGCGCTGCAGCGACTCGGCGCATCGTCGGAGACGGCGCTGATGGTCGGCGACAGCATCGTCGATATTCAGTCGGCCGCAGCCGCAGGGGTGCGCTCCGTAGGCGTCGCCTGGTCGCTCAAGGGCGAGGCGATGCTGCGCGAGGCCGGGGCAGACTACATCATCCATGATATGCGAGAGCTGCTCACACTGGCCGGGTTGGAGCGGGAGCCGCTTGAGAAACGTTGAGCGGTACCCGGTAGAGGGCCCCAACGCGCTCTGGCAGGTATACCGGACGGTTAGCCCATGGAAGGCGGTGCGCAACTTTATCGCTATCCAGTTCGCTCGCTACTGTCCGATCCTGCCGGTGAAAAACTGGATTTACCGCCATGTCCTCGGGATGAAGGTCGGGCGCTACGCTTCGTTTGCGCTGATGGTGATGGTCGATGTCTTCTTCCCGGAGCGCATCCGGATCGGAGACAACTGCATCATCGGCTACAATACGACGATCCTTACGCATGAGTATCTGATCCGCGAGTACCGACTCGGCGATGTGCGGATCGGCGACCATGTGATGATCGGCGCCAATACGACGATCCTGCCAGGCGTGACGATCGGCGATCACGCGATCGTCTCCGCAGGCTCGCTGGTCCATAAGGATGTGCCGGCCTATGCCTTCGTCGGCGGCAACCCGATGCAGGTGATCGGGGAGAACGAGACGGCGCTGGCGGAGCGTGCGGAGGAGCAACGAGTGGGAAGGGCTGATGACTAGCACAGCTCTCGAGTCATTGTTACGAGCCAAAGCGGAGACAAAGGGAAGGCGGTTTGCGGGTTGTCCTGCGAGCGGCCTTTTTTCTAGCGCTATCGCGCCGGAGAGGAGCTGTCGTCAGCGCTTCAACGAAAGTATCTTGCGTCAACGTGCCGATACACGTCGCTGTAGGCGTCCTGGCGCAAGTTTCTTGGTGATACATGCTTAGTTAGGTTGGCTATTGTGCGGCTTATCATCTTGCATCGGACAGTGTAGCCTGGGCTCGTGCATCCCTTCGATAGCCTGCTGCACCGATTGCTCAACAGGCCGGATGCAGGAGGGGATATGGTTGACGGAGCAAGGTATTTCATGATAATATTACGTCTAAACTCTTTATTTTGGTAGCATGGTAGCACGTTAACCAACTAAAGCGAATTGAAGGTGAATTTTTTGTCGAAACCAAAAGTATTCGAAAAACCGATCGGCGCCAAGGATTATCTGCCGCATGCGGTCGCCAAGCTGCGCCAGGTCGAACGCCAGGTGCTGGATTGTATGGCGAGCTGGGGCTATGAGCAGATCATCACGCCGACGATGGAATATTACGATACGGTCGGGGTCGCCAGCTCGACGTCCGATCAAAAGCTGTTCAAGCTGCTCAACAACCGTGGCACGACGCTTGTGCTGCGCTCCGATATGACGGCCCCGATCGCTCGCGTCGTCTCTTCGCTGCTCAAGGAGGTTGCGTTCCCGCTCAGACTGTCCTATCACTCCAATGTGTTCCGCTCGATCGAGGAAGAGGCGGGGCGCGAGGCGGAGTTTTTCCAGACGGGCGTCGAGCTGGTCGGCGACGCGTCGCCGGAGGCCGATGCCGAGATGGTGGCGCTGGCGATCGCATCGCTGCAAGCAGCCGGCGTGCAGCGGTTCAAGATCGCGATCGGCCATGTAGGATTCCTGAACGGACTGTTCGAGGAGATGCTGAGCGGTCAGAGCGAGGCGCAGGAGCAGCTGAAGGCGTGTCTGCTCGGCCGCGACTATGTCGGCTACCGAGAGCGTCTGGCGCAGCTGGAGCTGCCTGAGGCGACGCGCTGCGAGCTGGAGGCGATCCTGCGGCTGCGGGGCGGCGAGGAGGTGTGCCGGCAAGCGCTGGAGCTAAGCGGCAATGCGACGGCGCAAGCCTCGATCCGTCATCTGTGTCAGATCTGGGAGGTGCTGGAGGCGTATGGCGTGCGCGATCAGGTGTTGATCGATCTGACGATGATCGGCGACTTTTCCTATTATACCGGAATGACGTTCGAGGGCTATGCCGCCGACCTGGGATTCCCGGTCGTCAGCGGCGGGCGCTACGACAATCTGCTGCAGCAGTTTGGCCGTCCGGCCCCTGCGACGGGCTTCGCGATCAAGACGACGCGTATCCTCGATCTGGTGGAGGGCGAGCGTGAGTCGGGACCGCGACGCGTCCTGATCGGCTATGACGACGACAGCCGCGCCGAGGCGCTGGCGGCAGCGGGCGCGCGCAGGGCAGCAGGCGAGATCGCAGTGACCAGCAAGGTGAGCGACTGGGACGCTTGGGATCGTGAGCAAGGCGCATTCGACGAGGTGCTGTCGCTGGACAGCCGTACGAGAGGAGGAGCGGGCCGATGAGAGAGCAGGAGACAGAGTTGCTGAAGGTGGCGATGCCCAAGGGCCGCATCTACAAGCAGGCCTCCAAGCTGTTCCGGGAAGCGGGATTGCCGATCCCGAGCGATTTTGACGATACGCGAAAGCTGATCATCGAGATCCCCGAGGTGAAGATGGCGTTCATCATGGCCAAGCCGGTCGATGTGCCGACGTATGTCGAGTACGGAGTGGCGGATATCGGCATCGTCGGCAAGGATGTGCTGATGGAGGAAAACAAGGATGTCTACGAGCTGCTCGACCTGGGCATCGCCAAGTGCCGGATGTCGGTGATCGGTCTGCCGGACTGGCAGCCGTCGATCCATCCCCGGGTCGCGACCAAGTATCCCAATGTCGCCTCGCAGTACTTCCGCGAGCAGGGACAGCAGGTCGAGGTGATCAAGCTGAACGGCTCGATCGAGCTGGCGCCGCTGATCGGCCTGGCCGATCGGATCGTCGATATGGTCGAGACCGGGCAGACGCTCAAGGAGAACGGACTGGTAGAGATGGAGTCGATCTTCGGCATCACGAGCCGCCTGATCGCCAACCGTGTCAGCTACCGGATGAAAAACGAGGCGATCCAAAGCTTATGCGACCGGCTGCAGCGAACGATCTCGGCGCAGCGGCAGCATGTCTGAAGATACGCAAGAGAGCGAAGGGGGAGATCGGCATGCGGATCATGCCAGCTAGCGAATTTAACCTGAGCCGCGAGGTCGAATACGGCTCGCCGGAGCAGAATGAAGCTGTCGCGCGCATCGTCGCCGACGTCCGCCACGAAGGAGATGCTGCGCTGCTGCGCTATACGGAGGAGCATGACCGGATGACGCTGGACGCAGCCACGCTGCGCGTGACGGCGGAGGAGATCGAGGCGGCCTACAGCAAGGTTGAGCCGGAGTTCCTGACTGCGATCCGCGCCGCCGCGGCGAATATCCGCGCCTTCCATGAGAAGCAAAAGCGCAACTCGTGGATGGATCTGCAGCCGGACGGCACGTTGCTCGGCCAGATCATCCGGCCGCTGCGCCGCGTCGGCGTCTACGTGCCTGGCGGCAAGGCGGCCTATCCATCCTCGGTGCTCATGAATGTCATCCCGGCCCAGGTGGCCGGGGTGCCCGAGATCGTCATGGTGACGCCGCCCGCGACCGGCGGCGTGCCGGGCATCAACCCGTATATCCTCGTCACGGCGGCAGAGGCGGGGGTGGAGGAGATGTACAGAGTCGGCGGCGCTCAGGCGGTAGCGGCGCTGGCCTACGGGACGGACAGCATCCCGCCGGTCGACAAGATCACCGGACCGGGCAACATCTATGTCGCGCTGGCGAAGCGGGCGGTGTTCGGCGTCGTCGATATCGACAGCATCGCCGGACCAAGCGAGATCGCCGTGCTGGCGGATGAGACGGCCGATCCGGGCTATGTGGCCGCTGATCTGCTGTCGCAGGCCGAGCATGACGAGATGGCCTCGGCTGTGCTGGTGACGCCGTCGCGGGCGCTGGGCGAAGCGGTGGCGGCGGAGGTAGAGCGCCAGCTGTCGACACTGCCGCGCGAGACGATCGCCCGCAAGTCGATCGACAGCTACGGAGCTGTGCTGCTCGTCGAGTCGCTCGCCGAGGGCGTGCGCGTCATCAATCAGATGGCGCCGGAGCATCTGGAGGTGATGACCGCCGATCCGATGCAGCTGCTGGGCAGCATCGAGAATGCCGGGGCGATCTTCCTCGGTCCGTACAGCTCGGAGCCGGTCGGCGATTACTTCGCCGGGCCCAATCACATCCTGCCGACCAATGGCACGGCGCGCTTCTCCTCGCCGGTCAATGTCGATGACTTCCTGAAGAAGTCGAGTCTCATTCACTACAGCAAGGAAGCGCTGCTGGAGAGTGGCGAGGCGATCATGACGCTGGCTCGTCACGAAGGGCTGGAGGGCCACGCCCGGGCGATCGAGCTGCGGCTGCGCCAGGAGCGGGGCTAGCTGCGCCAATAAGCGATTTCCACGAGTGGAGCTAGCCGCACTTATAAGCGATTGCCCCGCGAGTGGGGCTAGCCCGTGCGGGCGCCCCTTGGAGTGCAGAGAGGGCGCTGGGGCGTGCGCCTGCTCCTCCAGCGACAGTCTATATACTTATCGAAAGCAGGGATCAAGATGACGGAGCAACATAGCCGCGCGGCCGAGGTCGCGCGCAAAACGAATGAAACGGATATCAAGCTGTCCTTTAATGTCGACGGCACTGGCGTAACCGAGCTTGAGACCGGGGTGCCGTTCCTCAATCATATGCTGGATCTGTTCGCCAAGCACGGCCTGTTCGACCTGAAGGTCGATGCGAACGGCGATATCGATATCGACGACCATCACACAGTGGAGGATATCGGGATCTGCCTCGGCCAGACGTTGCGGGAGGCGCTCGGCGACAAGCGGGGCATCAAGCGCTACGCGAGCGTATTCGTACCGATGGACGAAGCGCTCGCTCAGGTCATCATCGATATGAGCAATCGCCCGCACTTCGAGTATCGGGCAGAGTATCCGTCCCAGCAGGTCGGCAGCTTCAGCACGGAGCTGGTGCATGAGTTCCTGTGGAAGCTGGCGCTGGAGTCGCGGATGACGTTGCATGTCATCGTCCACTACGGCCACAATACGCATCACATGATCGAGGCGGTGTTCAAGGCGCTCGGCCGGGCGCTCGACGAAGCGACCTCGATCGATCCTCGTGTGCAAGGAGTGCCTTCGACGAAAGGGGTGCTCTAGCATGATCGCGATCATCGACTATGGCATGGGCAATCTGCACAGCGTCAGCAAAGCGGTCGAGCGCCTCGGCTACGAGGTGCGGGTGACCGCCGAGCCGCAGGAGATCCTGGAGGCCGACGGGGCGATCCTGCCAGGCGTCGGCGCATTCGGCGATGCGATGCAAAATCTGGGCAATACCGGGCTGGACGAGGTGACTCGGTTCTACGCAGATAGCGGCAAGCCGCTGCTGGGTATCTGCCTAGGTATGCAACTGCTCTTCAGCAAGGGCGAGGAGCACGGCGACAATGCGGGGCTCGACCTGCTGCCCGGCGAGGTGGTCCGGTTCAGAGGCGATTACAAGGTGCCGCATATGGGCTGGAACCGGCTGACGTTCCGCCAGGAGAGCCCGCTGTTCAACGGACTGACAGAGGGGCATGTGTACTTCGTCCACTCCTATCACGCGAGACCCGCCGATCCTGCTGATCTGCTGGCGACGACGGACTATTATCAGGATGTGACGGCGATCGTCGGGCGCGGCCAGGTATTCGGCATGCAGTTCCACCCGGAGAAGAGCGGCGAGCTGGGCATGCGGCTGCTGGACAACTTTCTGGCGCTGACCGGCAGCCCGCAAGTGGCGCAACGATAAGCACTGGCGGCTCGTGAAAGCCGAGGTCTGTGCAGCGTAAGAAAACGATCCTGGAGGTGGTAGAGTCATGTTAGCAAAACGTATTATTCCTTGTCTGGACGTCAAGGACGGTCGGGTGGTCAAGGGCGTCAACTTCGTCAATCTGCGCGATGCCGGCGATCCTGTCGAGCTGGCGGCAACGTATGATGTAGAAGGCGCCGACGAGTTGGTCTTCCTCGACATCTCGGCCTCGCACGAAGGCCGGGCGACGATGGTCGATGTCGTGCAGCGTACAGCGGGCGAGATTACGATCCCATTTACGGTGGGCGGCGGCATCGGCCATGTCGACGATATGAAGCGGCTGTTGCGCGCCGGCGCCGACAAGATCGGCATCAACACGGCGGCGATCCGCAGCCCGCAGCTCGTCTCCGAGGGAGCGCGCAAGTTCGGCTCGCAATGTATCGTGGTGGCGATCGACGCGAAGTATAACAGCGAATGGGGCGAGTGGGAGGTCTACACGCACGGCGGCCGCAACGCGACGGGTATCCGGGCGTTGGCCTGGGCCAAGGAAGTGGAGAAGCTCGGTGCGGGCGAGATCCTGCTGACGAGCATGGACGCCGACGGCACCAAGGACGGCTTTGATATCGGGCTGACCAAGGCCGTCTCATCGACGTTGTCGATCCCGGTCATCGCCTCGGGCGGAGCAGGTCGGATCGAGCATTTCGCCGAGGTATTCGAGGAAGGCCAGGCCGACGCCGGGCTGGCGGCGACGATTTTCCATTATAAGGAACTGACGATCAGACAGGTCAAGGATGATCTGCTGCAGAAGGGAGTAGAGGTCCGATGACGACAGATCGGGAGACATTGCTGGCGCAAATCAGCTGGAACGCGGACGGCTTGGTGCCGGCGATCGTGCAGGATGCGGTGAGCAAGGAAGTATTGATGATGGCGTATATGAATCGCGAGTCGCTGGGGCGGTCGATCGATAGCGGCGAGACGTGGTTCTGGAGCCGCTCGCGGGCGGAGCTGTGGCATAAGGGGGCGACCTCCGGGCATACGCAGAAGATTCGCTCGATGCATTACGATTGCGATGGCGATACGCTGCTGGTGCGCGTCGAGCAGAACGGCGCAGCGTGCCATACGGGGCGCTATAGCTGCTTTTTCAACGACATCGAGGTGCCGGGGGCGACTGCAGACCCGCGCGAGGCGTCGGATCGCTTCGCGATGCTCAACCAGCTGGAGGCGACGATCGCTCAACGCTATGCCGAGCGTCCGGCGGGCGCGTATACGACCTACCTGTTCGAGAAGGGGATCGACAAGATCCTGAAAAAGGTCGGCGAAGAGGCGACTGAGGTCGTGATCGCTTCGAAAAATCAGGACAACGACGAGCTGCGCAGCGAGATGAGCGACCTGTTCTTCCACCTGATGGTGCTCATGCGGGAGCGCGGCCTGTCGCTCGACGACGTCATGCGCGAGCTCGGTCAGCGGCACGGCAAGCCGACAACCAACAAGATGCGCTAGCGCAGCGCCGATCCGGGAGGCGAGAGCAATGAACATTGACTACCATACGCATCATGCCCGCTGCGGCCATGCGGTAGGCACGTTGGAGGAATATGTGAAGCGGGGGATCGAGATCGGGCTGGATCAGCTCGGGCTCTCCGATCATATGCCGCTGCTGCACGTCGATCCGGCGACGTACTACCCGGAGATGGCGATGCCGATGGCAGAGCTTGCAGGCTACGTCGAGGAGTGCTTCGAGCTGCAGGCGAAGTACCGCGGCCAGATCGATATCCGTGTCGGTCTGGAGGGCGATTACATCGAAGGCTGGGAGGAGCAGATCGAGACGATCGTGACGAGCTATCCCTGGGACTATGTGATCGGCTCCGTTCACTTCCTCGGCGAGTGGGACATTACCGACTTCCGGCAGACGGCGGGCTGGGAGGGACGCGATCGACTGCAGGTGTACGAGCAGTACTACGATGCGGTGCAGAAGGCGGCGGCGACGGGCTTGTACGACTACATCGGCCATATCGATGTCATCAAGCGGTTCGGCTACAAGCCGGACGAGGATGTGACGGCGCTCGAGCGGGCAGCGCTGGATTGTGTGAAGCGCCATGATCTGGCGATCGAGCTCAACGTGTCGGGGCTGCGCACCCCTTGTGCAGAGATGTTCCCATCGAGACACATGCTCGCATATGCTCGCGAGATCGGGCTGCCGCTGACGCTCGGTTCGGACGCGCATCAGCCGGAGCGACTCGGCCAATATTTGGATGAGGGGCGTCAATTGCTGCGGGAGCTTGGGTTTGCGGAGCTGGCGACCTTCCGCGAGCGGCGGCGCGAGATGATCCGCTTTTGAAAATTGGCCGCTAGCATGTATAATAGATGGTGAATAATGCGCGATCAACTCGCGACTAAAGTTACGGCATGTCATGAAGCGGTGCAGGCAAGAAGAATACAAACGGTTCAAACGCTCAGGAGGGTATCATGTTTAGCGATAAGTTGCGAATTTTCTCTGGTTCCTCGAACCAGCAGCTGGCCGAAAGGATCTGTACAGAGCTCGGACAGACGCTCGGCAAGATCAAAATCTCCCGTTTTAAAAGCGGCGAGGTCTATGTCCACTATGAAGAAACGATTCGCAATTGCGATGTTTTCATCGTGCAGTCGTTCTCCCATCCGATCAACGAGAACTTCGTCGAGCTGCTGGTCATGATCGATGCGGCCAAGCGCGCCTCGGCCCGTACGGTTAACATCATCGTGCCTTACTACGGCTATGCCCGTCAGGAGCGCAAAGCGGCGCCGCGCGAGCCGATCTCGGCGAAGATGGTGGCGGATGTGCTGACGACGGTCGGAGCGGACCGCGTCATCACGATCGATCTGCATGCGCCGGCGATCCAGGGCTTCTTCAACATCCCGGTCGATCATCTGACCGCGCTGGATATCCTGAGCGACTATCTGAAGAAGAAAAACATCAAAAATCCGGTCGTCGTCTCGCCGGATGCCGGACGGGCGTCCACGGCGGAGAAGCTGGCCAACTACCTGGACTCTCCGTTTGCCATCATGATCAAGAAGCGTCCGGCGCACAACGAGTCGGTCATCACGCATGTCATCGGCGATGTCGAGGGCCAGACGCCAATCATCATCGAGGACTTGATCGATACCGGCACGACGATCGTCAACGTTGTCGAAGGGCTCAAGGAGCGCGGCGCCGAGGATATCTATGTGTGCGCGACGCACCCGCTGTTCTCGGGACCTGCGTTGCAGCGTTTGGACCATCCCAATATTAAAGAAGTGATCGTCACGGATTCGATCCAATTGCCAGCATCCCGATCCGATCGCTTCACAGTTCTGACCGTCGCGCCGATGCTGGCTGAGGCTACGCGCATCATCATGCAAGGCGGCTCGATCAGCACGCTGTTCAAAAACGCAGGCATCTAGAGGCTGGGCCTATCGGCAGCGCGCACCGCTGAGCCGGTAGGCCTCCTCTTGCAAAGACACTCCGGCAGCAAGCATCGTTCGTGCTTGCTGTTTGGCGTGAACGGGGGTAGGCGGGCTGCCGGGAAGGACGCACGTCCAACCTCCGGACGTATTCTGACTCGCCTGTGCGTCCTGTAGTGTATTGCGGCGGGAAGCTATGGTATAATCGTACCAAATTCGAAGTGCCGGGAGGTGTCTTGCAGGTGAAGGGGAAGAAACGACTGGCTGCGGGCGGTCGCGCCAAGGTGATCGCAATTCAATTGGACGCGACGTTTTTTTTCGAACGAGCGGTACGCTCTCTGGATCGATATCATTACGACAAGGCACTGAAGTACTTCCGGCGGGCGGTCGAGTACGAGCCGGATAATCCGGTCAATCATTGCAATATGGCGGGCATCCTGTCGGAGATGGGGCAATACGAGGAGTCCAATCGTATCCTCGGCCGCATCCTCGAGGAGCTGGAGCCGACGATGACGGAGTGTCACTTCTATATGGCGAACAACTATGCCAACCTGGAGCGCTACGAGTCGGCGGAGGATGCGCTCGTCAAGTATCTCGAGGAAGACGAGGAAGGGCAGTTCCTCGAGGAAGCCGAGGAGATGATGGAGCTGCTCCATTACGAGCTGGAGCGGCCGCCGCGCCAGGCGACGATCAAGTCTCGGGAGAGCCTCCAGGAGCATGATCAGGCGCGCAAGCTGCTCGAGGAGGGCAAGTTCGTCGAAGCGGTGCGGATGCTGGAGCAGATGGTCAAGAAGCGCCCCGACTTCCTCGCTGCCCGCAACAATTTGGCGCTCGCTTATTATTACATGGGCTTGTTCGACAAGGGCATGACAGCGACCCAGGAGGTGCTTCAGGCAGAGCCGGGCAACCTGCATGCACTGTGCAATCTGGCGATCTTCCGTCAGCATGCGGGGGACGAGGAGGCGCTGGACGCGCTCGTCGAGCAGCTCCGCAAGACGTATCCCTTCCACCAGGAGCATGTGTTTAAGCTGGCGACGACGATGGGCATATTAGGGGAACATGAGTCGGCGTATCGACACTTCCGGCGCTTGCTCAAGGATGTCGAGCTGCAGCAGGATCCCTGTCTGTATCATTACAACGCCGTCGCTGCCGTCAGCCTGACTCGCTACGACGAGGCCGAGCGACTGTGGCGGCAGGCGGCCAAGCTGGACCCGGGATCGCGCATCCCGCGCTATTATATGGATCAGCTCGCGCAGATCCGCAGCGGCGAGGAGCCGCCGCCGTCAAGCTATCATTACCATCTGCCGTTCGAGGAACAGTTCCGGCAGTGGGAGACATCGCCGGGCGGCACGCTGCCCGATCATCTGAAGCGCGACCCGCTCGTGCGCTCGTCGTTTTTTTGGGCGCTGCGTCATGGCGACCGGCATACCAAGCTGCAGGTCATCCAGGCGCTTGGGCTGATCGCCGACAGCGAGGTCAAGGACGCGCTGCAAGCCTTCCTGCTGGAGCCAGATGAGGAGGACGACCTGAAGCGGATCGCCATCTTCGTGCTCCGGTCGATCGGTGTGCACGAGGCGCTGGAGGCGGTGCTGGATGGCCAGCGTACGACCGTTGAGGCGAACCGCATGCCCTCGCGGCTGCCGGTCTGGATGCCGCAGTGGCAGGAGGTGCTCGAGGCGGCGCTGACCCGCATGAACAAGCAATACGACATGATCCAGCGCTACGATCTGCTGACGCTGTGGGTCGAGTTCCTCTCGCGGCTCTACCCCGAGGTCCCCAAGATCCATCGGGCAGAGGCATGGGCGGCGGCGCTCGAGTATCTGACAGCCAAGATGCATCGCCGGACCATCTCGTACCACGAGGTGGCGCAGCGCTACGGCACATCGATCTCCACGGTGAGCAAGCACGCCAGATGGATCGATGAGATCTGCGAGATCAAGAAAAAAATGCAATCCGTCTTCCCGGCCTTTGACGAGATCAAAGAGCCTTAAATCGATCTGCCAGCGAGCGCGCCGCATGTCGGAGGACATGCGGCCCCTTCGCAGGACGCAATACGACAACGTCAGGAGGTCATCAGACATGTACAAATCCATCATCATCGGCACAGGCCCCGCAGGCCTGACGGCGGCGATCTACTTGGCGCGCGCCAACCTCAATCCGCTCATCATCGAAGGACCCGAGCCCGGCGGCCAGCTGACGACCACGACGGAGGTCGAGAACTTCCCAGGCTTCCCTGACGGCATCATGGGCCCCGAGTTGATGGCCAATATGCGCAAGCAGGCGGAGCGCTTCGGCGCCGAGTTCAAAACCGGCTGGGTCAATAAGGTCGACACCTCGAAGCGTCCGTTCACTCTCCAGGTGGAGGGGCATGGCGAGCTGCAGGCGGAAACGCTGATCATCTCGACGGGCGCATCGGCTAAATATCTCGGCATCCCCGGCGAGCGCGATAATGTTGGTCGCGGCGTCAGCACCTGCGCGACCTGCGACGGATTTTTCTTCCGCGGCAAAAAAATCGTCGTCGTCGGCGGCGGCGACTCGGCGATGGAGGAAGCGAACTTCCTGACGCGCTTCGCCTCTGAGGTCGTGCTCGTCCATCGACGCGATGAGATGCGGGCGTCCAAGATCATGCAAGACCGGGCCCGCGAGAATCCGAAGATCACCTGGCAGCTCAACCGGACGCCGCTGGAAGTCGATGCGGGGCCGCTCGGCGTGACTGCCCTGAAGGTCCGCAACAACGAGACGGGCGAGGAGGAAGCGATCGAGACGAACGGCTTGTTCGTAGCGATCGGCCATACGCCGAACACCAAGTTCCTCGAAGGGCAGCTGGAGACGGACGAGACCGGTTATCTCGTCGTCAAGCCAGGCACGACAGAGACGAACGTACCGGGCATCTTCGCATGCGGCGACGTGCAGGATCACAAGTATCGTCAAGCGATCACGGCAGCCGGCAGCGGCTGTATGGCGGCGCTCGATTGCGAGAAATTCCTCGAGGGCAGCATGGTCCACGACTGGAGCCAATCGCTCTAACCCTCAGCCTACCGAAGGGGCGGATTCGCCGTTGCACGAGCGGCTCCGCCCCTTTTGTCGTAGCGGGAGAGTCGGAGCGGGCGCGGTTTCTTGACCGAAGGGCTTCGCTGGCTTATAGTGGGTACAGAAGCCTAATCGGGCTGTTCATGTACGATTACGAATATGAATTGATAGAGGTGGCCTAATCTCATGTCAGAGAAGATTTATGTGGGCGTCGATGTCGGCGGCACCACGATCAAGACCGGTATCTGCAACGAAGAAGGAACGCTCCTGAAAACGTATGAAGGACCGACGGGCGAAGGCTCGGAAGCGATCCTGAACAATATGGCGGCTTATGCGCGGGCGATCGTCGATCAATCCTCGTACAGCTGGGATGATGTGCAAGGGATCGGCGTCGGCATCGCCGGCTTCCTCGATATTCCGAACGGTATCGTCACCTTCTCGGCCAATCTGGATCTGCGCAATGTGCACGTGAAGGCGATCATGCAAGAGAAGACTGGCAAGCCGGTCGAGCTCAACAATGATGCCAATGTCGCGGCGCTCGGAGAAGCATGGTCGGGAGCGGGCAAGGGCGTGTCCAATCTCGTCTGCTACACGCTCGGCACCGGCGTCGGCGGCGGCATCATCGTCGGCGGGCGCGTCGTCGAAGGCTTCAATGGAATGGCCGGGGAGCTGGGCCACATCAACATCGTGCCGGATGTCGAGGCGATCCAATGCGGCTGCGGCAAGCTGGGCTGCCTGGAGACGGTCTCCTCAGCGACCGGGATCATCCGGATGGCTAAGGATGCGGTTGCGCGCGGAGACCGCACATCGCTGAGCAGCGTCGAGAACATCATGGCCAAGGATGTCGTCGATGCGGCGAAGGCAGGCGACGAGGTAGCGATCCGTATCGTCAACCGTGCTGCCTACTACCTGGGCAAATCGATGGCGACGGTTGCGGTCGTGCTCAATCCGCAACGATTTATCGTCGGCGGCGGCGTCTCCAAAGCCGGGGACTACCTGTTCGATCAGATCCGCGAGGTCTATGCCGAGCAGGCGCAGCCGCGGGCTCGTGAAGGCGTAGAGATCGTCCCGGCTGTACTGGGCAACAATGCCGGCGTCGTCGGCGCTGCAGGCTTAATCGCAAGGTAATGCGGCGTGCTGCGGCCCTGGCTGAGGTCGATTAGGAGGGCCGCAGGCGCATCGGCAGGAGGAATGAACCAATGACAAGCGAATCCATGGCCAAACTGCTCATCATCACGGGGATGTCTGGCGCGGGCAAGACGATCGCGGTCCAGAGCTTGGAGGACCTCGGTTTTTTCTGCGTCGACAATCTGCCTCCGGTGCTGATCCCGAAGTTCGCCGAACTGATCGAGTCCTCCAAGGGCAAGATCGGCAAGGTAGCGCTCGTCATCGACCTGCGCGGCCGTGAGTTTTTTACGGCATTGTCCGAATCGCTGAATTATATTAAAGACCATTATACGATCGGTTATGAGATCCTGTTCCTGGATGCGACGGACAGTGTGCTGGTCCAGCGTTACAAGGAGAGCCGTCGTCGCCATCCGTTGGCGGAGGGCGGCTTGCCGCTCGAGGGCATCCGTATGGAACGCCGTCTCCTGGAGGATCTGAAGGGCTGGGCGACGCAGGTTATCGATACGAGCAGCCTGAAGCCGGCCCAGTTGAAGGACCGCATCATCTCGCGGTTTACGAACCATGAGCAGCCGAGCATCTCGATCAATGTCACCTCGTTCGGATTCAAGTATGGCGTGCCCATCGATGCGGATCTGATCTTTGATGTGCGCTTCCTGCCCAATCCGCATTATGTCGATCACTTGCGTCCCAATACGGGGCAGCATGCCGAAGTGTATGACTATGTGATGAAATGGCCGGAGACACAGACATTTCTCGTCAAGCTGCTGGATATGCTGAATTATCTGATTCCGCTCTACAACAAGGAAGGCAAGAGCCAGGTCGTCATCGGCATCGGCTGCACGGGCGGCAAGCACCGCTCGGTAGCGATCGCCGAATACCTGGGGCGGATGCTCGGCAGCAGCGAGACCGAGGTGGTGCGGGTCAGCCATCGCGATGCCGAACGAGACCGACATTAAGAGCTAGCGAGGTGAAGCGTTTGGCTCCCCAACCGAAGGCAAAAGCCAATCCGCGCATCGTCGTCATCGGCGGTGGCACCGGTCTGTCCGTCATGCTGCGGGGACTAAAAGAAAAACCGCTCGATATCACAGCCATTGTTACAGTGGGCGATGACGGCGGCAGCTCGGGCATCCTGCGCCAGGAGCTGCAGATCCCGCCGCCGGGTGATATCCGCAATGTGCTCAGCGCGCTCGCCGACGTCGAGCCGCTGCTCGAGGAGATGCTGAACTATCGGTTCCAGAATGGGGCCGGATTGGCTGGACATTCCTTGGGCAACCTGATGCTAGCGGCATTGACGGACATCTCGGGCGACTTCGTCTCGGGCATCCGCGAGCTTAGCCGTGTGCTGGCGGTGCGCGGGCGAGTGCTGCCGGCAGCGGATCAGGCGATCGTCCTGCGGGCGCTCATGAGCGACGGCACGTATGTGACAGGCGAGTCGGCGATTACGAAGGCGAACAAGCGGATCGAGCGCATCTATCTGGAGCCGCCCGATGTCGAGCCGCTCGAGGACGCCGTACAGGCGCTGCGCGAGGCCGATGCGATCCTGGTCGGACCCGGCAGTCTGTACACAAGCATCCTGCCCAATCTGCTCGTGCCGCGGCTAGCGCAGACGATCGAGGAATCCAATGCGATCAAGCTGTTCGTCTGCAACGTCATGACCCAGCCCGGGGAGACGGACGGATACAGCGTCAACGATCATCTGGCAGCTGTGCGCGACCATGTCGGTCACCATCTGTTCGACTATGTGATCGTCAACAATAGCGACATCCCGCAGGACATCCAGCATCGCTACGCCGAACAGGGCGCCAAGCCAGTGAAGCTGGATCTCGACGATGTGCGGCGCGAGGGATACAAGGTGATTGCCGATCGGCTCGTCTACTCTCATACCTATCTGCGCCATGACGCGGCCAGGCTCAGTCATCATATCCATCAGCTTGTCGAAGGCTGGACGTTACGAAAGAGGTGAGAAGCTTGTCCTTTGCGGCTCAAACCAAAAAAGAACTGACCATGGTGGAGGCGGACGACTGCTGCGAGAAAGCCGAGCTGTCTGCGCTCATCCGGATGAACGGATCGGTCAATGTGGCCAATCGCAAGGTTATCCTCGATGTGTCCACGGAGAACGCCGCAATCGCAAGACGGATCTATACGCTGATCAAGAAGCTGTTTGCCGTGCATACCGAGCTGCTGGTGCGCAAGAAGATGCGGTTGAAGAAGAACAACGTCTATATCGTCCGCGTGCCGCTGCGGGCCCAGGAGATCCTCCAGGAGCTGAGCATCGTCTCGGAGGGGTTCGTCTTCAACCAGGGCATCGACAAGGAAATGATCCGCAAATCCTGCTGCAAGCGGGCCTATCTGCGGGGCGCCTTTCTGGCTGGAGGCTCCGTCAACAATCCGGAGGGCTCGTCTTATCATCTGGAGATCGCCTGCATGTACGAGGAGCACTGCCAGGCGATGGTCCGGCTGGCCAACCGCTTCCGCCTTAATGCCCGCTGTATCGAGCGCAAGAAGGGCTTCATCTTCTATATTAAGGAAGGCGAGAAGATCATCGAGCTGCTCAACATGATCGGCGCGCATCAGGCGCTGTTCAAGTTCGAGGATGTGCGGATCATGCGCGATATGCGCAACTCGGTCAATCGGATCGTTAACTGCGAGACGGCAAACCTGAATAAAACGATCGGAGCCGCTGTCCGGCAGATCGACAATATCCGGCTCATCGAGCGGGAGATGGGGCTTGAGAGCTTGCCTGAGAAGCTGCAGGAGGTGGCTCGCATTAGGCTCCAGCATCCAGATGTCAACCTCAAGGAGGTCGGCGATTTGCTAGGAGGCAAGGTGAGCAAATCCGGGGTGAACCACCGTCTGCGCAAGCTCGACGAGCTCGCTGAAAAAATAAGAAACGGCTAAACTTTTCAACCTAGTGCGAACAGTGTTATAATGCTATAATAGTGAGAAAAGGCTTGAAACTAGGTATTTTGCAATATCCAACAATGCCAATTACTTAATTAGGTTTGCAATATGTTATAGGGGGTATGGTTTTAATGACAAGGCATCCGGTGGTCGTTCGATTGAAGACAGGTCTCCATGCTAGACCGGCAGCGCTTTTCGTGCAAGAAGCGAATAAGTTCTCTTCGGAAGTATTTGTGGAGAAAGACGACAAAAAAGTGAATGCCAAATCCATTATGGGGATTATGAGCTTAGCGATCAGCTCGGGTACCGAAGTTCACATTAGTGCGGAAGGTTCGGACGCAGAACAAGCTGTAACCGCTTTAGTCACACTAGTGAGCAAGGAAGAGCTGGAGAACCAATAGGCAGCCCTCAGAGCTGCCGTGCAGGCATCGCGTGAAGGGCTCCCTTGAGGAGCTTTTTTGCAGTTCGACTCGGATAGCGGAGCGTGGGCGAGTATCTGAATAGCATAGGCGTACATGAGGCATACCAAAGCTCGGGTGAACGAGCAGGGTATGCCTCTTCGGGCAGGACGGCGGGCTGCGGATCGAAGGATCGATGGGAGTGCGCCGAGCGTTGTGTCGACAGTGACAGGCGGGTGAACAGGCGTAAGCGTAAGCGACAAAAAAAGCTGCTCCTCCGGCGTTGACGCCATAAGGAACAGCTTCTCTGTATTACGTATGCGTGTGCCGTTAGCGCTGCTGTTGCAACTCTTGGCGCAATATTCCCCGCTGGTCCAGTGCGTGCTCGATCAGACGGATGAAATCGTCGGACAGGCGCATCGCCTTGGCTTCGCGGTACACTTCCAGCAGATGCTTGTCATTGAGCGGCTTCAGGAGCAGGGTCTTGTCCTTAAAGCCGGCAGTGGTTGCATCCACCTGTCGCTCGGGAATAAAACGAACCGACGAATCCACCGATGCCGTGGCGGCATGCGGAGCATACGGTTCGCTGGACTTTATAAAGTTGCGCATCGTAAGAAAAGGATTCGAGATTCTCATGAATATGCACTCCATTTAATGGTTTCAAAAACAAGCCTAGAGTTGTATGATTATGGGAGGTTTGCTTGTAAATCATCTTACCATGAAATGGATAGTGCGTCTTCCGTAATTCAAAGGTTTGAATTTTTGTTGACAGATCTATACTAATGTGGTATTGGATTGGTCAGTTTTTGGGCAAAAGCGAGCCCCGCACTTGGGGTGCGGGGCTCGCGACATTCGCCAGGCATCCGGCGAAGGAATTAGATGCGTTCGATAACTTTGTCGACGAGGCCGTACTTCTGCGCTTCCTCGGCGCTCATGAAGTAGTCGCGGTCTGTGTCCTTCTCGATGCGCTCCAGCGGCTGGCCAGTACGATCGGCGAGGATGTGGTTCAGTTTGTCCCGCATCTTGAGGATGCGCTTGGCGCGGATCTCGATATCGCTGGCTTGCCCTTCGGCGCCGCCCAGCGGCTGATGGATCATCACTTCGCTGTTCGGCAGCGCGTAGCGCTTGCCCTTGGCGCCGGCTGTAAGCAGGAAGGCGCCCATCGATGCGGCCATCCCTACGCAGATCGTGGAGACATCGGGCTTGATGTATTGCATCGTATCGAAGATCGCCATGCCGGCCGTGATCGACCCGCCCGGGGAGTTGATGTACAGGCTGATATCCTTCTCGGGATCATCTGCAGCCAGGAATAGCATCTGAGCGATGATGGAGTTGGCGACGACATCGTTGACGCCGCTGCCGAGGAAGATGATGCGATCCTTCAGCAGACGGGAGTAGATATCATAGGCGCGCTCCCCGCGATTGCTCTGTTCAATAACCATAGGCACGAAATTCATATCCAATCGAGCTCCCTCCAAACATTAAGTGGTGATGATCTTGAATAGTCTTATCATAATCCATCGCGAATCAAAAGTCAAAGATAGTCAAACCAATCATAAAAAAAAGACCTTGCGGTCATCTTCGGTGAAAATAATGAAGGTAAATGGCGCGCCCGCGAGGAATCGAACCTCGATCTCAGGCTCCGGAGGCCTACGTCATATCCATTGGACCACGGGCGCATAGCATTACATTATCAGCTTCCTCATAACGAGGATAGCGAGACTTATTATATTGGATAACGCTTTAAAAAGCAAGGGCTTGGCTTGAAATAAGATTATTCAGACAAGTCGCAAGGATCAGGGCCCCCTGCGAGTCAACGTTGAACGCGCCATAAATCGGACAGGCAGGGCAAAAATAGGAATGGAATCTCATGTCAGGTCTTGCATGCGGGAGGAATATTCGTTACAATAACAGTGGGACTAAAAATGATACGCCGGGACGAAAAACGTCCATCCGGAGAGCGTTGTGGCAGATGCAGCCACGGCCGGGGCCACAGGAGTGAAGATGCAAGATGCGCAAAATCATCGAATTGCAGCAGCAGCTTCTGCCGGACATGTTGGATATCTTCCGTAAACGATACTCCATCCTCCAGCAGGTGAAGCAATCGGAGACGATCGGCCGGCGCGCGCTGGCCGGCTCGCTCCAGATGAGCGAACGGACGATGCGGGCCGAGATCGATGAGCTGAAGGCGCTTGGTCTGCTCGATGTGCAGGCTTCGGGCGTGCGCGTCAGCGAAGCCGGTCGGCAGTTGGTCGAAGAGATCGAGCCGATCGTCAGCGAGCTGTTCGGCCTCTCGGAGCTGGAGGAGCGCATCCGCGCTTACTTCGGCTTGCGGCAAGTGACGATCGTCCCAGGCGATGCAGATAGCTCGGAGCAGGCCAAGCGCGAGCTGGGCCGCGCGGGCAGCCAGGCGATGCTGAAGTACATGCAGCCAGGCGACGTGATCGCGGTCACCGGCGGCACGACGATGGCGCATGTGGCCAATCACCTGGTGTCGCCTACTCCGCTGCGCGGCATCCGCTTCGTGCCGGCCAGGGGCGGCCTCGGCGAGAGTCTGGACTATCAGGCCAACACGATCGTCTCGACGATGGCGAAGCGCACGGGCGCGCAGTACCGGCTGCTCCACGTGCCGGACCATCTGAGCGACGATGCCTACACCTCGCTCATGCAGGAGCCCAATATCCGTGAGATCGTCGAGGTCGTCCGCAGCTCCCGGGTCGTCGTGCATGGCATCGGCGACGCGATGGTGATGGCGCGGCGACGCAAGGTAGACGAGGCGGTTACGGCTGCGTTGCAGGAGGAAGGGGCGCTGGCCGAGGCGTTTGGCTTTTATTTTGACCGGCACGGCCAGGTGGTTCACCGTATGAAGACCGCAGGACTGCGGCTGGAGGACATCCAGTCGACGGAGGTCGTCATCGGCATCGCGGGCGGCCGCAGCAAGGGAGAGGCGATCGCCGCCGTGATGCATTTTGGCCATGACGATGTGCTGGTCACGGATGAAGCGGCGGCAGAGGAAATCGTCCGTTTGATGGAGAGCCGTCCGAAGTGATTTTTTTGATCGCAGGGATAACGGGTAAAGATGAGGATATCATGATGTTGTCGACTATATTTTGCAGTTGCGGCATCTTAAGATATAGCATGACCACTACAACAATTCTAGGAGGCAAAAACAATGGTTAAAGTAGGTATTAATGGATTTGGCCGCATCGGCCGCAACGTATTCCGCGCAGCGCTGAACAACCCCGACGTGCAAATCGTCGCTGTCAACGACCTGACGAATACAAGCACGCTGGCCCATCTGTTGAAATACGATACAACTCACGGCACGCTTGACGCTAAAGTAGAAGCCAAAGAAGGCGCGCTGATCGTAGACGGCGTAGAAATCAAAGTGTTCGCCGAGCGCGATCCTGGCAACCTGCCTTGGGGCGAGTATGGCGTGGACATCGTTGTTGAGTCCACTGGAATTTTCACAGCCAAAGAAAAGGCTGAGCTTCACCTGAAAGGCGGCGCGAAGAAAGTTATCATCTCCGCTCCAGCTACGAACGAAGACATCACCATCGTTATGGGCGTGAACGAAGACAAATACGACCCATCTGCACATACCATCATCTCCAACGCTTCTTGTACAACTAACTGCCTGGCGCCGTTCGCCAAAGTCCTCAACGACAAGTTCGGCATCGTCAAAGGCATGATGACTACGATCCACTCCTACACGAACGACCAATCCGTGCTTGACGTGCCTCACAAGGACCTGCGTCGCGCGCGCGCTGCCGCCGAGAACATCATCCCGTCCTCGACTGGCGCTGCCAAAGCGG
Source organism: Paenibacillus sp. 598K (assembly GCF_003851045.1). GTDB lineage: Bacteria > Bacillota > Bacilli > Paenibacillales > Paenibacillaceae > Paenibacillus_D. The sequence continues at coordinate 22,028 of NZ_BFBX01000006.1, read as the reverse complement.
TATCCCTGGTACTGCCTGAGCTGAAAGGCAAGCTGAACGGTATGGCTATGCGTGTACCTACGCCTAACGTATCCGTTACTGACCTGGTTGCTGAAGTGAAATCGAACGTTACCGTTGAAGAAGTGAACGCTGCGCTGAAAGAAGCTGCAGACGGCCCGCTGAAAGGCATCCTCAACTACTCCGACGAGCCGCTCGTATCGAGCGACTACAACGGCGACCCTGCTTCCTCGACGATCGACGCGCTGTCGACGATGGTTGTTGAAGGCAACATGGTGAAGGTTGTTTCCTGGTACGACAACGAGTGGGGCTACTCGAACCGCGTTGTTGATCTGGCTGCTTATATTGCAGCTAAAGGTATCTAATCCCCCCAACCCCCCTTTATCCTAAAGGGGGGCCCATGGGGCGTCGCCCCCTGGACCCCCGAAAGTAACCCAGAGGGGACTGCCGGGCTTCAGGATCGACGGTTACTTATGAGGAACAAGCCGTTTGACGTCCCTGCGGGACACGCTCCTGTACGGCGCAAAGCGGAAAAGCAAGGCCCGGTCCTCTCCGAGGACGGCCCCAAGAGCAAGGCTTCGCCCTCTTCGAGGGCTGGCCCCAAGAGCAAAGCTTCGGTCTCTTCGAGACCTGGCTCCTAGAGCAAAGCCTAGGCCCCCTTTCGGGGACCTGGCTCCTAAGTGCATGGTGGGTTCTCCGAGAGAACCTGTTCCGATAAGAGCAAAAGCATGGTGGGTTCTCCGAGAGAACCTTATTGAGTAAGAGGTTCCCCTCGGGGAAACCAGTCGTAGTCCCGGTTTGCCCGTCGCAAATTCGGGGCTACTGTTAGTTAGAGGCTTGGGCACATACCTTGAAGGAGGCGTCACGATGAACAAGAAGAGTGTGAAAGACGTAGAGGTGCAAGGAAAACGCGTTTTCGTCCGCGTGGATTTTAATGTGCCTGTGGAACATGGTAAAATTACAGACGACACGCGCATCCGCGAGACGCTGCCAACGATCAACTACTTGATCGAAAACGGCGCTTCGGTCATCCTCGCTAGCCACATGGGTCGCCCGAACGGCGAAGTGGTCGAGGAGCTGCGCCTGAATGTGGCCGCAGAACGCCTGTCCGAGCTGCTCGGCAAGCCGGTAGCCAAAGCCGACGAGACGGTCGGCGAAGCAGTGAAGGCGCAAGCCGAGAAGCTGCAAGCAGGCGATGTGCTGCTGCTCGAGAACCTGCGCTTCAACGCGGGCGAGGAGAAAAACGACGCCGAGTTCGCGAAGCAATTGGCTGAGCTGGCTGACCTGTACGTGAATGACGCGTTCGGCGCTGCTCACCGCGCACACGCTTCGACAGCAGGTATCGCTGCTTACCTGCCAGCGGTCTCCGGTCTGCTGATGGAGAAGGAGCTGTCGGTGCTGGGCAAGGCGCTGTCGAACCCGGATCGTCCGTTCACGGCCATCGTAGGCGGCTCCAAGGTAAAAGACAAGATCGATGTCATCAACAAAATGCTGGAGATCGCCGACAACGTGCTGATCGGCGGCGGCCTGTCCTATACGTTCTTCAAGGCGCAAGGCCATGAGATCGGCAAGTCGCTGGTCGACAACTCGAAGCTCGACCTGGCTAAAGAATTCATCGACAAGGCGAAGGAGCTGGGCAAAAACTTCCTCCTGCCAGTCGACATTATCGTCACCGACGACTTTAGCGCGGACGCCAATACTCGCGAAGTCGACGTCGACGGCATCCCGGCCGACTGGGAAGGCATCGACATCGGACCGAAGACGCGCGAGCAGTATGCCGAGGTGATCAAAAACTCGAAGCTGGTCGTCTGGAACGGACCGATGGGCGTATTCGAGATCGAGCCGTTCTCCCACGGCACACGCGCGGTAGCGCAAGCTTGCGCTGAGACCGAGGGCTACACGGTCATCGGCGGCGGCGACTCGGCGGCAGCGGCGGAGAAGTTCGGTCTGGCCGACCGCATGGACCATATCTCCACAGGCGGCGGCGCTTCGCTGGAGTTCATGGAAGGCAAAAAGCTGCCAGGCGTCGAGGCGCTGAACGACAAGTAGGAGACTAAAGTCAGAGTGGCTGAACGTCAAGGAAGTGGCTGCCGTATGTCGAGGCGCGAACAACAGGGAAGAGGCCAAGCGTCGAAGCCTTGTCGACGGCAAGCCGGAAGCGCCGCTTAAGGCGGCGACGAGACTTACGAGAGGACGTGAACAGACAGTGAGACAACCTATCATTGCAGGCAACTGGAAAATGTTCAAAACCATCTCCGAAGCGAAGGCATTCTTCGCGGACGTGAAAGGCAAAGCGGAGATCGACGGCGTCGAGAGCGTCATCTGCGCGCCATATATCGCGCTGCCAGCGCTGGTCGAGGCTGCGCAAGGCACAACCATCGCCATCGGCGCGCAAAATGTCCACTTCGAGGACAATGGCGCATATACCGGCGAAATCAGCGGCGTCATGCTGAAGGAGCTGGGCGTGAAGTATGTTATCCTGGGCCACTCTGAGCGTCGCGCGTACTTCGGCGAGACCGACGAGATCGTCAACAAGAAGGTCCATGCTGCATTCAAGCATGACCTGCTGCCGATCGTCTGCGTAGGCGAGAAGCTGGAAGAGCGTGAAGCGGATCAGACGAAGGAGGTCTGCAAGGTGCAGACGACGGAAGCCTTCAAGGGTCTGAGCGCAGAGCAAGCGGCACAGGTGGTCGTAGCTTATGAACCGATCTGGGCAATCGGAACGGGCAAATCGTCGACTTCTGCCGATGCCGAGGATGTCATCGCCTACATCCGCAGCGTCATCGCCGATCTGTACGATGCACCGACTGCAGATGCAGTCCGCATCCAATACGGCGGCAGCGTAAAGCCGGGCAACATCGCCGAGTACATGGGCCAAGCGAACATCGACGGCGCGCTCGTCGGCGGCGCCAGCCTGGAGCCGGCTTCGTATATCCAACTGATCGAGGGGGCCAAGTAAGATGGCTGTGACAGGACCGGTTGCACTGATTATCATGGACGGCTTCGGTCTGCGCGGCGAGACGCATGGCAATGCGGTAGCGCAAGCGAAGAAGCCTAATTATGACCGTTATCTGGCGACCTTCCCGCACGCGACGCTGACGGCTTGCGGCGAGGCCGTGGGACTGCCAGAGGGCCAGATGGGCAACTCCGAGGTCGGCCATCTGAATATCGGCGCGGGCCGCATCGTCTACCAGGATCTGACTCGTATCACCAAGTCGATCCGCGACGGCGAGTTTTTCGCCAACGAGACGCTGCTGGGCGCGGTCCGTCATGCCAAGCAGAACGGCAAGAAGCTGCATCTGTACGGACTGCTCTCCGATGGCGGCGTGCATAGCCATATCGCGCATCTGTTCGCCCTCCTGGAGCTGGCGAAGCAGGAGCAGCTGCACGATGTGTACATCCACTGCTTCCTCGACGGCCGAGACGTCGCGCCGGACAGCGCGCGCGGCTATCTGGAGGCGCTGCAGGCCAAGATCTCCGATCTGGGCGTGGGCCAGGTCGCGACGGTGCAAGGCCGCTACTACGCGATGGACCGCGACAAGCGCTGGGACCGCGTGGAGAAGTCGTACCGCGCGATGGTCTACGGCGAAGGCCCGGCCTACACCGATCCGGTGCGAGCAGTCGTCGAGTCGTATGAGAAGTCGGTGTTCGACGAGTTCGTCGAGCCATCGGTCATCGTAGGCGCAGACGGCCAGCCGGTCGGTCTGGTGGAGTCGGAGGACTCGGTCATCTTCTTCAACTTCCGTCCCGACCGGGCGATCCAGCTGTCCAACGTGTTCACCAACAGCGACTTCCGCGACTTCGATCGCGGCGAGCGCTTCCCGCAGAACCTGTACTTCGTCTGCCTGACGTTGTTCTCCGAGACGGTAGGGGGCTATGTCGCCTACGCGCCAAAGAACCTGGACAACACGCTGGGCGAGGTGCTGGTGCAGCAGGGCAAGCGGCAGCTGCGGATCGCCGAGACCGAGAAATACCCGCATGTGACCTTCTTCTTCAGCGGCGGCCGCGATGTCGAGCTGCCGGGCGAGACGCGTATCCTGATCAATTCGCCGAAGGTCGCGACCTATGATCTGAAGCCGGAGATGAGCGCGTACGAGGTGGCTGCCGCAGCGGTCAAGGAGATCGAGGCGGACAATCATGACGTCATCATCCTGAACTTCGCCAACCCGGACATGGTCGGCCACTCCGGCATGCTGGAACCGACGATCAAGGCGGTCGAGGTGACGGACGAGTGCATGGGGCAAGTCGTCGAAGCGATCCTCGCCAAGGGCGGCGTCGCGATCATCACAGCTGACCACGGCAATGCCGATCTGGTACTGGACGACATCAACCGTCCGTTCACGGCGCACACGACGAACCCGGTGCCGGTCATCGTCACCGACAGCTCGGCGCAGCTGCGCGAGGACGGCATCCTGGCCGATCTGGCGCCGACGATGCTCGATCTGATGGGACTGGCCAAGCCGACAGAGATGACAGGCACGACGCTGATCAAGCGCGGCTAAACCTTTTTGCGGAGCAGGGTCGATAGAAGGTATAATAGAGCAGACAACCAACCTAAAAGGAGTGTTCAAGTTACATGTCTATCATTACTGATGTATATGCACGCGAAGTACTGGACTCCCGCGGCAACCCGACTGTTGAAGTAGAAGTAGCGCTCGAGTCCGGCGGCAAAGGCCGTGCAATCGTACCATCCGGCGCATCCACAGGCGCATTCGAAGCGGTCGAGCTGCGTGACGGCGACAAGTCCCGTTACCTCGGCAAAGGCGTCCTGAAGGCTGTCGAGAACGTCAACACGATCATCGCTCCTGAAATCATCGGCCTCGACGCGCTGGATCAAGTAGCGATCGACCGCGCGATGATCGAGCTGGACGGCACGCCGAACAAAGGCAAGCTGGGCGCAAACGCGATCCTGGCCGTATCGATGGCTGTCGCTCGCGCAGCAGCCGACGCGCTGGACGTGACGCTGTACACGTACCTGGGCGGCTTCAACGCGAAGACGCTGCCTGTACCGATGATGAACATCGTCAATGGCGGCGAGCATGCCGACAACAACATCGACGTGCAAGAGTTCATGGTGCTGCCTGTAGGCGCAGAGAGCTTCAAGGAAGCGCTCCGTATCGGCGCTGAGATCTTCCATAACCTGAAGGCTGTCCTCCAGGAAAAAGGCCTCAACACCGCAGTAGGCGACGAAGGCGGCTTCGCGCCGAACCTGGGCTCCAACGAAGAGGCGATCACCACGATCATCTCCGCCATCGAGCGCGCAGGCTACAAGCCGGGCGAAGACATCTACCTGGGCATGGACGTGGCGTCTACCGAGTTCTTCAAGGATGGCAAGTACCACCTCGAAGGCGAAGGCCGTTCGTTCACGTCGGCTGAGTTCGTAGATTACCTGGCTGGCCTGGTCGACAAGTACCCGATCCTGACCATCGAAGACGGCTGCGCCGAGGACGACTGGGAAGGTTGGAAGCTGCTGACGGACAAGCTGGGCGGCAAAGTCCAACTCGTGGGCGACGACCTGTTCGTCACCAACACCGAGCGTCTGTCCAAAGGCATCGACCAGGGCGTAGGCAACTCGATCCTCGTCAAAGTGAACCAAATCGGCTCGCTGACCGAGACATTCGACGCCATCGAGATGGCGAAGCGCGCAGGCTACACGGCTGTTATCTCTCACCGTTCCGGCGAGAGCGAGGACAGCACGATTGCCGACATCGCGGTAGCGACCAACGCAGGTCAGATCAAAACAGGCGCGCCTTCCCGTACCGACCGCGTCGCGAAGTACAACCAATTGCTCCGCATCGAGGATCAACTGGGCTCGACGGCGATCTACGCTGGCGCTTCGGCGTTCTACAACCTGAAAAACTTCAAAAAATAAGAAGCGTCTGCGGCGGGTCTGACCCGGCGAAACGTGTCTTATAAATGATAAGGGAGATGGCCATCGGCCATCTCCCTTATTTACGCTATGGCGAATTGTGCATTGCTGTGTCGCTCGTCGTGAATTGATGCGCAGCGCTCCGCCGCAGATGACGGAAAGGCAGGTCCAAGATGCCCCTGAGCGGGTTTGCAAACACATCCTAGAGAGCCCCTACGTCCTGCGCGCCAGTCCTTCCTGGGCCAGCCTCACCATCTCGCGCACCATCGAGCCGCCGATCCGGCCGCCGATATGGCCGGCCTTCTCGGTAGTCAGGTCGCCGTTGTCGCCTTGCTTGAGAGGGATGCCCAGCTTGGCGGCAACCTCGTACTTGACCTCATCCGGCTGCGCCGGATTGACGACATAGCCTTCCTGCTTCATCACCTCGGCTTTGAAATGCTGCATCGCCTGCTCCGCGCCGGGGACGATATAGCGTCTGCGTCTTCTCGCCATCCTGCTTCACCTCCTTGCATCGTTTGTTTTGGCCTTAGTATGCCCGTAAAGGGGCCAATTACGCCGCGTGCCACGGTTGGCGAGCGAGGCGGCTAGGACTGGCTAGCAATCCGCTCCAGGAAGACGGCAGCCTCGGCCCGCGTCGTATGGCTCTTCGGCCGGATCTGTCCGTGGTCGCCAAGGACGAGCCGCTCCTGGACGAGCGCTCCGATGCTCTCCAGCGCATAAGGCGCGATGGCTCCATAATCGCGGAAGCTCTCCAGCTCCGCGCCCGGCGTGCGGATGTCGAGCTTGCCAAGCTGCGCCAGCGTCCGTGCGGCAAGGGTCATCATATCTTGACGCGTAATCCGCTCCTCCGGCCGGAACAGGTCGTCGCCTGTCCCCTGAGCGATCCCTAGCTGCCGGGCAATCGCCAGCTCTGTCGCATAGTAGGCGGCGGGACTGACATCCTCGAAGCCTGCGCCGACCGGCGCTTGCAGCTCGAGCGCCCGGACGAGCCCATACATGAACTCGGCTCGCGTGATCTGATCGCGCGGACGGAACAAGCGGTCCTCCTCCAGTCGGAACGCCCCGCGGTCGGTCAGCGTCAGGATCGCAGCCTCGGCCCATGGCACCGCTGCCGCATCCTCGATGACGAGGGGCTGCACGGCGACGGCATAGCGGCCTGGAGCGGACGCGGTGAAGGTGAACTTACCGGTCTTCAGGTCGTAGCTCGCGTCAGGGACGACATGAGCCTGACCGTCGGTACCGACGCGCCAGACGACGAGCCTGTCGGCATATCTAGCCTGCGACGCGGGCAGGACATAGGGCAGCTCGACCGTCACCCCCGCGTCTGCATGCCAGGCAGCGGGCTGGCCGCCTGCGGTCAGCGTCAGCTCGATGACCGGACGTTCGCCGATAGCCCGGACCATCCTGTCGGGCAATCCGGCGCTATTGCTCTGGCCGATCGCGATGACGGCTTCGCTGTCGCTCGGTCCGTCCCAGTCCCGCAGCAGATGATCCGGGATCGTCAGACGGCCGAGATCGGTGGCGAGGGTGAAGCGTGATGCGCCTGATCCCTCGGCGAGCGACTTGACCGGCATCCGCAAGCCATACGCTTGCGCGCCCTCGACTGCAGCGATGGCGGCTTCGCCGCCGTCCGCGAACAACCGCGCCAGCGCCTCGGCAGTGATCCGGGCCACCGCGCTGCGGCTCTCAAGCTGCGGCGTCAGCGGGTCGTTGTCGGCATCGCTTGGGTCGGCGGGCGGCGCGATATAACCGGGACCGCTCGTATTGCCGCCGCCGCTGCGCGGATGCGTGAGCGACAGGCGGACAGGCCCGGCGATCAGCTGCCCTTCTTTGGTCTGGAGACGGAAGACGATGAGCTCGGCGGAGGCTCCCTCCGGGAATTGCTCATAGTCGACATCGAGCATCACCCGGCGTCCGTCCTCGGACCAGTGTGTCTGCCAGTCGTCGGCGATGTCGAGCCCGAAGCCGAACTCGCGACTGTCCATCTCCGCCTGCAGCGTCAGCTCGATGCGTGTCTTGTCGCCGATGCGCGACACCTTGGGCGCAGCGATCTCCGCCTTGAAGCCGCTATTCGTCGCGGTTGGCGCGAGAGGACGCTGCACGGGCAGACCTTGCAGCAGCAGGTCCTTCTCCGTCTTCGTATCAGGCACCTCCGGCCACACTGCAGCCGGACCGTTGTTATACCGCTCCACCTGCCAGCTGATCGGCCGGGTGAACCGGGCGGCGCCTTCCTTGCCTGCATTGGCTGCGGAGGCCGTAATATTGCCGAGCGAGACTTCGAAGGTGAAGCCTGGCAAGGTGACGAACTGCAGGTTGCGAATGTGGAAGGTCTTGTCGGCGTCCCAGCCTTCATTGGCGATCCGCGCGAACAGCGGATCGTGGAACTGGATGCCGTATTCGAGCAGCGTCGTCTCCTCCGGCTTGACCCGCTCGGGCGTGAAGCTCATCGTCGTCGGCTTGCCGTCGATCAGGACGACCGGCGGATTGGCGGCATCGTTGGACAGTCGACTGGAGAAGCCGATCAGACGATTCTCCTCGCCCTCGTCTCCCTTGGATGGCGCATGCCGCAACGAATCGGCCAGACTGACTGCCGCGAAATAGACGCTGCGATTGGCCTTGTCCGTGCCGACGGTCCGCAGCTCATACCGCCCATAGACGGCCTGCTCTGCCGCCAGACGGAAGGTGAATTGGTCGCCTTCATGCCCGGCAGCCTTGATCGCGGTGCCGTCCGGCAGCACCAGCTGAGCGTCAGGGGCGTTGGAGTGAGCTGTGATCGTCACCGGATAGCCGACCAGGAAGTTCTCTTGCGCCGTCCACAATGAATACTTGTCCGGCCTCGACCATGGCAGATAGGCGCTGTTGATCTCGAAGGGGCTGGAGGTGATCGCGCTCAGCGAGTCATAGGCTCTGGCGGGATAGGACATGCTGCCGAGCGAGCCGTTGCCCTCCGGGAACAGATCCTGCACATGCAGCTGGCGATCCGTCTCGTCCTGCTTGAACTCGCGATCCATGATCGCGATGACGAACGGGATGTCGCGATTGTACAGCACATGGTCGCTCTGGCGTGCGCGCACCGCGATATTGCCTTGCTCGATCGGGTCGCGGCCAACATAGGCGTACACCTCGGCGGCGGCTTGCACGGCGGCTACGCCGCCTTCATTGCCGAGCCAGTGCGTATCGATGCCGGTCACCGCGAAGAACGGTCTGGGCGCGACCAGCGCGATAATATCGCTGGAGTCGAAGGGCAACTGCCGATCCTTGTTGACGAAGTGAGCGGCCGTCTCGGGGAACCAACTGTTGCCCTTGCCGTACGAGACGGTCGGGATCTCGGTCTTGCCGTAGACGCGATCGGCCTTCGGATACGTATTGAAGTTGAAGATCTTGCCCTCGACCTTGTAGCGATAGCTCTGGATGCCGGAGCCGCCCGGCTCGCTGGACAGACAGATGCTGATCCGCTCGTCGAAGGCGGCGGCGAACATCGCCGCCTTGCCATACCGGGAGTGGCCCGTCACGAGGGTCTGCGCCGGGTTGATGCCGAGCTGCTCGCCCCACGTCGTATCCGCGCCCTCGACAGGCTGCTCCAGCGCGCTGATGATCTGGCTGACGCCCCAGCCCCACGCCATAAGCGCGCCGGAGGCGTATTCGTATTGATCCTTGTCGTACGGGTATAGGCGGGTGTAGACGCCGTCGCGGTTGATGCCGTCGGCCGCCGAGCTGTCGTCCGGGTAGATATCGGTCGGCGTGAAGCGAATATGGGCATAGCCCTGCTCCAGTACGGCGGCCGTCTGCGAGACGGCGCCGCCGATATCGATGATCGCCGGCACCTGGGCGTCCGGATCGCCCCAGGCGCGAGCGACCTGCTCGGTGGATGGCCGACTGATCGTAATCTTGAAGCGCTCGGAGACGCCGCGCTCGGGATTGGCGACGGTGACGGTATGGTAGGTGACCGGGATGATCGGCTCCGGCGGACCGCTCAGTGTGCCGGTATACGTACGCAGTACGGCATAATTGGCGCTCCCAAACGAGGTGTAAGGGACATAATAGCCTGCGTTCCATGCCTCAATAGCAGCGGCCTGCGCCGACTCGGGATCGGCTGCCGGGCCATAGGTGCCGATCGTCTCCCCGAGCGTTGGCGCACCGAACGCGCTGCTCGCCGGGACGACCTGACGCACCTCGACGCTCTCCGTCTGCAGCTTGTCCACGAGCTGGTCGAAGGCGTCGCGGAGGTTGATATTAGTAGCAGTGGAGCTAGGGGGCCAGTTAATGCCGACGGTGATGGCGTTGGGCTCCATGACGACCTCTGACAGGCCGCTGACATCGCTGGCAGCGGTAGGATAGCGATAGCCGAGCCAATACCGCTGCACGAGGTCCTGGAGCTCGCTGCGGCGATCCATCCACTCCTCGGGAGAGGAGACATAGCCATCGCCGGAAGGGTCGTTGGCCGTATCAAAAAACTTGAACGGGTCTGGAATCGTCTGAATGACGGGCAATTGATCGACCCCCGGGTAGCCTGGCCAAATCTCCGAGGGGGCGGCGTTGGCAGCTGCCGGCCATACGCCGAGCAGCAAGGCTGCGGACAAAGTGCCGGACAGCCAACGTTTCGTCTGTTTCATTGTGTACACTCCTCTGATCGGAATAGGACCTGATATGCTCCAGCCCCCTGAGCGGTCAGGGAGCCGGAGCCGAGGCTGCTAAAGCGCGTCTTTACAATCTGCTACCTGGGGAGTGTGCAGACACGCCCTAGGATTTGTAGAATTCGTCGTAGGCCGCGCCGCGACCCTCTTCGACGGCAGTGCCGCCCATGTCCATATATTCCTTCACTTGCTTGTCATGGACCGCATCGAAGTCGGCCGGCTTGGCGGTGACGATCTTCGTCAGCATCTCCTTCTCCTTGTCCTTGAGGATCGTCGAATACTTGATCTCGGCATCGACCGGGATATCGACGCGCGGCTCGGTATAGCCGTCGTTCGTGCCATACTCAATGCTGCGCACTGTGAAGTCCTTGAAGTTCGGATCAAAGGCGTTGGCGGCGATATTTTTGTCTGGATCGTCTGGCGTGACGTACTTGCCGTTCAGGATGATGCAATAGTCATAGTAGTTGTACAGCAGCTGCTGCGCCTCCGGCGTATCGAGCACGAAGGGCAGACCGTCCTCGCCGATCTCGTAGGAGACGCCGGCCTTGCCGTTTTGCAGGGCGAGGATGTTTTCCGGCTGGGCCATCCAGTTCAGGTATTTGACGGCGGCTTCGGCGTTTTTGCTCGCTTTGGGTACCATCAGATATGCGCCTGTAGGCGAGTAGATCGGCTTCGGATGCTTGCCGTCTGGCGTCGTGAACGGGTCGATCGGCTCCAGCACCGCGTCGGGGTTGTTTTCCTTCAGATTGGCGTAGTAGCCGTTGTAGACCGGTTCGTTCGTATTCGGGGTGGCGGCGCCGGCGATGCCGTTGACGACCTGCTGGGCGAATACCTGGCTGAACTCCGAGCCAAGGCCGAAGTCGGGATCGATCAGCTTCTCATTGTACATCTGGTTCAGCAAGCGCAGTCCTTCCTTGTTGCCTGGCTGCTTCCACTTCGGTACGGCATACAGATCGCGCTCGGAGATGTTGTTCCAGTCCCAGAACGATTGGAGGAGCGGCTGCATATGGAAGACGTCGATATATGAGTACGGGATGACCTTGCCGCCTGTCTTGCCAGGGTCCTGCTCCTTGAAGGCGCGCAGCGCGTCGACGAACTGCTCGGTCGTCTCCGGCAGCGGCAGGCCGAGCTGATCGAGCCAGTCCTTGCGGATAAAGGTCGTCGTCTGCGCCGTGATGACGCGCAGCGCCGGGATGGTATACTGCTTGCCGTCGAACATGCCGTAGGGCAGCGAAGGACCAAGGACCTTCTTGAGCTGATCGCCATGCTCGTCGATGATCGGGCCCAGGTCGGTCAAGCCTCCGCTTTTGACATAGTTCTGCACGGTCGCCTTATCATAGGTGAAGACAATGTCCGGCGCCGAGTTGGAGGCCATCAGGACGTTGAGCTTCTGTACCTCCTCGGAGCGGGGCAGGGTGACGAACTCGACGGTGATGTTGTTCGGGTCGCCGAAGTTCTCCTGCACGTATTGGGTCATGAAATTGTCGGTGATTGGCGGCGCGCCGTCCGGCGTATTGTTGCGATCGAACAGCTCGACCTTCAGCGTGATCGGATCGCTCTTGGGCTCTGGCGGCGGCTCGGTGGCGGTGTTTTGCGGCTTGTCGTTGTTGCCGCCAGTTGCAGGCGGTGTCGGCTCTTTGCCGCCGTTGTTGCCGCTGCAGCCCGCGAGCGCAAGGATGATGGCCATGACAAGCGCGAGGATCGCGGTCATGGACGCTCGGATTGATTTTTGCATGATTGTAATGCCTCCCTTTTGATATGGTGCTGAATGGTGGGCAGCTCCCTGACGGGTGCGAATCGCGCCAGTCCAATAGGCGTAGGGGCGTAGGAGAGCGACGTCAATGGGCTTACCCCTTGACGGCCCCTACAAGCATGCCTGAGATAAAGTAGCGCTGGAGCCACGGGTAGACGAGTAGGATCGGCACGGTGGCGAACATGATGCTGGCCGCCTGGAGGCTCTGCGGGATCGGCGTGGCCGAGTTGAAGCCCTCCTGCGCCGTCGCGTCGTTGACCTGACTGTTGATGACCATCTCGTAGAGCCGGAGCTGGATCGGATACAGCTTTTGATCATTGATGTAAAACAGCGCGTCCTGGAACATATTCCACCGGTCGACGGCCGAATACAGTCCGATCGTCGCCAGCACAGGCAAGGACAGCGGCAGCACGATGCGCAGCAGGAACCGGAAATGCCCGCAACCGTCCATCCAGGCGGAATCCTCCAGCTCGCTCGGAATCTGCGAGAAGGACGTCTTCAGAATGATGAGCAAAAAGGCATTGATGGCAATCGGCAGGACGAGCGACCAGAAGGAGTTCAGCAGACTAAGCTCCTTGACGAGCAAGTAGTTGGGGATGATGCCGGGACTGAAAAACATCGTCACCACAATCAGTCCGAACATCAGATGCTTGCCCCGAAAATGCCTCCGGCTCAGCGGATAAGCGGCCATAATCGTCATGACCATGGCGATCGCGGTATAGAGCGCGACCAGCATAATCGTAAACAGCAGGGAGCGAATCATATGCGCGTCGCCGAGCACCGACTGATACGCGCCCCACGTCCAGTCCACGGGCCAGAGCGTCACCTCGCCCGACATGAGCGCCCGGTTGCCGCTGAGCGACAAGGCGAGCATGTGCACCATCGGCAAGACGCAGAACAGACTGAAGATGCCGATCAGCGCCATAATGACCCCGTCTGCGAGGCGTTCGGCGATTGTTCGCTTCATGGCTTGACCTCCATTAGAAAATCCCTTGATTATTAATCTTGCGCGAGAGCAGCTCGGCGGTCAGCAGCAGGATCAGTCCGACCACGGACTGGAACAGCCCGACGGCAGTCGCTACGGCAAAGCGGGCCGACTCGATGCCTACGGTATACACATAGGTGCTGATCACCTGGGCGACATCCATGACGTAGCTGTTCTGCATCGCATACGGCTGCTCGAAGCTGATCTCCGCCATATGGCCGATCTGCAGGATGAAGAGGACGATAATCGTCGGCTTGATGCCCGGCAGCGTAATATGCCAGATCTTGCGCAGCCGCGCGGCTCCGTCGACCTCGGCCGCCTCGTACAGCTCCTTGTTGATGCCCGTCAACGCAGCGAGATACAGGATCGTCCCCCACCCGGCATAATGCCAGACACCAGCCCCGACATAAGTGGCGATCCAGTAGAGCGGCTTCTCCAGGAAGGGGATCGGCGAGCCGCCCAGTGACGTGATCAGTTCATTGACGCTGCCGGTGTTGGTCGACAGCAGCTCGATCGCCATCCCGCCGACGATGACCCAGGAGATGAAGTGCGGCAGATACATGAGCGTCTGACTAAGCCGCTTGTACCAATGGATGCGCAATTCATTGAGCAGGATCGCTAGCAGGATCGGCATCGGGAAGGTCAGCAGGGCCAGCGCGTTGAGCAGCAGCGTGTTGCGCAGGGCGCGGTAAAACTGAGGCAGGGAGAAAATCTCCCGGAACACCTCCAGGCCTACCCACTCGCTCTGCCATACGCCGGTGAAGATGTTGTAGTCCTTAAAGGCGACGACGACCCCGGCCATCGGTATGTACTTGAACGTAAGGAAAAAAATCATCGGCCCGATCATGAGCAGGTACAGCGGCCATTGCCGACGGAACGACGCATGCCCCGGGCGACGAAGCTGACGTGTGGTCCGGACAGCAGGCTGAAGCTCGCTTTGCATGTTGTCATCCCTCCTTTCTTGGCCGAGTTGAGATCCTGTCCGCCGAGGCCAGCGCGGCGGCAACCCCTACTATACCGACCGCCGCATCGATGCGGTATTCTCTTCGTTTCAGAGGCTCGCATTTTTCGCAAAACCGGCCATTCACCTTTTTTCAGCGACTCATCTTATTCACGCGAGCGGCGCCGAGGCCGCGCGGAGCATAGCAAAAGACGCCTTCGCAAGAGGGCGTCCGGCTTGCTAAGTTATGCGGATGCAGCTTAACGAGCTTAAGCGTTTAACGGGACAGCCTTAACGAACGGGCTTAACGGGGCTTGCCATGTTCTCTCCGGTACGCCTCGCGTTTGTCCTCGATTACCTGAGCGCCGCCGAGCCGCATATAGTCCTCGAATTCCCGATCGACGACATCGTCGAATGCTTCGGGGTCGGCGGTAATGATTTTGACGAACATTTCATTCACCTTGGCCTCAAGGATGCCGGCGTACTTGATCTCCGAAGGGATCATCGCATCGATCCGCAGCGGTGCGACCGTATCGTGCATGGCGTATTCGATGCTCTTGACGGTGAAGCTCTCGTAGCGCGGATCGGAAGCATTGGCCTTGCGGTTGAGCGCTTCGTCCGTCGGATGGACGAACTTGCCGTTGAGGAGGATGCAATAGTCAAAGTAGTTGTACAGCATCCGGTTGCTCTCCTCGTTGTCCAGCGCGACAGGCAAGCCGTCCACCATCTCGTAGGTGACGCCCAGGATGCCGTTCTGCAGCGTCAGATAATGCTCGGGCTCCGCCATCCAGTTCAGATACCGGATCGCCGCCTCGGCGTTGGCGCTCGACCTGGGCACCATGATGTACATGCCGTTCTGCGGCAACACCGGCTTGGGCCGCTTGCCCTGCGGGGTCGTGAACGGGTCGATCGGCGTCAGGCGGGCCTTGGGGTCATTGCTCTGAAGCTCGGCGAGATAGCCCATGTAGACGGGCTCGTTTGTATTCGGCGTGGCTGCGCCGATCCTGCCGTTGACGAGGTTTTTCTGGAACTGGTGCGTATCCTTGTCCATCTGCAGAGCAAAGTCGGGATCGATCAGCCCCTCGTGATAGAGCTTGTTCAGGAACCGATAGGCCTCCCGACTGCCGGGCAGCAGCCAGGCCGGGCTGGCGAAGCGATCCTCTTCGCTGATCCGGGCCCAATCGAGGAAGGAATACAGCAGCGGCTGGGTATGGAAGGGATCGACGTAGCCATAAGGCACGTTGTGCTCGCCGAAGCGGCCCAGACCCATCGTCTTGAACGCCTGGAGCGCCTCGTAGAACTGCTCGGTCGTCGCCGGCAGCGGCAGTCCGGCCTGCTCCAGCCAGTCCTCGCGTATGAAGGTCGTGCTCTGAGCCGTCAGCACCCGCTTGGCGGGAATCGCATATTGCTTGCCCTCGAACCTGCCATAGCGGAGCACATCCTCTCCGAGCAGCCGCTTCAGCTCCGGCCCATGCTGCTCCAGCAGCGGTCCGAGGTCGACAAGCAGGTTTTTGGTGATGAAGTTGTGGACGAGTTGGTCATTGTACGTAAAGATAATATCCGGCGCCTGGCCGGCCATCATCAGGACGTTCAGCTTCTCCTCTTCCTCGGAGCGGGGGACGGTGACGAACTTGATGTCGAGTCCGTTCGGGTCGCCGAATTGCTCCTGGATGTAGCGTGTCATGAAGTTGTCGGTAATCGGCGATGCGCCCTGAGGGGCGTTGTTGCGATCGAACAGCTCGATGGTCAGCGTCGTGCGGCCGCTGCTGCCGGCGACCTCTTGAGCGTCCCCTACGTGAGATTTCAGTCCGGCACAGCCAGACAGCAGGATCACGAGCGCGACGATGGCGATGAGGCCGACGAGGCTGATGGACCTGGCGGAACTGGCGAGACTGGCCGGGTCGGCGGGCGGGCGACGGAAGATGCTTATGCGTTTCATAGCGATCAGACTCCTTTTGCAGCTGCTAGGAGCTGCCTTGATGGATCTGGAGCGTGCGGTATTCGCCGGGCGGCACGCCCTGGTGTTTTTTGAAGGTGCGGTAAAAGGAGATGACGTTCAGATAGCCGACCTGCTCGGCCACGGCCTGCACCGACTGATCGGTCTCGACGAGCAACTGCTTGGCTTTGTCCATCCGCACCTTCAGAACATAGTCGATAAACTTCTCGCCCAGCTCCTCCTTGAACAACAGGCTAAGCGTGTTGGGCTGCACATTGAGGTAAGCGCTCAGCAGCGACAGCGACAGCTCGGCGTCGGCGAAGTGGGCGTCGATGTAGCTCTTGGCCTGCAGAGCGATGCTGTGATGTCTGCGCGCCTGGCGGTCCTGATCGACGGCCGCCTCGAGGGCGTACATGGCGCTCATGAGCGCCTCCTCCAGCTCGCTCAGCGTATCCGCGGTCTCGTGCAGCTCTGCGAAGCGGGCTTGATACTCCTCCCTCCAGATGCGCTGTATGCTCGGCGAGAGGGCGTTGATCTCCCGGGCCATCTGCAGCACGAAGCTGCCGACGAGGGCGGCCATCTCCTGCCTGGCGAACCGTACGCTATGGAGCTGTCGGAACATCGCCGCCAGCTTCTCCCGCCAATCGCTCTCATGCATCCGGAAGGACTGGGCTGCGCTCTCGATCGCTTGCAGATACGCATAGCTGTCCAGACTCGCCGCAGCGGCGCTGCGGCGATTGTCGATCAGGGTGTTGAAGCCGAAGACCGACTTCAGCGAGACGTTGTCCACGGCGTTGCGGTACGAATCGGCGATCGTATCGATCCCGTCGGAGTCGGCGCCGATGCCGATCGTCACGGTGAGCTGCAGATGCGTCTCGATCCACTCGCGCAGCTCCTCGGCGAGCGTGGAGATAGTCGGGACCGTCGTAGCTGTCTGGGCAGTCTGAGGAGACGCGACGGCAGGAGCAGCCATGGCCGCGTGGATGGCCGCTGCGGGGGGAGCCAGGCCAGCCTGGCTAACCGGGGCCATCCGGGCTGTCGGGTGTGCAAGGCTTGCCTGGGTCCCCGGGGCCGCTGCCGGAGCCATCGGGTGTGCAGGGCTAGCCTGGGTGCCCGAGGCAGTCAGACCAGTCTGGAGATCCATCGGAGCCGTGACGGTGTCCGCTAGCCGGTGCACGACAAAGGCGACCCGGTCCGGCTCCATCCAGGCATGCCAGACGAAGAGCTGGTGCTGTTGGCAAAGGTCGCGAAAGGCGCTCTCGACGATAAACTTGAGCAGATGCCGATCCCCCGGCGGATAGCGGCGCAGGAAGTCGCTGTAATGATCGATCTCGACGGCCAGCACGGCGAGCCGGTCATAGCGGCAGGGCAGTCCGAGCTCGTGCAGCTCGCGCGCGAATTGCGCGTCGTCCATGACGATATGCCCTGCGAGCAGATCGTGGCAGAGCCGCTGCTGCTTTAGCGCGCTATCCTCCTTGTGCAGATGCTCGTAGTCGACGGCCTTTTGCAGCAACTGGTCGAGAGCGGTCTCGATAAAGTCGAATTCATTGACCACCTGCTTGACGCCAAGCTCCTCGCTCTTGCGCGCGGAGAAGCGACCGGCCTTGGCGAGGATCGACTGGATCGGCTTGTAGTGGATATGCGTCACGAGCGTAAATCCGGCCAGCGCCAAAATGATAATTAGGATGGCGACGATCGACCAGGCGCTGAAGATAAAGGAGAGAATCGAATATTCGGCATCGTAGACACTGTCTGCGGCAAACTGCCAGCCGGTATAGTCGGACCGAACGACGATCGTCGACTCCGCATGGAGCGAGCTGTCTTCGGCTGGCTCTGTCGTCAATCGGTCGACCCATTGGACGGCGCTCGCGTTGGTGTCGTTGAAGCTGTTCATATAGTCGCTGATGGCGCTGGCATAGACGTTGATGACGATGGCCCCCAGCTTGCGCTCCCCGTCGTCGTAATGCTTGAGCAAGGTGACGACCTGCTGCCTGTTCTCGTCGAATGGCAGGTAGGCAAAGGAGCGCGGAGCGGTCCATCGGCCCAGCTCCTCCTGCGGGTAGAAGGCGTCGAGGAAGTCCTTGTCTCCGAAGGCGTCGAGCGGGTAGGCGCCGGACTCGGAGATGATGCGCTTGTCCGCCTCCTGGTACAGATAGATCGCGTTGGGGAACGGAAATGAGGATTTCATTTCGACCAGCTGCTTCTGGATCTCGTAATCGTCATAAGCTGTCTTGGCATGGCTTGTATAAAATAATTGGAGGCGCTCGTCAGTGAGCAGCTTGCTGACGATGTTGCGCTCGATCAGCATCAGGCTGGCATCGGTGTTGTACACCATCCGTTCGAGGATCGCTTCATTCGTTTCGATGTATTTTTTTTCAGAGGCGTGATTGAGCACCATGAAGAAGATGAAGATCAGGGAGGAGACGACGACGAAAAAAATCGGCGTATACGAAAGCATCATACGGTAATACCAGTTGATTTTCATCGGCGTGGCAGCCCCCTGTGTCAGATTGTATGCGCTTGCAATACGGTGCTGTATTCTATTTAACATGTTTGCTTCGATCTTGACCAGTGCCGAAGGACTAACTTTTTTTCGTGTCTTCACCTTTTTTCGACAGCAAATTTTGCGCAGCCTGTGGCTTGTAGTTTACAAGTGTCCGGCGTGATACATACTGAAGTTGGCACGTCTGCGGCGTGGTCCATGGCTTGCAGTTTGCAAGTCTGCGGCGTGTGGGCAAGAGCTGGAGCACAAAGATTGTCAGCGTCGGCATCTTGTATTTGGGCGCTACTTATGATAACTTATATAAAGGTGTTTTTTTGTTTTGGCATTGTCTTAATCGGCTCCCACTCCTTGGGACCAGGCAAGCTTACTTTTAGCAGGAGGTGGAATTGTGGAAGCAGCATTTAAGATTGTGTTGGTTATTTTCGCGTTGGGTTTGATTGCGGTTGTACTCCTGCAAAAGGGTAAGAGTGCTGGTCTGGCGGGAGCGATCTCCGGCGGTGCGGAGCACCTGTTCGGCAAGCAAAAAGCGCGCGGTCTGGACTTGTTCCTGCAACGGCTGACCGTTGCTCTGGCATCCGGGTTTTTCATCCTGGCGCTGGTCGTCGCTTACTTTGTGCACAACTAAACCGATTGTGAACCGAAAGCAGGGTAACCCCCTGCTTTTTTTGATTTTTACGGAAGCATCCCTTTGTTGGAATTGTCCTGAATTGTGGGCAGGGCGATTGCGAGGGTCCGGATTCGTGTATACTACATATAATATGGCTATTTAACTGCCGGATTCTGGATGCTTCGGTGGCACCAGGGTCGGCTCTGAGGTGAGTGAATGATAACCGAGCAAGAGATATTGGATTTTATGCGAGAGACGGCTTATAAGCCGATGACGTACCAGGAGCTGGAGGAGCAGTTCCAGATCGCGGACGCGGCGGCCTTCAAGGCGTTTTTGAAGCTGCTCAACGAGTTGGAGACGAGCGGCAAAATCCTGCGGACGCGCAGCGACCGCTACGGCGTGCCGGAGCGGATGAATCTGGTGCGCGGGCGCTTGCAGGTGCATACGAAGGGATTCGCATTCCTGCTGCCCGACGACAAGTCGCAGCCAGACGTCTACGTCAATGCGAATGATCTGAAAAGCGCCATGAACGGAGATACGGTGCTGCTGCGCATCAATGGTCGCAGCGAGAACGGCGGCCGCGTCGAGGGCGAGGTCGTGCGGATCGTCCAACGGGCGGTGACGCAGGTGGTCGGCACGTTCGAGAACCACGAGGTGTACGCCTTCGTCATCCCCGACGACAAGCGAATCAACCGCGACATCTTCATCCCAAAGGGCGAGTTTAAGGGCGCGGTGAGCGGGCAGAAGGTCGTCGTCAAGATCATCAATTACCCGGAAGGCCGCTCGGCCGCCGAGGGCGAAATCCTAGAGGTGCTCGGACATAAGGACGATCCGGGCATCGATATCCTCTCGATCATCCGCAAGCATCAGCTGCCGGAGTCGTTCCCCGATGAGGTCATGCAGGAGGCGGAGGCTGCGCCGGATACGATCACCGAGGACGAGATCGCCGAGCAGGGACGGCGCGATCTGCGCCACAAGACGATCGTGACGATCGACGGCGAGGATGCCAAGGACCTCGATGACGCGGTCAACGTCGAGCGCGCCGAGAACGGCAACTATATTCTGGGCGTGCATATCGCCGACGTCAGCTATTATGTGAAGGACAAGTCGGCGCTCGATCAGGAGGCATTCCGCCGCGGGTGCAGCGTCTATCTGGTGGATCGGGTCATCCCGATGCTGCCGCATCGGCTGTCCAACGGCATCTGCTCGCTTAACCCGCAGGTCGACCGGCTGACGATGTCGTGCGAGATGGAGTTTGACGCCAAGACGCTGAAGCGGGTGCGCCACGACATCTTCACCAGCGTGATCCGCACGACGGAACGGATGACGTACACCAACGTCCGCAAGCTGTTGACCGAGGACGACGCGGAGCTGCAGGAGCGCTACAGCGGCCTGATCGATATGTTCAAGCAGATGGAAGAGCTGGCGATGAAGCTGCGCAAGAAGCGGATGAAGCGCGGCGCGATCGACTTCGACTTCACGGAGTCCAAGGTGATCGTCGACGAGAGCGGCAAGCCTGTCGATATCATCAAGCGCGAGCGCTCGGTCGCGGAGCAGATTATCGAGGAGTTCATGCTGGTGGCCAACGAGACGGTGGCGGAGCATTTCCACTGGCTGAAGGTGCCGTTCCTGTACCGTATCCACGAGGACCCCGACGCCGAGAAGCTGCTGGCGTTCGTCCAGTTCGCGGCGAACTTCGGGTACAATGTCAAGGGCAAGGGCAATGCCATCCATCCGCGAGCGCTGCAGACGCTGCTCGAGGATGTGCGCGGAGCCAAGGAAGAGACGGTCATCTCGAAGGTGATGCTGCGCTCGATGAAGCAGGCCAAGTACGATGCGCAGAGCCTCGGCCACTTCGGTCTGGCGGCGGAGTACTACTCGCACTTCACCTCGCCGATCCGGCGGTATCCCGACCTCGTCATCCACCGGGTGATCCGGGAGGTGTTGGACCACGGGGGCTCGCTGCCGCCAGCTCGCCAGGAGGCGCTGGAGGCGTGGATGCCGGAGGCGGCTCAGCATTCCTCGGAGCGCGAGCGCGTCGCGGTCGACGCTGAGCGGGATACGGAGAAGCTGAAGAAATGCGAGTACATGCTCGACAAGGTCGGCGAGGAGTTCGACGGCATCATCAGCAGCGTCACCAGCTTCGGCATCTTCGTCGAGCTGGACAACTCGGTCGAGGGCTTGATCCGGCTCAGCGACATGCACGACGACTACTACCATTTCCACGAGCAGCATATGATGCTGATCGGCGAGCGCACCTCGCGGCAATTCCGGATCGGCGACGAGCTGAAGATTCGGGTGTCGCGGGTTAATATGGAGGAGCATACGATCGACTTCGAGCTGCTCGACATGAAGCCGCGCGAGGGCGGCGGCAAGGGCTACTACGGTTCCTCGCCGCGCGGTCGCGGCGCCGGTCCGCGCCAAGGCGAGGTATGGAGCGGCCGGGGCGGCGGCAAGGATAAGCGCAGCGCCGATGCCGGCGACAAGCGCGGCAAGAAGGGCGGAGGCGGCACAGGCTTTGGCTTCGGCGGCAAGCGCCGCAAGGGCGAGGGCGGGTCCGGCGCTGCTGGAGGTCCGGGCGGCCAAGGCAGGAAGCGCGGCGGCGATGCGGCGGGCGGAGCTGGGCGCGGCACGTGGGGCAAGGAAGCGAGCGACGCGGAGGGTCGCGGGGCAAGCGAGCAGGCGCCGGGTGCAGGCGGCGGCTCTGGGGGCCGTGACCGGTCGCGCGGCCGGTTCGGCAGCGAGGGACGCGGCACGTGGGACGTCGCTGGCGAGCAGCCGACGAGCGCCAAGGAGCCGTGGTC
>NZ_BFBX01000005.1:123531-129655 GCF_003851045.1 Paenibacillus sp. 598K | reverse complement strand
CAGCCGCTGCAGCTCGGCGGGCGGCAGCCCGTCGGCCGCGATTGCGCCGATCAGCTCGGCGCGGCCGTCCGGCGCAGGCGAGAGCGCGCACTCCCACCGACCGCCGAGGTGAAAGGACCGTTGACGCTCCAGCGCCTCGCGGAGCCGACTGAGCCGATCGGGCGACTCGGCCTGCTCGCGATACGTATCCGGGCGGCCAGCGAAGACGACGGCCTGACGATCCAGCCAGGCAGGCGGCAGCTTGGCCTCGCTCGACGCATCGCCGGACGCAGTCGGCGCCAGCAGCAGATCGCGGAACCAGCCGGCGTCCTGCCGGGCGGCCGCCGAGCGTTGCCGCTCGTCGCTGCGTCGCGCCAGCTCGGCGACCGCCTTTTCGAGGACAGCGGCGAGCTCCTCCTTTTTGACCGGCTTCAGCAAGTAATCGAAGGCATGATGACGGATCGCCTGTTGCGTATACTCGAAGTCCGAATAGCCGCTGACGACGATCGTCAGCAGCTCAGGCAGCTCCGCATGCAGCAGCGCCAGCAACTCCTTGCCGTCTAGGCCCGGCATGCGCATGTCCAGGAACAGCAGGTCGGGCCGCTCGGCCAGCAGCAGCTCGTACGCATCCTGTCCGTCGGCCGCCTCGCCGGCGAGCACGAGACCCAGCCCATCCCAAGGGATCGACTGGATCAGTCCGAGTCTCACCCATCGCTCATCGTCAGCCAGCATCACCCGATACATCCGCATTCCCCCCTTGCGATTAGCTAGTACAGTCTCTGAAAGTCTTAGCCCTTCACCGAGCCCGCGGTCAGACCGTCGATGATGTAGCGCTGCAGCACCAGATAGATGAGCAGCACTGGCGAGACGACGATGACCATGAAGGCGAAGACGACACCCCAGTTCGTGTTGTAGAGCGAGACGAAGTTGAAGATCTGCAGCACGATCGTCCACTTCGTACTGTCGGTGACCAGATAGAACGGTCCGAAAAAGTCATTCCACACCGAGACGATGACGACAATCGACACCGTCACCAGTACCGTGACGAGCAGCGGCAGGATGATCCGCGTATAGAGCTGGAAGAAGCTCGCACCCTCCATCAGCGCCGCCTCGTCGAGCTCGCGCGGGATCTGCTTCATGAAGCCGACTAGCAGGAACACCGAGAATGGCAGCAGCACTGCGGTGTAATACATAATCATGCTGAAGTACGTGCCCTTGATGCCGAGCATATCCATTAGACGAATCGTCGGCACGATCGAGACCGGCACGATCAGGCCGAGGATAAAAGTCATGTACAGGCTGCGCATCCAGCGGTCGTTGCGGCGCTGGATGACAAAGGCCGCCATCGAGGCGAACAGGTTGACGCATACCGTCGTCAGACCGGCCAGCAGGAAGCTGTTTTTGAAGCCGCGCAGGATGTTGCCTTGCTCGAACACCTTCTCGTAGTTGCTCATCAGCCACTCCGTCGGCAAGCCCATCCCGAACAAGGCCGACTCGCGGATGCCCTTGAACGAATTGACGATAATCATGTAGAACGGCACCAGGATGATGAGCGCGCCGATCAGTACGACAAGATATAAGCCCAGTTGCTTGGATCTCGACGCTCTCACATCTCCACCTCCCGTCGCTTGAGGGCCGCCAGCACCGGCAAGCCGACCAGCGTCACCAGCAGGAACAGCACCAGATTAATCGCCGTCGAGTAGCCCATCTCGCCCATGCTGAATGTACTGCGGATGTAGGTGTAGAACACCTCGGTCGTATAGCCCGGACCGCCGTCGGTGAGCACCATGACCATCTCGAACACCTTCATCGAGCCGATCAGCGACAGCAGGATATTGACCGTCGTCGAGGCTGCGATCAGCGGCAGGATGATGTGGCGCAGCCGATGACGATAGCTCGCCCCGTCGATCGACGCGCTCTCGAGCAGATCCTTGGGGATGAACTGCAAGCCCGCCAGGTAGATCACCATCGTAAAGCCGGATACCCGCCACAGATCGGTGACGATGATGGAGAACAGCGCCCATTTCGGATCATTAAGCCAGTCCTGGGCCATCGCGCCCAGCCCGACATTATCGAGGATGACATTGACGATGCCATGCTCCGGGTGGTAGATGGCGCGGAACACGTAGCCGATGACGATCGGCGCGATGACGTAGGGCATGAAGAACACGGTACGGAAAAAATTGCGCATTCGGATCGACTCGTTCATAACAAGCGCCAGCCCGAGCCCGATCAGATTTTGCAGGACGGTCACCGCCGCCGCAAAAATTAACGTATTGCTGAGCGCTTTGCCCAGACGCGGTTCCTGGAACAAAGCCGCATAATTGTCGAAGCCAATAAAGCGGATGTTGTCCGCATGGATGTTCCAGTTGGTAAAGCTGTAATAGACGCCGAACAAGGTCGGAGCGATAAAAAAGACGAGAAAAATTGCGGCTGCGGGAGCGGAAAAGTAAAGCGGATATCGGCGCCTTTCCATCGCTTCCCCTCCTCCCTAAGTAGATAAATCAGGCTGCTCTCACAATCGATCCCGTGACCGTAGGCGTTTGAAGGCAGCCTGGACTGTTAGAAGCCTTCGAGCTGCTTGGCCTTGCCGTCCTTCTGATAGTTGGCGCTGAACTCCTGGATCGCCTGATCGATGTTGCCGTTCAGGAAGAAGTTCTGCAGCGTCTTGGAGAAATCGACGAACGATGCAGTTAGACGGTTCTGGATGTTGACGCGGGATTTGCCGGCATCGATATAAGCCTTGACATCCTCCTGGACCGGATACAGCTCGCTGGTCGCGCCCTGGTAGATCGGGATGCCCGGTTTGCTAGCATAGAACAGGTCGACGTTAGCTGGCTCGAGCATGAAGCGGACCAGCTCCATCGCAGCGTCGCGATGCTTGGCCTTCTCAGGCACCATCAGCTGGTTCGGCGGCGTAATCATCGCTGTCCCTTGATCGGTAGCGGACGGGAACGGGAAGAAGCCGAGGTTGTTCGTTACCCAATCCTTGCCGAACTTCTGCTCGAGCTGGGAGACGATGCCATCGAGCATGAATACCATGCCAACCTTGCCGTCGCCGAGCTCGTTTTGCATCTCGTCATAGGTTCCCGCCATGACATTATCTTGATACAGACCCAGCTCCTTCAGCTCGAGCTGCTTGGCGAACAGATCCTTCAGCTCTGCGATGTCCGCGAGCGCCAGCTCGTTGCGGTTGAGCTTCGCTACGCCTTCGTCGCCGATGACCGGATCGACCTGCGTGACCCAACCGGTGAAGTAAAACACTTGCGGCGGCCAGGCATCCTTGACGCCTTCGTAAAATGGCGTGAATCCGGCTGCCTTGATTTTCTTGGCGATCTCGATCATATCGGCGTAATTTTGCGGCACGTCGACGCCGGCTTGCTTGAATACATCCTTGTTGTAGAAGACGCCCATCATGCCGGTCGAGCCGTAAGGAACGCCGTAGATTTTGCCGTTCTCCACTTGCGCTTCCTTGATGGAGTCGATCACATTGTCCCACACGCCTTGCTCGCCGGACCACTCGTGCAGCGTCTCTTCGGCTCTCAGCTTCACATATTGCTTGGTGCCCGGCTGCATCAGGAACAGGTCAGGAAAGTCGCCGGTTGAGAAGCGCGTCTTAATCATATTGTCGTAGTCGCCGCCGGGCAGCGCTTGCAGCTCGACCTTGTTGCCAGTCTTCGCTTCATAAGCCTCGAATACTTTGTTGTAAGCCGTCGTGTCCTCGGTGTTGGAGATGACGAAGGAGAGCGTAACCGGGTCGCTTTTCGGCTCCTCCGTTTTGGGCGGCGTACTCTCGCTCGTCGCAGGCGGCGTAGACGTACCCGAGTTGTTGTTGCCGCCTCCGCAGGCGGCCAGGGAAGCAGTGACCAAGCTGATGGCCAGCAGGACCGATGCTGCTTTTACTTTTTTCATCTGATAGTGAACCTCCCTTTAGGTTGCAAGACTCGCTTGCTGCGTTTACAGTTTCGATTATATAGTAAGCGCTTTCTGTAAGCCTATTCACGATTCCGACTCCGAGTGTTGAAGATTCTGACCGAGCGTCGCCTCCGCCTCGAAGGGCAAGGACAACGTTACGCAGGTACCCACGCCCTTGCGGCTCTCGATCTCGAAGTCGAGCGCTTCGCCATAGCGGATCGCATAACGCGCGTACACGTTGCGCACGCCGATGCCGCGGCCGCTCTCGTCCGGCGACGCATCGCTATGGAGAGAGCGCCGCAGCTTCGCCTGCAGCTCGCCCAGATGACGCTCGGATATGCCGACGCCGTCGTCGATGATCGAGAGGACGAAGCGGTCGCCCTCTCGCCTCGCCGCGATCCGGATCGTCCCTTTGCCGCGCTTGCGCTCGAGCCCGTGGAACACCGCGTTCTCGACGATCGGCTGCAGTGTCATCTTCAGTACCGGGTAGCTGTAGAGCGCCTCGTCAACCTCGGCCTCGTAGCCGATCTTGTCGTCGAAGCGGATGCGCTGAATCTTCATATAAGCCTCGATCTGGTCGAGCTCCTCCTGGAGCGTCACGACCTCGTCGCGATTGCGGGTATTGTAGCGGAACATATCGGCGAGCGCCTGGGCGATCTCTCCGATCTCGGACGCCCGATGATAGTCCGCCATCGCCCGGATGATGTCCAGCGTATTGTAGAGGAAATGCGGATTGATCTGCGAGTAGAGCATCGCCAGCTCGACCTCACGCAGCTTGATCTGATTGACGTACGTATTCTCGATCAGATGCTGCAGCTCGTCCTGCATCGCATTGAAATTGGCCGCGATCATGCCGATCTCGTCGGAGCGCCGAATCTCCACCCGCTCGGAGAAGTCGCCGCGCTTGATCCGGTTGACGCTTTTGAAGAGCGTGAGGATCGGCTGGGTGATCCGTCTGCCGAAGAGGACCGAGATGACGAACGTCATCGCAAAGGCAACAAGCGCCGTCACGACGACCGCTGTCTTGATCTGGCTGATCGGCCCCAATATCTCGCTGCGCGGCGTCAGCAGGACGACCTTCCAGCCCGTCGCCTCCGACACCCGATAGGAGACGAATTGCTCGTCGCCATCGCCTTTCATCCAGAACTTGCCCTCGCCGCTGCGCACCCGGCCGAGCAGCGCATCCTCGACAGCCAGCCCCTGGCCAGACTGCGAGTCGTAGACGAGCCTATCGCTCGTATCGAGCACCAGCGTGCGACTGGCTGCCGACAGATCGTCGCTCCTTCCCATCGTCTGGAACAGCTCGTCCCCGTACTCGACGCGCACGACGATGAACCGTTCGGGAGAGGAGAAGTCGCGGATCAGGATCGACGAGGCGTACGCGGTGGCCTCGGTATCGGTCGTGCCGTCTCCCTGGCTCGGGCCATGGAAGTAAACGCCCCCATCCTCGGCGACCGTACGCAGGAACCAGTCGGCGTTGCGCACCTGGACAGGCGTCCACGGC
The DNA here is from genome assembly GCF_003851045.1 of Paenibacillus sp. 598K. Lineage (GTDB taxonomy): Bacteria > Bacillota > Bacilli > Paenibacillales > Paenibacillaceae > Paenibacillus_D. Next base: position 124,257 of record NZ_BFBX01000005.1, on the reverse strand, counting down.
TTGTAGTCGCCCGAGGCTGCCAGCAGCTCGCCGGTGCGGTAGTAGATCTGGAAGCGGATGAAGCCGCTGATCGGAGTGGCGTTGAAGCTCTTCAGGTAGAGGTTCTCCAGCTTCTGTCGGAACAGATACTGATTGCGCGCGTCCATTTCCGGGTAAGCATTAATGCCATCGATGTATTCGGTCTCGTAATAGGGAGCCAGCAGCAGATTGCGCTTGCTGCGGAAGTCATTGTTGAGGTGAGTGCCGATCTGGCGCACGAGCTGCAGATTAGCCGACTCGACCCGGCCCTTGATCGCACTCGAGGAGAGATAAAAGGAGACGCTGCCGACCATGACGATCGACAGCAGGATGATGACGAAGTAACTGAGCAGCAGCACGGTCCGGATGCGGGAGAACCCTCCGCCGAGCTTGCCGATAATCGGTCTGGCGCCTGCTTTCATAGGCTGTCGCTTCCTCCATTTCCATTCCTAGGATTGGCTGAGCCGACGCCCATTGTGTAAGCGCAACCATCAAGGTATGCTTATCCTATCACCCGGATTCTGGCCCGTCAATTGATGTTTAGCTAAAATATTAGTAAATTAGGATCATCCAAAAGTTGTATTGTTCCTTGCTTCCGGTATTAGTATAATCAGACTGCCCTCAAAACAACGCCTACGGTCACGGGATCGATCTTCCGATCGCTGTTGTCCCCAGATTTCTTGGTTTTTTAACCGCATTAGCGGTTGA